>JBLIDT010000006.1:0-150489 GCA_047632755.1 Cryomorphaceae bacterium
CGCATTAATGTGCGGAATAGCAGGTATATACGGTCATAGAAATTCTGATTCTGCTCAAACGCGTATTCGCCAAATGGCGGATAAGCTCAAACATCGCGGTCCGAACGCCGAAGGTTTTCACATAGGTGAGGGAATAGCTTTGGCTCATCGACGCTTGTCAATTATTGATCTCCGACAAGGGGCGAATCAGCCCATGACTGACCAGTCAGGGCGCTATACCATTGTCTTTAATGGAGAAATATATAATTTCCGTGAGCTGAAGAAACAGCTTTCAGGATACCCATTTAAGACCGATGGCGATACAGAGGTCTTGCTCGCAGGATTGGCCAAGTGGGGTATGTCGTTTGTCAATGAATGCAACGGCATGTTTGCTTTTGCACTTTGGGATAAGCAAGCAGAAGAGCTTTTCCTCTGCCGAGATAGAATGGGCATTAAGCCGCTTTACTATTTGAGAAAAGACAACGAGATCTTATTCTCCAGTGAAATCCGATCGCTTATCTCGGGCTTGAATTCTAAGCCCAACTTGAATAATTCCGCTCTCCCCGAGTATTTTAGGTACCAGACAGTACACGGTCCTTCCACTATTTTGGAAGGTGTGTTTTCCCTGCCAGCTGGCAGCTACATGAAGATTACCGACAATGAGCAAGAAATAAAACATTACTGGAAGTTGGCCGAATCTGCTCGCACCGACATGAGGGGCATGAGTTACGACGATACCTGCGCGGCCGTGAGGGCAAAACTCGATGAAAGCATAAAAAGACGGTTGATCGCAGACGTTCCCTTGGGCGTATTTCTTTCAGGAGGAATAGACTCTAGTGCGGTTGTTGCCTTGGCTGCAAAGCATTCAGCCAATCCGATCAAGACGTTTAACATTGACTTTCAAGAACAAGAGTATAGTGAGGCAAAGTATGCCGAGGAAATAGCGCGCAAATTTGGAACAGAGCACCACCGCATCCAGCTTGACCCATCCGAATTGATCAATCAATTGCCAGCTGCTCTTCGGGCCATGGACCACCCATCTGGAGACGGAATTAATTCATATGTAGTATCAGGAGCGGCAAAAAGTAAAGGTATAACCGTTGCGCTTTCAGGACTTGGAGGTGACGAGCTTTTTGCGGGTTATCCCATATTCAAGCAGTTTCACAGCTTGCAAAGCAAAAAGTGGTTACTGAGCTTTCCACGGTTTGCCCGCGATATTGCAGGTAGCTTTTTGGAGATGAAGAATCCGGGAGTGGCATCATCTAAGACACGTAGTGTGCTCAATCAAGAAAGATTTGATTTAGAATACATCTACCCTTTCAGCAGAGAGGTGGCCACCACAGGACAAAATGCAGACATGCTGGCGATCAGTTCAAGAGCTGAATCATCTGTTTACAATCTGGTGAAAAGCGGTATTGGGTATGGTCGGCCTGGCTTTTCCCTTCCCATTCTTAGCCATGTGTCCTACGCTGAATTGACCACTTACTTGGAAAATATTCTCCTTCGCGATACCGATCAAATGTCCATGGCTCATGCCTTAGAGGTTAGGGTACCTTTTTTGGACCACGAGCTGGTGTCGATGGTTATGGGAATTGGAGATAAGCACAAGTACCCTCATTCTCCAAAGAGACTTTTAGTGGATGCTATGGGTGATGATCTGCCCGACTCAATCATTAACCGACCGAAGATGGGATTTACCTTTCCGTGGGAAGTCTGGATGCGAAACGAGCTTAAGGAGTTTTGTGGAGATGCACTGCAGAAACTTGGTCGCCGTGATGCCTTTAATGCCAAGGCAATTGAGAAGCGATGGGATGGCTTTTTAAAAGGCGACTCCCAGATTTCTTGGTCACGGATATGGCATCTTTGCATTCTTGAAGCTTGGCTCGACGAAAATGAAATCTAACATGAGGACCATCCTCGTTTTTACCGATTGGTACTTGCCTGGTTACAAAGCGGGAGGGCCGATCACTTCTTGTGCCAATATAGTGCAGCACCTGGGAGATGATTTTAACTTTAAAATTGTCTGCGGTGACCGTGATTATTTAGAAACGGAGCCCTATGAAGGAGTAAAACCCAATGAATGGGTGAAAGTGGGAAAAGCTCAAGTGATGTACTTATCGCCAGAGAGTCGCAGCTTAACTAAAATTGGGGCCATCGTTAAAGAAGTGAAAGCTGATATGGTATACTTGAACGGAATGTTCAGTAAGTGTTTCACCATTTTTCCGCTTATGGCTTTACGAAGCGCTGCAGCCGATGTCGTGGTGGCTCCCAGAGGGATGCTTGCCCCAGCAGCTATGGGAATCAAGTCATTCAAGAAAAGGACCTTTTTGAAATTTGCCAAGCTATTCGGACTTTTCTCGGGTGTGAAATTTCATACAACCAATTCAATTGAGTCCAAGCAAATTTCGTCTTGGTTCGGAAAAGTACCGATTGAAGTTGTGGCAAACATTCCAGGGGGCAGTAGCAAGCTGATTGCTCGATGTGAGCACCGGAAATTGAAAAATACCCTGCGTCTTTATTCTGTAGCTCGTATCGCTCCCGAGAAAAATATCCACTTTGCTTTAGAATGTTTGCAGAGCATTGAAAAAGATATTTCCGTAAATTTAGAAATAATCGGAGCTACATACGATCAAGATTATTTTAGCCGATGCAAGAAAATCACCGAAGGACTACCCGATAATGTGGAGGTAAGTTTTTTAGGTGCAATGGTTAAAAAGGACATTCCTCTTATTGCTTCAAAAGCAGATTTTTTCTTTCTCCCAACGGCGGGAGAAAATTATGGACACGCTATAGTAGAAGCCTTATTGACGGGAGTACCTGTGATCATTTCTTCACGGACTCCATGGCGAAATCTAAGGGAGGCCAGCCTCGGGTTTGATCTTGACCTTGCTCATGAAGAGTTTTCAATGCTTTTAAATAAACTCGGTAAGATGACCGACTATAGCTATCAGGCAGAGTACAATAATGTCAAGATCAATGCTGAGGCATTAATAAATCTTGATAAATTGCGAATAGGATACCAGAATTTATTCAATGATTGAAACTGATCTGAGCTCTTTCTCCAATAAAGAATATAGACCTGGTTCTGCGGCAAAGCGGATAGCATGGTATCTCGTTTCTTTGTTTTTCTTTAAAACACCCTTTCCATGGCCTTCAAGAATGAAGGTATTGCTTTTACGACTCTTTGGAGCTAGGATTGGTGGAGGTGTGATTATCAAGCCATCGGTTACCATAAAGTATCCATGGTTTCTAGCAATAGGAAATCACACATGGATTGGTGAAATGGTTTGGATTGATAATTTGATCAGTGTTTCGGTTGGTTCCAATGCTTGTATTTCTCAAGGAGCCATGCTCTTAACGGGAAACCACAACTATAAGAAATCAAGTTTTGATTTGATGGCGAAGCCAATAATTTTGGAAAAGGGAGTTTGGGTAGGGGCCAAAAGTGTGGTTTGTCCTGGTGTAACTTGTTTTTCGCATTCAGTATTATCGGCCGGGAGCGTTGCCACATCAGACCTGAAACCCTACTCAGTGTATGCTGGCAATCCTGCACGAGAGAACAAATCGAGAGAAATAAGTGAAGGTTAGTATAATTACCATACTGTACAATGCTGCTGATACGCTAGAAGACACTATTCTTTCTGTAATTGGTCAGACATATGATGATTTGGAGTACATCATTATAGATGGAGCGTCAACAGATGGCTCACTTGAAATTATTGAGAAGTACAGCGATAGAATTGATCGATTTGTGTCAGAGCCCGATGAAGGGATTTATTTTGCAATGAATAAAGGGTTACAAATGGCAACAGGTGATGCGGTAGGTATATTGAATGCAGATGACACATATGCGTCAAAAGAGGTTATTGCAAAAGTAGTCTCGCAACTCTCCGCCGCAAAAACAGATTCTCTTTATGGCGATTTGAACTATGTAGACCGAGACAAAGCAGGAAATGTAGTGAGAAGATGGAAATCAGGAAAATTCGATCGCTCATCCTTTTTGAAAGGTTGGATGGTACCTCATCCCACTTTTTTTGTCCGAAAGGAGATTTACCAGAAATACGGAATATTCAATACTAACCTCACGACCAGCGCTGATTACGAGTTTATGTTGAGGGTATTATACAAGGAAAAGATCACTACCACCTACTTGCCAGAAGTCTTGGTTAACATGAAAACAGGTGGTCAAAGCAATCTCAGTTGGCAGAACCGCATAAAGGCCAATAAAGAAGATCGACGCGCGTGGGAGCTAAATGGGATAAAACCAAGTGCTTTTACTTTTATTAAAAAGCCTTTCCGAAAAATCGGGCAGTTCCTAATTATTAAAACTTAGCTCTAGACTTACGTCGTTTTCTCGTCTTGCGTTTGTTCCAATTGTACCTCTTTTTAGAGAAGGAGCTTCGACCTTTAAGAACGTAAGAGTAGGTGAATTGTGTGAAGAGATAACCGTCATTATTTGTCGGGTCTCCACGTTTTTCTCCAGGTTCAAAACTTTCGGCGTTGGGAACATTCAAACCAAATTCTTCAGCATACTCAGCCGCGGCAGCCAAGGATTCTACAGTGGTGCGATTGGACAGTTCAGCTGCTAGAGAATTTTCATCCTCGAAACTCGCATACTGAGTGCTCGTATCGTCAATGTAGTCAGTAAAGGTGGTGCGGTATCCTATTTCCCATCCAAAACGGTGAACCTTCTTGTGGGTGAAGTAAAGGCCCAATCCTGCTGGAACAGTCAGCTGCCAGCGGTTGTAATCTTCTCCCTCAGTCTGCAGTGGCTGCAGTTCGATTAGTTCTCCATTAAACTCTGTTAGGTCTCCGTAATAAACCACTTTCGGGTTGTGGTGCATCACACCAGCTCCAAGAAAAGCGTAAATTTTAAAATCAGGATTGTAATACCCCTTGCCGCTCACATCACTGTCATAAAACAGCGTGATTTCAGCTCTTCCGCTTACTTCGAAAATATTGTTTCTGAAGCTCAGGTTTCTAGCTACCCGAGCAGGGTTTTCGGAATTGTAGTCGTTCGCGCGTATCTTTCCGTAGGTCACTCCCAGATTAAAGGATACACCGGGTGAGAATTTATACCGAGCAAAACCGCCGAAGACATATTGGGTGCGGTTTAATTTCATGTCGAATATGAAATCCCTCCGCTCCTGTTCTCCTCCACCTATTTCTCCTAGGTAATTGGAAAAACCTACACCTACCCCAAAGTCCCATTGGTATTGCGCTGAAAGGGGCGCAGCACTGGCAAGGAGGAGGAATAAACATAAGGTGCGGGGACTTGGCATATGCGCAAAGATAGAAGAATGGATACAATACAAAATAGTTTTTAAAATCCCTTTTAAGATGGTTTTTCAGAGGATTCTTCTCTTTGAATTTTTGCGTTCTTCGCGGTTATGCCCATGAAAATCCTACAATTACTGAAGATCCAATACCCCATTATCCAAGCGGGAATGGTATGGTGTAGTGGGTGGGAGTTGGCCTCAGCATCGGCCAATGCGGGTATGCTTGGAGTCATCGGGTCTGGCTCGATGTACCCCGACATCTTGGATCACCACATTAAAAAATGCCAGGCGGCCACTCAAAATCCCTTTGCGGTAAATGTGCCTCTGCTCTATCCTGATATTGAAAAGCACCTGGATGTGATTCTTTCTAACGGGGTTAAGACAGTGATCACCTCGGCGGGAAGTCCCGCAAAGTATACCGCTCTCCTGAAGAAGGAAGGGATCACGGTCATTCACGTGGTGAGCAGTTCCAAATTTGCCTTGAAGGCACAAGATGCTGGAGTTGATGCGGTAATTGCCGAAGGATTTGAAGCGGGAGGCCACAATGGCAGAGAGGAAACAACCACGCTCTGTTTGATTCCTCAAGTTTGTGAAGCGGTAGAAATTCCCGTGGTGGCTGCCGGTGGCATCTCTTCGGGAAAGTCCTTGTATGCCATGTTGGCCCTTGGTGCTGACGGCGTTCAGATTGGAAGCCGTTTTGTAGCATCTGCCGAGAGTTCGGCGCATAGTGCCTTCAAGCAAAAAGTGGTCGACTCGAAAGAAGGCGACACGGTGCTTACGCTAAAAGAATTGGCTCCCGTGCGCTTGATCAAAAACGGTTTTTACCAAGCGGTAGATCAGGCTTACGCCAAAGGTGCCACAACCGAAGAACTCAGAGAACTCTTGGGCCGAGGCAGAGCCAAGAAAGGAATGTTTGAAGGAGAATTGGAGAATGGTGAACTGGAAATCGGGCAGGTTTCTGCCGGTATAGACAACATCAAGCCAGTAGCCGAAATAGTGAAAGAGATCATCTCGGAATACGAAGAAACCCGAGAGGCGATGTACTTAAGATCAATGAGCTTATGATAAAATATGACAGGTTTGTGCTGGATAATGGACTGACCTTAATCGTACATAAAGACAAGAATACCCCGATCGTTTCGGTCAACACCTTGTACAAAGTGGGTGCTCGCGACGAAAGTCCCGACAAAACGGGTTTTGCCCACCTCTTCGAGCATTTGATGTTTAGCGGAAGCAAGAACATTGTCGATTTCGATACGCCCTTGCAACGCGCAGGCGGCACCAGTAATGCCTTCACCAACAACGATTTCACGAATTATTATGTGACGCTTCCCAAGGAAAACTTGGATACGGCGCTCTGGCTTGAGTCAGATCGCATGCTGGACTTGGGTTTTTCTGAAGAGGGGCTAAAAGTGCAGCGAAAAGTCGTGATCGAAGAATTCACACAGCGCTACCTCAACCAGCCATACGGAGATTTGTGGCTGACTTTAAGACCAATGGCTTATAAAACTCATCCTTATAAATGGGCGACCATTGGCAAAAGTATAGCCCATATAGAAGAGGCTACCATGGACGATGTGAGGAGTTTCTACAATCGGTATTATTCGCCGTCGAATGCCATATTGACCGTTGCTGGAAATGTGGATTCAGAATACATTCTCGATCGTGTGAACCATTGGTATGGCGATATTCCTGCCGGTAATGGCATCGTATCAAACTATCCGATAGAAGCAAACAAGAAGGACGACGAATGCGAGGTGCTGACGAGAGATGTGCCTCAAAGAGCGCTTTACATGGCTTGGCTCATGAGCGATCGGAAAGATGAGGATTACTACAAATTTGATCTTTTGAGCGATGTATTGGGAAATGGGAAATCATCTCGATTGCACCAAAAATTAGTCATAGAGAAGGAGACATTCACTCAATTAGGCGCATACATCACGGGAAGCATCGACCGAGGACTTTTGGTGGTTTCGGGAATGCTAAGTGAGGGAGTTGACCACAACGAGGCCCGTAAGGCTATCCTTGATGAACTAGCGCATTTGGCCAAAGAGCCGCCTACGGAAAGAGAGCTAACCAAGGTGAAGAACAAAGTTTTGGCTCAAAAGGCGCTGTCGGAAACGGGTGCACTTTCCAAGGCCATGAATCTGAGCTATTACGAGATGCTAGGAGATGCATCGGCGATCAATAGCTTTCAAGACAACTATTTAAAAGTATCGGCAGAGGACGTGCAGTCTATGGCCAAAAAGTTAACAGAAAGAGGCATTAACGAATTGAGGTATGAAAAGCAAAATGGATAGAACGATTGCACCCGATATTGAGAAAGTAAAGGAACTTTCGATTCCATCTCAAGCGCCCTGCGATCATATTTTTGGTACTCCTGTTTTTGCAGTGGAGGATGAAGCGGAGGATTTGGTCAAGATTGAATTTGTATTTCCTGCGGGTTCAGGAGAGGAGTCGAAACCATTGCTGGCAACAGCCACTTCTTCGATGCTTACAGAAGGGGCTGGTGCATTCTCTTCAAAGGAAATCAGCGAGATGAAGGATTACTACGGAGCGAGGATTCAATCAGGCGTGAGCAAGGATTTGGCTTCTGTTAGTTTGGTTTGTCTAAAGTCAAATTTAGAAGAGCTAATCCCATTGTTCGTAGCCATTACTCAAGAGCCCACTTTCCCCGAAAAGGAGTTTGAAAGCTACAAGCGAAGAATCAAGGCGAGTCTGAAGGTCAACTTGGAAAAGGTGGAGATTATTTGTCGGCTGGTTTTCAGTGAGCTATTTTTTGGCAATTCTAAATACGCTGAGAGATACGCTCTTGAGGACTTTGACAAAATTGAAGTAACTGATCTCAAGGCTTTTCATCGTGAGAATTACTGTTTGAATGATGCACGCATTTTTATTAGCGGGGCAAGTGTCAAAAAAGCCATTGCTCTTTTAAAGCAAAACCTCCAAGCAGATGAAGGATCAGTCGTAAGAAAGTCGCTAAGTGGCTTTAGTCCCAAACAGGAAACAAGTTTTGTGCGCAAAGAGGGTGCACTGCAAAGTGCCATTCGAGTAGGGTTTCCTGCCGTATCTCGGCATCATGAGGACTATCCAGCGTTCTATATTGCCAATACGATTTTGGGAGGATATTTCGGTTCCCGATTGATGCAGAATATCCGAGAAGACAAAGGATATACCTATGGAATAGGGTCGAGCATAAACCAATTGAAAGATTTGTCTTTTGCAGTAATATCAACTCAAGTGGGAGCAAAACACACAGAAGCTACCATGACCGAGATTAATTATGAAGTCAACCGATTGCGTGAGGAGCTTGTATCTGTTGAAGAATTGGACTTGGTAAAGAACTATACCGCAGGAGACTTGTTGAGGAATTTTGATGGTACTTTTAGTCAAGCCTCTTTAATACAGACAATGTTGACGAATCAATTGCCAGAATCGTATTATTCAGACTTTTTAAATAAGATTTATACCATCGAACCAGCTGATGTTTTAAGGGTTGCTCAAAAATACTTCGATCTAGAAAAATTCACCATTGCGATTGTTGGAGACGGCTTTTCCGACAACGCTTAATTGATTTCAACGTCAAAATAATGAACGGCAAATAACGTTTCTTTAAGGATGTATCTTTGTTAAATGAGGTTGAGATCCCAGACATATCTTTTTGTAATAGTTTCTCTAATGTCTCTCTCGTCATTAGCCCAAACTCAACCTACCTCATTGTGTGCTGATGTTGATGTAAATGGCGATGTGCTCCTTTCATGGGAAGACCTGGATGCCATACCGACCACTGGGTACGACATATACCGCGATCAAGGCACAGGGTTTACTGGTCCGCTGACGCCCGCTGTTGGTTTTCCTTTTTTATCATTTCCTGACGGCGGCGCGGATGCTGATTTGGATATCGTTCGGTACTATGTCACAGACCGCGATGCCCCGAGCGGAGCTGTTCCCGATACGATCAGCACTATTTTTTTGGAGTTGATTCCTACGGGAACTTCATCAGTGGCTCAACTCGAATGGAATTTTCCATTCGATCCAATGCCCTTGGGTGGACAATTTATTGTTGAACGAATGCAGACTGGAGAACCCTTTGAAACAATTGCCTTTTTAGCCCCATCAGCTACAACCTATCTCGACACGCTTTATTCAGTATGTGAGCTCACTGAATTTACGTATCGCTTGAGGTACAACCTAGGATCTTGTTCAATGATTTCGAACGAAGATCTTGGTGAATATGGAGATGACGAAGGCCCTCCGGCGCCAATCGTGGAGACCATCAGCGTTGATCCCATTACTGGAGAGGTCACTATTTATTGGGAACCTTCTGCTGCGCCAGACCTTGTCGCTTACATTATTCAAGATGCAGATATTCCAAACAATCAATTTACCAGAATTGATTCAATATCAGGAGATAACTTAAGTTATTCCTTAGACCTTTCTGCTTCGAGTGTTCCTGTCACTTGGGTTGTTTTGGCTTTGGATAGTTGTGGAAATGAAAACAGCTTCGATCAACAGCACACTACAATGGAGGTCAACGTGACCTACTCAGACTGTGAAAACTTTGCCACGCTAGATTGGACACCTTACGAAGGCTGGGGGGATGAATTGAGCGGTTATGAGATTCGCGCATTTCTAGCCGATGGAACAGATACACTCATGGCAACTACGGGGCCCGACGGGTTTATTTCCAATGTAGATGTCGATCCCAATACGCAGTATCGGTTTTTCGTCAAAGCTATTTCCAATGGCACTCAGCAACCCTCCACTTCAAATGGTGTTCTCATCTTTACAGAGTATCCTCCACTCATTGATTTTCATTACCTGAGTTCTGTTTCGACGAATTTGGACGGGCAGATAGAGGTGAAGCTTCTTCAAGACACTGCAGGAGTGGGAACGACCTACGAGCTTAATAAAAAAGAGGGTATGGGCAATTACAATTTCGTAGGCCTTTTTCCCGCGGTTCCAGGTGAGGATACCATCACCTATATCGACTCAGATGCTCGTGTCAATGAACTCATATACACCTACTATTGGACGGCCATCGATGGTTGCGGAGAGATTATTGGCAATTCAAATGAAGGGTCTAACATCGTCTTGAACTCAAGAACAAGTAAAAGCGACTTGGTAAACAGGCTGGACTGGACCGAGTATGAATTTTGGGATGGAGCCGTGGTGGAGTACCGAATCTTTCGTGGATTGGGGGATGAAGAACTCATGTTTTACGATGCAACCGATCCTTTCATTGCCGATTGGTCAGAAGATGTGGAGGAATTCCTGATGAATCAAGGCAGGTTTTGCTACCGCATTCAAGCTGTCGAAAGTGCTAACCAGTATGGTCCTGGAGCGACTGCATTCTCAAATCTCTCTTGCGTTACCCAAGAACCTTTAATATGGATCCCCTCCGCGATGGTTTACGAAGGGTTCAACGATCAATTCAAACCCGTATTGGGCTTTATAGATTTTGATACCTACCGAATGGAGATCTACAATAAATGGGGCGAATTGCTTTACAAGACTTCGGATATTGAACTGGGCTGGGATGGCACTTTCGAAGGCAATGTAGTACCAGAAGATTACTACCGCTACATCATCGGTTTTAACGATGGCGGTGGGAAACCGTTTGTGGAAGAAGGTACGCTGTATATGGTGCGTAATGCAGAGTAGGATATAATTCACACACCCAAAAAAATAAACTGTCGAGACTGACTTTGCTTAATGTCCTGACCAATGGCTCTTTTCTTCGGCACCGAACTATGCAGAAAAAGCAGAGTTTATACTTGAGGAGGTGATTTGTATTCCGTAAGCATTGATTGCACTTTAAGTTGTAAGCCAATAAGCTCCACAACATGGCATATCTGCTCCGTGGGGTTTATAACCCCACGACCAAAAAAGTAAATTCCTATTTTTTCTCGAATGTCTCATGAAGGGAAACACTCCACCAAACATAGCAAGTCTGAAATCCTCCCACTCCTTTTGACGCTTTCCCGTTTCATCTCAAACCACCTTTTACTTCCCTCCAACTAAGGTGCTCAAGCATGCCAACTCCCATGCAACTAAGGTCAGACTGCACTTTGGAGGCCATTTCGGTCAATATCGGACGGACGGATTGACCACTATCGGCCAGTTCGGTCGAAATCAGACGGTACTCACACTACTCAACATTACAAGCCAAAACAACCAATAATGGCCACGTAAATAAACCCTCTGATTCGCTTTGGATAGTTCTGCTTTATAACCTCTGAGCAACTCAGGTCAATTATTCTTACTTTTGCCCGAATTTATTTCAAATTCAAACGTAGATTCATGTCACTTAACGAATCCAAAATTTTGGGAGAAGGATTGACTTACGATGATGTCCTCTTAGTACCGGCTTACTCTGATATTCTGCCGCGTCAAGTTGATATCCGTTCGCGATTTTCCAGAAACATCATGCTCAATACCCCTATTGTATCGGCAGCGATGGACACGGTTACGGGATTTGAACTGGCCATAGCCATGGCGCAGCAAGGAGGGATAGGAGTTATTCACAAGAACATGAGCATCGAAGCGCAAGCCCGCGAAGTGCGCAAAGTGAAACGCTCTGAAAGTGGAATGATCCAAGATCCCATCACGATGATCAAAACCGCCAAGGTGGGTGATGCGCTGCAGATCATGTCTGAGAATAAGATTGGAGGTATACCAGTAGTAGACGCAGATAATATTTTGGTCGGAATCGTCACGAACCGTGATTTGCGCTTTCAAAAGGAAATGACCAAGCCAGTGAGCGAGATCATGACCACAGAGAATTTGATTACTGCCAAGAAAGGAATTACCCTTCAAGAAGCGGAAATTATTCTTCAGCAATACAAAATTGAGAAACTACCAGTAGTAAGTGAAAAGAACAAACTTATTGGTCTGATCACTTACCGCGATATCATTAAACTAAAGAAACACCCAAACAGCTGTAAAGACGAGTTTGGTAGATTGAGAGTAGCAGCTGCCATCGGCGTTACCGCTGATGCTGTAGAGCGAACAGAAGCGCTTGTAAAAGCAGGAGTGGATGCTGTGGTAATAGATACGGCTCACGGTCATACCAAGGGTGTGATTGAAGTGCTAGAAAAGATCAAGGCCAATTTTGACAAGATCGATGTAGTGGTTGGAAATGTGGCAACTGCCGAAGGTGCAATACACCTCGCTGATGCTGGTGCAGATGCAGTCAAGGTTGGGATCGGTCCTGGTTCTATATGCACTACACGTGTGGTGGCAGGTGTTGGTGTTCCGCAGCTTACCGCCGTGCTTGATGCTGCCTCAGCTTTAAGGAGTCGAGGTATTCCTATCATAGCAGATGGAGGCGTTCGTTATACGGGCGATGTGGTTAAAGCCATGGCTGCAGGTGCAGGTTCAGTTATGATTGGCTCGATGCTTGCTGGGGTGGAAGAATCTCCTGGAGAGACCATCATTTATGAAGGAAGAAAATTTAAGTCTTATCGAGGAATGGGTTCTATAGAAGCCATGCAGCAAGGGTCAAGTGATCGCTATTTCCAAGATTCGCTCGATGACCTCAATAAACTTGTCCCAGAGGGTATCTCAGGTCGTGTCCCTTATAAAGGAACGCTAGCTGAAGTAATGCACCAAGTTATTGGTGGTTTGCGCGCAGGTATGGGCTATTGTGGTGCGGCTAATATTGAAGCTCTGGCTAATGCTAATTTTATAAGAATCACAAACTCTGGAATAAGGGAAAGCCATCCGCATGACGTATCCATTACGCGTGAAGCTCCCAACTACAGTTTATAATGACTTTACTATAATTGCTAAAGTGAAAATCACAACCATGAAAAAAGGAATTCTTTTACTACTCTCGATCATTTCATTGCAGGTGTTTGCACAAGATAGTGCGAGTCCTGTATTGATGACCATTGACGATCGCGAAATCACCAAGTCTGATTTCGAGACCATTTACAAGAAAAACAATCGAGACAGCTCGATCACCAAAGAGGATTTGGACGAATACCTCGAACTCTTTATCAACTTTAAGTTGAAGGTGTTGGAAGCTGAAGAATTGGGAATGGACACGCTGACGCGATTCGAAAGAGAATTAAGTGGTTACCGCGATCAACTTGCCAGACCTTATTTAGTAGACAAGGCCGTAACAGATTCATTGGTCAGAGAAGCTTATGACAGGCTTGCGCAAGATGTTCGTGCGTCGCACATTCTGATAAAACTACCACCTTCTCCTTCTCCCATTGATACTTTGACAGCATACAATAAGCTAATGGCTGTCAAAGCTAAGGTGGACGCTGAGCCGACTAAATTCGGGGAAATAGCAAAGACTCAAAGCGAAGACCCAAGTGCTAAGTCGAATAATGGAGACTTGGGATATTTTACTTCGCTGCAAATGATTTATTCGTTTGAAACAGCGGTTTATAATTCTAAAATTGGAGATATTACTGGTCCTGTAAGAACGAGATATGGATACCACTTGATTTTAACCACTGACAAGAGAGCAGCTCGTGGAGAAGTTAGAGTGGCTCATATCATGATCAAATCAGAAGATTCAGATCCTGAGGAGGTAAAGGCGAGCCTTAAAAAGAGAGCTGACGAAGTATACGAAAAGCTAGAAGCTGGAGAGGACTTTGGAGTTCTTGCACGAAAATTCAGTGATGACCGCACATCTGCCGCAAAAGGTGGTGAGCTACCTGAATTTGGCGCTGGAAAGATGGTGGAGGAATTCGAAGAGGCCTCGTTTGCTTTAACAGAGCCAGATCAAATTACCGAACCGATCAAATCGCCTTACGGCTGGCACATTATAAAATTGATAGAAAGAGTTCCCGTTAAGTCATTTGATGATTATGAGAAGGAACTTCGATCAAAGATTTCTCGAGATTCGAGATCTGACATAACAAAAGATAGTTTCATCAATAAGCGCAAGAAGGAGTACGACTATGTGGATTACCGCAAGCGTTTGAAACCTTTCTACACAGGTATTGATACGAGCTATTTCAATGCGCGATGGGAACCTTCTGCTGATTTGCAAAATCAAGATAAGGCACTTTTTGAAATGATCCATTTATCGTTTTCGCAGGCTGATTTCACCGCCTTTTTATTGTCGCGAATGCGCGCTTCGCGCACCCAGATGGACATTGAGCTTTTGGTAAATGAAAGTTTTGAGAACTGGGTTGACTCTGAAATAATGGCCTTCGAAGACGGTATTTTAGAGGAAAAGCATCCTGAATTCAAGGCATTGATGCAAGAATACCGCGATGGGATTTTGCTTTTCGACCTAACTGATCAGAAGGTTTGGTCTAAAGCTGTTGAGGATACTGTTGGTTTAGACGCATTTTACCAAGAGAATCAAAATGACTTTATGTGGGAAGAAAGAGCAGGGTACGACGTGTATACTGTAGAGGATGAAGCGACTGCATCGAAGGTTAGGAAAATGCTTAAAAAGGGCAAGAACCAGGACGAAATACGCGGTGCCCTGAATGAGGATAGCGCCTTAAAGGTTAGAGTTGGCAGTGGTTTGAAAGAACAGAAGAAAGAACCGATTCTCGAAAAGGTAGTTTGGGAAGTAGGGGTTTCTGATCCGATTGATGATGAGGGTCAACTCAAAGTAATCCACATTAAAGAGATACGTCAACCTGAACCAAAAGCATTCGATGACGCAAGGGGATTAATTACCGCGGCTTACCAGAACTACTTGGAAAAGGAGTGGATAGAGTCTTTGCGAGCTAAGCACGAAGTGAGTGTTGAAAAGGAAGTTCTGTACACCATTAAATAATTCATCTTCTAGCTTGGACATAAGAAGCTCAATTTTACTGAATAGCAAGATCCTCATTGGGAGCTTGCTATTTTTTGTTTTATCTGGTTGTGTTCAAGATGAGGATGTAGTTAATCCTGTGATGGCTAAGGTTTTTGAATATTCATTAAGAAAGACTGAGTTTGAATCATTATTGCCTAAAAACTACCTAAAAGCGGATTCGACTGCCATAGCTGATGAAGTAATCAACAAGTGGATCAAGGAAAAAGCTGTTTTGTCGCTCGCTGAGAAAAATCTTTCAGAAGAGAATAAGGACTTCTCAGCGAAATTGAATGACTACCACAATTCACTTGTCATTTACGCATACGAAAGTGAACTGGTCAATCAGAAACTGGATACTTTAGTTTCGGACAAAGAGACTGAAGCATTTTTTAACGAAAATATGGAGAGCTTCAAACTCAAAAGCTCCATCTTGAGGCCTTGGTTCATGTCTGTAAGTGCAGATGCGCCAAATAAGGAGAAACTTGTGCAATGGTTCAATGGCGACCCAGAGGAAGACACCGAAGATCTGGATGAGTATTGTAAGAAATATGCGGAAGCCTATTTTCTCAATCAAGAAGATTGGATTTACAAAGATGACCTCTTGAAACAAATTCCGCTAGATGTAGAAGATTGGAGCAATTTTTTGAGAACCAATACGTATCACGAGTTTGAAAAAGAGGGGCAGTTGTATCTGCTCAGAATTTTCGATTACAAATTAAGAGGCAGTGATGCTCCGCTTGAACTCGAAAAACAAAAAGTACAAAATTTGATTATCAATCAGCGAAAAGCAGATTTGGTAAAAAAAATGCGCGAAGATGCAGTTAAAGAGGCATACGCAAAGAACAAAATCGAATGGATAAAGGACTAAAGTTGAGATTTTCACTTTCTGCATTGATGCTCTTATTTATCGTTAGTAGCGTTAGGGCTCAGGTGATTGACGAAATAGTGGCAGTAATAGGAAATGAGATCGTTCTCTACAGCGATATACAAATCCAGAAAAGTCAAATTAAGGCTCAAGGATTTAAGGGTAGCTTGAGTGATTGCCAGGTCTTGGAAGAAATTCTTTTTGAGAAGCTAATGCTGAATCAAGCCAAAGTGGATTCTTTGGAAGTAACCGATGATATGGTTCAAGGCCAATTAAACAGAAGGATGGATGTTTTCATTCGGCAAATAGGTTCCGTAGAAGCTCTCGAAGATTACTACGGAAAATCCATGTCTGAAATCCGAGAAGATTTTTTCGATGTTTTGAAGGATCAGCTTATGGTGCAGCGAATGGAATCTGAGATTAGCGCAGATATTAATGTTACCCCTTCGGATGTGCAGGAATTCTTCAACGAAATCCCGAAAGACAGTTTGCCCTATGTAAATGCCTCGGTAGAAATGGCTCAAATTGTAAAGTATCCCGATGTTTCTACAAGAGAAAAGGAAAGAGTTCGGTCGCGCTTGATGGAATTTAAGGAGCAAGTAGAAACAGGTCAAGAAGAATTTGAAACCCTAGCCGCACTCTACAGTGATGATCCAGGGTCAGCGGCGAAAGGGGGTAGTCTAGGTATGCAAGCTCGTGGCACCTGGGTGCCCGAATTCGATGCAATCGCTTTTAATTTGGAAGAAGGTCAAATTTCCACACCATTTAAAACAGATTATGGTTTTCACATCATGCAATTGTTGGAAAGGAGAGGGGAGATGTACGATGCCAACCACATATTGCTCATACCAGAGGTTTCTTCAGATGGACTAAACAGAGCCAGAACTGATTTGGATTCAATTAGGACTTTGGTAGTAAGAGATTCCGTTTCGTTTGCTTTGGCAGCTAACAAATACTCAGATGATGAGTTGACAAAGAATCAAAATGGGTCTTTGGTAAACCAGGCTACTGGCAGCACAATTTTTGAAATGGATGATTTAGATCCCACTCTCTTTCCTGTTATCGACACCATGAAAGTAGGCACAGTGAGTAGACCATTTTATTTTCAAACGCGTTCCAATGAAAAGGGCTATCGTATTGTGAAACTCATGAACCGAACAGAGCCTCATCGAGCCAATTTGACTGATGATTATCAAAGTTTGCAAAATATGGCTACTGAGCGTCTACGGGCTCAAGCGATGGACAAATGGGTGAGGGAGAGAATAGGTGAGGCTTTCGTCAAAATCGATGAAAAATACCGAGATTGCGCATTCGGTTATCCTTGGATCGAAGAGGACGAGTTAATTAAGAACTAAGAAGGTTACAATAAATGAAAGACGTAGAAGCGGTGAAGCAGCTCACGGATAAATACGCCTTGTTGAGGCGAGAAATTGCCAAAGTTATTGTAGGGCAAGATGATGTGATCAAAGAAGTTCTCATCACTGTATTCAGTGGTGGCCACTGTCTTTTGGTAGGTGTCCCTGGCTTGGCAAAAACACTTCTAGTGAATACCATCGCCAACACTTTGGGATTGACATTTAACAGGGTTCAGTTCACTCCTGATTTAATGCCTGGTGACATTATTGGTTCCGAAATTCTCGATGAAAACCGAAAGTTTAAATTTGTAAAGGGACCCTTGTTTTCTAATATCATTTTGGCGGATGAGATTAATAGAACTCCCCCTAAAACGCAGGCAGCTCTTTTGGAAGCTATGCAGGAAAGAATGGTCACAACAGCAGGTCATTCATATCCATTGCCTAAACCGTTTTTTGTGCTTGCCACGCAAAACCCGATTGAGCAAGAAGGAACCTATCCTTTACCAGAAGCTCAATTGGATAGGTTTATGTTTAATATTTTCGTTGATTACCCTAGTATCCAAGAAGAGATTGATGTAGTGAAATCGACTACGTCAGGAATTATAGCAAAAGCAGAACAAGTTATTTCTGCAGAGGAAATTGAGTTTTTTCAACAGTTGATTCGCAAGATTCCTGTAGCTGATAATGTGGTGGAGTATGCAGTGAATTTGTCCGCTAAATCTCGACCAGGAACCAAGTTCGCATCAGAAAGCACCAATAGTTATTTAAGCTGGGGTGCTGGTCCTAGAGCTTCTCAGTATTTAATTGTAGGCGCTAAATGTCATGCGGCCCTCCAAGGGAAGTATTCTCCCGATATTGAAGATGTTCAAGCAGTTGCCTTACCGATTCTCAGACACCGTTTGGTTAGAAACTACAAGGCTGAGGCGGAGGGTGTCACGATGGAGGACATCGTCACTGGGATGTTATAGTACTTTCCAGGATTAAATGAATGTTATTAATCTTGATTGTTCTCCTAGCTTCTTGGAATTTTATTATCTTTGTGTTGTTATGACACTTTGAAGAGTCCTAAAATTATGATAAAAGTTGCAATAAATGGTTTCGGTCGAATTGGTAGACTTACTTTTCGTCAGCTATTGAAAAATAGTGACGTAGAGGTTGTCGCAATTAATGACTTGACCAATGCCAAAACTTTAGCCCATCTATTCAAATACGATAGCAGTCAAGGCGGCTACCAAGGCGAAGTAACTTACTCTGGCGATGATCACATTGTAGTGGACGGGAAATCGTTTAGGCTTTATGCTGAAAGAAATCCCGAAGATCTTCCTTGGAAAGAGCTAGGAGTCCAAGTTGTAGCAGAGTGTACTGGAATATTTACAAGCCGAGAAGGGGCTTCAAAGCACATAACAGCTGGAGCTAAAAAGGTAGTTATTTCTGCACCTGCAAAAGGAGACGTTAAAACAGTTGTTATAGGGGTTAATGATGATACTCTGACAGCCGATGACGACATAGTTTCAAATGCTAGTTGCACGACTAACTGTTTGGCACCGATCGCTATGATTTTAGATCGAGAATTTGGAATTCAAAAAGGATACATCAATACCATTCATGCTTACACGGCAGATCAACGCATTCAAGATGCACCGCACTCTGACCTTAGAAGAGCTAGAGCTGGAGCTTTTTCGATAATCCCAACTACCACAGGCGCAGCGAAAGCTGTAGGTCTCGTTCTTCCTCACTTAAAAGGAAAATTGGACGGGAATGCCACTCGAGTGCCAACGCTCACAGGTTCGATTACGGATTTAGTTGCAGTTCTTGACAAGGAGGTAACGGCAGAAGAAATAAACGCAGCCATTAAAAAAGCTGCAGACAATGAATTGAAAGGAATTGTTGAATACACTGAAGACCCGATTGTATCTGCCGATATAATTGGAAACCCACACAGTAGTATTTTCGATTCTTTGATGACGTCTACCAATGGCAATTTCGTAAAAGTAATGTCGTGGTATGATAATGAGTTTGGCTACGCCAGCCGCACCGCAGAGCTTGTCGTTAAGATAGCTCAGTAAGCGGTCAGCGTGGTTAATTTTCAGTAGGTGGTAAAAGCAAGGCGCAAGCCTTGCTTTTTTTGTTAAAAGTTCATTTAATAATCTTGTTGACCTTTAGCTCTTGAAATTTGGATTGATTGTGTATTTTAGTGCTAAAATTCAAACCATAGGCATGATTTTTATGCGAAAATTACCCAATTGCATTACCGTTTTAGCTTCGTCGTTTCTTTTATGTTTTTCGTCGATTGCTAATGATTGTTTAACAGCAAATCTCATTTCCTCTGAAGAGGACTATGTTGATTCAGAAATAACAGGATCTTTTGTTGGAGCTGGTTTTTCGGGTGATGCTCAGTGCGCTGGTCTTGGCGGAAGCGATGATGTTTGGTACAGTTTTGTTGCTATTGCAACTGGTCATGGTATCCTAGCTTCAGGTGCCGTTGATCTTGATTTGACAATTGAGGTATACGACGCGTGTGGAGGTAGTCAACTTATTTGTACGAACAACACAGGCGCAGGGCAAACCGAGGAGGCTATTTTAACAGATCTTACAGTCGGAAACACATATTTCTATCGAGTTTATCACGCTGGCTCTCCTGCTACAGCTACTGATTTTACTACTGCGGTAGGCCACATTCCATTTGTCGAATTGATTTCTTCCAATTGCGGGACACTTGATTATAACACAAATGGTTTGATTCGTGCCACCAACCCTTCTAATACGTCTGGCTTTACAAATTACCAGTTTCGATTCGTTGAGCAAGAAGCGCCTTTCAATATTTATATTGTGACATCCCCCAACGGAACTAATCCAAACTTTCTTTTACAATGGTTTGCACAAATTGAGTACGGAAGAACTTATGACGTTAGTGTTCGGGTGAGAGCTGTTGTTTCTTCTTACGGCGACTTTGGGAATTCATGTATAATTGGTATGCAAAACGATGTTTTGTCTACCTCGCTTGAAAGCCAGTATTCAAGTGGGTTTTTTGACTTTTGCGACATGGTAGGTTCGTTCAAAGTGGCACTTTCATCCCAATACAGATGGACATTTCTTAATTTAGATGATTTGGTTACAACAGAGGTTATCGGCCTTTCTGATAGTCGATTGTTAAACTTGTATCGAGTTCCAGATCTTCTGTTGGGTGAAACGTACGCTGTAGGAGTTTTTGCCACGGTTGCTGGTCAGGAAAGCCCATCTGGTACCTTGCGTTTCTTGAATATGAACAATGCGGTTCCCAATACTGGTCTGAACAGCAACACATACCCATGCGGCGGGACCTATCCGATTAGTTCTTTTCTCCAAGCGAATGAGATTTGCAGGGCAGAATCTTATACATGGAGATTTACGAATACCTCGGCAGTGCAAGCTTCATTGTTTTATACTCGAGATGATGGTAGTCGCTTTGTTGATCTGGATTTCGTGACAGGCTTAATCGAAGGGGACAGCTACGATATCGAAGTATTAGCCGAGCAAGGAGGTTTAATCGGTGACTATTCAGTGATTTGTAATATTACCATCGGTCCATCCGAGAGCCCAAATCTTTTGATATCCCAGTCTGAAATTGGCATTGATCCTGGCAATGAAAATGCCCCAGATCAAGTGCTTTTAAAATCGATGTTGCCCAAGTGGGAAATAGAATTATCCAGAATCTCTAGCTCTCGTGGAATCTACAATCTCACCTTGTCTTCTGAAGACTATGGTCAAACTGCAATCGTTGAAGTATACGATCTCAATGGACGAAAAATTGATGTCCTTAGTCCTATTCTAGCTGTTGGAGCATCCGAGCAGTTGAACCTTTCAAATCTACCGCACGGTATTTACTTATTGAGGGTATTTAATGGAGTTCATCAAGAAACGAGGAAGATAACCACCTTCTAACAAAGTATTTTATATATCTTAAGGGCTCTTTTTTAGAGCCCTATGGATCTATTTTGGCGTAGCGCACCCCTAGTGCGCATCCTTATTCCACTTCTTTTAGGACTTATTGCATCTCTGCGGTTTGCAAATTACTCTGTGTACAAGACTGCTTGGTTGTTTTTATTGCTGGCAGTTCTGGTGCTGCTAGCATCTCTGAATCGTGTCTGGAAGCAGATGGGAAAGAACCACTACTTCGGAATACTTTCTTCAATTCTATTTTTCGTAGCAGGAGTTGCCTTGGGATACCGCGCCTCTGGAGGTAGTGCGAGCCTTCCACATGGAATGAGCTATCTTGCTATAGCAGAAACGGCACCAGTTGAAAAAGAAAACAGCTATGCGGTAAATCTTGAAGTATTTAACGTTCAACTAGACACGCAAACTTATCAGTCTTGTCAAGTGCGTATTATCGCATATTTCGATAAAACGGGTTTTAATGGGAGCATTATTCCTGGCAAATCTATTCGTTTTACAGGATTTTTTTCAAACCCTGATCAACGGCTTTACCCCGATCAATTTAATTATGGAAGATACCTTCGAAATAACGGGGTTAGCGGTACAGTATATATTCCTGCAGGGTCTTACGTTTTAGTTGAAGGGGATCATTTTTCCTTTAAAGGACAATTGAATAAGATTAGGGGCGACCTTATTGAAAGTCTCAACGAAGATTCGATTCCATCCAAGGAGCATGGTGTAATATCTGCCTTACTGGTTGGAGATCGATCTTTTCTGGATCCTAAACTAAGAGATGATTTTGCGGATGCAGGGGCGGTTCACATTTTAGCCGTAAGTGGCCTTCATGTTGGAATAATCTATTTGTTATTTCTCAGTGTTCTCAATTTCTTGCTGAGGGAGAAGTTGCGTTTGCTTAAATTTTTTCTCGTTTTAGCTCTGCTATGGGGATATGCTGCGTTTACAGGATTTTCACCATCAGTGCTTCGTGCCGCTACTATGTTCAGCTTTATTGCTGCAGGGAAATACAATAGTCGATATGTGAATACGTACAATATGATTGCTGCAAGTGCTCTGTTTCTTCTTGCGATAAACCCGCTTTTAATAACTCAAATTGGATTTCAGCTCTCCTATTTAGCGGTAATTGGTATCGTCTTTTTCCATCCAAAATTCCATGCTTTACTCGTTATCAATAATAAGTACCTCGACAAGCTCTGGTCATTAGTCTGCGTTTCTTTTGCAGCACAATTGGCAACTTTTCCTCTGAGCATTTATTATTTCCATCAGTTTCCTTTGCTTTTTATGATCACGAATATTGTGGTCATTCCATTGGCAACCTTGATTCTCTATTTTGGTGTTGCTTGGGTAATATTTCTATGGATCCCATATGTCTCCGATATCTTGGGATGGTTTACTACCATGTTTACTCGTATCTTAAATACATTTGTAGAAATGATTAATACCATCCCATTTGCTAAAATGGATGGTCTATACATGAGCAGTGTTTCTGTTTTGCTAACTTACATGATCATTATTCTGGTCACGGCCTTTTTGACAAAACCTTCACGAAGAATATTGAGATTTCTGGCGTTAACTGTAGTCTGTCTTTTGGGGCTTGTCTTGCATCGTCGGATCGCGGTTATTATTCAAGACGAGATACTCTTTCCTACCTTGAGTGAAAGCCCTACTGTTATTAGATTAATTCAAGATGAAATGGTCGTTTACTCTGAGGATACAGCAAGGTTTAATGGGACTTGGCAAAGAGAGCTTTACCCTTATTTACTGACCCAAGGCTTTCGTGACCCCGAAAAGGTTCGATTCATAGATATCGATCAAGAGAGTGAATTTCTAAGCGTGCGCAAATCAAAGTCTCCATCGAATAAACAACACATTCTCTGGAGTCTTGGAAAAGAGGAAATACGTACAAAAAGCGAAGAGGATGGTGAAGAAATGATTTCTACATCAAGCTCTTCCTTACTACAATTAAAGTCGGAGGATCTCACTCACTTTTCAATCGGCTTGCCTCCTCTTCAGAAATGATTTGTCCGTTAAACAGTCCAATCAACTTGGCGTCGCCAAAGCCTTTACTTTTTAACTTAGATAAGGATTCTTCGGCTTTTACTTTGTCGTCGAAAGACTTGTAAATGTACTTAGTGGTGCCGTTCGTTCCTCTCATTGGACTTACATCATTCAGTTCGATGAATTTGCTCAGCATATCAGCTGGTACTCTTCCACTGAATGATCCAAGCTGCACTGAGTAGTCTACATACTCTGCGTTAATGCCTCCAGTTTCTGGTGTCTCGGTAATTGCTTCCTTTTTGCTCACTCTTGCTCCAGCTTCCTTGAGTGATATTCGTTTCCCGCCCTTATATGCAGTTACGAATGAACCTTCAAAACCTTGAAGAAGCAATTCAATTCTGTGTTTTGCTGCCTCTTTGATACTTTCAAAAGAACCACTTACGTACCGAGTTAGGCCGTCTTGATCTGTTATAACTAATACGTCGTCTATTTCTTTAAAGATATTATCAGATAGTCTGTAGCGATATGCGCCTATTTGAACTCGGAAGGTAGTTTGATCGGGATTTGAATAAAAAGAGTTCGAACTCTTTTCGATCAAAGCGATTTCCGATTTATCGACACTCTTGAAGTTGCCGAAATCATTGTAAACTAGCTCCGTCTCATAATTCATTTCTTGAAGCTGTTTCATTCTGCTGAAGGCTTCTTCTAGACTACCGAAGTCGCCAATGAAATAATTCAGACCGTCTTCATCTTCACCTCCTTTAATATCCGAAATACTCAAGAGTTTTGAAATCTCAACGCCATCAAGATTTTCCGTCTTCGTAATTCTTACTCTATATCCTTTGCTTCTAGCTCGTATTTTAATAGAGTTTCGATCGAAGTCTGCAGTTTCTTTTTTGCTTTTTTGATAGCTGAGGCTTCCAAGGCTATCCTTGTAAGTCAAATAAATACTTTGAATAGCGGCATCTGTAAGAGTTACTCCCTCTAAATCGACGAGATTACCTTCAGGAGTTGTCAATTCTCCATCCAAAAAGTCAGCTACGCCATCGTTATCAGTATCTAATGGACAACCATATTCATCAATGGCTACTCCATCTTGTGTGAAAGGACATAGATCAATAATATCTGCAATGCCGTCTACGTCTTCATCTTCAAATTCTATGTCATCAAATTCAAGACCTAAAGCCTTCTGACTAGGAGATTTCTTTTCTTGATGTAGGTTATAGAGTATTCCAATAGACGAAAACATGAAATGATCATTACCTGATCGAGTATTCGATTGATCTGAAATATTATCGATGTTGTCCGTAAAACTCAGGTGAAATTCTGTACCCATGTTTAATGTAAAGAAATCGTTGATTTTTAAGTTCGCGCCTGCGCCTATAGGTACAGTAATTCCTCTTAATGCATAGGGTAAACCTGGGTTTTCGTTTGTAGCTCTCAAATCAGTTTCGTAGGTATAATCTCTGGTGACAATATTCGCATCACTTTTGTTTGGAGAATCCTCTGACAAGCTTCGTATTGTCCCGTCCGACCAGTAATGATAGTTCTGTCCATTGGCGTTCATCATGTCTGCCTTTGAATTAAATTCGAATGTTGAGATACCTACAGAAATGTAGGGTTCAATTGTTCTTTCTTCGGGAAGAAAATGATCGAAATTGTAAGAAAAACTAAGTCCTCCCATACGGATGGGAGTGCTGAAGTTTGCGTTGCCTCCTTCAATTCTTTCTTCCTGTGTGATGTTACCAAAAAAGGCAAATGCACGAAGACTGAACGCATCAGTCAAAGGAGAGACTATTGAGAGGCTGTGCCCCCAATTCATTTCAGATTGTTGGCTTAAACCATCAAGGCTTCCTACGTCGCCAAAATAGTTGATGAGACCAGTATTCAAACCGAGTTGAGGCCGGAAAAGTTTGTTGTCGCTTGTCGGCACAGTTGAATCTGTTTGGGCAGTAGCCAATTGGTTGGATACAGCCAAAACTAGAGCGAGAAGAGTAATTTGTATGAATTTAAAGGAGGTGCGCATAGCGATAGTTATTCACTTGCGTATACTTCAGATTGAGCTAAAAGGTTGCGAATGTTATGGATACCACTTCTGCGCAGTGACCATCAGTGCTTCTTGAACACTAATTCGTTCCCCATCATTGTAAGCAGTCACGAACGGCCCTTGAAATTTGCCATACTTGGATGTGATTCTCTGTCTATCGTCGCGTGCAGACTTGTAAACTTGGTGATACCCTGTCGTGTATTTGAACCATCCCTTGTGGTTCTCAAGTTTGTAGCCTTCTTGAAATGTGTACAGTTTTTCGAAAACCCCCTTTTGGAGATTATTCTTTCCTGCAGCTATTTGAACTCTGTAAAAAACACCTGTTTCTGGTTGGGGCACATTAATAATATTCGAATCACTTGGCGTCTCATCATCATTTGATGCTGTAACAGGTTCCTTCTCGATTTCTGGCGCAGTCTCTTCTTCAACTATGGCAACAGCTGCAACTTCCGGGACAATAGAAGGAACTGAAACGGTTTCTTTTACCTCGAGCACTTTGGCGGTAGATTCGTCCATTACTTCTGCGCCTGAGGTATCTTTAGAACTGTCCTCAGCTATCATTTCTATTCCTGAAAAAATGGGGAGCTCTATTGTTTCCTCTCCCTCTAGATAAGAGAAAGTACCTTCAATATTTGGTTCATCACCATTTAATGCAATCACTGGAAGAAGCTTGTAAGAAATGGTGACAACATCGTTTTCAGGAATGTCATACCAAATGTATTTGATCACCTGATCCATCGAGCTAAATACGGCTCCACTTGACTTAAAATCTATGGCCGTATAGCCTTCCGGCAAATTCTCCTCTATTTTTGCAAACCCCGTCAATCCTTCCTTCTCAATCTCTACTGTCACTCGCCATTGATTCACTCCGTCGGGTTGAATTTGGCGCTCAGGCAATGCGAAGGCTTCTTTGTTCATGCCTTTCTCTTCCATCGATTCTACAATCGACTCGGCCATTATTTCTTGCGCTGTTCCCACATTGATATAATGGGTCGAAACGTCGTGATTCTTCCTCTCATTTTCATAGATATAAGAGAAACGTGAATCCAGAGCTTTTTTTCCTTTTGCTGCGCCGGTAGTGCGAATTCTGTAAGAAATGGAGAACTCTTCGTTTGCTGGCAGGGCCATCCAGATGAATTTGGCCTTGCCATTATTGAAGGTAAAGGAGGCCCCAGCAGATTCTACCACTTCTATGCTCAATCCTTCATCAACAGTAATCTGATATTTGGCAAAACCAGTAACATCTGATTTGTCAAGTTCTACTATGACCACTGCTTCTTCTGCAGAACCCATGTTTTCTGGAGGATTGTGCTTGATCTTCACCTCTTCTTTTTGTCCAAGAGAAAAGAAGAGAAATCCTAAAATCTGAATGCCAATGAAAAACGTTCTTGTCATACCTCCGTGGTGTAACTCGTTAAAGAGCCTTTCTAACAAAGCTATCCAATAGAGAAGCCACCTCGGCTAGACCGAAACGAATTTGCAAACAGAATTTTGTTGAAATCGAAATTGCGTAGAAATGTATTAGAAGTTAGGCTTCAGCATGTATTTTTGGTAGAACGCATCAATATGGCCAACAGCTTCTTCGGGCGTACTTGCTAAGCGAAACAGGTCTAAGTCCTTTTCACTGATCGATTTGTATTTTTCTAATAGATTGGTTTTTATCCAATCCAATAGGCCTGACCAATATTCCTTATCGTATAATATAATTGGAAAGCGACCAATTTTCCCCGTCTGAATCAGGGTCAAGGCTTCAAACAGCTCATCCAATGTTCCAAAACCACCAGGCATCACTATAAAGCCTTGAGAGTACTTGACAAACATTACTTTTCTGACAAAGAAGTAATCGAAAGTTATAAGCTTATCCTTATCGATGTAAGGGTTTCCATTTTGCTCAAAAGGCAGATCAATATTTAACCCAACACTGTCGCCACCTCCCCGATGAGCCCCTTTATTTCCAGCTTCCATAATTCCAGGCCCGCCTCCTGTTACCACCCCGTAGCCAGCTTGACTGAGGAGATAGGCTATTTCTTCAGCTGCCTTGTAAGATGGATCATCTTCACCAAAGCGAGCCGATCCGAAAATAGAAACACAAGGTTTGATTCTTGAAAGCTTTTCAAAACCCTCGACAAACTCTGACATGATCTTGAAGATCGCCCAACTGTCATTGGTTTTGATTTCATTCCAAGACTTGTTCTTAAATGCGCGCTTTATGCGCTTATCATCATTTGTCATACAATTCGAGTTTTAAGTATTCAGCAGTGTAGCCATCTCCCTTTTTTACAACTTGTTCGGGAGTTCCTTTGGCAATAATCTCCCCGCCTCCATCTCCGCCTTCAGGGCCTAAATCTAAAATATAGTCAGCCACTTTTACCACATCTAAGTTATGTTCTATCACCAATACAGTGTTCCCTTGATCGACTAATCGATTTAGGACGCTGATTAGCAATCTAATATCTTCAAAATGAAGACCCGTGGTGGGCTCGTCCAATATATAAAATGTCTGTCCTGTACCTTTTTTGCTCAGCTCTGAAGCCAGTTTTATCCTTTGTGCTTCTCCTCCTGATAGGGTTGTGCTCGGTTGTCCTAAAGTTAAATAACCCAGCCCAACATCAAAAAGAGTTGTCAGTTTCAGTGATATTCTGGGGTGATCTTCAAAAAATCCAACCGCCACTTCTATTGTCATATCGAGGACATCACTGATTGACTTTCCTCGAAATCGAACTTCGAGGGTCTCTCGATTGTATCTTCTGCCTTCACACGTCTCGCACTGCACGTAGACATCAGGTAAGAAATTCATCTCGATGGTTTTGACTCCTGCTCCTCTGCAGGTCTCGCATCTTCCTCCTGTGGTGTTGAATGAAAATCTCCCAGCTTTGTATCCCCTGATTTTGGCTTCAGGCAGTTGAGCATAGAGATTTCTTATATCGGTGAACACTCCTGTATAAGTTGCAGGATTACTTCGCGGTGTTCTGCCGATTGGTGATTGATCAATTTCAATCACCTTGTCAATGTGTTCTAGTCCTTTAATGCTTTTGTATGCCAATGGTTTTTTAACGCCTTTGTACACAAATGCATTCAGAATGGGGTAGAGGGTTTGATTGATGAGTGTGGACTTACCGCTCCCTGAAACTCCTGTAACACAAATGAAAGTGCCCAACGGGAATGTGGCACTGACATTTTTCAAATTATTCCCTGAGGCTTCAGTGAGGGTTATTTTATTTCCATTGCCCTTCCTACGCTTTTGTGGAATTTCGATTTTCTTTTTCCCTGAAAGGTAATCTGCGGTGAGCGACCCCGACTTCATCACTTCGTTGACTTTACCTTCACCCACAATCTTTCCGCCATGGATGCCTGCAAATGGGCCTATGTCAATGAGGTGATCTGCCGCCAAAATCATGTCTTTGTCGTGTTCTACTACGATTACACTGTTGCCAATATCTCGCAGGTTTCTGAGTGATTCAATCAGTTTATTATTATCCCGCTGGTGCAGCCCAATGCTGGGCTCATCAAGGATGTACAATACACCAACTAGCTTTGATCCAATTTGAGTTGCCAAGCGTATCCGTTGTGCCTCACCACCAGATAAGGTCTTGGCACTTCTATCAAGGGAGAGATAGTCCAACCCTACATCCATCAAGAATCCAGAACGATTTTTAATTTCTTTAAGAATCTCCGTAGCGATTCTCAGTTGAGTCTTGTTCAATTTCTTTTCCAAGGAATTGATCCAATCGTCGAACTTGTTAATGCCCCAAGAGGAAATTTCAGCGATGTTTTTGTCATCGAGCTTGAAGTTCAGCGCTTCTTCCCTAAGTCTGGCACCCTCACAGGTGGGGCAGGCGATTTGATTCATAAAGCTATTTACCCATCGCTGTATGGGGCGCGAGGAGTTTTCATCTGCCTGTCGAGAAATGAAATTGATGATACCCTCGAAGTTAACGTTGTACTCGCTCGAACCAGTGGCAGTGTCGATCTTCAAGGTCTCGTTCGTGCCATTGAGTATTTTATCGACTAGCTCATCGTCAATGTCGCTTAGTGGTGTATTGAGGTCGTAATCATATTTTCTCAAAAGACCTTCTACCTGTCTAAATATCCAGTTGTTTTTGTAAGAACCAAGTGGAGCAATACCTCCTTTTCGGAGGGACTTTTTCTCATCGGGTATGATCTTTTTTCGATCTACCTCACTCACTTCACCAATACCATTGCAGCGCTTGCACACTCCGTAAGGTGAATTGAACGAAAACAAATTCGGTTCGGGTTCAGGATAGGATATACCCGTAGTCGGACACATCAAATCGCGGCTGAAATGACGTGCTTCTTCCGTATCCCAATTCATAACCATCATAGAACCTTTTCCAGTATCCATGGCGGTGGTCACACTCTGACGAAGGCGTTGCTTATCCTTTTCGCTGGCCGTCATGCGGTCTACCACTATTTCAATGTCGTGGATTTTGTAGCGATCGAGCTTCATTCCACTCGTAATTTCTTTTACCTCTCCATCTACTCGAACCCGCAAATAACCTTGCTTGCTGATTTGCTGGAAGAGTTCTCGATAATGACCCTTTCTTCCTCTCACCACCGGTGCCAGTACCGCCATTTTTTGATCGCGGTATGTATTCATGATCAAGTCAACGATTTGATCTTCGCTGTACTTCACCATCTTTTCTCCAGTCTCGTAAGAGTATGCATCGGCTGCTCTGGCATAGAGCAATCTTAAAAAATCGTAAATCTCAGTGATCGTTCCTACAGTCGATCGGGGACTTTTGCTGATGGTTTTTTGCTCAATGCTAATCACTGGGCTGAGTCCCGTGATTTTATCTACATCGGGCCGCTCCATATTTCCCAGAAACTGTCTCGCGTAAGCAGAGAAGGTCTCAATATATCTTCTTTGGCCTTCGGCATAAATGGTGTCGAAAGCGAGGGATGATTTTCCGCTACCACTCAATCCCGTTATAACAACAAGTTGGTTTCGAGGAATGACTACATCGATATTTTGAAGGTTGTGTACTCTGGCGCCTAGAACTTCGACGCTTTCTTTTTGAATGGGTTCAGTACTTTCCAATCGGTTTAATTACTAAGAGGTTCGGAGAGTAAAGTATCCGAGACGGCTTTTTGTTCAGCAAATGGAATTAGCCCTTGAGCTGTATCAGTTGGAAGTTTGATTTCGTACTTTTTTCTGCCAGGATTGGCGAGGTATGTATCCCTCAGCCAGGGGTTGAGAATTTTTAAAATCTTGTAATTTATCCCGTTTTCTGTGGCAAATTCAGAGAAATCTTCAACACTTTCTTCAATCGTGATGGTCCGTGTATCATAAGCTGGGTAGAGGTCTTGTGGTCTGAAGTGAAATCCATATTGGGCTGGCTTGCTCAAAATTTCCTTAATGGCCAAGATTCGGTACACATACCGACCAGTTTCTGAATTTAAGAGTAGGTCGTAGTAATTATCGACATTCTGACGTTCGGTTTGCTTGCTAAGTCCCGCCATTCCCATGTTGTAGCTAGCTGCGGCCATGCTCCATGATCCGTATTTTGCATGGGCATCATTAAGGTATTCGCATGCAGCAGCAGTCGCTTTTTCAACATGATAGCGCTCATCGACCTCGTCGTTGATTTCTAGGCCATACTCTTGCCCAGTATTTTTCATGAACTGCCAAAATCCTGTTGCACCAGCAGGTGAAACCACGTCTTTTAGTCCGCTTTCGATTACTGCGAGATATTTGAAATCATCGGGAACTCCATGCTCTTGCAAAATCGGCTCTATGAGTGGAAACCATCGATTCGCTCTTTTTTGAAATAAAAGAGTTTGTGATTGCCAATACGTATTCACCAAGAGTTCTTGATCCAATTTTTCTCTTACATCAAGGATATGAAGCGGTATCTCTTCTTCGGCAAAAGTCAATCCTTCAGGAGAGCTAAGGCTGAATATCTTGTAATTGTCATTAAAGTACTGGCGATAGCTGATGTCTAGATTTTCATTGGCAGACGTAAAGGAATAGCCTGTCCAAAGCACCGCGATGACAAGAATTGATAAGGTGGAAATAAGTAGAATTCGAAACGTTTGAGAAGGGAGCTGCTTCATGTATTAATGATCTTTAATTCCTTTTTTCTTATTGACTTCAGTCAATATGTATAGTATGAAAAATACGGCTAAGAAGTAGAAAAGATACATCCCAATCATCACATAATCTGATGGATCGATGTTAATAAGATATAAAGTGTAGAGCAGAACGGAAAAAGCCGAGATAAAAACGAAAATTTTGGCCACTTGAGAGTCTGAAAACCCACGATAACTTAAATGGTGAGTGGTATGGTCTTTTCCACCTACGAAAGGAGATTGACCTCTTCTCAAACGATTGATGGTAACGGTAAGGGTATCTGAGATGGGCAAAATGAAAACGGTCAACAATGCTACAAGGCTATACCAACCTTGAGAGGGATCGTGCTCCAATCCGACATTCCAACAATAGTGGATCCCAACATATCCCAAAATAACACCAAGAAACTGGCTTCCCGTATCTCCCATAAACATTTTACTGGGGTACCAATTGTGGTAGAGAAAGGCAACGAGAGAAGCCAACACTCCAACGATCAACATGAAATTAACGTCTCCATAAGTCTCTGTAGAAATCATAAAGACGATCGGTGCGGCCAAAATGAAACTACCGACGGAAGCAGCAATTCCGTCCATATTGTCCAGCATATTTATAGAATTCATGATACCTACAATCCAGAATACTGTGAGGGTATAATTCATCCAATCGCTTTCAAAGAGGGCTATTGCCGAACCAGTCACAACCAAGATGACGCCGCATAAGATTTGAATACTCAACTTGAGAAGTGGTCTGGTATTGTAGGCGTCATCGGTTAGTCCCATAAGAAAACCCAATCCAGCACTAAGAAGAAGGCCAGGGATCTGGGGTTCGCTGACCACATCTTTATAATCATAGAAAAAAAGGCACAAGCAGAGACTAATCAAAAAGAGTATGAAAAAAGAAAGTCCGCCGATTGCTGGCTTGGTCTGGGAACTCCATCTCACGGTTACCCCTTCTTGGTTTTTTGTCCCCAATGTTTTTACAAACCTTAGCAGTATGCTATTAATAAGCAGCGCTAATGCTGTCATGGCAAGAAAGAAGAAAATATAGTAAATGATGTATTGTAAACTTTCCTTCATGACTAAACCAAAAAAGTAGTACTGAAATTCTCCAGTTTCTGTTCCGTTTCTCTGTCTTTAGCAGAGAGTATAGGTTCATCAATATCCCAATTTATGCCTATTGCAGGATCATTCCATTTCAGTGACCTTTCGCTGTCGCGGTCGTAAAAGTTTGAGCACTTGTAACTGAAAATCGTCTGATCTTCCAACACTAAAAATCCATGGGCAAAGCCTTTAGGCACAAAGAACTGCTTTTTGTTTTTTGCTGAAAGTAGCACCTTGGCATATTCCCCAAATGTCGGAGAGTTTTGACGCAAGTCCACTGCCACATCGATAACGCTACCTCTTACCACTCGCAACAACTTATCTTGAGCAAAGGGTGGTATTTGAAAATGCATACCTCGAAGAACATCCTTGTTCGACATGGATTCGTTGTCTTGAACGAAGTCAACATCTACTCCAGTGGCGTCTTTGAAAGCTGTTTTGTTAAAGCTTTCAATGAAATAACCTCGATCGTCTTCGAAGACATTGGGCTCCAATGTCAATAAACCGCTAATATGATTTTGAACCACCTTCATCAGCTGCCAAATACTTTTTTCACCCAGGATTTTTTCTCCTTCTTACCATCCTCATAGTAGCCATATCCGTAACCGTAGCCATATCCATAACCGTAGCCGTACCCATAGCTGTAGCCATATTTGTTTCGATCTACATCTACACAATTTAGCACTACTGAGAGGTTGGGCAAGTTGTTTTCGTTGATCAATCTATCAACCATCTGAACATATTGCTTCTTGGAAAAATCAGCGCGGAAGATAAAAATTGGATGATCAGCTTCTTTTATCATCGGAATACCATCCGTTACCAACCCTATAGGAGGGTTGTCAATAATTATGGTGTCGTATTCTTTTTTCAGTCTCTCGATCACCTCGTTCATGCGTTTTCCGATGATCAGTTCTGCGGGGTTTGGCGGTATCGGTCCAGCAGTAATAAAGTCGAGGTTTTCGACCTTACTGTTTCTCACACACTCTTCCAAAGAACTTTTCCCGATGAGGATAGTACTCATTCCCTTGAGGTTATCAACGTCGAAACCAATGTGAATCTTTGGTTTCCTCATATCCAAATCCAATACGATAACTCGTTGGCCAGAGTAAGCGATGATACCCGCGAGGTTAATGGCTACGAAAGTTTTGCCTTCTCCTGATGTCGTTGATGTAATTGAAATCACCCTAGGTTTATCAGAGTCAACGCCATCTCCCATAAATTGGAGGTTGGTACGCAAGCTTCGGAAAGCTTCAGAAATCATTGACTTCGGGCTCTTGTCAATCAGCAGTTGAGATGTCGGGATATCCTTTTTATACTTTGGAATCATTCCAAGGATATTGATGGAGGCATTTGAAAGCTTGGTGATTTCACTCAAGGAAGTGATGTTGCTATGCAAAAGATACTTGATAACAATAATCAGCAAGCTCAAAAGCACTGCGGCCAAGATGGCACTCGTAGTGATTAAATTCTTTTTTGGCGAGATGGGCTCATTCGAGGAAATTAGCCGCTCCAAAACTCTGTTCTCAGGAACGTAACCAGCTTGAGAAATGCGGTATTCCGTTTTCTTTTCGAGAAGCAAGGTGTAGTACTTTTCGTTGATGTCAAAAATTCTTTTCAGTCTAGCAAACTCAAGTTCTTTTTTGGGTAGTTCGCCAAAATCGCCTTCATATTCTTCCATCTTATCACCAAGGAATTCTTGGCGACGTTTAATTTTGCCCAAAGCAGACTGAATGCTTTCTATGATGAGCCTTTTCTGGATATTGATGCTGTAATCAAGTTGATTGAGCTTAGTGCTGCCTTCTTTGAGATCAAATTGTACTTCTTCTCTAGAAACGAGAAGATCTCTGAGACTCTCCAGCATGGAGGCGATAATGGCCTCGTATTTTGTGCCAGTCAGAATGGGAATGATGTTATAGACATCAACATCAGAGTCTGTTTCTATGGTCTCAATCACTTGAGCGAGCATACTCTCTTCCAGCTCGAGCTCGACCATCTCGTTTTCGAACTCTCTGAAATAGTCAAAATAAATGCTGGAGAGATTGTCCAAATTGGAAATCTTATTTTCCTTTTTGTAGATATTCAGCAATAACTCTGAATCCCTCAGGTTGCGATATACGGTATCGAGTTGACTATCGATAAATCGAATAATGCTCGTTGCACTCTGCTCTCTATTTTCGAGTTCAAACTTGATGTACTCTTCGGCATGGTTTACAACAAAATCTCGGGCTATTCCAGGATTATTATCCCTTAGGCTCAATTCTACTGTTTTAGCTGTATTGTTGAGGATCTTGATGCCCAGCTGCCTACTGTATTTATTGGCCAATGTCTGTGGCCGGTTCATTTTAAAGTAAAACTCGATTTCAGCTTCTTCTACTCGCTTGAAGTGGTTGGCATCAATCACCAAAAGCTTATAGGTAAAGTAATTGTTCTCGGCCAATTGCCCCACTCTATGGATTTTGCCAAGTTGCCCTCCCCTTAGCTCAAGATGATAGGTATTGTTCTCTGTAAATCGAACAAAAATGGGCGTGTCCATAATGGATGAATCAGTTATGGCGAGCATCTCTATGACAAAAGAGGAGGCTGGATATCGCTGATCTGTAAGTACTTCTCCCTTCTCAAAGTAAGAGATCTCGAGCGGTAGTTTCTTCACAACTCTTTGCACGAGGAGTTTCGAGCGCATTAGTTCGATCTCTGCAAGTAAGCTATTGTTGTCGTAGAATTGATTCACATTCAGCACGCGCTTTGCGTTATCGCTATTGCTCAGCTGGAGAACTGTTCGGGCTTCGTAAACAGGAGCGGTATACCTGAGAAAAAGATGAGATGCAGCGATAGCTACCAAGACGAAAATCACGACCAGGTAAAGGTTCTTTCTGAGTATGTGAAGAAAAAGCCCAAGTTCAAATTCATTGCTGAAATTGGTTAGTCTTTCTTTATAGCTCTCAAAACTATTATTGATCTTCGATATGTCCTCGCCGTACATTCTTTAATTAACGTTCAGAATGGCAATAAGTAAGGCTGCTGTGGTGATCAAGGTTACGATTGGCGTGATTTCTTCAAGGATTTCACGAGCAATCAACGGCAGCGGCTCAACATAGATGATATCGTTTGCCTGAACGATCATGTCTGCCGCTTCCATTCCCTCAATCGTACTTAGGTCTAAGAGGTATACCTCCCGGCTACCAGTTTCGCGGTTTTCACGGAGCAGCTTGATTTCACTGGCATTACCTCTGCCATCTACACCACCAGCCATCGCCAAGGCCTCCATTAAGGTGGTGTTGGCATTGACTAGAGTAATAACCTGTGCTGTTCCACCCGCTCCTGGAGATATGATCACCCGATTGTTTTGTACTCGCAACATCACGAATGGCTCTTTGTAGTAAACAGAATACATGTCTTCTAGTTTGCTTTCTGCTTCCCTTATAGAGAGTCCGTCGAGATTTACACGACCAAGAACAGGTAGTTTAACTGTACCATCTTCGTTCACCAGATAGGAAATTTGGTTTCGTTGGTTCATCATGTTTTGATTGTTCTGACCACCGCCGCCTCCTAAAATGCCATTCCCGATGGATTGCTCGACGAGAATGTGCCCGTTTCCTGTAAAGAAATCGAAGTTCAAAAGGTTATTGGGCGCAATTACCACCTCCACTTGAGCAGAATTGGGAATTTCGTCATATGAATAATCTGTCGGAGTCTGGAATAATAGGTCTTTGTTGATGGTGCAACTGCCTAAAGATAAAGAAACTACAACTAAAATAAGAATTCTTCTCATGCGGAATTTGTTCACGCTATTTTAAGCTTCGAAAGTATTAAAAATCTACCAATAGCCGCTCGTAAAGAGCAGCAACATCGCGGGCTAAACGCTCATAGTGAAACTTATCTTTTACAAATGACCAACCTCTTTCTCCCAATTCTCTCCTGAGATCATCATCCGAAGCTAGTTTTAACAAGTTCTGCTGGAAGGCTTCTTTGTTATTAGGGTCACTCAGCAATGCCGTTTTATCGGGAATCACTACATCTTCTATCCCACCCACGCGTGTGCTCACAATAGCTCTATTGCCCGCTTGCGCTTCGATCAAACTTACGGGTGTGCCTTCATTTTTTGAAGTTAGTGCTATGATATCAGAACCTGAATTGACAAAGTCGACATTTTTCACCCAAGAAGTAAAGTAAATATCTACATCATCCTCAGAATCGCTGCTATATGTGAGTCCTATTTCTGCGCAGTAATTCTCCAAGTGTGTTCTTGACTCCCCATCGCCTACTATGAACCCCTTGATTTTTCTATTTATTCTTTCCTTCACCCATTTCATGGAGTCCAGAAAAAGTTCGTGATTTTTGATAGGTACCAATCTTCCAACAATAGATACCGCAATATCCTCTTCTGCCAGAGAGAACTCTTCTCTGAAAACCTCTCTCTTCTTGGCAATACCATCTTGAAACCGGTTTAAATCAAATCCCAAAGGGATCACTTCAATTTTTTCAGCAGGACAAATTTCATGATCAATGGATAACTCCTCTTTTTGCTTTTCGCTGATCGCAATAATGCGGGTGCTCACTTTTGCTAGTTTTCGTTCTAGCGATTTATAGAATTTGGTTTTAGCGGGATTAAAATAGGAATGAAATACGTGTCCGTGAAAGGTGTGAATGATAACCGGTACACCCATCTGATGAGCTGCCCAGCGGCCCAGTGCTCCTGGTTTGGATGCATGAGTATGAACGATGTCAGGTTTGAATTCGGCTATAATCTTTTTGATTTTGTAGTAAGCCGCAGCATCATTGAAGATGTTTATTTCACGATGCATTTCTGGAAGTACCGTTGGGGTAATACCCAGATTTTCCACAATAAATTGCGAGCTATCCTCCGTCTCGTCCTTCATTCCACCCAATAGCATGGTCTCGTATTCTGGTGGCAGATACTTTGTAAGGTAGGCGGCATTGTAAGTGGGGCCACCCAAGTTGAAGCGGTTTATTATTCTGAGAATTCGAGGCATAGTGTAGCTGCAGCCAGGCAACAAAGGTAAAGTTTATGGGAGAGTAGAGTTCAAAAAGAATCGCTCATACCAATGTTGAAAAACCAACAAAGCCCACAGCGTATGAGGGCTATCACCTGGCGCACGGCTTAGAGCATTTTTAATTAAGTCTTGTATTTGATTGTAATCAAAAAGCCCTTGATCCTCAATGAGTTGTTTTGTAAATAAGCGGTCCAGCCTTTCTCTCAAAGGTCCTTTAAACCAATGTGTTAGGGGTGCCTCAAAACCTCTTTTCGAACCCGATAAAAATTCTTTCGGGAATTCATTCGCGAAAGCCTCTTTCAGTAAAATCTTACCTGAACGATTGTTCAATTTTAAATCTGAGGGCAGAGAAAAAACATAGTCTACCAAGTCATGATCCAAGAAGGGAACCCTAACTTCCAAGCTGCGGTGCATGCTCATTCCGTCTACTTTGTAAAGCATATCATTCGCTAGAACCAGTGCAAAATCAGTTTCCAAAACCGAATTGAAATCTCCCTCGTCAAGTCGATCTAGGTAACCATTGATCGTTTGGCTTTTCGCATAACCCTGATGTGATTTTAGTAGATTGGCTACTTCTCTTTCAGGAGTGAAACAAGCCCACTCCAAGTATCGATCTCTGAATCCTGATTGTAGGCCATTCGAGTACCGTTGTATTTTCCGAAAATGGTCAAATGCCTTTTGATTCCTCGAGGAAGGAAGAAGGCTTAGTAGCGGTGAAGTATTCTTAAGGATGCTATTTTTCCAATCCGTTTTCATGGATCGAAGCAGTGCTCGGTGTTTGTTGTAACCTCCAAATAGCTCATCAGCTCCATCACCACTTAAGGCCACTTTCACCTTCTTTCGGGCAAATTCTGAAAGCATATTCACGAGAATTCCCGATGAATCGGCAAAGGGTTCATCCATGGCATTCAGAATATCATCCAAATGCTCGTCGAGATCGTCTTCCGTTACTTCCAAAATATGGTGCTCCATGCCCAGATGCTTTGCTATTTCAGTGGCTTTTTTACTTTCGTCAAAATAAGCTTGATCGGGAAAGCCAATGGAGAAAGCAGGAATAGATTTATCAAATTCTGAAGCTATTTGAGTGATAATGGACGAATCAACTCCTCCGCTCAAAAAGGTGCCAAGGGGTACATCTGAGATCATGCGCTTCCGAACGGATTCCGTCAGTTTTTCACGTATAGAATTCTCGGCTTCCTTTGCAGGAATGTCTTTGCTATTGCCCCTTTCTAGCTTGTAGTAGACTTCTTCTTTCACAGAGTCACCATGAAAATGCAGACAAGTACTTGGAGCAAGCTTAAGTACACTGCTTAGTATCGTTTTCGGAAAAGGGATATAACTCAAGCCGAGATAGAGCGACAAACTTTCCTGATCAATTTTAGGATTGGACAAGTATGGCATAACCGTTCCCAAGCTGCTGCCGAAGATCACTTCATCATCAGTGCGATGATAGTATATCGGCTTAATGCCATATCGGTCTCGGCCGAGGATCAAGCTATTTTCACTTTCGTGGTAAAAGCCAAAAGCGAAAAACCCATTGACTTTTTTTAAGAAATTCACTCCTTCTTCGATCAAACCAAAAAGCAGTACTTCCGTATCTCCTTCTGTTTGAAAAAAATGTCCTTTTGTGATTAGCTCCTTTTTGAGCTCCTTGTAATTGTATATTTCTCCGTTGAAAATTAAGCTGTAAGAGCCTTTTGTCATCGGTTGATCCGAACGCAGGTCTGTATCGATAATCGAAAGTCTTCTATGTGCCAATGCACATTTCCGAAACACAGCTTTCCCTTTGGCATCAGGACCTCTCTTAGCGATCGTTTCTGATGCTACGGACAGAGCCTCTAACCGTGAGGTCGAGATATCTTTTTTACTCCATATGCCCGCTATTCCGCACAAAACAGTTCTTTTACGATGCCGAAAGTATACGAAATGCCCCCTTTTTGGCATTATAGTTCTGAAAGAATTCAACAATGACATCAAATAGATTATTTCTTACCGTCTCTGCCGTTTTAATTAGCCTCCTTGGTGAAGCTCAAATTGAGCGATTGGTGGCAGATAAAGACCTAACGGGAGCCACTATATGCGCTATGATGGTCGATGCTATCACAGGTGAAGAAATAGAATCATACAATAAGGAAGTATTGGCCTGCCCAGCATCGGTGTGGAAATTGGCAACAACCTCGGCAGCTTTGGCAGAGTTGGGGAGAGATTTCCGTTTCAATACTCATATAGCTTATACGGGTGAAATCAAGGATAGCGTATTGTATGGTGACATTGTAATCGTTGGTTCCGGAGATCCTTCCCTAGGTTCGAGATATTTCAACGGCGGTTTTGATGAACTGCTTTCTACCTGCGCACAGTTTGTGGTTGCAGTAGGTATTGATTCCATTACTGGAAATGTGATTGGGAATGGGGCTCATTTCCAAGGTCAAAATATCCCAGGCACTCATGTCTGGGAAGACATGGGCAATTATTTCGGGGCTGGGATTCACGGTTTGAATTTCAACGACAATACCTACTTCTTGAATTTCAGCACTCCCAATCAAGAAGGTCTTCTTGCCAAGTTATTGAGCGTTTATCCTGAAGTGCCTGGCTTAGATATCGAGTCTGAGGTATTGAGCAGCACCATCCAGTCTGACCAAGCCTACATTTATGGTTCACCCTTGGATATGAAAAGGACTGTCAGGGGCACTTTGCCGCTTGGCCAAGATCGGTACACGATCAAAGGGAGCATTCCTGATCCCGCTCTTTTCATGGCTTTTCATCTTCGTGAGAGCTTGACTAAAGCTGGGGTTCCATCAAAAGGATACACCGCAGAAAGGGAACTTCTTCGCGAGCCGATTACCTGCACAAAATTGGCGACGACAGAATCCATACCGCTCAGCGAAATGGTGAAACACATCAATAAGCAAAGTGATAATTTGATGGCGGATGGCCTGCTAGTGCAGCTTGGCGCAAAAAAAGGAGACCCGTCTATTGAAGGCGGTTTGAAGGCACTGGAAGAATACCTCAAAAAAATCTGGGGCCAAGAAGCCACTTTTTTTGCCTACGACGGAAGCGGGCTGTCTCGATTTACGGCTGTTTCTGCGGAACAACTCGCTCAACTTTTGGTAAGTATGAGAAATTCGGATGTGCAAAAAAAATACTTGCTGGAGGTACTTCCTGAAGCGGGAAAAGAGGGAAGTGTAAAATGGTTTGGGCTGCGCACCAATTTGTCGGGAAATACCAAATTAAAATCGGGTAGTATGAAGAATGTCAAAGCTTATGCTGGAGTTCTTCAAACGTATTCAGGAAGAGAATTGGCTTTTGTGATCATGGTGAACAACTTCGAAATATCAGGAACAGAAGTCAGGAAGAAGATCGAAGAGTGGCTCATCCGAGCATACGGACAGTATTAGAATGCCATTCGAATAACCTTTTTCTCAGGCTGCTTATCCTCGCGTTCTTGCCCTTTCATGCAATGCTTCGTATAGATTTCTTGAGCTTCAGAATCTCCCATTTCACCTGCCTTTGCGTATAGCTCACAAGAATCCTCTTGCTTTCCTGAGAAGTAGAGTGCCTCTCCTTGGTAGTAGTAGAAATCGCGGGGTGTGGGCAATTGCTCGGGTTTTACTTCATCGAGCAGGCTCAGCCCTCTTTCGTATTGCTCGCTCGCAATGAGGATAACCGCCATATTGTATTTGGCTACAGCCAAATTGGGATCCAACTCCAGCACTTTCTCGTAATCGCGAAGGGCTAGAGCATACTCTTCCATTTCAGCGTAGGCTGCCGCTCTCATGTAAAGTGCATCACGGTACTCAGGTTTTAACTTTATAGCTTTGGAGTAATGCCTCAGGGCTGCGCTTGTTCTGAAGTTGAGGTAATCCAAATTACCCATGAAATAATGCGCTTCAGGTAATTCAGAATCGAGCTTAAGGGCAGTTTTGAGTCTGTCTTTTGCTTCATCCATTTGTTTGAGGTTTAAGAAAGCCGCGCCATAATTTGCGTTCAATAGCGCTGATTCTTTTTGCAGAGATTCTGCTCTCTCGTAAGATTGAATTGCCGCCACAAATTTCTCCTCCTTTTGAAAGCAATTGCCACGTAGAAGTAGGGCCTCAAAGCTACTCTGATCCTTGTCAAGGACTCTTTCAAGAATGGATATTGCATCTTGATAGTCACCTTTCTCATAGAGGGATTCGGCCTTTTTAAGGTCGTCTAGCTCTTGACTGAAAGAATACAGCGAGATCAATAAGAACAAAAGGGTGCACATTCGCATATGTCGCCTTATACGCGAACTTGAGAGAAAAGTTAGTAGCTGGAAATAAAGCTTTTAATCAGCTTTGGGTCGAGAAATTCCAATGTTAAATGAGCTGCCTTAAATCGGTCATTCATCATCTCAGGTACTGCAATAACTTTCATTTTGGAAGCCAAGCCAGCTACCATACCATGAAATGAGTCTTCAAACACCAAGCAATTTTCGTTTCGTACCCCTAGTTCTCTAGCGGCATGAATGAAAACTGCGGGATGCGGCTTTCCAAATTCTTCGTTTTCTGCAGAATGCAATACCTCGAATGTGGCTTCAAGGCCGAGTCGCTTCACCGTAGCTTTTATCAGTCGCATAGCCGAAGAAGAGGCAATGGCTGTTTTTAATTTCAACTCTTTGCAGAGTGCTATGGTTTCCCTTACTCCTTTTAAAGGCACCCCTTCCGTTTCAATCAAGTTTTGCACGTAAGCGAGAATCTCCTCTTCGACTTGCTCCATGGATTTGTGGTTCCAAGGCTTTCTTGAGTGCCAAAGTTCAACCACCTCGTTCAGCCGATAACCCATGGTTTCACGGCAATCGTCTTCGGATAATTCAATTCCAAGGGTTGCGAATACGGCTATCTCGGCTCGGCGCCAAAAAGGCTCGCTGTCAATGAGCAAGCCATCCATATCAAATATGACTGCTTCGATCATGTGTCTCTCCAGAAATAGCCTGTGAAAATGATGAGAACCGTAAAAATTTCAAGTCGACCAATAACCATCAACGCTCCCAAAATCCATTTTGCCAAGGAGGGAATCGCAGAGAAGGTCATCGAAGGACCAGTGTCATTAAGTCCAGGGCCAACGTTGCCTAAGGACGTAGCTACCGATCCCATTGCCGTTAGTGCATCCATCCCTAGTAGGGTGAGCGCGACAGACGAGATTCCGAAGATGGTCAGGTAAATAATCACAAAGGCCAGAATGTTTCTGGTGATTTCGTGAGCCACCGCTTTTCCGTTGAAACGCACCGGGATAATTGCCGAAAGGTGCAATTGCCTTTTAAACTCAATGATCGAGTTTTTGGCAATCATCAAGTGCCTGATGATTTTTACTCCACCAGCAGTTGAGCCCGCAGATCCGCCGATGAACATCAAGGTAAAAAAGATGAGTGCAACACTACTGCCCCAAATGGTGAAATCAGCTGTAGCATAACCTGTTGTAGTGAGAATAGCGACCACTTGAAAAATGCTTTCGCGAAAGGCTTGCTCCAGTGGAATGCCGTTTTTGAACATGAGAATAATCGATACCACAACGGTAACCACCGCGGTCAAAGTGGTGTAGGCGCGAAATTCTTCGTTTTGCCAAATTCGATTGAACTTGCCTTTGAGCGCCAAGTAGATCAGTACAAAGCTGGTTCCTCCAAGAAACATGAAAAAGGTGATAATGTATTCAATGGCAGGCGACTCGAAATAGGCAATGCTGGCTTGCTTAGTGCTGAAGCCTCCTGTGGACATGGTGGTAAGACTGTGGTTGATGGCATCAAAACCCGTCATTCCAGCGAGGTACAGCAATACCATTTCTACCAATGTCAGGCCAATGTATAGGAACCAAAGCCGCTTAGCCGTATCCTGAATTCGCGGTTGAATCTTGTCGGCAGTGATGCCTGGAGCTTCTGCTAGGAAAAGCTGCATACCCCCAATACCCAATGAGGGAAGAATACTAATGACCAAAACGATAAATCCCAAACCGCCGACCCATTGAGTAAGGCTTCTCCAAAAGAGAATGCTCTCAGGTAAGCTTTCAATATCATCCAAGATGGTCGCTCCCGTTGTTGTAAATCCCGAAATACTTTCGAAAAAGGCATTGGTGAAATCTGGAATAGAGTCCGTAAGCATAAACGGAACGGCCCCACTCATTGCCATTACGACCCAACTCAGCGCCACGATAATGTACCCATCGCGCTTTCTGATATTTCGTTGATTCTTGTGACGAAAAGTAGAAAACCAAAGCAATGCTCCCAGAATACCGCTCACACCAACTGAGCCAATCCAGCTGAACAAAGTCCCGTCATCAAAATAAACGGCGAACGGAATGCATGCAAGCATCAGCCCCGCATTGATAAAAAGCAAAACGCCGAGGATATTTAGAATACCGATTAAATTGACTCTCACTTAAAGTATGATTCTACTTTGTGGATGCATTGCATTTTAGAAAGTACAACGATATGGTCTTTTTCCTCAAACTCAAAATTGCTGTCGGGAATACGGCCAACGCTGTTTCTAACCACACCACCAACGACTGCATTTTTAGGGAACTTCAAGTCATTTAGAGTCTTTCCAATAATCTTTGCATTCGGAGGAACTTCAAACTCAAGAACTTCTACATCTGCACCGTGCAAACTCGTCAATGAAAGTACTTCACCCTGTCTGATGTAACGAAAAATGAAGTTAGCCGCGATCAGTTTTTTATTGATCAACGTATCTACACCAATACTCTGAGAAAGATGGATGTAGTCAATATTTTCTACCAGAGCGATGGTTTTATCAACCCCGTGATTTTTGGCAACAAGACTCGTAATGATATTCGTTTCACTATTAGCTGTCACAGCTATAAATGCGTCCATTTCCGAGAGATTTTCTTCCTCAAGGATGTCCACGTTTCTCCCGTCAGCATTGATGATAAGAGTGTCAGGAAGTAGTTCTGCCAGTTTTATACATCGCTCTTTGTTGGGTTCAACAAGCTTTACTCGGTAGCGCTTGCTCAAAGCTTTTGCGGCGTGATAGCCCACTGAGCTCCCACCTAAGATCATGATGTGTTTGATTTCCACTCGATCTTTCTTGAAGATTTCCAATATTCGATTTAGGCCTTCAGGATTGGCGCAAAAATAAGCGTGGTCATTAATCAGAAAGCGCGTTTCCTTTTTTGGAACTATGGTCTCATTGTTTCTTAGAATGGCGACGGTGATGAAATTCATATCGCTGTTCATGTGAGCCAATTCCTCAATGGTTTTTCCTGCTACAAGGCTGTCGTGCTCCACCTTCAATCCCACTAGCGAAAGCTTGCCTTTGTCAAAATCGATGAAATCAGTCAAGGCTGACTCCTTGCAAAGCCGCTTGATTTCACGCGCAGCCAAAGAAGCGGGAGAGATCAACTCATCAATTCCGATTTGGGCCATATCCAGTTTTTCTTTACTGGTCAGAAACTCCACGTTCGAGATACGAGCAACTGTTCTTTTTGCACCCAAATGTTTCGCCATGATACAAGTGGTGATGTTTACATCTTCACTGCTGGTAACGCCAATGACCAAATCTGCCTTTTGAACATTTGCATTGGTCAAGGTGACTATAGAAGTCGAGCTTCCTTCCAGCACTTCTAAGTCCAAGTGTTGCGAGATTTGCTGCAGAGCGTCGGGATCTTTATCGATTACCGTTAAGGCATGCCCCTCCATCGTTAGGAGTTTCGCTAAGTGAAACCCTACTTCTCCCGCACCAGCTATGATAACTTTCATTCAAGATGTATTCTGAAAATTTCGTACAAATATAAGTCGTACTAACATTTCAAACCACCCTTCTTAAATTTCTATTTACACCTCGATTGCCTCTTAGTTCTTAAGCTACGAGAAAGTCTTTTTTACTACTTCGATCGTGATTTTATTGTCTACTTTCGCCTTGCGTACTTCAAAGTTGTCAGTACTTAGCTGACTGAAAGAGGGAAATCGTGTGAAAGTCACGAGCTGTCGCGCAACTGTAAGCAGCCATAGAGCTGTAAGCCAGAATGCCTCCTTTGATTGTATGGATTTTGCTTTCGCAACAAGAGCAATGTTCAGACTCGACACCCTTGCAGCTTTCTGCTGCTTGATGGGTTTCCCTGTTTCAACATAGTGTCTTTTTGCGAATCGAATTCAACCGCAAGAAGATTATGGATGTCCGTTTAAGACACGTGCTTTTATGTTTGGTCATTTTTTGCCTTTCGGCAATGAACGCCAATGGTCAGCCAGATACTCTGCTGCATATTCCTGTAGTTGAGATTTCGGCAGAGAGCATCCGAAATGATAGACCCGGCAGTATGGTAAATTATTGGAGAAGTGCTGAAATAGCTTCAATACCGGTCTCTGATCTTTCCGAATTGCTTCAAAAAGAAGGGATCTATATTAAGTCATATGGTTTGGGCAGCCTCGCTACTTCTTCCATTCGAGGCGGTGCAGCGGGACATACCTTGGTTCTTTGGAATGGCCTACCTGTGCAAAGCCCAATGCTAGGTCAGTTAGATTTGAGCCTGCTTCCGTTGGGCTCTTTCAATTCTGTAAGCCTTGAGCGCGGCGGCGGCTCAGGTGCATGGGGCAGTGGCGCTATTGGTGGTGTGATCAATTTAGAGAATGGCCTTTCGTTTTCTGAACGGATAGCAATTAGCTCTGAAACAGTTCTTGGTGATTTTGGAAGGCTGCGACAAGCCACTTCCGTTGAGCTCAGCTCCACAAGATTTTCTTCCAAGACCTCCTTCGAGTACCGCGAAGCAAGCAATGATTTTACCTATCCCATTTCAGATGATTTGCCCGAAAGGGAGCAGACCAATGCCAAATTGAGTCAACGACTCTTTACTCAAGATTTGGGATGGAAGATTTCTGATAAGGATCAAATCACAGCGCATCTCTGGCACCAGAATTCATTTAGGGAGATTCCACCAACCAACGTGCAAACGAGAAGCTTGGCAGAGCAGAAAGATGAAGCGACTCGAGCAATGCTGAACTACAAGCATGAGTCGGCGAGGTTTAGGCTAAATGTCAAAGCTGCTTTTTTTGATGAGCGAATTCTCTTCACTGATCCGCAGATAGGGCTGGAAGCACCTAGTGGTTTTAAAACTTATTTGGCGGAAGCTACAGGTCAGTATTCGCTGAGCGAAAAACACGAGGTTTTTATTGGTCATACCCAAACCATTACCCAAGCCGAAGCGAAGGAGTATGGAAAAACTACCGAGGAGTATAGATGGTCAGTTTTTGGAATGTGGCGATATACGGCCAACGACTTGACCTTACAAGCCAGTTTGCGCCAAGAAGTTTTTGATGGAGACTTTGTGTCCCCCGTTCCATCGATTGGCGCGGAATACAGCCCACTCAAGAACTGGGTAGTGAAAGGGAAGATTTCTAAGAATTTTAGGCTTCCTACGTTGAACGATCGATTCTGGGTGCCTGGCGGAAATCCCGACTTGATGGCCGAGACAGGTTGGAGCGAAGAAGTCACCATTGAGAATAGTTTTTGGATCAAGGAGTCATTTTTTAAATGGTCGGTCACCGGTTTTAATCGCGAGCTAGATAATTGGATCATGTGGAGCCCTAGCGAGAGTTCAGGGTTTTGGTCTGCATCGAATTTGGCGACTGTTTGGAGCCGAGGGATGGAGTTTAGAGCGAGCAGCAGCTTCAATGTTTCTAAAGTGGAATTTACGATTGACGGCGGTTACGACAGGATCCTATCCACCAATGAAGGAAACTCAGATGTACCCGGAATGGAAGTCGGAGAGCAGTTGCTTTACACACCAGAGCAGCTGGCATTCGCATCGTTAAAAGCAATATGGAGGGGTCTTTCCATATCATACCGACATTCATACACGGGAGAGGCAAGAGGTGTGAACGAACTCATCCCCGAATTTCAAACCGCCGACGTGCGCCTGCAATATTCAGGGAAAGCCAAACAGGACCATTCCAAAGTTGGCGCCTCATTTTTCTTCGATATCATGAATTTGTACGATGCCGATTATTTCGTCATCGATCGCCGCCCAATGCCGAGCATAAACCTTCAAGCGGGAATCCGCGTCACTTACAATCATTCAAAATCTAGTCCATGAAAAATTTAATTCTACCTCTTTTTGTATTTGCTTTCACCATTTCCAGCGCCCAGACTTCTACTGCAGGTTTTGAAAACTTCGACCTCGATCCTGAGTCATTCCTGAACGGAAGTGATCTTGAAGGAGGCTTTGCCGATAGTGATATTTTCTTGCCGAATGACTTTAACACAGATTTTTCGAGCTGGTCAGGCTGGGCCATTGCGAACGCAACGGATAACACAACTCCAGGCTTTCTGAATCAGTACAGCGCAATTACTGGCGCGGGGTTCACGTCTGATACGTATGCGACCTCCTATGTATCAACCGAGTCGATTGTTCGCCTTGAGGGTGGCGCCAGCCAAGAAGGAGTACACATCACCAATAGTACCTATGCCTATTTCAGCATGCTCGATGGAGATGCTTTCGCGAAAAAATTTGGCGGCGCTACAGGAAACGATCCCGATTTTTTCTTACTCACCATTAGAGGTTACCAAGGAGGAGAACTCTCTGACGTTGACATCGAATTTTATTTAGCTGATTTCACCTTCGTCGACAATTCTCAGGATTACATCGTTGATGAGTGGACTTACGTTGATCTCACTTCTTTGGGCGAAGCCGATAGCCTTTCTTTCACGCTTATCTCTAGCGATGTCGGACAGTTCGGGATGAATACACCAGCCTACTTCTGCATGGACGATTTCATTACCAATGATCCGCTTTCCATTAAAAACGGAGCCGAAGCATTGTTCCAAGTTTTCCCTAACCCAACTACAGACCGCATTCGCATTTCAGGAGAATCTATTCCTCAGTTGGTTTCTATTTTCGATGTAAACGGGAGACTCGTTTTGCAGGAGAAGAATGTGAATGAAGTAAATCTCGAAACCTTGGAAGTAGGGACTTACATTTTGCGAGCGCTGATTGGTAGGGTAGTTTCTTCCCAACTGGTAGTAAAGAAATAGTTAGAAAGCACATTCAATATTGGATGATGCTTTTTGTTACAAAAGTGAATCATCATTGGTTACCTTTGAAATCTTGAATGTGCGTAAACATACCGCAATAGCTTTCGTCTTGCTCATGGGGCTTCTCTTTTTTGAGGGAAGCTTGCATGCGCTATTTCACGAAAGCCATCATGCAGAAGAGCATCACGAAGTTTGTGATGGTGATCACCATGAAGCAGATTCAGGAGCAGACTCGATTTGTTCGCACGAGCATCAATGTGAGCTCTGCACGCTCATTCAAACCAACAGCAATTTTTTACCCAAAGCGAAGTCTCCAAATTTCGCTCAGGTATTTGCAGACGGTCATTTTCAAAGAATTGAAAATACCGTCTTCCTTGAACCAATAGAAGTTTCGGGCCCACGAGCCCCACCCGTTGTCTAATCTCAAGACAGCCATTTCAAGAATCTTCTAATTTCTCACATCATGAAACCCTTCATTTGGATTTTTATAATCCTTATGAGCCTTTTGGGTATTGACCAAGTCAATGCTCAAAACAGCTGTACCCTTGGCATTGATGGTCAAGTGGTGGACGCTGAGACCGGCGAAGGTCTCAGTTTTGCTTCTGTTCTCCTCCAGGAATCAGGTCAGGGAGCCTTTGCCGATTCGGCGGGTTTCTTTTCCTTCACAGGAATCTGTGCAGGCGATTACACCCTAAAAGTTTCGCACATCGGTTGTGCGCCGCAGAAGAAGGTGTTCCGCCTTTTTGGAGATACGACACTCGTTTTTGAACTCAATCACGATGAATCCATATTGCATGAATTTGTGGTAGAGGGAAAGGAACAGGCAGAACTCAGTCTCACCAAGATATCATTGCGTCAAGCGCAGCTGGATGCCACATCTGGTCTTCAGCTTGCTGAGCAAGCCTTGGCCATTCCCGGCATGCGTATGCAGGAAACCGGGAATACCATTGCAAAGCCTGTATTTCGAGGGTTGCAGGGCAATCGGTTGCTGATACTCAATGCAGGAGTTCGGCAAGAAGGACAGTACTGGGGTTCGGAACACGCTCCCGAAATTGATCCGTTTTTGGCTAAAGAGGTCAGCGTGATCGAAGGGGTGGATGCGTTGCGCTACGCTCCCGATGCCATCAGCGGACTGCTTTTGGTAGAACCTGCCGATGTTTTTGGAAGTGATTCCCTCACGGGATCGATCACGGGAATGGGAGCCTCGAATGGTCGCGGTGGCGCACTTGGAGGAGAAATAATGGGAAGGCTGTCGGAGAAACTACCGCTTTACTTCCGTGGTCAAATATCTGCGAGGAAATTTGGCGATGTGAAAACTCCCGACGTTTGGCTTACAAATACAGGAGCCGAAGAATTGAATTACTCTTATTCATTGGGTTGGAAGGAAGAAGCTTGGAAGGCGGAAGTCTTTTACAGCAATTTCAATCAACGGATCGGAATATACCGATACTCACATCTGGGGAATCTCACTGATCTCTTTGAGGTGATCACAGGCTTGAGGGCAAATCCCGATACGGCTGGTTTTTCATATGATATCGAGAGGCCTTTTCAGGAAGTTGGCCACGAGCTGTTTAAGGCTCGCATCGAATATCAGGTAAATGAAACCAACACGGTTGAAGCGATTTATTCGCGTCAATTCAACTCAAGACAAGAGTACGATATTCATGTTGGGATCAGTCCTTCAGCGGAAGAACTGGCTCGTCCACAGCTCGACTACGCTCTCACCACTCATTTGGGAGAGTTGATTTGGAGAACTAAACTTGAATCATCTTCGCGGAGTTTTGGTGTGACGGGACTCTTTCGAGAAAACAATTTTCGAGGGAGAAACTTCATGCCGAATTACCGAAATTCAAGTTTTGGCATTTTTGCCCAAGAGCAGAGGGAAATTGGGCTTTGGAGGCTGAAGTACGGCGCTCGTTACGAACGTTATGATGCTGATATTTTCAACCCCGTAGGGAGTGAAGACGCTCCTTTGACTCTCAATTTCGATGGTTTGAGCGCTGCCTTGGCGGCAAAACGCGAGATTGAAAATGGCGATCTTACTCTTTCGCTCTCAACTTTCTGGCGGGCACCCGCCGTCAATGAGTTGTTCTCAAGTGGACTCCATCACGGTGTGGGAGCCATCGAACAAGGGAATAGCGATTTGGCACAAGAAAGATCCTATTCCGTGAGCGCAACTTGGAGAAAGGTTTATGGAAGAACCAGGTTCTTGGCTACAGCTTACGCTAATTACATTGGCAACTACATCTTCTTGAATCCGAGAGATATCGAATTGACGATTCGTGGGGCTTTTCCGCGTTTTGACTACGAGCAAACAGATGCACTTTATTGGGGCTCGGACTTGCAAGTGGATGGACAACTGGAAAGGGGTTATTCTTATTTGGCATCGGCTAGTTTGGTTTGGGCGCAGGATGTTTCCAATGGCGACTTTTTCATCAATATTCCCGCACATCAATTTTCGGGAGAAATGAAAAAGACTTGGGATGACAACGGCAAGTTTAAGCAGCCATGGGTCGCTCTTTCGGGAAGCTATACCATGGAGCAATACCGCGCTCCCGCCGTATTTCCATTTGAGTCTGTTTTTGAATCGGGAACTGGGACCGCGCTCCCCTCGAGTTTCGATTTTGCAGCAGCTCCGGATGCTTACTTTTTGCTCGGGGCTAGAGCCGGAATGCGGCTTGGAAATACTTCTTTCCAAGTGGGAGTAGAGAATTTATTGAACACTACATACCGCAATTATATGAACCGGTTTCGATACTACATGGACGAGCCGGGAATCAATTTCACACTAAGAATCAAACACAACTTTTAAAATTCAGAACATATGAAAATTTCAAAATTTCTAAGATATACCCTTTTCGCCACTATGGCACTTAGCTTTGTTGCTTGCGAAAATGACGACGATGACGATGACACTCCTCCTGCCGTCAATGAGGAAGAGGTGATTACAGATGTCATATTCACATTTACAGATGTTGATACTCAAGTAGCTTCAACTTTCTCCTTCAGCGACCCTGATGGTGAAGGTGGAAATGTGCCTACGATTGATGACATCATGCTCAACGATAGCAGCGTTTACGCAATGTCCATTCAGGTTCAAGATGCATCCAGCCCGAGTGATATCGAAGATATAACCGCCGAAATTCAGGAAGAAGACGATGAGCATCAGTTCTTTTTTATTCTAGAAAATGGAGCGGGCACATCTGTATCGATTACTTATAATCCTACAGACGTAGATGACGATGGAAACCCAATAGGACTCTTGTCATCGTGGGCTACTACTGCCGCCACTTTGGGAAATGAAACAGTCCGCCTCGTTTTACGTCATGAATTGGATAAAGATGCCGCTGGTGTTTCAGATGGAGATATCTCAAATGCAGGAGGCTCTACAGATGTAGATATCACTTTTAATTTGACAGTGGCTCAATAGGCCATTCCAAGGCTGGCTTTTCGTACATTTCGCCCATGTTTCGAAAAGCCAGCCTTTTCTTCTTTCTTCTCATTTCCGTAGGCTGCAATACAGTCTCAGATGATGAGGTCTCACCTGAGATTATTTCTTTGGAATTGAATGATACCTTATTCTCTCCAGGGGAAACTTTGGAGCTCAATGTCTCAGGAAGAGACAATGAAGAATTGGGCCAAGTGAGAACTAGAATACGAGAGGCTTTCGCTAAATCAGTTGGCTTTTGGGAGTTTGTAGAGGTCAGAGATCTTTCTGGTTCAACATTCACCACCAGCTTTCTTTTCTCTGTTCCTGATTCTGCTTTGGCAGGACTTTATGAATTGAGCGTTCAAATTTCAGACGAGCGCGGCAACGGTTCGATTGATTCTACTTTGCAATTTTTTATTCGTCAAATGGGAGAGGAACCAATGATCATTGACTTTGATACAAATCCACCACTCGGAGAGGATGACGTCTTGAGAATTGGACAAAGTGATACCTTAGCTTTTTGGGGAATAGTGAGCGATCCCGATACCCTCGATTCGTTCAGCATTGTTTTCAAAGATGACTTGGGATTGACTTTATTGAGCCTTAATTATGTGGTTGGCGATACCACCATCTTCGACTTAACATCAGCCCCCGACACGGTTTTCTTTGAAAATTTTGAGGTGTACCCGGTTGAAATGGAATTGAAAGCCCAAGATTTTGTTGGGCATCAGAGAAGAGAGTCTTATGTGATTGAACTTAATTAGAGTTTGATTAAGGGCAAATTTTTACCTTTTCAAGGATGTAAGGCAATTCTGAATATCTCCCAACATTTAGCTTTAATCGTCCACAAAAGGTTCGTCTGTCGTCGTTCTTAAACGTGAGAGATTTATCATTCATTTGCAGGTCTACCACTGTTTCGGGGCCTGCGTTTCCGCAAAAAAAGCAAGAGCTAAAGGGAAAGCGGCTTACTACATAAACATTTAGATTGACGTCCATTGGAATCACGTAGCCCGTGATTTTTACTTCACGGCCTTCCATTGATTGGATCATTGGGCCAAAGACTGGTTTGTCATAAAATGCTCCCGTTCCCTCGTCGTAGGTTTCTTCAAATCGCACATCTGCCAGCTGATCCCAAGTAATGATCATGTCATTTTGAGCGAACGTCGTTGAGCTGATAAACAAGAGTAGAAAGATCAAACTTTTGGCTTTTTGCATCCCGCAAAAATACGGAATCTCACAACTGTTATATTTGTTCGCATCAACGATATCCTATGCGTAAAATATCCCTTGTTTTTTCACTCGTAATTCTCTTCCAAACAGCGTTTTCTCAGTCAGATAAAAAGGAGATGGATCTGACCACCGCCGTGATGGATCAATACCGCAGTCTTGCTCCGAAGACGGTTTCAGGTTTTCATTGGCTTCCCAATGAACAATTCATTCATTCAGGAGAAAACAACGATCTCTTGGTGAAAAATCTGGATGGCGACACACTTCACCATTTCAAGCTTAGCGCAATAAATGAGGAGTTAAAAAGGTCGAACAACGATACGCTCAGAAGATTGCGAATTAAAGAAGTCGCTGACGGCAACGTTTTCCTTTCGGGAAAAAGAAAATACTTCTCCATGAATCCCGATGGAACTGCATTGCAACAAGTATTGACCTATTCTGAAAATGCAGAGAATGTCACCTTTCATGCTGCTACGATTTCTGTTTCATACACGGTTGGCCCCAATGTATTTTATAAGTCTGCGGGTTTGCCCGAAAGGCAAGTGACCAATCACACCGCCGAGTCTGAAGTGTCGGCGGGTATCGCCATTCACCGTTCCGAGTTTGGAATCCGAAATGGACTCTTTTGGTCTGAAAATGGAAAGATGCTTGGCTTTTATGAAATGGATGAATCTGAAGTGACTGATTATCCATTGGCAGACTATTCCACCATTCCTGGAGAAGCCCGCTCGATTAAATACCCGATGGCAGGCCAAGCGACCCACACGGGAAGAGTTGGGATTTATGACGCGACACGCGACACCACATACTACCTCCAAACGACTGGATCGAAAGACCAATACTACACCAATTTCACTTTCTCTCCCAATGGGAAGAAGGCCTACATCGCAATTGTAAATCGTGGTCAGGACAAGATGCAATTGAACGTTTACACTGCAAGCACGGGAGCATTTGAGAAAACACTATTTACCGAAGAGGACGAAGCTTATGTGGAGCCAGAACGGGGACCGATTTTTTTAAAGGACGGCCGTTTTCTCTGGTTCAGTGAGCGCAACGGATTTGATCACCTCTACCTCTATAAAGCCGATGGAACTTTGATCAATCAAATTACCTCGGGCCTATTTGATGTTCTCGATTATCACGGTGAAGTAGATGGCGGTGTTTTGCTAGAGATGGTTGAAGGACTGATGAGCGAAGCATTGGTAATAGCCGATTTGACTAGCGGTAAACTCAAGAAACTGACCAAAGACGAGTCTTCTTTTTCCGTCACATTTGATTCGGAATCAAAGTTTTTTTTGGTAAGAGAAAAATCCATGACCGTCGCCAATAACGTGTATGTGATGAACACTAGGGGAAAGAAGATCCTTAATCTGGTTGAGGCGGATGATCCACTCACGGATTATCAAATGGGAGATATTGAATTGCCAGTTCTGGAGGCATCTGAAGGTACGAAGCTTCAAGGGCGACTCATCAAGCCACATGATTTTGATCCCGACATGAAATACCCCGTGATAGTCTATGTCTACGGAGGCCCACATGCCCAAATGATTACAAACAACCGAACAGCCGGTGCTCCTCTTTGGATGTTTCACGCCGCAAACAGGGGCTATGTGATTTTCACTGTTGATGGTCGCGGATCGGGACACCGAGGTTTGGAATTTGAACAAGCCACATTTAGAAACCTTGGAAATGTCGAGATGGAAGATCAACTCGCAGGAGTGGACTATTTGAAAACGCTTCCATACGTCGATTCGACTAAAATGGCTATTCATGGCTGGAGCTACGGAGGCTTTATGACTACTTCAATGATGCTTCGTCAACCAGGAGTTTTTGGAGTTGGCGTAGCTGGTGGGCCTGTCACCGATTGGAGTCTCTATGAGATCATGTATACCGAGCGCTACATGGATACGCCCGAAGAGAATCCCGAAGGCTTTGAAAAGGCGAAACTGAACGGCTACGTTGAAAACCTTCAAGGAGACTTGCTCTTGATCCACGGACTAGACGATGATGTGGTGGTGCCTCAACATTCATATTCCTTGCTCGAGTCCTTCGTTGACGCGGGCGTTCAGGTTGACTTTTTTGTCTATCCAGGCCACCCGCACAATGTGCGCGGAAAGGATCGCATTCATTTGATGACGAAAGTCTTGGATTACATCGACCTGCATTTAGACTAAAATGGAAGCAGAATTGATCAAAGAGGGAACGAGCAGGCTCAAAGAGAATTTGGGAGAATCACTCGATGGAGAGGGTAGAAGTTTTTTTGTGGCAAGAAGCACAGGGCGGAGATTGGTTCTAACCGATATTCACGGGAGCTTTCAAACTTTTACCAAGCTTCTGCGAAAGCTCAAATTGCAAAAGGACGATCAACTTTTCATATTGGGAGACATGATCAATCGGGCTCCATATTCCATTTATATGATCGAGAAGATTGCCGAGCTGCTGGTTGAGGGCTATTCTGTTTTTCCTTCACGGGGAAACCACGAGCAGCTTTTTTTGGATTTCGCTAAAACGGATAACCACAAATTGATATCGCTGGCAGAGCGTCAATATTCGAGTCATTTGTTGGAAAATCTAGAGCTTCCTAAGCCCATTTACAAGTTCTTCAGTCTCCTTCCTTACTTCTATGAATTGCAAGATTATTACCTGGTACATGCGGGCTTTAACACTGATGTGAAAGATCCCTTTTCAGAGTGGAGAGACATGCTTTGGATAAGAACGATGCATTACGACAAGGAGAAATTAAACGGAAAGAAAGTCGTTCACGGACATGTTCCAACAACCTTGGCGTCCATTAAAAAAGACGTAGCCACTCATAAGTCTGTAATCAAATTAGACAATGGCTGTATTCGCGCTGGTGTTTTTGATTTTGGCAGGTTGGTTTGCCTCGACTTGGATTCGGGAGAATTGAAGTCTCAAAAGAATATTGATTTTGTTCCTGCTAACTTATAACAGCTAGTTAGAGCATCCTCGCGTGCCAACTGTCTTTGGCGGGAACCAGCCATCCTTTCCTCATTTCTCCCAAAGAAGTGAGGAGGTTATTGAAAACGAGCGTTTCTTCGATGATTACTCCGCTCATTTGGTTCATCTCGACTTCCTGTATTTCGCTACTCTCGTTGAAGTAAATCACTTGAGTTCTTTGCATCAAGCTTTTTCCGAGTGCTTTTTCAAGTTGCTGAATAAAGTGAACAGAGCTATCAATGGAACATCCCGTTGCGTCTTGACCTGATTCGTCTACAAACAGGCATACGAATCGATCAAAAAGAATGCGGTAATCGGCCTGCAGATTTGTTCCGTGCGCTTTCCAAGCGGGTATGAATTGTTCGCAGGCATTTTGGATCATGGCTACTTCTTTTTCGGTCAAGTTCGACTCGGCTTGATAAACCCAGATACGGGTCGAGTCAGAAAGTGACGAGGGAAGAAGTTCTTCTATTTGGAATGAATCTATTGCTATCATAGGTCGGCAGCTTGGGCGATGAGTTCGGCCACATCGTATACTTCTGTTTGATCTTCTTTTTCAAAATGCTTCACACCGTCGGTCATCATGGTATTGCAAAAAGGACATCCCGTGGCAATGATCGCAGGCTTTATCGCTAAAGCTTCTTCAGTTCTTTCAATGTTTACTTCCTTGTCTCCAGGCTCAGCTTCTTTGAACATTTGAGCACCTCCAGCACCGCAGCAAAGACCTTTGCTTTTGCAACGCTTCATTTCGACTAACTCGGCGTCTAGCTTTTCGAGCAATTGTCTTGGAGCTTCGTACTCTCCGTTTCCTCTTCCCAAGTAGCAGGGGTCGTGGAAAGTGATCTTTCTTCCCTTGAACGCTCCGCCTCCTTCGATTTTTAGTCGACCGTCGTTGATCAAGGACTGGATGAATTGGGTGTGGTGAACCACTTCGTAGTTTCCACCCAAATCGGGGTATTCGTTCTTCATCGTGTTGAAGCAGTGAGGGCAACCCGTCACAATCTTCTTCACTTCGTAGCCATCCAAAACCTGAATGTTCATCATGGCCTGCATTTGGTAAAGGAATTCGTTTCCAGCTCTTTTGGCGGGATCTCCAGTGCATCCTTCTTCCGTTCCCAATACGGCAAACTTCACCTCAGCTTTGTGCAAAATCTTCACAATAGCTTTGGTTATTTTCTTGGCTCTATCATCAAAACTACCCGCGCATCCAACCCAAAAAAGTACTTCGGGAACTTCATTGGCGGCCAGCATCTCAGCCATCGTATTCACTTTTATTGCTTTACTCATTGTCTTCTGTCTATAATTCTTCAGCCCACTTCAATCGGTCGGCTTGAGGGAATGCCCAGGGCGCGCCATTGTTTTCAACGTTGTTAAACATGCCGTTGAGCTCTGTCGGACTTTTTGATTCCTCCATCACTAGGTACCTTCTAAGGTCTACAATGATTTCGAGTGGGTTGATGTTCACAGGACATTCATCTACGCAGGCATTGCATGTGGTGCAGGCCCAAAGTTCTTCTTCTTTGATATAATCGCCGAGCAGTGACTTTCCGTCGTCGTAATCTTTTCCGTGCTTGTCGATGTTGCGACCAACTTCTTCCAGTCTGTCGCGGGTATCCATCATTATTTTTCTTGGCGAAAGCAGCTTACCCGTCATATTGGCTGGACACGCGCTGGTGCATCTTCCGCATTCCGTGCAGGAATAGGCATCCATTAAGTTTTTCCAATGCAAATCCTGCACATCCTTGGCGCCAAATTTTTCGGGAACGGCATCGGGGTCAGCGGGAGGAGGAGTCGCGTATGGATCGGCTGTTGGATCCATCATCAATTTCACCTCGTCCGTCACTTTATCCATGTTCGAGAATTTCCCAGCGTCATCGAGTTTGGCATAGAACACATTGGGGAAAGCCAGAATAATATGGAAGTGCTTGGAAATGGGGAGGTAGTTCAAAAAGAGTAGAATACCAACGATGTGAAACCACCAGGCGCCGCGCTCATACATGATCAACCCTTCGGTAGACATGGAATCAAACAAGGGAGCAATAAGACTACTTACGGGATAAGCGCCAGCCACGACGTAGTGTTCGACCCCTCTCAACTGCAAGAGGTAATCTGTAGCGTTCATGCTCAAGAAAGCGAACATCAAAAGGACTTCTACAACTAAAATGATATTGGCGTCATTCTTAGGCCAGCTGGTCATCTCAATCGATTTGAATCGTTTGATATTGCCAATATTCCGACGGACTAAGAAAACCACACAAGCGAAAAGGACCAGAAAGGCTAAGATCTCGAAACTTCCGATGAGGAGGTCATAGAATCCTCCGAGAAAGGAAAAGATGCGGTGTGTTCCGAAAACCCCATCGATCATTATTTCTAGTACCTCGATATTGATGACTACAAAGCCAACGTAGATGATAACGTGCATCATCCCTGCCAAAGGTCGTGTGACCATTTTTGATTGGCCCAAAGCAACCCGAGCCATCATGGCCAATCGCTCTGGTTTGCGGTCGCTTCGATCTACATCACGGCCCAGTAAAATATTGCGTCGAATCTTACTTACTTGAAATGCAAATGCGCCACCAGCTGCAATCAAAACCACCAAAAAGACAATATTAGATATCTCCATGTTCTTTATTATTCGCTATCAGAATCATCCTGTTCCGAATTCACATACTCCTTCAGTTCTTCCAATTCAGACCTTGAGAGCTCAATATTCTTTGTATTCTTTCTACCAAAAACAGAGAACTGTACGTATCTGTTCGGATTAACCCGAAGATCTTCTACAAGTAGGTCAAGATTCGTGCTCGCTGACTCCAGTTTATTGTAGAGGTCAGGGTTGTTGATCAGCATTCCCAGGCTCCCCTCTCCGCTGTTTATTTTTTCTGTGATCTTCTGAACTTCGGCCAGAGCGGCATTCGCTCTTAATACCGTAGTGGCAATGTCTGCTTTCGCTAAAGTATCACTGATTTGAGAGAAATTTTTAATGATGTTGTCGAGTTCTGTGCTGTTCTCACTCAATGTGGCAGTGAGATTATCGATATTTTCAAAAATAGAGCTGATCCTGTAACGTTGTTCAGCCACCAAAGTATCCACTCTGAACGAAGTTCGCTCCAGACTGGCTATGGCGTTATTGATCCCAGTGAAACTCTCGATCAGGTTCTGTTGGCTTTCAGCGTTTAGTATGACTTCAATAACTCGGATTACAGAGTCGACAGAAGAGATGAGGCTTTCTGCTTTCATCTTAATAGGCAATAGCTGGGCATTTACTTCATCTACTAAATCTCCCTCTACATCAGGTGTTAGTGTGTCTCCTGATTGAGCCATTTCTGAACTGTCTCCCAAAATAAAGTGAACCTGCATCGATCCGAGTAGGTCAGCACTTTTGAGTAAGGCTTTAGTGTCTTTGGGTATAGAAACCTCTTCATCCACCATGAGCGATACGAGTAGTCTTCCAGTTCCGTCGTTTAAGATATTTATCGTGCGTACCTGACCAATTTTATAGCCATTGATCATAATTGGGTTAGACTCCTCTAGCCCGTTTATGCGTTCATAGACACCGTAGTAGACAGTAGGTTGACTGAAAACATTTATACCTTTCAGGTAGTTCAACCCAACAACGAGGAGCCCTATTGCTACAATGACTACAAGACCAATCGTTATTTCCTTTCTTCTTTTCACAAAAGCAAATTTAGGGTTTACCGGTCAACTCAATGGCTTTATCCAAGGGCATTCGCTCACCATTTTTATCAAAGGCGACAATAAACGCTCCTTTATAACCTGTTTTCCTCACATCTTTTTGCAACACCTTCGCAGAGTTGTAAGTTGATGCATCTCCGTAAAGGTATTTATACAAATCTTTGTCTCGGTGCATTTCCACGTTCTGGAGTCCGTTAAATGCTTCGTTGGTAATTTCTATAGGAGTGGAGGAGCTCGATAGTTGAACTTTGAATGTCACCTCTGCCATCTCTGTTACAGCAGTAACGGGTTTTTCATCAATTGATTTTGGAGCAGACTCTTTAGGCTCTTCGCCAATGGCCGCTTCAATCGCTTCGAGATCGACTTTGTACTTCTTAAAAGCGCGATAGATCGCCGATGCGGTGTAGGTTTGGCCTTCTTCGCTATTTAAAAAATCTTCTTCCTCTTTATTTGTCAAGAATCCCAATTCGACTAAAACGCTCGGCATCGTGGTAAAAGAGATAACCCAGAATGGTGCTTGTTTTACTCCTCGATCGGTTCTTCCTACGCGAGTTCTCATTTGATCTTGCACGTGCTTGGCAAACCGCAAGGATTGATGAATATGCGTGTTTTGGCGAAGACTTAACTCTATGAGCCCTTCTGGAGAGTTGGGGTCTACGTCGCCGTAATTGCTTTTGCGGTCTTCTTCCAAAAGAATGGCAGCATTTTCCTTTTGAGCCATTCTTAAGTTGGCATCTGTTTTTGCAGGTCCCATTACATAGGAGCCACAGCCTTTTGCACTCTCACGGGTAAAGGCATCACAGTGAATGGATATAAATATATCCGCACCAGAAGAGTTGGCGAATTTTGTTCTTTCGTGAAGGGGTACAAAAGTGTCGTCGTCGCGCGTGTAAAGCACCTCGACATCTGGAAAGGCTTCTTTAATATACTCGCCTACTTGCATAGCGACATTGAGTGCTATCGTTTTCTCGGTAATCTTGTAGCGTCCCGTCCCTAAATTTCCTGGGTCTTTTCCGCCATGTCCAGCGTCGATTACAACTCTGGTAACCGCAGGCGTGGAGGCCGACTTTGGCATGGTAGATGCTAAAAGGATTGTCCCCGCTGAAAGCACAATCCCAGCTAAGAATAAAAGCTTCTTGGGTGACCAGCGTGATAATTGATTTTTTACGTCCATTTTTGCAGCAGCAATTCGGTAGTTTTGGTAGTTGAAAAACCAACGACAAATAAAATTAGGAATATTCCTTCCCTTATCCTTCGGGTAAAGTTAGTTTTTATCCTTGTAGGGCTGTTCATTATAGCGTCCTCTGAGGTTATAGCCCAAACTGACTCTCTCGCTGTTAGTCTTAGCGATACTCTGTCGGTAGACACAGCGATGGTCCAAATAGTACCCAAAAACCAGTCCAATTCTTTTCTTGATGGCCCCGTCAACTACTCAGCTCGTGACACAATCATAAACGATATCGTAAATGGAAAAGTGTACCTCTTCGGGGATGCAGTGATTACTTACCAAGACATCAAACTTCAGGCAGACCGCATCATATACGACTTTTCCAATTATACCGTGCACGCCGAAGGAGTTAAGGATACAGCTGGTGTTTGGGTAGGAAAGCCCGTTTTCGAACAGGGCGATTCCAAGTTTGATGCCTTTAACATGGATTACAATTTCAAGTCGAAGAAAGCATACGTTAGGCAAGTGCAGACTGACGTGATAGAAGGTACTCTGACAGGGGATCGTGTTAAGACCACGGACAACAACAATGTGATCTACGTCAGAAAAGGAGAATACTGCCCTTGTGAAGATCCAAATGCGAAGACTCGGTTCAAGATAGGTCGCCTAAAAGTGATCAAGGATAAACAGATTGTGACAGGTCCGGGCTATTTGGCCATTGGTAAAATACCGACTCCGCTGGCCTTTCCTTTTGGATTTTTCCCCAATTCGGAAAAGAAACAAGCAGGTCTTATAATGCCTAGCTATGGAAATGCAGATGAGCTTGGGTATTTCTTGAATGACCTTGGGTTTTACTTGCCGGTGAGCGACAATGTGGATACCAAAATACTCGCTGATATTTATTCTAGGGGAAGTCTAGGGTTGGAAAATATCACACGATACAAGAAACTCTACAAATACGATGGTAACCTGGGAGTGGAATACAACATTCAAAAACGGGGAGACCGCGATCTGAACAACTATTCAGAAGCAAGATCATTCTTTGTGAACTGGCGTCACAACCAAGATAGAAAGGCCCACCCGTACTCTAGTTTCTCGGCAGATGTGAATGCCGGAAGTACTGAAAACTTCTCCAATAATTTGAACTCTTCACAGAACGACTTCCTCACCAATACCTTTAGATCTAACATTCGGTATTCGCGGTCTTTCTACAATTCTCCATGGAGTTTTAGCGCCAATGCTGGACACGATCAAAACTCTCAAACAGGTGTTTATAATTTCACACTTCCAACTTTGAATCTCAACAAGGCTAGAACCTTTCCTTTGAAAGATTTATTCAATGACGGACCGAAGGACAAGTTCTATGAAAAAATTGGTTGGGTATGGAGCTCAGCCTTTCAGAACACCCTTAGCGCCACCGAAAGTGAGCTGGCATTAAACAACTGGGAGCAATTGAGTAAACAGTTTCAAAACGGGATCAGACATGCCGCGAGTCTAAGTACATCACTCAAAGCTGGAGCCCTGAGTATCAATCCAAGTTTTAGGTACAATGAAAGGTGGCATTTCAGAACCTTCGGAAGAACCTTCAATGAGGAAACAGATCAGTTTGAGACCGATACCCTTCAAGGTTTTGATCGAAATAACGACTGGTCATTTTCTACTTCTGTAACCACGAAGCTTTACGGGATGTACAGTTTTAAGGGCAAGAACCTTAAGGCAATTAGGCATACGTTTACGCCTACGGTTAGCTATAATTTTAGGCCCGATTTTGATCCAAATGTTTATGGGTTTTATGGGGCAGACGGAGCATTAGGTTCATACAACCCCTATAGAGGAACAGTTTATGGCGGGCCATCAAGTGGGACTAGTCAGGCGATTTCATTCTCTTTTGTAAATAATATTGAAGGTAAATTTTTAAGCAGAAGGGATACCACTTCAAAATTTAAGAAGGTCGCTTTTCTAGAGAACTTGACTTTTTCTGGGAACTACAATTTCGCCGCAGACAGCAATCAGCTGAGCAACATAAATATGAGCGGGTTTACTTCTATTAGTCAATTTGCGGATTTGAATTTTGGGGCAAGTTTTGATCCTTACGTCTATGCAATAAGTGAGACAGGTAACGCTCAGCGGACTGCAGAGTATCTTTTTAGCAATAGCAATAAGCTTGCTGAATTTCAGCAAGGTAATATTGCGGTAAACGTTAGAGGGCTCGGGAGTACGGTATTTCAACGACAAGTGCCTCAAGCGGTCCTTGACTCCGAAGATGCCGAGGAAGAAGTGGGAGGCGATTCAGATTCTTTTTTAAGCGGATTTCAAGTTCCTTGGAATGTTAGTTTTCAGTATGCTTTGAACGTTAGGCGAAATCGTTTTGTAGAGCCTCTTGGCGAAGACATGCCACTTGTGCTTATGGATACTTTGGCCTATACCCAATCCTTGCAGGCTCTCGGAGATTTTACCCTCTTTGACATTGTATGGGTGGGGATAAACTCTGGTTACGATTTCACCACCAAGGAACTCACTCCCACAACGATCACCGTGCGGGTAGATATCAATTGTTGGGAGCTCAATGCACGCATTGTTCCATTCGGTCAACGTCGAAGCTACAATGTTGGATTGAATATAAAATCATCTATGCTGCGCGATTTGAAACTCGAAAGAAACCGTGCAATCGGTAATAACGAAAGCTTCTTCCTCTAAGTTATTACGAGAGAAAGCAGACGATTGCAGTCTCTTTAATTTTGTGATAAGCTTACTAAAGACCAGTTTATTAACACCTTTATAAATAATAGGTCTTTGAGTGTTCCTGTAAAAATTGAGCTCAAGATTAGTCGAAGATATCTTCTCTAGAGTAGGGTCGTCGAGCATCATCCCAGATAAATCCATCAAAGAATTTCGCATCTGACGGGAGCTGTTCGACAGGAAAAAAGGCTCCGTCGGGTTTGGTTAAAAAGAGAATACGATCAATGGTTTTGTCCAGCATGAAGATTTCTATGTTGGAACATATGGCCTTGTTCACTCCGATATACTTGATCACTAGAGGTTCGGTAGAAGTGCTGTCCACCTTTTCTTCTTCGGTAGCGTAGAAAAGTGACTGACCGTTTCCCTTAATCAAGATTCTGCGCAAATCATTTTCTTCAAAAAAACCAGTCAACCGTTTTCCTTTGATCTGATTGTACTTGGTCGAATCTACCTTGTTCACCATAAAAGCATGGTCAAAGACAAAGAGCTTTTCTACCATTCCGTTGTATGTCTGAATCAGGATCGTGTCGCCTGTTATTTGTAAATCGTCAGACCAGAGAACGGGTTCTGTAAACATGTAAATCAAACTGTCATCACTCGCATAGATGAGCGAGTCGGCCGCACCCTGCATTTCCTTCCGGAAAAACTTTACCGAAGGGTAGGCATAAACTCGGTTGCCAACGAGGCTATCTTCAACTGCCATTAGTGTATCACCGTGAAGAAAAAGGGTGTCTGTCAAATCATATTGGAGCATTTCGGCATTTCCTGTCACGTAGTTTTTGCCTGTAGCATCGTTGTACTCCCCGTAGTCGCCGTTGATGACGAAATGGTCTGCAGTGTCTACCACGCTTACATTCATATATGCCTTACCCAATTGCTCATTTCTTGAATACCAAAGGCTATCTCCCATGATCACTTGCTTACCATTATCGATATAAGCGTTCTGGTTAAACTGCGATATATCGTTGAATGTGTCGTAAAAACCGTTTTCACAGTAAATCGTGTTTTCATCGCTATAAATAAAAGTAGGGCCATAGAAATAGGCTACTTCCGAGCTATTTCCGTACTGAAGCGTATCAGTCTCCACTCGGTACTTTGGGTTATTGAGTACTACGCTGTCGCGAAAAAAGAAGAATTCACTGTATGAATCGTAAATGCCCTCGCAAGAAACTAGGCGGTTGTCATTTTTTTTGCTGACGATGTTTCCACGGTCGTAAAAGACTGCTTGCCCTGTTTTCCGGTCGTAGTCCAATGTATGGGTCGTGAGGGTCATCTCAGCATCCTTCAAAACCACATTGTCTCTGACTTTTATCAGTTGGGTGTTGCCATTGTAATTTAGCTTATTGCTAGTCATGGTAAGGGTATCACCTTGATTGACACGAACGTGCCCGAAGGCATCAAGACTGTTCGTTGCATTGTAGAGGTAGGCAGAATCGCAATACATGATAGCCCCTTTGTGCTTGAAGATCACGTCGCCTAAAAGTCGCTGTGCGTCCACACCTATGCTTTTATCAAAGCGAAGTTTGTCTGCCCGAACCAATTCTATTCTACCCTTTTCTTGAGAAAAAGAGTGTAGAGGTAATAGGAATAGTAGCATGAAAATGCCCAAGTAGATTTTGCCGAAATTCATCGGGACCTTAATGGCAATTCTTGTGCCGCTATTAAGCGGGTACGCCTGTACGAACAATGGTTTGAGTTCTGTCGGGGCCTACTGAAACGACTGTAATAGGAGTTTCTAAAGCCTTTTCGAGATAGTCGATGTAGTCGCTCAATTCTTGAGGAAAATCATCCTCGCTATGGAGTTGTGTAAGGTCCTTTTTCCAGCCTGGAACGGTATCATAAACGGGTTCGATTTTTTCTCCATTTACATCGTAAGGGAGGTAATCAATCTTTTCGCCGCGGTATATGTAGTGCGTGCAAACTTTGATTTCGTCAAATATGGAAAGCACATCAGCTTTTGTCATGTTCAACATGGTCACACCATTGATCATAATGGCATACTTCAAAGCGGGAAGATCAATCCAGCCACAGCGACGAGGTCTACCTGTGGTAGCGCCAAATTCGTGGCCTTCTTTTCTAAGTCGTTCGCCTGTTTCGTCAAAGAGTTCCGTTGGAAAAGGGCCGCTACCTACTCGTGTGCAATAGGCTTTGAAAATCCCGATCACTTCGCCGATTCTATTTGGGGGAACTCCTAATCCCGTGCAGGCTCCTGCGGCAATGGTATTCGACGAGGTAACAAACGGATAGCTTCCGAAGTCGATATCCAAAAGACTGCCCTGCGCTCCTTCTGCTAGAATTTTTTTACCATCAGTCAAATGCTGGTTCAGCACGTGCTCGCTGTCAATCAAAGTCAATCCCTTGATCATGGCGATGCCTTCGAACCAAGCGAGTTCCTTTTCGGTAATGTCGTACTCAAAGTCGTAATGTTCCAAAAGTCGCTCATGCTTTGCTTTCAGCGCATCGTAGCGGTTTTGAAAATCAGGAGACTCAATGTCTCCGATGCGCAATCCATTTCGTCCAGTTTTGTCCATGTAGGTCGGACCAATTCCCTTGAGTGTCGATCCGATTTTCTTCTTTCCTTTATCTGCTTCGCTGGCTCCATCGAGCACACTGTGGGTAGGCAAGATGAGGTGTGCTTTTCGAGAAACGACTAGGTTTTTGTTGACGTCAACACCCATTTTTGCGAGGGCATCTATTTCTCGCTTAAAAATGACCGGGTCAATCACTACGCCGTTCCCCACCAAATTGAGCTTGTCAGAGTGAAAAATACCTGAAGGAATGGTGTGTAAGACGTGCTTAATATTATTGAATTCCAAGGTGTGACCTGCATTGGGGCCACCTTGAAAACGTGCGATTACATCGTATTGTGGTGTCAACACATCCACAATTTTTCCCTTTCCCTCATCGCCCCATTGGAGCCCGAGAAGTACGTCAACTTTTGATTTCATGTACCCTTATTGAGAAAGTTCTTTCAAGTGTTTTACCGCTTCTTCACATGAATCTTTCAGTGTGAAAACAGTATCCAGTTTTGTAACAGAAAATAGAGATTTGATTCTGGCAGTAGCACAGGCTACCACGGCCTCTCCGCCGTTATTTCGAGACTTGTTCATCAGGTTCAACATGATATTGAGCCCAGTACTATTCATGTACTCCAATTCGCTCAAATCGATCACGAAATAATTGCGGCCCAAGGTCATTTGTTCTTCAACGTCGGCGCCTATGTCAATTGCCTCAGCCTTGTCGACTAGTCTGCCTTTCATCTCTAAAAAAACAAGTCCTTCTTTTTCGGTTATAGAGTAGTTGAATGCCATCAGTGTTTTTATTAGGGTTGATTTGAATCGCTTTTGTCTGTTCCGTCTCTCTCGGCGTAAAAGTACAAACTATGGTGCATAATCTTCACGCCGAAAATCTCTTCCACCGAAGCTTTAATTGCTTCGATGCGGGGGTCACAAAATTCTAGAACTTCTCCCGTCCCAGTTATAATAACGTGATCGTGTTGCTTGTATTCGTGCGACTTTTCAAATTGTGCGGGATTCTTTCCAAACTGGTGCTTCCTCGTTAGGTTACATGCCATCAGCAAATCGATGGTGTTGTAAAGCGTAGCTCTGCTCACACGGTAATTCTTGTTCTTCATTTGGATGTACAATGATTCTACATCGAAATGACCCTTATACTCATAGATTTCGTTGAGTATGGCAAACCTTTCAGGCGTTTTCCGGTGACCGTTCTTTTCGAGATAAGCCGAAAATATTTGCTTTACTTTTTCCTTCTGTTCTAGTGTCGACACATGTTGACTTTAATGTTCAAAGTTAGTCGATTTTAGAAAACGACTAAGTGTTTTCAGAACTTGGCTCTTCGCCCAGCTTAACGCGTTCTACGGTAAGCACTCCTTCTACACTCTGAAGTCTCTTTATTAAGTTGTTCAAGTGATCTGTATTGTAAACAAGTACGGTTACTCTACCATCAAAAACACCGTCATTGCTTTCGAAGCTTATCGCCTTCATATTCACATTGAGATCAGTAGAGATAGCATGGGTGATTTTTTCTACCAACCCTAAATCGTCGATTCCTTTAAAGCGAATTTTAGCTGCAAACTCACTCTCTTTCTGGCTTTGCCATTTTGCTTTGATAATGCGATACGCAAAGTTTGATCTCATTTGCACCGCATTTGGGCAGCGTACTCGGTGAATTTTTATTCCGTCACTTATGGTTACAAAACCAAAGACGTCGTCACCAGGTATGGGATTACAGCATTGCGATAGCCGGTAAGGCACGTCAACCTCATTATCGCCAATGATGAGCGTATCCTTTGGAATAGCTTGGCTTCCTGGTTTTTTCGAATCCTCGTTTTCATGCAGTGAAGGCGTACGCTCAAAATGTAGCTGCTTCTGATCAACGGTAAAGCCCTTTAGTTTTTTCAGAGTCACTTTTCCCTTGGCCACATCCTCATAGAGCGATGTGGCTGAATTGTAATCATAGAACTTTTCGAGTTCCGAGACATTTCGACTTGTAAATTCTACTCCGAGACTCTTAAATTTTCGTTGAACGACTTCTCTGCCTATGCTGGCTGCCTTTTTCTGCTCCTCTTTGAGGGCTTGTTTTATCTTAGACTTGGCTTTCGCCGTGACCACATAGTTCAGCCAGTCTTCTTTTGCTTTCTGCTTTTTTGAGGTGAGAATTTCGATTTGGTCTCCGCTCTTGAGCTTATGGCTCAGTGGTACCAATCGCTGATCTACCTTGGCTCCAATACACGCTTCTCCAACTTGGGAGTGGATTTCAAAAGCAAAGTCAAGTGCAGTGGCACCTGCTGGTAGCGTTTTTAATTCTCCGTTTGGCGTAAAAACGAATATCTCGTCGCTAAATAGGTTGAGCTTGAAATCATCAATAAAATCCAGCGCCTCACCATTGTTGGTTTCCAGCATATCGCGAATGCGATTTAACCAGGTGTCTAAACTTGATTCTTGAGCTTGCTGATCCTTGTATTTCCAATGGGCGGCATAACCTTTTTCGGCTATATCGTCCATTCGTTCGGTTCGTATTTGTACTTCCACCCATTTTCCCGTGGGGCTCATCACAGTGGTGTGGAGTGATTCATATCCGTTTCCTTTCGGAGTAGATATCCAATCCCTCAATCTGTCTGGGTTAGGCTGGTAAAAGTCAGTGACCATGCTGTATACTTTCCAGCAGAGAGCCTTCTCATTCTTGAGGTCGGTTTCCAAAATGATCCGGATGGCAAAGACATCGTAGATCTCTTCAAATGGAATATTCTTCTTGTGAATCTTATTCCAAATGCTGTGGGTTGACTTGGGTCGCCCTTTAATCTCATACTTCAGCCCCTCACTGTCTAAAGCTCTTTTAATCGGCAGCGTAAAACGATTGATGAACCTAGTTCTGACTGCCTGACCTTTCTTCAGATTCGTTTCAATTTCGTGGTATTCCTCGGGTTCTGTATATTTCAGCGAAAGGTCTTCCAGCTCAGTTTTGAATGCGTACAAGCCCAGTCGATGCGCCAAAGGGGCAAACATAAATTGAGTTTCGCTGGCGATTTTTAACTGCTTATCGTGACGCATAGATTCCAAGGTCCGCATATTGTGCAACCTGTCTGCCAGCTTGATCAAAATCACTCTTACGTCATCTGATAGAGTGAGCAGCATTTTCTTAAAGTTCTCTGCCTGGATACTTGCGGTGTGGTCAAAGACATCAGAAATTTTGGTCAACCCATCAATGATAGCCCGCACCTTGGGGCCAAATTGATGCTCAACGTCCTCCAAGGTGATTTCCGTGTCTTCTACCGTGTCATGAAGTATAGCAGCTACGATGCTCGTCGTTCCCAATCCTATCTCTTCCGCGCATATTCTGGCTACTGCCAATGGATGAAGAATATAAGGCTCACCAGACTTACGACGCATGTCTTTGTGCGCTTCCATGGCCAAGTCAAAGGCTTTTCGAATAACTATTCGATCTTCTTTATCTTTCGAAAACTTGGCTACGCGAAGAAGCCCTCTGTAAGCTGAGAGTACGAGCTTTTTATCTTCTTTGGGATCGAGTTTCTTCACGGTCGGGTGTCGGGTAGATGCGTTTTTATTTTGCGGGTAAAACTTTTGTTTTTACCTCGCCAAAACCAATCCGTAATCCGTCTTTTTCGCAAGCTCCACGCATGATTACCGAGTCTCCATCATTGATGAATTTTCTTTCGGTACCATCTGGCATTTGCACTGGTTTGGTTCCGCGCCAACTAATTTCCAACATCGAACCATAGCTGGATGGATCGCTGCCCGAAATAGTTCCCGAAGCCATCAGGTCACCGCATCTCACGTTGCATCCGTTTACCGTATGGTGAGCCAGTTGCTGGTTCATATTCCAATACATGTTTTTGTAATTGGATTCGCTCACGATCTTTTGGTCACCATTCGGTATTTCTATCGCGACCTCAAGCTGAATATCAATGTTTTTGTTTCCCTTGTATTCCAAGTAAGGAAGGACTTTTGGGTCTTGAACGGGACCTTCAGTTCTGAATGGTTCTAATGCATCAAGCGTCACAATCCAAGGAGATACCGAAGAGGCAAAGTTTTTTGCCAAGAATGGCCCAAGTGGCACGTATTCCCATTTCTGGATGTCGCGCGCTGACCAGTCGTTAAAAAGAGCCATCCCAAAAATGAACTCTTCAGCTTCGGATGTGGCAATGGCATCACCCATTGCCTTTCCGTCAAAAGTTACAAAAGCCATTTCTAGCTCGAAGTCTAGCAGTCGGGTCGGCCCGTATACTGGTGGCTCGTCCTCATTTGGTTTTGTCTGTCCTTTCGGGCGATAAATGTCTTCACCCGAAATAATGATCGATGAACTTCTTCCGTGGTAGGCCACTGGAATGTGTTTCCAATTAGGAAGAAGGGCATTGTCTGGGTCGCGAAACATCGTCCCTACGTTTGTAGCATGTTCAATGCTCGAGTAGAAATCCGTATAATCTCCCACCTGTACAGGAAGGTGCATCTCAACATCAGATTGGAGGTGAAGCGCCGATTCTATTTCAGATTTTCTGCCAACAAATGATCCATCTGCATCGAAAAGCTCGGCCAGTCTATTCCTCAAAGCTCGAGCAGGCAGCTTACCTTTCTTCATTAACGAGTTGAGGTAAGGACCATCAAAATCAGTTGACTCGAAGGCCAGATCTGTGAAAAACCCTTTCGCCGCTAGAGCGGATAAATCTACCAAATGCGCTCCAATAGCTACGCATGGTTTTGGCTTCTCAGAACTTACTGAGAAGATTCCAAAAGGCAAATTTTGGATCGGAAAATCACTGTTGTAAGGTATCTCAACCCAAGACTTTCGCTTCGGGTCGTTGGCGGAAATTTCCATGAAAGTATTTTAGTTTGCGGTTAGTTCACTGTGAGCGAATAAAGGGAAACTACTCATCATTTGATTGATCTCTCCCTTCACTTTTTCGATAACAGCTTCATCTTCTCTATGGCTAATCACTCGGTCGATGAAATCTACCAAGGCATCCATATGCTCTTCGGTAAGACCGCGAGTCGTGATGGCAGGGGTACCTATTCGCATTCCACTGGTCACAAATGGCGACTTATCGTCAAATGGAACCATGTTTTTATTGACGGTGATATCGGCTTTAATCAGAGTATTTTCAGCATCCTTGCCAGTAATGTTTTTAGAGCGAAGATCGATCAACATACTGTGGTTATCCGTTCCGCCACTGATCACGTCGTAGCCTCTTTTCATAAAAGATGCCGCCATTGCCTGGGCATTCTTGATGACCTGCTTGCAATAAACTTTGTATTCATCGGTAAGGGCTTCGCCAAAAGCTATTGCTTTAGAAGCAATGACATGCTCGAGCGGACCTCCTTGTGTGCCTGGGAAAACACCCGAGTCCAAAAGGGATGACATTTTTCTGACCACTCCTTTCATAGTCGTCAAACCAAATGGGTTGTCGAAATCCTGTCCCATCATGATAATACCTCCACGTGGACCTCGAAGGGTCTTGTGGGTGGTGGATGTAACGATATGGCAGTGGGGAAGAGGGTCGTTGAGAAGCTTTGCGGCGATCAATCCACTGGGGTGTGAAATGTCGGCTAAAAGCAGCGCTTTGATTTTATCGGCAATGTCTCGGAGTCTGGCGTAGTCCCAGTCACGAGAATAAGCAGAGGCACCACAAATAATCATTTTCGGTTTTTCGTCGATCGCTTTCTTCTCCAGTTTATCGTAATCGATGGTTCCCGTTTCTTTTTCTACTCCGTAGAAAGAAGGGCGATAGAGTTTTCCAGAGAAGTTTACGGGTGAACCATGAGTAAGGTGTCCTCCGTGACTGAGGTCAAACCCCATGATTTTATCACCAGGTTGGAGGCAAGCCAACATTACTGCGGCATTTGCTTGTGCTCCACTGTGAGGCTGTACATTGGCCCAAGCCGCTCCGAATAGCTTTTTGAGACGATCAATCGCTAAGTTTTCCGTTTGGTCGACAAATTCACAGCCACCATAATACCGTTTACCGGGAAGTCCTTCCGCGTACTTGTTGGTCATGACCGACCCCATGGCTTCCATCACTTGATCGCTGACGAAGTTTTCGGATGCGATTAGTTCAATGCCTTCGAGCTGTCTTTTGCGCTCTTTTTCAATAATATCGAATACAAGTTGATCTCTTTTCATACGTATGATTTTCAGCAACTGCGAAATTAGGAATTCCTTTCGAAGGCTTAACTTTGTTTTATGCAAAAAGGCTTATTGGAAGTGCCCAAAGGAAAAGGCTTGATTTTATTTGATGGGTACTGCAATTTGTGCAACGGAGCGGTGCAATTTATCATTAAGCGCGACCCAAAAGAACACTTTCGTTTTTCTAGCCTAAGCTGGCCTCCTGCTCAAACCCTATTGGAGAAACACCGCGAATTTGGTGAGGTAGACAGTATTCTCCTTTTCGAAGACGGGGAGCTCTATCAAAAAAGTACGGCGGCTTTAAAAATTGCCGGAAGGTTAAGCGGACTCTGGCCTTTGATGAAAGTCTTTTTTATCGTACCTCGATTTCTCCGCGACCTGGTTTATGATTTTATCGCACGAAACCGCTACCGGTGGTTTGGGAAAAAGGATACGTGCATGATGCCGGAAAAGAAAGTGGATCACCTTTTTATTGAGGGCTAGTAGCTGGTGGATAGTAGCTCGGCGATTGTCGATGGTGCGGAGTTGATCGCTTAGAGGTTTTTGTCCCCTACGGCAGGAGTGATTTCATTGGAGCCGGCGGAAATGAAGACAGGCCTGAATGCGGTAGGCAGGGGTGGAAGAAAAACCGCCCTATTTGTTAGGACGGTTTTAATTATCATTCACCGATATCGATTTACGCACACTGAGCGCCCGTAGAGAGCGGAGTCGAACTGTAGTCGAGGTGTCACTTTTTAATCATCTTTTTGGTGAGCAATTCCGTATCGGCATAAAGCGAGTAATAGTACGTGCCAGGTGCTACGGCTGAGCCATCCCATCGCTCGGTGTACTCTCCTTTGTCCATACGCTGATTGACCACTACATCCAGCACTCTGCCCTGAGCATCGCTGATTTCCAGACGAATCTGAGCGGGTTCGTTGATGCTGAAGTTGATCGTTGTTACGTCCTCAAACGGATTGGGGAAGTTCTGCTCCAACTCAATGGCGCCTGTTTCTGATCTCGACTTTTCCGAAGGTGTCGTTCCACAGCAATTGTTCATCTTGCTTTGGGTGGATTGGAAGGAGGCCATGACCTCGGTCATTTGGTTTTGCATTTCCACCATCTGTGTTTTTAGCTCGTTGAGCTCTGAAATGAGTTCTTCGTTTTCTTGCTCTTGCTCGGTGAGCATGGCAGCCTGAGAGCTGATGAGGGTGTTTTGCTCTTGAAAGCCTGCTACGAGGATTGGGATGAGTTCGGTGTATTAAATGCCCAGCAGATCAACGCTTGTACCTTCAACGAATCCAGTGGAATCAATTCTTTCTGGGACGGTTGTTTGTTTGACTAATTGAGGGAGTACCTCTTGCATTTCCTGAGCTATAAAACCAAATCGAGTTCCTTCATCAAAGTATAGTTCTCGGTTTTCAGGTGTTACCATGGTATAGCTTTTTGGTATTAATTGAGAAAGAATATCTGTAGCATTCTCAATTTCGGCTAAGTCAGTTTTTACAGATTCGTCACTGATTATCAGAGAAGTCCCAGTCTGAATTGTGCCTCCAACAAAATATCCACTCCATCCCGCAGACTCGCCGTATACTCCTATAGAATTGCCTGCTGCATCATTTGATAGACCTGCTACTCCCATGGAATTTGTGGATCCAGTAGTAACCATGCTCTCGCCAAAAACGCCGATATGATACCTGCTATCCGAAGCAAAACCTTTAACGCCACAGGTAGTACCCGTACTTCCTAAGAAGGCGTTACTAGCTTCTCCGAACACTCCGTAATAGAAATTCGGAGAAATGATTAATTGCTGTTCTAGGTCAATTCCACCATAGATAGCAGTATTAATTTCATCTCGTGTGATTAGATTTTCAACTTCAAGTTTTGCACGACGCACTAAATCAACCCCTATACCTACTTTTCCACGATCACAGTTATTGTCGCCTACAGGAAAACCGATCGTGATGTCAACTTCATCTATCACCGTAACTGAATTTGCATCAACCCATCTACAGTCTGCTGCTAAATCACACACATTCTCCCATTGACCTGTTGATGACAATACCAGACAAGGATCTTGCTCTGTAACAGGTGGGAAATCCAAGCGACCTAAATATTGATCTTCATCAGGATCATTGATATCACTTATCGTAAACCCTATGATCAACGCTTCAGGAGTGCCTAATGGTAAATCTCGCACCCTGACCCTTCCACCAACGTCAAGCTTTGTTGTTTGAAAGAATGGATCGTCTAAATCCTCATCCAGAAAGCCTATTGATACTGTTCGATTAACTCCTTGATTAAAAGCCGCGATATGTAAATTTCCATTTTCGCTGGTTTGTAATTCGCTGTATATCACTGCATTTTGATTTTGGGCTTCTTGATATGTTAACCTTAATTGAGGAATTTTATTTTTTCTTCTCACAATATCCAAAGTACGTTTTGGTCTTATTGTATTTGTCCATCTCGTTCCAATTCCCATTGATCCATCACCCGTCATTCGTGCAATTTCAACACCATCATAGTCTTGATCTGAAAAAGGGTCGCTGGAGATACTCGTAGTTCCTCCTCCAGGTGCGGTAAATAAAAACCTCAGTACATCTGGACCTACGCTGCCAGATTGATCATTATCAGACCAAGAAATTACTGCGTCTGTAATGTCTTGTCCTCCAGGCCCTACTTTTGGCCCTATGTACATCAAGTCTGCATTGTGTGTAAAGACAATACCAGGCCTCATCCAGTCCCTGTATCCTGCCGCCTGTGGCCCACCTGCATTGTTTTGAAACCCATTGAGGTGCAGAAGGGAATACGGAACCCGACTAGTTCCCGTTGTTCCGAAAAAACTTGGCGTTAAGCTCAAGCCTAAGTGGCCACCTGCTGGTACGGTGTAACCGTCTATAGTCGTGTTGCCTGTTTCCATCAGACGCATGCGGTCTATATTGTTGGTGCGGAAATCGAGGTCTTGGGCGCCATTGTAACCTAAGAAATTTCCAAACCCAGGATTATTATTCCCAGACGTGGATTGCCCAGAAACTTGATTTAGCGATAACAAACATAAAATTAGTGCTACGTGTTTTATAAAATGTTTCATTCTATTAAAAGTTTGGTTGTGAAAAGATAATTATCACCATAAACCTTAATTACATAGAGACCTTTTGCAAAATTTGACACATCTATTGATACTTCTCTGGCAGGGGTGTTTTCTTGCTGAAATACAATTTTCCCCAATTGAGAAGCTAGTTCTACGCCATGTATCACGTTTTCTGTTGATTTAATAGTTACATATTTGGAAGTTGGGTTTGGGAAAACGTTGATTTCCTCTTTTAAGAGTGCTTTGCCATTAGACAGAAGTTGTTCACAAAAAAGTGGATCCGTTGCAACACAAACATTTTCGATATAATAGAACCCGAAACATCTATCCTCTTCATTGAAGATCTCAATCTCGGTATTCGTTGAGTCAAAAAAATTGCCAAGTGCTACCCAATCATAAGCTTGATCCGCGGTGAACCATCCATCTACCAATGTCCAATTGGTAGAATCTGTCAACACTTCGGAATAATCTAAATGAGCAAAATTGTCAGCCTCAAAGGGATTAGACTGGCCATAATTTGGATTTTCAAAAAAACGCAGACCGATATGGTTTGTGGCGCATAGACTTTCAATCTCTAATCCACCATCATACCAAGAGGTGAAAAACATTATATAATAGTCTGTCCCAACTGTAAGAGGACTGGATAATGGAGAAGCCATGTACTCACGTATTTCTGGATCTGAGAAAGTATAGGTGCCAAATCCTGCATAAGCAGCCCCAAGAACTGCCAATTGACTCCCCCAAGCATTATTTGGTACGCCCGCAAATCCTTCTAGTTGATTGCTGCATTCATGAAAAAAATCTGGTGTTTCTTGCCACGAAAACCAATCAACGACTTGGTTATTCAGTGCGGCTGTGCTAAAAGGGCATTCCAAGTAATCTTCAAAACTTGGATTGGTCACTAAATTTTGCGCAGTGATAGTCAAGCTTATTAAAGCAAAGGAGATATTAATTAAAGTTCTCATTGTAATTAAGATTTTATGGTGTAGTCATGGCCCTTAGAACAAGGGAGAGTCAGCCTGGAAAACTATTCCATGACATCTCAGGCTTTTGTACCTTTACTACTTCATATATACCTCCATTTTGTTTAATCGCTGAATAGGTGTATTTGATTCGGCTCGCTCTGATTGTACTCGGAGCGAGCTTTCTTTTTCTATGTGGGGTCGGGTATCATCTCGTCTTGGCTAGCTATTTATTCTTTCGTTCGCTTAAAGTTAGTTAAAGAATTGGTTAATCCCAGCGCGAGTAATACTACGTTTAGGTTATCTAGTTATCTGTTCTTCTATTGGTTGCACCTTGGTTTCTGGTGAGCAAAAACCCCAAACTTTATCGGTTTTGAGTGGAAAAAAAAAGCCGCCCCAAATGAATGAGGCGGCTCTACTAAAGATGTGATATTCTGCTCTAGTTGGCAGCCAGGTACTCAGCAACTCCAGAATGAGTCGCTTGCATTCCTTCTTTTCCTTTCTCCCAGTTGGCCGGACATACTTCTCCTTTTTCTTCGAAAAATTGAAGTGCATCAACCATACGCAAAGCTTCGTCTACGTTTCTTCCCAATGGAAGATCGTTCACGACTTGGTGACGTACTATTCCTTCCTTGTCAATCAAGAAAAGACCTCGGTAAGCTACCAACTCGCCTTCTGCTTGGAGCATACCCTCTTCATCGTAGAAGAAGTCGCCTGCCAAAACATCGAAATTGTGTGAAATGGTCTTGTTGGTATCTGCAACAATCGGGTAGGTGATTCCTTGGATTCCTCCTTGGTCTTTGGTCAATTGCAACCAACCCCAGTGCGACTGCTCTGTATCTGTTGATACGGCAACGATCTCAACTCCTCGTTCCTTGAACGCATCCAATTTTGCTTGGAAAGCGTGAAGCTCAGTAGGACATACAAAAGTGAAATCCTTCGGGTAAAAGAAAAGTATAACGTGTTTAGAGCCAATGTACTGGTCTAATGAAAAATCTTCGACGATCTCCTCTCCGTTTATAACCGCGGCGGCTTTAAATTGAGGAGCTTTTTTTCCAACTAATACTGACATAATGCTTGCTTTATTTTGTGAACTTCAAAGGTAAGTCAACGGTTTAGCTCAGATGGTCTCTATGCTATTGCTTCTTTCTATCAATTGATAGAGCCACTTTAAAAAGTAGCGTTAGATGAGCAGCACCAAGGCCAATCCCAGAATGATGGCGATGGCTTTTGGCCAGCTTAGGCGGTGTGCTTCGTCCGCTTCGAAGATGATGGTGGTGCTGACGTGAAGAAAAATACCCACGGCAATTGCGAGGATGATGGAATAAATCTCGGTGGGGTCATTCGAAGATGTCTGCAAAAAGTACTGTCCGAGAAGAATTCCAAGGGGAGTAGCTAAGGCGTAGATGACGATGTAACCGATTACTTTCGATTTTTTCTCAAAAACGTGGTAGAGTATGGCCGCCAAGGCGATGGCTTCGGGAATTTTGTGAATCGCTATACCGATCACTAAGCTACCCGTATCGAAGCCGTGACCACCGTGATTGTGATCAAATCCACCGCCCATAGGTAGGCCCTCAACGATAGAATGGAGAAACAGACTCACGAAAATACCCAGTGGAAAAGGGTTCTTCACAGATTCGTTGAGGTGGATATGGCCGTGCTCAATTCCTCTGGAAAAATAGTCCATGACCATTTGGATAAGGAAGCCCAGCAAGATATACAGACCCGCATCGTGGCCCAGATGAATGTAAATTTCGGGAAGCAGGTGCATGATGGCCAATGCAAATAGATACGCCCCACTGAAGGCCAGGAGTACTTTGACATCTTTTGTTATTCTTCCATGTAGGTACATTCCACCTATTCCAGAAGAAACTCCTACTACAAACAATATGAGGGCGAATGACCAAGTCATTTATTGCGGCCTATCAAGATTAAACGAGAAGACTTTTCAGCGTCAAATGTATCGAGATTATAGTTCCCAAAAATATCGAGAATTTCCAAGCCATTGCGGTGAAACATTCCCATAAAATCTTCTTTTGTGAGGGCTTTCACTCTTTCGTGGAAAGTGTATTCAAGATCTCCGTCTTTCAATTCAATGGTTTTGACAATAAACCCATCTTCATTTGTTCGGGTGATTTTGAATGTCACTCCATCAATTTCTATTGTTTCAGAAGGAACCAAGCCCTTCGTGACCTTCTCTACATTCATAAAGTCAAGGACAACTTTTCCTTTGGGCTTGAGCTCATTGGCAATAGCCGTCAAGACAAGTTCATTTTCCGCTAGGGTTTGAAAGTATCCGAAGCTTGTGAAGAGGTTAAGCACATAGTCAAAAGCAGATTCTCCGAGCGACTCTCTCATGTCGCGCTGTACAAAGTGCAAGCGATCATTGCTGCTTTGATTTGCCAGCCTGATATTTTCTTCGGCAAGATCAGCACCTGTGACCTCATATCCTGCTCGGTTGACTGTCAGACTATGCCTGCCTTTTCCGCAAGCAAGGTCTAGGAAATGCGCGCCAAGGTCAGGAGCCAAATACTTTAGCAGATTCAGTATAAATCGTTCCGCCTCATCCTCATCGCGGTTGCGGTAAAGGAGATGGTAATATGGGGAATTAAACCAGGTGCGATACCAGGATTTATCAGACGTAGAGGTTGATTCCAATGTGAAAAAATAAGGCTGCGAAGCTATGAAATAATGCGTTGTCATTTAATTAACATCAGCTTGAAGAAATAATTAAATCAATTGACAAAGTGGCCGGCTTCAAAAAACTATATTTGGCAAAACGATCAGTTTTGACAGAGATTAACGAGATTTTTGATCTGTACGATTCAATGGAAAAGAAGAACATCATGCTCTCCTTTAAGGGCGAGATGTCTGAAGAGCTTCTTACGTCGATTTTACAGATTATCGAAAACAAGCTTGATCGTTTTGGCGAAAGCACAAAGGTCAAAAAGCGAATGTTCAACATCATGGTGGAATGTTTGCAAAACCTTCATCATCATATTACCCAGCCCGCAAAAGATGCGGGTAAGGACATGCCTTCTGTCATCGTGATGGTGGCTAAGAATGTTACTGGGTACTCCGTTATCACTGGAAACTTCGTTCAGGACAAAGAAGTTGGTGGCTTGAAAAATAGATTGGAGGAAATCAACTCTATGGACAAGGAACAGGTGAAAGAACTCTACAAGTCTGTTCTTGCCGACGGAAAGCTATCTGAGAAAGGTGGCGGCGGATTGGGTATGATCGACATAGCCCGAAAGAGTGGAGAGAAATTGGATTTTGGTTTTATTCCTTTTGGAGAGGAGAAGTCATTTTTCAGCTTAAATGTCAAAGTAAAATAAAGAATCAACTAGTCAAATGGAGAGCATTAATATAGAAGGAACGCCAAAGACACCTACCGTTAAGTTTGACAGTTTGTCGGGCGTTTTGGTCATTCGCGGAAGGTCTATTCCTGAGAATTCAATTGATTTTTACAAACCCTTGATCGATTGGCTCGACGCTTATGCAAACGGCAATGGTGAAGGCCTGACTTTGAATATGGAATTGGAATACTTCAATACAAGTAGTTCCAAATGTATTCTTGACGTTTTCAAGAAGCTTGAGAATATCTCAAAGCAAGGAAAGACTATCTCAGTGAAATGGCATTACGAAGAAGACGACGAAGATATGCTCGAGGCTGGCGAAGATTATGACGCCATAATTGATATTGCGTTTGAGATGGTTAAGGTTGAGGAGATTTAGTAAGTATCCGTCCTTTTAATCGAGAGTCTGAACTAAAAAGTTCTTTTGCAACCGTTGCAGTGAGCCTGTCGAAGAGGCCTATGTAGGGCCGCAAACCAAAGAGTCCTGATAGCTATCGGGATGACTTTTTTTAAAACAAGTGCAACGCCGATAACGGGCTCTGACTTACAGAAGCTAATTACTTCTTGCCAGGAAGACTCAAATTGTCTTCAATCAATCGCATCATTCTAGGGAATACATCGAAGAAAAGGCACAGGATCAATGCTATGGTCATAGCCCAAATCACCATTAGGTTGGCAAAGAAAGTATCGATAAAATTTCCAAAGAATTTCTTCGCTGGTGCGTAGAAGTGTGCACTGAAAAAATCAGAATTGTAAGGCATCAAATAGATCAAATCCTTTTTTTGGATCAGCTCACCATTGTGCTCAGCAATGTAATTTAAGTCGTTTCTATTGGTCGCAAATATTTCGAGTTGGTCATTCTTATAATTGTCAAAGAGTGAGTCATATTGACTGTCCTTGTTGTCTTCACGAGTCATGGCGTAGATAGCGTTCTCTTTTTCACTCTCTGCTTGGTTGTATACCTTCCGGTAATGGGTTTCCAATAAATCGAGGTGATCTCTAAGGTCGGAGATGTGTTCAATACTGATGGCTTCAGGAGTCAACTCGTTCACTTCGTCGAATCTTATCCCTTTCAGAAACGCATTTTCCTTTTGAAGCTCATTTCTCAAAACGGTAAGTTCTGATTCCAGTTCAGTGGTGGCTGATTCATCATCGATTATTCTCGAAACATGAGCCGCTTTGTTCTTCAGTTCAGTGATCCAGTAGTCCTTCTTCCAGTTGGAAAATTTCTTTCTTCTCTCGAGTTCGTAAAAGTTTTCTTCGTAATCATTCCACTTGAACTGAGTTACCGCGATGGCCTCATAAGCCCAACGACTGGCCATAATGTTTCCAATCCATGGCACACCTTTTTGCGAGGCGAAAATAGGATTGAGTCGGTCAAACCTTACAATGATTCCACTAAAGAGTAGTTGCGGAATAATCACAATCGGAATTAAGATGTAAATCACTTTGGCCGAATTGAAACTGGCTGAGATATTGAGCCCAAGAATATTTGCAAAAGTACAGGTCGAGAAAAGGATCGCCCAATACGGCAATGTCATTCCTTTGATTTCGAGAATCGTATTTCCGATGATCACAAAAAGGAACATTTGGATTGCTGAGATGGCCAGCATGACGCCAATTTTTCCCGAGAGGTAACTCCCTCGACTTAAATTGAGGAAAGATTCTCTCTTTCTGATTTTCTTGTCGCGGATGATCTCCTCTGAGCTCACCGTCAGTCCGATGAATAGAGCAACGATTACCGAGATGAAGATGTAAACTGGAATATTTTCGTTTTCCCTGAATACATATTCTGAAGAACCTCCTGACGGAACGAAAAACCGCATGAAAAAGGCGAGAATCATTGCCAAAACTGGAGCTTCTAAAAGGTTGATTAGTACATATTGTCGGTTGGTAAGCTTCGAGAGTACATCGCGTTTCACGAATATGGCCAACTGCTTTAGCTTACTCGGAATGGTGAAATTACTTTCGGGAAGTTCGTGCACTTCTTCAGCAGTGGTATCGAAGATTTCAATGTTTTCCTTGTAAAGTTGATTCCACTCCAAGGGAGAAATTTTCCTCTCGGGAGTGAGGTTTCCGAATTCGTCAACCACCTTTGATTCGATAATATTGAAGACATCTTCGGTCTTTACATTTCCGCAGCTTAAGCACTCGGCTTCTTCGCTGTTTACGTGGTTTACCATCTTGCGGAAATACACAAGACTATCCACAGGGTTTCCGCTGTAAATGGGGTAGCCACCTTTATCTAGTACCAGCAGGCTATCAAACATTTTGAAGATATCTGAAGAAGGCTGGTGAATTACCACAAAGATCAATTTGCCCTTGAGGCAAAGTTCCTTGAGTAAATCCATAATGTTTTCTGAATCTCTGGAAGATAGTCCTGAAGTAGGTTCGTCAATGAAAAGAACGGCAGGTTCGCGGATCAACTCCAATGCGATGTTGAGTCTCTTTCGCTGTCCACCGCTGATGGTTTTATCCAAAGGGTTCCCGACTTTCAAGTCCGATGTTTCGGTCAGGCCTAAAGTGGAGAGCATATCGTGGACCAACTCAGCGATCTCTTCATCGGTCTTTTGTCCGAAACAAAGTTTTGTGTTGTAAAAGAGATTTTGGAATACAGTCAATTCCTCAATGAGCAAATCGTCTTGAGCGATGTATCCTATCACTCCTTCAACGGCGTGAGCATCGCGGTGAATGTCGATACCATTGATACTGACTGAACCGAGCTTGGGTGCCAAGTTTCCATTGAGGATATTGAGTAGGGTAGATTTACCGCTACCACTTGCCCCCATTATTCCTACGAGACTTCCCGAATTCTCTTCGAGATTAATGTCATTGAGACCAATGTTTCCTTTTTTGAAAGTGTATGAAACTCCAGTTGCTCTAAATTGAATACTGACACTGTCATTGTCCTTTAAAAATGAGCCCAAGATGTCGCTGTAGTAGATAGGACTGATTTTGGGTCCTCTGATAGAAGCACCCTGATTGAGTACATAAAACCGATCATTTACAATAGGCTGCCCCGATACATTGTACCTCCCATTTCCTTTGTATTTAATGAAGTGAAGGTTTACAGTGGGCAGTCTTAATATTCTAAAATAGCCATCCAGGCCTTTTGCTATTAAGTGTTTTCCAAATGCTCCAGCTGAATCGGTATTGTCAGTTACGTACATCACATTGTGCGATGCGATGAGTTCGGTTTCTTTTTCTTCGACAAAGAGGCGAGCCAATTTGTACTCTTCCATGTCGAAGTTGAAGGTCATGGCCACCGTATTCACAAATTCTTGCTCCAAGTCACTTACCTCAGTATGGGTATAGATGAATTCAAGGAGCCGAATGAGAACGATGGTTTTCTGGCGCTGAGTGAGCTCTTCGTTTATTTCGGTGCAGATTCTTAAAACCTTTACCGAGTTTCCTGCCATTCGTTTTTGCTTGCCATTTTTGGCTAACGAAATTTTTTGGTAAGTCTCTAGGTAATCTTCGAAAAGGTCGAGGTATTTGCGGACGAGCTTGCCTGGAAGGCGCTCTTTTAGGAAAGATTCAACAATAGTGCGTCCACTCAGATCTTGCTCATCTGAAGGGTCAACTCTTGCAATAATTGCAAAAAGTTGTACCAACGCATTCAGTATTCGTTCGCTCATATCAGTTCAAAAGGGGTCAAAAAAAAACGCCTCGAATTTCGAGGCGTTTTACAATTCAGTAGGGATTAAATTACTTCTCGAATCCAACGATTAGTACGGCGCAACCTGAAGTTTGTTTCGTTTTGTCAAGCTTGGCTTCCAGTCTCACATCAAGTGTTGACTCAATTTCAAAATCCCAGTAGGGACTATTCTGGTGTTCTTCGTTGGAAAAAAGTAGATTATTGTCCTGATCATATAAAGAGAAAATGAGCTGTTCTTCCTCCAGACCGCTATATGCGGCGATCCGGTAATTACTATTTCCGAAGAAAGTCGTTTCGAATTCAGCGATTTGTCCGTCGAAGATCAATGCCCGATAAGACTGTCCATCTGGGATGAAAGTTTCGTTCATGAATTCACGAGCAAGGTAGGCTGTGCTATCGCATTGGGCAGACAGATGCCAAATGGGGGCAAAGGCGAGGATGATAATAAATAGGAGTCTTTTCATTTTGCAGTGATTTTTGTTCTCGCAGATTCCAACAAGCTTGCTATCGAATGGAGCAATGAATCAGAAACCTGATAATCTGTTTTGCTTTTGATTGCCGTCACTTTCTTTGAGGGATCAGTTTCAGGGTTTTCAAAAGCGTAAGTGGACTGAACATTGGCGTAAGCCTCTTCAATGCTATCCAATACTTGATAGAGCTCGCTCTTTTTGAAATTATCATCGGTAGTTATGCCGAGAGCCTTCACGATGGTTGAGCTACTTTTCTTTTGCTGTGCAACTCGATCTCTGGCGTCTTTATTTCCGTCTATTGCAGATTGAGCGGTCAAATGAGATGATTCTATCCATCCACCTAAAATGACCAAACTCGCAATATCATACCTCTCGTTCTTCTTTAGGTAGGCATCGCTTTCCTCATAAAATCGACCGATCAAATACACCAGTGAATCTGGATTATCTGCATTGGCACCTAAACGCTTCATCAGCTCTGGACTTATCGCAGAACTAATACCGAGATCTTTCGCTAAATTACCAATTGCTTCATAGTAAGATAGAGCCTTTTGGCCGTCTTGATAGAGTGATGAATAAGCCATGTCAGTTCCATAAACCCCAATGTTCATAGCTTTCTGGGCATTCGTCTCGTAGTTGCTGTAGCTTTTGGCATCGTTCAGCAATTCAGGCTTGTAGTCGGCTTCCGATTCTTTGATCAGAATAGCCGTTTGGATGGGCGAGGGAATGCTGAAGAGCACACCCGAAACATTCACAATATTGGATTTAACGCTGTCAAGAGACAGTGTCTTTGTGCCCTCAGATTTTTCTAAGCTCTTTTCTCCGCAAGAAATTGCGAACAGTAAAATGCCTGAAAAAAGGACAATGGGTAAGACGCGAAAATTCTTCATTACAATGGTTTTAAAGGAGGAATTCCGTTAGGTCTATTCTCTATTTTAACGGAACACATTGGTTCGTTTAAGGAAAGCCACCAGAATTACTCCTGATATTACTACCACTGCTCCGTAAAGCATGGCAGCGTTCCATTCTTTGAATATGATCTTGCCCGTTAAGAACAAGATACCATAGGTCAAAGTAACAGAAGATAACCAACATACGGCAAGACGGGCGATGTTGTTCCGATTTTCAACAGTTGATTTTCGGAAAATGCGCCAATTGCCATCGGGGCGTACTCTGTCAAAGAAAATTTTCAGGGATTTTTCGTCCTCCTTCGGACCGAAAAAGGTGAAGAGGATCCAAACAACAGTCGTAACTCCGACCGTCAGGAAAAAGCTCTCGGGAAATTGGAGATTGAAAAACCACTTGCCAACGGCATAGACAATAAAGGGAGTGACCGTCGCGGAGATTTCACTCCAAGCATTGATGCGCCACCAATACCAGCGCAGGATCAAAACCAAACCGAGACCTGCCCCGCATTCCAACACAAATTCCCAAACACCACTAATCGATGTCATGAATTGAGTGATGACGAGTCCGCATATCATCAGCAAGAAGGTGATCACTCTCGACGCTGTCACCAATTGTTTCGAATTGGAATCGGGCTTTACAAATCGTTTGTAAAGGTCATTGGCCAAATAGCCTGCGCCCCAATTGAGTTGCGTGCTTATCGTACTTAAATAAGCCCCGAGGAATGCGGCCAATAAAAGCCCTTTTAGACCTGTCGGCAGGAAGTCTTTCATCGCTCGGACGTATCCTTCCTTTAATTGGGCACCTTCAAGCTCTGGATACAGAACCATGCAAGAGAGTGCTACCAAAATCCACGGCCACGGCCTTAGGCAGTAGTGAGCGACTTGGAAAAACAAGGTGGCATATACGGCTCCTTTTTCTGTTTTCGTGCTCATCATTCGCTGAGCTACATAGCCACCACCGCCAGGCTCCTGTCCTGGATACCAGCTGGCCCACCATTGTACACCAAGGTAAGCGAAGAAAGCTCCGAAACTGATGACCATCATATTGCCAGCTCCCCCGCCATCCTCGCCGATGGTTGGAAAGAAATTGAAAGTTGATGGAGGCAGACTGCTTTTTAGTCCGTCAATTCCTCCGACCTCTTCGCTTCCTACCACCACGATGGCCAAGACGATCGTACCGACAATTGCTAAGGTGAATTGAACGACGTCGGTAACGGCCACTCCCCAAATTCCCGAAAGGGAAGTATAGAATGCCGCAAATACCATGGCACAGGCCACGATAGTGTAGGTCAATTGAGGCGTGGTTCCAAAGAACTCCTGAATGATGGTAATCATGGCTAGGTTTACCCAACCGATGATCAAAATATTCATGACCAACCCTAGGTAAACCGCCTTGAATCCTCTTAGCATTGCTGCGGGTTTCCCCGAATAGCGAAGTTCTATAAACTCTGTTTCGGTGAGGACTTCTGCTCTTCGCCACAACTTGGCAAAGAAGAAGGTCGTGAGCATTCCACCTGCCAGAAAACTCCACCAAATCCAGTTTCCTGAAATACCACTCTTTCCTACGAGTTCGGTCACGGCCAGCGGCGTATCGGCTGCAAAAGTCGTTGCGACCATTGATATTCCCGCAACCAACCAAGGCATCTCCCGATTTCCCAAAAAGAAGCTCTCCATACTCTTGGAGGCGCGCTTCCTGAAGTAGAGCCCGATCGTAAGGCTAAAGATTAAAAATACGACGATAATCGTCCAATCGATCCAGTGTAAATCCATGCTAGTGTGAAGGTTTATGAGTCAGGAGACTAGATTTTTGTAGTTATTTTTTCTTCAGGCGAGTCAAAATTTGAAGGGATAGCATGGCTACGGCTGAAAAATTTTAATGAAGTATGAAGGAAACAGAAGCCAAAATTGGTTTTTTGACTCAGAAATCTTCGCACTTTTCATGGTTCTCGAAATTAGGTGGTGCGACCAATTGCTTTTTAATGTACCTCTCTTTTCTTACCACGTTTCTCTGTTGGTAATTCCATTAATTTTGCACTCCTCATTTGATTTGCCCTTGAAAGTTTTTTTCGCCGACGTAGTCTTGCCTTTAGCACTCCCGAAGACCTTCATCTATCGCATTCCGCAGAATATGGTAGAGTTTGTCGAAGTGGGAATCAGGGTAGTTGTGCCTTTCGGCAAAAATAAGCTCTATACGGGTATCATAGAGCTGATTCACGATAGAGCTCCCGTAGGATACACTGCCAAATACCTCGATGATGTGCTGGAAGAAAGCGCATTGATCAACGAGAAGCAGATGAAACTTTGGGATTGGATTTCGTCCTATTACCTCTGTACAAAAGGTGAAGTGATGCTCGCGGCGATGCCCTCCTCTATGAGGCTCGGCAGCGAAACAAAGTACATTCCCAATCCTGCTTTCGAAGGAGATATAACGGGATTGAGTGATAAGGAGCAAATGCTTTTGCAGGTATTGCACGATCGGGAGGTCATGACAGCTCCAGAAGTTTCCGAGATTCTCGACATAAAGAATATCCAGCGCACCATGAAGCGCCTTCTCGAAGCATCGGCCATTTTGATCATGGAAGATTTCAAAGAAGGCTTCAAGCCAAAAGTGGAAAAATTCGTTCGCCTAACTGAAGCATGCATCGATGAAGAAGGCTTGCAAGCTGCATTTCGATCGGTTCAGCGCGCTCCCAAGCAAGAGGAGTTGCTAATGGCTTTTGTTCAATTGAGCGAGCGATACAGTGCCGAGGCGAAAGACGTTCAAAAAACGGTCTTGCAAAAAAGAGCCAGTGCTTCCTCCGCGCAAGTCACTGCTTTGCAAAAGAAAGGCATCTTCGAGATCTACGAGAAAGAAGTCGGAAGACTCATTTACGGCGAAGGCGGTGGAGCAGGGCCTATTCAATTAAGCTCGATTCAAGAAGGAGCGCTGGCAGAAATAAGGAATTCATTTGAAGAGAAAAGTGTGACCCTTCTTCATGGAGTCACCTCTTCGGGAAAGACAGAAATCTATATTTCCTTAATCAAAGAGCAGCTCGAACTAGGCAAGCAAGTTCTCTACATGCTTCCTGAGATTGCGCTGACCACTCAAATGATCAACCGCCTCAAGGCTCATTTTGGTGATCTGGTGGCCGTTTATCACTCTCGCTTCAGTCAAAATGAACGAGTGGAATTATGGAATACCATTGGCGACAAGAATTCGACAAAAGCTAAAGTCGTTCTGGGTGCGAGAAGTGCGTTGTTTCTTCCGTTTTCTGAATTGGGCTTAGTCATCGTAGACGAAGAACACGAGACTTCCTTCAAGCAATTTGATCCAGCTCCACGTTACAATGCGAGAGATGCCGCGATTGTGCTCTCGGGTATTCACCGTGCCAAAACGTTGCTCGGATCTGCCACACCATCTTTTGAATCTTACTTCAATGCGAAAGGCGGGAAGTATGGTTACGTGCAAGTAACGGAGCGTTTCGGAGGGGTGGCACTTCCTAAGATTGAGCCCGTATCCTTATCGGGAAAAGAAAGCAATACGGGATATTTCACCAAGGAATTATTGGACGCTATTCGAGACACTTTGAAAAACAATGAGCAAATCATTCTTTTTCAAAACCGAAGAGGCTATGCACCAGTTTTGCTTTGCAATACCTGCGGTTGGTCGCCTGAATGCACTAGATGCGACGTGACCTTGACGTACCACAAAGCCCAAGATCGTTTCGTATGCCACTATTGTGGAAACCGCTACACCGCGCCTCCGAGCTGTGCGGCATGCGGTAGCCACGGACTGAGGCTGGCAGGTTTTGGGACGGAGAGAATCGAAGAGGAACTACCCATCTATTTCCCCGATGCCACGGTGGCGCGATTGGATTTAGACTCTACCCGTTCAAAGAATGCGTACTCCAGGATATTGACCGATTTCCAGAATGGATCAATCGATATTTTGATTGGGACTCAAATGATCACCAAGGGTCTTGATTTTGATCGAGTGACGTTGGTTGGAATCTTGAATGCTGATCTATTGCTGCGATTTCCTGACTTCAGAGCAGGGGAGAGGGCCTACCAACTAATGACACAAGTTGCGGGGAGAGCTGGAAGAAAGGAGAAGCAAGGCAAGGTGATCATTCAATCACAAGACCCCAATCAGTGGCTGATACAACAGGTGAAGCATGGGAATTACGAGGGTGTTTTGAACCAAGAGATCAAAGAGAGGAAGGAGTTTGCCTATCCGCCATTTACCCGATTGATAAAACTCACATTGCAGCACCGCGAGGCTGAAATGGTAGACTATTGTGCCGCGGAATTAAAAAATGAATTGTTAAAAATTCTGCCCGAGCAGTCTATTCTGGGACCAGAATACCCTGTGGTGGCTAGAGTGAAGAATCGCTACAACAAGAATCTCTTGCTCAAACTCCATCGAAATCAGAACCCTGCGGATTTTAAGGGGAAGATGAAGAATCTGACAGGCCCGTTTTTCGCCAAAAAAGAATTCAAATCCGTGCGGTTGATTATCAACGTCGACCCTTACTAGTTAACCGTATCTTGTACCATCAATTTCACCTGCAGTGAAGAACGTTTTTGGACAATGGAAATTTTTGAAATCCTTGCTTATTTCCATTCTGGGAATAGTCACTTGGCCACGCTTTGTATGGACAAATAAGAGCGTAATAGCAGGAATGGATGTCCTCCAAAAATTGCCCAATCAAAATGTACTCTTGGTGTCCAATCACCAGACATATTTTTCGGATGTTATCTTAATGTACCACGCTTTCAGTGCGGCAAAATGGAAGTTCAAGCGGGGTATTCGCAATCCGATTTATCTGCTCGCACCCAAGATTAACGTGTATTACGTAGCTGCCGCTGAAACAATGAAGAGTGGATTGCTTCCGAAGCTATTTGCTTATGGCGGCGCTATTTCGGTTGACAGAACTTGGCGAGCCTCTGGAGAATCGGTGGAAAGAGAGGTCAACCCGAAAGACCCTGAGAATATTTCGAAGGCTGTTTCTACTGGTTGGCTGGTTACTTTCCCCCAAGGGACGACCAAGGCATTTGAAAAAGGCCGAAAGGGAACCGCTCACATTATCAAGCAAAATAAGCCAATTGTCGTTCCTGTCAATATTGACGGATTCCGTCGTGCCTTTGACAAGAAAGGGCTAAAGATCAAGAAGAGGGACACCCGCTTATTGATGAAATTCTACGAGCCACTCGATATCGATTACGATGCCCCTGCAGAAGAGATTCTAGAGCAAGTGATGGTTGCCATAAAGCAAACCTCAGAATTTCTCCGTGTTCCTCAACCTGAGGAAGAAGGGGAGAAATAGTCTACGCTTTCCCCAGGATTTCGTTTTTTGAAGCTGGGTACGCACTGAAAGTGCCAAGTCCTTTTGAGGCAATCTTCATTTCCTCGTTTTCGATGGTTATCGTCCCTTCTGAAGAAATCAATCTATTGCCTTCAAAGACCACTTCCCCATTGCCAAGTAGTCGATCACCGAGTTTGATCGGAGCGTAGTAATTGATCTTGAATTCGACCGTGCTCACCAGCTTGTCTTTTTCTGCTGCGAGCGAAAGTGCCGCCACACCGAGAATGGCATCCATCATCGCTGAGATAGCCCCACCATGCGCTGCCATAGGATTGGAGAGGTGTTCTTCTTTGATCTCCATCCGGTACTCGACTTCTCCAGGTTTGATAACTGTAAGCTTCAATCCGAGTAGCTTACCGAAAGCATTTACTTCGTTGTATTTCTTTAAAATGGGATGCATAGTTTTTTCTTAGTAGCCCGCTCCAACATCATCACCGCGAGGATCGCCACAAACTTCGAGCATTCCATTGTCTGATACTTTAATGGCATCGACTCTTCCCAAAGTGTTATAGTAGTCGATTTCGTGGCCCTTGTTTTCCAGCATATTGATGACGTCTTGCGGAAATCGGTCTCGTTCAAGAAAGATCTTATCGGGTAGCCATTGGCTATGAAACTTCGGCGCGGCTATGGCGTCTTTTAGATCCATATCGTAGTAGGTGCAGTTGGCAATGGTCTGATATACGGAGGTGATGATGGTACTTCCGCCAGGTGATCCTGCTACTAAAAATAGCTCACCATCTTTTTCCACAATTGCAGGTGTCATGGAACTTAGCATTCTTTTGCCTGGCTCGATGGAGTTTGCCTTTCCTCCAACGAGACCAAACATATTCGGAGTGCCTGATTTTGAACTGAAATCGTCCATTTGATTGTTCAGCAAAAAGCCAGCTCCCGATACGACTATTCGACTTCCATAAAGACCATTGATCGTCGTAGTTATGGAAACGGCATTCCCTTCTTCATCGACCACTGATAGGTGCGTGGTTTCCATACTTTCAGAGACCTGCTCAATATTTCCATGACTCACTCTACTGCTGAGTGTAGCTCGATACCTGAAGTTTTCCAATCTGGTGGCGAGATAAGTCGAGTCAGTCAATTCCTTGTAAGGGATATCGTAATAGTCGGGATCACCGAGGTGCATGGAGCGATCGGCATATACCCGTCTTTCTATTTCCGTATTGAAGTGGAGGTATTCCACAGAATTGTGTTCAATGGAATCGACTTTGAGCATTTTACCCATTTTGAACATTTGTTCAAGCGCTATTCCTCCACTAGAGGGTGGAGGAATAGAAATGACTTGGAAATTGTCAAAGGAAAATTTAATGGGGTTCCGCCATTGCGGCTGGTAATTTTTTAAGTCTCTTTCTGTAATGAGTCCTCTGCCTTCTCCCATTTCGTCCAAAATCAATTGGGCTGTTTCTCCATTGTAAAATTCAGTAGGGCCTTTTTCTTTGATTCTCGTCAAGGTATTGGCCAGTTCCGTTTGGATCAAAGTATCGCCTTCTACCCATGGGGTTTCTTTCACAAAAGCCGTAGGAAACCGGTTTCTAGTTTCAAACTTCTCTCGGTTTTCGTTGAGTTTTTGGGCTTGTGTTGCGGTGATTGAAAATCCGTTTCGAGCTATTTCGATGGCTGGTTGAAGTAGATAACTCATCTTCAAACTACCAAACTTGTCGTGCATCACGTAAATGCCGGCTACAGATCCTGGGACAGCCGCGGCTAGGCGCGTATTCAAACTGATTCCCTCTGCTACTTCACCGTCAGGGCCCAAGAATAATTCCGCGAAGGCGCCTATCGGTGCTCTCTCCCTGAAATCCAAAGTTGCTGCCAAACCGTCGTTGCGTCGCATAACCATAAATCCGCCTCCACCGATGTTGCCCGCTTCGGGAAAACAAACGGCCAAAGCCCATTGCACGGCCACAGCAGCATCAGTCGCATTTCCGCCACTCTCCAATATTTCGGCACCTATTCTGGCTGCTACGGGATGCGCACAAGCCACGCCAGCCTTCAAGGAATCCAGACTTTTATCTACTCTTACAGATGATTTTGATTCAGAGCTATTAGAGGGCTGACAAGCCCATAAAAAACAGATTGCCAGCAGTAATATTATTCTATTCATCGATAACGTCAATTTGCATGATTAAAGGGTCGATTGGCCATTCACCACCATCGGTTTTTACGGCAGCCATTTTATCCAATACATCCAGTCCTTCATAAATCTCACCAAAAACGGTGTGTTCATTGTCCAGATGCGGCGCTCCACCAATCGTCTTGTAAATTTTTCTTTTCCAGTCGGGAATGATTATTTCGCTGTCCCGCTCTATGGCCATCAGTTGCGGGTCATTGAATTTTTGTCCTTGGACAAAGAAAAAATAATAAGCTGAAGATCTCTTATCGGGATTGTTCTTATAAGCGCGAGCCATAGATAAGATACCTTTCTTGTGTATGCGCTCTTTTTTGAATTCAGGGGGCATGGTGTATGATCCGATCAAGATTCGCTTCACTTTTTCAATTTCACTTTCATTGTTTCCGCCTTGAACGACAAAATTAGGCGCAACCCGGATAAATTCAGTTCCTGTGAAGTAATTTCTTTTGGTCATCATCAGGAAGTTTGCTGTGTGCAAGGGCGTGTCATCAAATAACCTCACTTTGAGCGTGCCCAACCGAGTGATTACTCGCACTCTTCTTTCGGGGTTTTTGCGAAAATATTCGCTTAAGAAGCTTTCGATATTTGCACTGTCCAGCTTGGGAAATTCTCTTTCGACTACTATGGTGCTATCTTTTTTTGGAATCTCTTTTTTAGTGGTTGATCTAACTTTGGACTCAGTTTCGTTCAGAGAAGAACCCGAAGGTTCGCAACTCAGAAAGGCTAAAATGATGAAAGCGAATCCGAGAAGATTCGCTTTGTTAAAATTGAAATGAGTTGGCATTAATCGAGAGTGTCGTCGTATTCATCAACTGGCCTTTTTGCGGCTCCAGTCTGTTCCGAGCCATTTAAGGTATCGTAACGGTGTGGGATGAGCTTGGCATTGCCAGTTACATCTACTGGATGGCTATAAGACCCTTTTTCAATAACAGCGTGCCAAATGGCCTCAAATGGCACTGTAAAGGTTACGGGCGATTGTTCAGCGTCACCCCCTCGATACTGATAAGTATGTCCTTTCTTGTACCGTGAAAACTGGCTACTTTCCAAGAGCAATACTTTGGTGGGCTTATCGAACGTTACTTCGATTTTATCTTTTGTTTTTGCTAAAAATGGTTTTTGTAGAAATCTCATTGCGTTCAAATTCAACTAAATTTAAGAAAAATACCCTTGCGACTGGGAATAAAAAAAGCGAGTGATCTAAGACCAACTCGCTTTTTCTTGCTCTGCTCAAAGCAACCATCAGAAGATTTTAACTGCTACCAATGTAAGAGCCAACATCTGAATGTTAAAGGGGTTTTTTACCAAAGAGCTTTCTCAACTCTTTTTCGGTCGAAAGTGGAAATAAGCGGATTTATGGTTTTGGGATAATCTGATATTCGAACACCACTCGGTCATCATAGCCCAAAGGATATGCGTGAAATTTTCTGGAGCTGCGTATGGTGATGTTTATCTGGGCTTGTTTTTGGACGTGCTTATCGGTTACCTCAAAAAACAAAATATTGCCAGTCTCCCATTTCTGTCCGTGGATTTTGAATTCAAGGGGCTTCTCTTCAGGATCGCTAGCCTGGACGATAAACTCTAAGGTTGTGCCGGGATGAATGGTCAAATTGGTTTTGAGTCGGCGCGGTTTGCCTGGCACCCAAATATTTCCGAGACTGTCCTTGATGTATTCTATTCTGGGATAACCTTCTTTCCCAACTTCTAGAAGACTTCTATAAGCAGTGATTTTAGCCCGGATCTCTCCTGTTATTCCAAGTACCAAATGCTTTTGGTAAACGAATAGCTCTCTTCTGTGGATCTGAGGATCTCGATACTCTTCAAGAATTTTGATGAATGTAATCAGACGATCTCTTTCTGTAAAAGCGCTTTGAAAATCGCCAATCCAGTTCTCTGAAATCAAGTCGGACAAATCCTCAAATGGAGCATAGTAGACCAGTCTTTCTTCTCCTTTATTGGGAACTGAATCTACTTCTCCTTGAGCTTTTCGTTCTCTCCAAAGATCAATGCGAGCTGAGGGAACGCCACATTTTGACATCCAATCTGCTCCGAGATTTTTCTCAAGAGAGTATTCAATGAAATCTCTCAGTGCATTCTCTGCGTCTTTTATGGACCGGGCTAATTCCATGACCCGCAAGATGGTGAAAATTGACTTCTCTATCCAAAAAATGGACAGGCGATTCCGTAACTTGGACAAATGAAATTTTTGAAGACCTATCTATTGGCCATTTTTGCATTTGCTTCAGTTTCGCTTATTGCTCAAGAGGGGCGCTACATAGAATTCTGGGCCAAGACCGACGCTGAGTATGCCGACCCTGAGACATCACCACTTAAAAAGGAATATGTGGCTGAATTCGATAGTATCGCACGCTACTCTTATAACCCTGACTTTGCGATAATGGCAGAGTTTAAGAACCTTGAGCGTCAGAAGCCCATTACATTTCAAACGACGGGATCAAAAAAGCAACGCTATCAAAAAGCGGGAACGATTCATTTTCAAATCGACTCGACGGAGCTGGTTTTGGCAGCATACAGAAATTTGGAATCGATGCGGATGCCTGGTTATGAAAATCAGCTTTTCGTCCCTTTCACAGATGCTTCTAACGGTTTTGGAACGTATGAAGGCGGCAGATATTTGGAGATGGAATTGCCCGAAACAGATTCTGTCCTTGTTGATTTTAATATAGTGTACAATCCTTATTGTGCGTATTCAGATCGCTATTCGTGCCCTGTGCCTCCACGAGAGAATGACCTCGAGGTTAGGATATTGGCAGGGGCTAAGTCGCCGAAATAGTGTCTGTCCAGAGAGTCCAATATCTGCGTTGTGCTTGCACTGAAAACAGTCAGCCGCCTAAGGCGGACTCCTTGTTTTCAAAGCTGCGCAAGCCTTGATCTTGAACTCTCTGGCCAAGACACTCGACTCTCTGAGCAAGCTCTAAATAGGGTGCTTTACTTCTCTGAGACAGTTTCTAGATTCCAAACCCGTTCTGTTACGGCATCGCCGTTTTTAAAGAAGAAAACACCTCCCCAGCTGTGGACGACTTTCTTGTACTCATCCCCTTTTCCTTCATGCACCACTACACGTTTGGTGATGACCTTGTTTCCTTCTTCTGATACGGTTTCGGTGATTCCACTTGGAAATGTTTCAGCCAATTCCTCTCGGTAATCCTCTGTAGACATAGTCTGAACATCACCTGATTCTGTTTGATTAGGCTGGGGTTGCTCGTTTTTGACTTTCTCTTTTTCACGCTGAGCCTCCATTTTCTGTCTTTCTTTTTCCTCCCACTTGTCTAAACGAGCTATCGTTTCTTTTTTAGTCTCAGGAAGTTTTTGCTCAGCTTCAGCTACTTCAGGCTCCTTTGGCTTTGGCTTTTCTTGTTTGATGTCTTCTTTCTCTGCTGCTCTAAGCATCTCCAAGGTGTCTTTCATAGAGAGTTCAATGTCCGTTATTTTCACTTTTGGGTAGACATTGTAAGGACGAACTTCCGCTGCTTTTTCATAGCTGCGAATGGCTTTGAGGTAGTGCCTGTCAGAAAACATGTCATGACCTGTGCTCATGTACTGCTGAAATTCAACATCGGTTGCGGCTTCTATTTTCTCGTTTTCAGCAATGCGAGTGCGCTCTTTTCCCGAAAGGTTTTTTAAATCTTTTTGAGCATTGGCAATTCCAAAAATGAATAAGCTCGAGAGGATGAGAAGGAGTAATTTCATATCAATTTTTTGACTGTATGGTCTTCTTGTCTTTGATCGATGGGTTCTCTTGCAATGATAAACACATAAATCAGGGCACCTAGTGTATAGGCCAGAATATCAAACGGATCGCTGACAAAGTTCGTGCCTTCATTTGGCAGTAGCCATTCAAATACGATGGATGAGTACACAACGGCAATGGCAACTTCTTTCTTGTTTATAGCAAAGGAAAAATTGAAAAGCGATTTCACGATTTTGACAGAAGTGATGAGGATGGGAATAAACAGAATGTCCCCACCATAGAAATGTAAAGCTTTTGGGCCAAATTCACTTTCCCTAATGCAGCGAATAGCCAGGTAGAGAAAAATCATGAGTAGGAAAAACCTCCTCTCCCTTATCCCGATATCAGAGCGATGAGCCATATAAAAAATGAAAGAGTACCCATGTAAATCGTGAATGCAATATTCAACACGCGGAAGGACACTTTATGAATAGGTTTTTCAGACTCCTGAAGTCGGCGAAGGTGTTTTTCAAATTTTGTTTCGGAGAGGATTTTCTGCTCTCTTTTTCTGCGCTCCCTTTCAACCTTTTCTTCTTTTGACTTAAGCAAGGGGTCGAGGGTAGCGTCACAAAAAACACAGTACTTTTCGGTAGAGTCAGTCCACTTTCCGCAATCATGGCATTTCCTTTGATTTGTCACTTTAGCCTGCTAACTTTTTGTCAGCCTTAGGGCTAACCACTGATTCTTCTTGTGGCGATAAGAGCTTTTGAGGCACTTGTCCTTGGATCTCCTCCGCGAGTATGTCGATGATGCTAATTTTCAGTTGAACTTTGCTGTAGATCATGCTTATTTCTCGGGTCGGTTGAGGGTGCTCTATAGGTTTGATGAATTGCTTTTCTTCTTCTCCTAAATCAAGCGCCATTAAATAAGGCAATAACGTCATACCGAATCCATTGTTGGCGAGTCGGATGAGCGTTTCGAAATTGCCACTTTGAAATTCGAGTGTTTTGTGTGCGCTGTTGTCGTCAGGAAAAGCTGATGCGCAAAGATTGATCACGCTGTCTCTAAAGCAGTGTCCGTTTTTAAGAAGGAGCATGTCGTTTAACCTCAATTCTGAATGAAGTACAAAATCCTCATTTTCCAGACGGTGCCCTTTTGGCACATAGGCCATGAATGGTTCGTAATAAAGAGGTTTTTCGATTATTCCCGATTTGACCAATGGAGTGGCAAGAATGCCTGCATCAATTTGGTCGCGATCCAGTTTTTCTAAGATCTGTTCGGTCTGCAGTTCTTCGATTTTCAGCTCAATTTCTGGATACTTATCCATGACTACACGAAGAAAACGAGGAAGTAAATTGGTGCTAACCGTTGGTATGATTCCCAGTCTGAATTCTCCTGAAACCTGCCCCTTGCTTCCCTTCACCAACTCTTCAATACGCTTTGCTTCTTGCATTGTAGTGCGCGCTTGCTTAATAATTTGCGCTCCAATTATTGTTGGCTCTACAGGGTGCTTACTTCGATCAAAGATTAATATATCGAGCTCTTTCTCTAGCTTATTGATCTGCATGCTCAGCGTAGGCTGAGTCACGAAGCAACTTTCTGCGGCAGCAGCAAAATGGCGATAGGTATCTACGGCAAGAACATATTTGAGCTGAGTAAGGGTCATTGGAGTTATCTATAAAGAGTGAATTCTTATCGACAAAGCTATAACATCCAAAACACCTGTGAAACCAAATTGAATCAAATTAGTATAACAAGTTGAATCGCAAAAGACCATTTACAATGCAGTTAAAATTTTACGTACCGATTTTCGCTATTCTGTTACTGACTTCATGTATCAAAGACCCTAAACAAGAAGGATGTACTGACCCAATTGCAGTAAATTACGACCCAAGCGCTTTGAAAGAAGATGGCAGTTGTCAATTCAATCAAGCAGAACAAATCATCTGGCAGGCTGGGCTTTTCGGCGGTTGGAACGGAGATTTGATTGAGGGCGCATACAGCTTGAACGTTTGCGAAGGTGTGATCGAAGTGATGGAAGAAGCTAGAGATTCTGCTAGCGTATTGGAAACATTGTACCTAGGCACTGGCGCGGAGTTCACTCATCGCTCCTATTTTACGCTTATCAATGAGCAAGATGCCCGCGATTTTGTAGAAGGCAGTTTGCGATTTGACGTTCGTGTAACCGATACGGAAAAAGGCTCACCCGATTTTATCAAACTTTTTATCAGCGGTAAAATTGCTGATGATGGAAGTTGTCAGCCCTACCGAAGAAGCGAGTATGTAGAAATTTCTACTCAGTCATTCAACGATTCCACATTCACTCCTGTGCAGGTAACAATAAGAGAGTTCGAGCAAATAATGATGGCTCGTGTTCAAGTCGTTTGCGGTATGGAATTCGAAGGTGAGCGAAGTACAGGTATCGAAATTGATAACCTTCGTTGGGTGGCTAATGACGTGAATTAATCCGTCACTGAGCTTTTAAATTCCTCTTGCTGTTTAGCCAGTTTTTCTACAAGCTTTTCTTGCATTACTACTCTTTGATCCTCGTTAAGGACACTTAAAATTTGCTTGTCCGTTGATACATCTATATGGTCAAGTTTCCTTTTTAGTGATTCAATCTCAGTTAGAACTATTTCGTTCTTTTTAATTTTTTCTCCCAGCAGTTGGGTGATTTGATAAAGTTGTTCACCAGAAAGATTTAGCTCTTTGTGGTATATTTTCATTTCTTCTTGCACGGCTGCGTTGGCTCGATTATCGGCTTCTTGAGAAAATCCAATTACCGAAAGACAAAGAGTTAAGAGGGTAAGGCCAATATTGATTTTCATAATCAGTTTTGTTTATAGAGCAATCTGTTCGTCTCCTTTTTGATAAGGCATGTAATTTATGAAAAACTGAAACATCTCGTCCGTTGTCTTCATGTTTTCTCCCGCTTCACTCAAAGTTCTAGGAGGTGAATTGGGATTAAAGGGATTTTCAATGGTGTTGTCAAAAATAGCAACTACCTCAATCGTATAACCTTTCGGAATGACCAATACTTTCTCGTAAGTATAAAAGTACTGCCACCTAAAGTCCCATTCGGGAATCCGAATCAACGGAATCGTATCATCCTTATTTTCTGAATAGGCATAGGCCGTAAATTCTCTTCCCAGCAAATGCATGTGAGGATTAACCGTTAACACCGACATGGTGTCAGGTATTCTATACTTCGTTTTAAAGGTGCTGACTTTGCCTGCTGGTAAAATGAACTCGGGTTCAATCTTTGTGATTCCCTGCGTGCCCATGTGCAGCTCTGATACAGGCCTTTCAGGTCGCTTTTCAGCGAAATAGATTTCGATTTGACTGTAGTCGAAAGTGTCTAAAGCCGAAGGGCCGTAGTGCAATGTGTTCAGCAAAAACGCAGCATTCTCATTTATGAATAGACCTCCGATACCGTCTGGGTATTGCAATGCTTCTACTCCCGGTAAATAGTTGAATGCCGAAACCCTCATGGCTGGGTAGGAGCCATTATCATTGGCAATTTCCATTTGCCGATAAGCTTCCAATGAATTCACTTTTTCGGCATCAATAATCCACTTGCCTTGGCTCGGATTCTTCTTTAGTTCATTGTCATAATTGATAAGGTGACCATTGACGTGATGCACCAATTGCTTGTTTCCCGGTTTAAAATGAATGGCTTTGATGACAGTATCTCGCGGGAGCTTGATTGGGATTTTAGCTATTCTGAAAATGTCTAGATTTTCCCCAGGTATCCATACCGTATCGGCATACGAAAAGACCAAGTCGGGCTTCGTCGGATTTTCAGCGGTAAAGATTTCTGGTTCAGGGATAGATTCAGTTTTAATTCCTTCGGGCGCGCCTTGATCAATCCAGTTGATCAGTGTCAATTTCTCTGTAGCAGAAAGGATTTTTTCGCCTTTGAAACGGCTGAATTCTGGGTCTGCTGGCCACGGCGGCATGTAACCGTCAGCTACAACTTGGCGAATCGTTTTGGTTCTCTTTTTAACATCCGAAAAATCGGTTAGAGAGAAGGGGCCAGCACCCTCTTGGTGGTGGCAAGGCGTGCAGTTATTGAATATGATCGGCGCGGCATTTTCCCAGAAGGTCAATTCTTCAGTTATCTCAGCCGTATGAACTGGAGCATCAGATGGAGTGGGTTCCGTTTTTTCAGGAGCAGAGCTGCATGAAGCCAATCCAATCAAAATCAGAAGAACTGCTATTCTATAAAACATCCTACTGCTTTTGTTTTTTTCGGGTTGATTTCTTCTCCGTCCAAATGGGCGGAAAGCGCATTTTCGAGGTGACGTTCAGTAATTTTCAGTCGTTTTTTCCCCAAAGAAATAGCCCAATTGTCGATGGCTCCCTGATACAATGCCTCGCTATTCCTGTTAATCACTAAAACCTCCGGTGTTGTCGTCGCTTCATAATGATTGGCGAGCGAAAACTCGGGATCGAGTATAACGGGCAAATTCAAATTATACTTGATTAAAAAGCCCTCTATTTCGGAATCAGAGTAATACAGCCCACTTACGACGCCATAGAAAGCAACATCCTTCTCTTCGAAGTCCTCTTGAATTCGGTCAATAGTAACGCTGTAATTTTGGCATAGTGGGCATTCGGGCGATAAAAAGAAGAGAACGGTAGAGAAGTGATTCACCAATACGGTGTCTAATCTTACTTCCGTTTTGTCAAGCATTGCGAATTTCTGACCAAGGGGAGATTTCTTCCCACAGGAACCTAAGATTAGCATTATCAAAATTATTGCCGCCTGACGCATGGTGTAAAATTAACAATCGTCAATCGGTTCTCGAACGATCGTAAAATTTCTATTTTGCGCCTTCATGACTGTTTGGATAAAATCACTTCTTTTCTCGGCCATTGCTATTTTTTCCTCTCTGGTTGTCTCTGCTCAGGACGAGAGCATCTTTACTAAGGATGATTTTTCAGTCGAACTTCCTCATTTAATTGTTGATGGTTTAGAGTCTTCGGGAACGCTTATTTGCAATGACTTAGATAAACTCTATCTCCTTGGGAATAGTGCGCAGGTATTAATCAATGGAGAAAGGACAACCTTAAGTTTTCAAGACGGCAAGGCCGAATTTATAATGTCCTTTGATCGAAACGAACCGATGTCGATTAAAGTCGGTGGCTTTACTTCAGTAAAAGAAATAACACCGATGCCCTTGTGGTTATCCGTTATTCCGCCATTGCTTGTAATTGCTTTGGCGCTCGCATTCAAGGAAGTAGTGAGTAGTCTGATAGCAGGCATATTCGCTGGAGCAATCATTGTAGCTCATTTTTCCACCGACTCAGCCGGATTTTTAACAGGACTTCTATCGGCCATTGACACTTATATCGTGCAGGCAATGGTCGATTCAGGTCACGTATCCGTAATTCTTTTCTCAACGATAATTGGCGGGATAGTCGCCGTTATTTCCAAAAATGGCGGGATGCAAGCGGTTGTCGACAAAATTTCTAGAAAGGCAAATAGCCCCAAGTCAGGGCAGCTCGCTACTTGGTTTTTAGGAATAGGAATTTTCTTCGATGATTACGCGAATACTTTAGTGGTTGGAAATACCATGAGGCCTTTAACCGATCGATTAAAAATCTCTCGTGAGAAGCTAAGCTATATCGTAGACTCCACCGCCGCCCCCATAGCGGCAATTGCGCTTATCACCACTTGGATTGGCGCCGAATTGGGCTATATCCAATCGGCTCTCGATCAGATCAACTCGGGCTCAGTTATGATTGAAGCAAGTCCCTACATCATTTTTCTCGGCTCGTTGAAGTATTCGTTCTACCCAATTTTCGCGCTGGTTTTCATGTTGATCCTCATTCTGAGAAACAGAGATTTTGGCCCGATGTATAAAGCAGAGGTGAAGGCCAGAGAATTTGGAGTTAACTCAGCTGCACCTGGTGAATCAGCCGTTGATTTGGAGGAATTTGCACCTCAAGAAGGGATCAAGTTAAATATGTGGAATGCCATTATTCCGATTTTGGTGGTAATCTTAGGAACAGTTGCTGGGCTTCTTTATACTGGTATTGATGCTGACCCGTCGGCTTGGAGTTCAAGTGAACTGCCGTTTGGTAGAAAGCTCTCTACCGTAATTGGAAACTCTGATAGTTACAAGGCTTTGCTTTGGTCGTCCACTTTCGGGTTGATCGTCGCCATTCTTCTTTCAACTTTGAGAAGGACTCTTACGTTTAGTGATTCGATTTTGGCATCAATAGAAGGATTTAAGACCATGGTTCCCGCCATTGTCATCTTGATTTTAGCATGGAGTTTGGCTGCTTTGACTGATCAAATGCACACCGCTGATTATCTCGCAGGCTTGGCCGAGGGCCGATTGGCCATTTGGGCATTGCCAGCAGTTACTTTTTTGCTTTCGGCAGTGGTTGCGTTTTCTACGGGTTCCTCTTGGGGTACGATGGCGATTATTTATCCCATTATGCTGCCTCTGGCTTGGGCGCTCTCCCTTGAGAGTGGAATGGAAGCAGCCTTGGCAATGGAGATTTTCTTAAACACGACTTCTTGTGTGCTGGCAGGAGCCGTTCTTGGAGACCATTGCTCGCCCATTAGCGATACCACTATTTTGAGTTCCCTCGCAACTCGATGTGATCATTTGCAGCATGTCAAGACACAAATGCCTTATGCTTTGACGGTTGGATTGGTCGCCGTAATATTTACCACATTGTCCGCCTTGTTTTCTGTTCCGTGGTTGCTCAATTATTTAATCGGTATTGCTTTGTTATACCTCGTCGTTTCCCTTTTGGGAAAGAAGGTGACGGCTGACTAGTCTTCTTTTAGTGTCTATCTATAAAGTCGACTACCTTCTTTGTCTGATCAATAGTCCCTTCGGCTTGGCTCAGGAAAGGGCATTGACCAATGTCAACTGCTTAGTTTACAGAACTGCGTGCAAGTTGCTATCGAACTATCTATTTCAAACTACCCTACAAATTAACAGACTCTATTTATTCTCCTTAGAAATGACCAGCGGAGGCAGCAAAGTGAAATCGAATAGCAATGCGAAGCCCAAAGTGAGCGTTACGAAGAGACCTATGAAAAAAGTGCTTTGGAATGAGCTGAAGCAAAGTCCAATAAATCCTCCGAAAAGAATGATGCTGGTAATAATAAGTGCCTTTCCAGTGTGCAAGTAGGCATTCCTCATTGCATCGTATTGACTCTTTCCTTTCATCAATTCGAGCTTGTACCTGCTCAAAAGGTGAATCGTGTCATCCACGGCTATTCCGAAGGCGATGGTAAAGATGATGCTCGTGCTCATATTGAGGTTGATTCCCGCGAGAGCCATTACCGCGCCTACTGCCAAAAGGGGCAGCAGATTTGGCACCAAGGCAATTAATACCATTCGGAAAGAGCGGAACATGAGGCCCATTAAAATGGAGATCAATATAAATGCTGCGCCCAATCCTTTTGATAGGCTTTCGACCAATGTTTGGTTCGTTCGATCAATCAAGGTACCCGTTCCCGTAATCGTCACAGTGGCATTTTTAGCAATTCCTTCTCTTTCGAGGAAATCGTTTAACTCTTCGTTTTTAGAAGCGAAATGCTGGGCACCCAAATCTCCAACCCTTCCTAAAACCCGAATATAACCACCGTCTTCGGTGGTGAGGTTGGATATTTTTCCTGTGGACAGGATCTTTTTATAGTCCTTCAATAAGAGTTTTAATTCGCCCTCTTTTTCTGGAAGGCGATAGAATTCATTTCTTCCACCATGGTTGCTGCGGTTGAGTTCTTTCAAAACAGAAAGTGGCGACATAACCGCACCAACTCTGTAATTGGCTTCTAAGAAATGGTGAATCTTATCGAGCGATTGAAAATATTCGGGATCGCTCAAATCAACTTCGTTATCCCATTCTAACCCCATGTCAAATGGCCTAACTCCCGAAAAGTACTGATCGAAAAAAGTAAAGTCTTGCCTCAGCTTTTCACTTTTTTTCAGGTCCTCTAGTAGGTAGTTGTTCAAATCAATGGTGGTAATTCCAGCTATCATTGCCACGCTTAGGAGACCAGTTGTGATGAATATCTTCTTTCGATTCTTGGTGACGACATTGAATAGAGCTAGTAAAAAACCATCCCATTTTTGAGTGCTGTTTGATTCCAAATATCTCTTTGGTTCTGAAAACAACGTGAGGCATGCAGGCATCATAATGATGGCAATGACAAAAGCGGCCATTACTCCTACAGCAGTTAGCACACCGAATTCTTGAAGAGATGGAATTCCCGTGAACCATAGGCTGGCAAAACCAATAGACGTCGTGATACTGGTGAGAAGTGTCGCCAAACCCGTGTCAGTCGTCATCAATTTGATCGACTCTTTTTTCGATAGCCCTTTTTTCAATTCCTCGAGATACCGAGAATACAGATGGACGGCATCGCTCATGCCCACGACAAAAATCACTGGCGGTAGCATGTTAAGCAATATGCTGATTCCTTTTCCTGCAAGGTTGAGTATTCCAACGCTCCAGATTACTGCCAATAAGACTGTGAAAATTGGCAGAATAACTCCTCGAAAGCTCCGAAACATGATGAACAATAGAACAACCACAAATCCCATAGCGATGCTCATGAACATGACAAATTCGGACTGTATCTTTTTTATAAAAACCACTTGTCCTATTGCTCTTCCCGATAAATGGACCCCGTCAAAATCATAATTGGAAAGGATCGCATTTAGTGATTCCGCTAGTTCATCGCTCTCATCCTTGTTCAGGAACTCCTTGGTCATGGCCACTATCGATATGGCCGTAGTATCTGTGGAAAAAAGATTGCCCAAAACGGATGGATCAGAAAATACTCGATTCGAATCTAGGTCTCTTTTTCCCGAAAGGAGGGGACGCTGAAAGACCGAGCCTGTGAGGGGCTCTCTCACTCTTACTTTTGCATTGGTAGGAGACAGCACCGAAGTGATATGGGGCATCTCCTTAAGAGCGGCTGTCAGTTCTTCGATTTCTGTCAAAAAATCCGTTTCAAAGACTCCAGCTTCGTTTACTAAACCGACCAGAATAAAATCGTTGTCAGTACTAAAGGTGTCACGGTGAATTTGAAAATACTTCGTGGCTTGATCATCGGGTTTGAAAAACTTATCGAAGTTGTAATCAAAGCCAGTATTTGGAAGAGTCGAAGCGAAGAAGGCCGAGATAGCCAGAAGCAGAATTAGGGCGAATACAGAATTTCGTTTGTTGATCATTAGCTTCTCAAAGAACGCCTCTATTTACTGTTTGTTCCAAATAAAAAACGCCCTCTCGAAACCGAGAGGGCGCTTAACTTTTATCTGTTCAGATCAGAATTACTTCTTCTCTTCTGTTACTTCTTCGAAGTCTACATCAGTCACTTCTTCGTCGCCTTCAGAAGAACTTGCTTCAGTATTTTCAGCTCCGTTGCTTTGAGGCTCTTGCTGCGCGCTGTACATCTCTTGCGAAGCGGCTTGGAAAACAGTGTTTAGTTTTTCCATTCCAGAATTCATCGCGTCAATGTCCTTCGCTTCATGCGCTTGCTTCAACTCTGCCAAAGCATCTTCAATAGGCTGCTTTTTGTCGGCTGGAATCTTCTCTCCGAATTCGCTAAGCTGCTTCTCTGTTTGGAAAATAAGGGAGTCAGCTTTGTTGATGGTTTCAACTTCTTCCTTTACTTTTTGGTCAGACTCGGCGTTGGCTTCAGCTTCTTTCTTCATTTTGTCGATTTCCTCGTCGGAAAGTCCACTTGAAGCTTCGATTCTGATGCTTTGTTCCTTGCCAGTCGCTTTGTCCTTCGCCGAAACATTCAAGATACCGTTGGCATCAATATCAAATGTTACCTCGATTTGAGGAACACCTCTTGGCGACGGTGGGATGTCTGACATTTGGAAACGACCAATCGATCTATTTCCTGAAGCAATCGGTCGCTCACCTTGCAACACGTGAATATCTACTGAAGGCTGATTATCAGATGCGGTGGAGAATGTTTCCGATTTCTTGGTAGGGATTGTTGTGTTTGCTTCGATCAATTTGGTGAAAACTCCACCCATCGTTTCGATACCCAAAGAAAGAGGAGTAACATCTAACAATAAAACGTCTTTCACTTCTCCCGTGAGCACGCCACCTTGAATGGCTGCTCCGATTGAAACTACTTCATCTGGATTTACTCCTTTTGAAGGTTCCTTTCCGAAGAATTTCTTCACATTATCTACTACTGCTGGGATACGCGTTGATCCTCCAACCAAAATAACTTCGTCAATGTCTGACATACTTAAGCCAGCACTTTTCATAGCTTTCTCGCAAGGCTTAATAGTTCGTTTAATTAGCTCATCAGCCAATTGCTCAAATTTCGCACGGGTCAAAGTTTTCACTAAGTGACGTGGCACACCATCTACAGGCATGATGTATGGCAAGTTGATTTCAGTAGAAGTCGCACTTGACAACTCAATTTTAGCTTTCTCTGCAGCTTCTTTCAAACGCTGCAACGCCATTGGGTCTTTCGTAAGATCCGTGCTGTATTCGCCTTTGAATTCTCCAGCCAACCAATCAATGATTACTTGGTCAAAGTCATCTCCACCAAGGTGAGTGTCACCATCGGTAGACAACACCTCAAATACTCCGTCTCCTAATTCTAGGATCGAAACATCGTGGGTTCCTCCTCCAAGGTCAAAAACTACGACTTTAACATCTTCACTCTTTTTATCAAGACCATACGCCAATGCTGCTGCTGTAGGTTCGTTGATAATTCTTCGAACTTTCAAACCTGCAATCTCACCAGCTTCTTTGGTCGCTTGACGCTGTGAATCGTTGAAATAGGCAGGAACGGTGATGACCGCTTCTGTTACAGTAGTTCCCAAATAGTCTTCTGCTGTTTTCTTCATCTTTTGCAAAATGATGGCAGAAATCTCTTGTGGAGTATATTTTCTATCGTCAATCTCAACACGTGGCGTGTTGTTGTCGCCTTTTACAACTTTGTAAGGCACTCTTCCTGCTTCCACTGTCACTTCGTCAAAAGAGTTACCCATAAATCGCTTGATTGATGAGATTGTCTTCGTAGGGTTGGTGATGGCTTGTCTTTTTGCTGGATCACCTACTTTTCTCTCGCCTCCTTCTGTGAAGGCTACAATTGAAGGAGTAGTTCGTTTACCCTCGCTATTCGCGATAACTACAGGTTCGTTACCCTCCATTACCGATACACACGAGTTGGTGGTACCGAGATCTATTCCTATTATTTTACTCATTGCTTTCAATATTATTTGGTCAGCAATTAGCAATAGGTGTACCAGAAGTTATTATTGTGGTTTTCGTGCAGAATTGACATAAATCATGTCAAGAGAGGTGACAAAAAGACAGAATGTTTTTAAGGATTACATAAGTAATTACTTCCACTCCACCCTTGAACACAGTAATTGTAAGAGTTGGTCAGTGGACTCTCGTTGAGTTTCTGTAACGATGGTTCTGAGAGATAAGCATCTCTCGATCTGGTTGCTACCGAACTGAAAATTCCAATTGCACCGTTCGTTATGTTTGTGAATGAGCTTAAAACAGGAGTAAATTGACTCACAGGCTGAGCCACTTCAAGGTAAGTGTTTAATTCAGGCGTCGCCCCTGTCACTCTGAATTCAAGAATTTCAATTTGAACTTCAGCCAAATCGGGAATCAGATCCAATTGATTGCCCCAAAAGGTATAGAGGTTTTCCCCGAAAAGAGAAATCGTGATATCTTGGTTTGAACCCAGCTCCTCATTTCCAAAATCTCCTAAGTCGTAATCGATGAACGCTCCTTCGACCACCGTTCCATCATTTAATACATAGTCAAAATTCATCCGAAATGCAGCAGAATAGGATGCCGTAAACTCGTCAGTGGTGAACCTGAATGTTTCCGAAGAAAAATTCATGTTTACACCATTCAGGACAAAGAACATGCGTTGTGGATCACCTGCTGTTAAGAAAGGTAGCTCGATTGTGCTGACAGATAGGCCAGGGAATCTAGTCTCCGCAGAATAAACTTCTTCTTTAATAGTTGCGTTCAACTCAAAAATATACTCTTCCTGATTGAGTTGTTGTTCTGCAGTAAGAAGCTGCTGGGAAGTATAATAAAACCGGACGTCTTCGGAGTAAAAGATGCCAGGTTCTCTGCTGGGTATATCAATGGGTTCAAGTGTGATGGTGCTCAAAGAGCCACCATCATCGTTGTATTTATTAATTACAGCGACTACATCTGCAGGGTCGTATTCCACTGAGTCTTTAATGCCTGTATATTGGCTTGGGTCGCCAGGACCGAGAAAGGTCTTATTGATGCGTACGAATTGTGTATCGGCGGTATAGTCCAATATACCATAAATGACAGGTGTTTCGTCGTATGGTGCCAAAAGTTCTACTTCTGTTTCGCAAGAAGAGAAGAGAATAACAACCAGAATGGAAAGGAGTAAAAGTAGGTCTGATGATCTGTTGAACATGTGCATCTGAAATTATCACACAAATGTAGCGCTTATCCATGTATCCGGTCACCTTCGTTTGATAATCGGTATCGAGTTGGTGAGTAGAAGGGAATCCAATCTTGACTTACATTTTTTCAGCACTGAGAAAAACAGTAGGTTTGACTGATAAATTAAGTTTAATATGTCTCTACACTCAAACGTAAAACGTGTAACCACGCGCACCCTGCAAGAGATGAAAAGCAAAGGTGAGAAAATAGCCATGCTGACGTCTTACGATTATTCAATGGCGAAAATTGTTGATGAAGCGGGTGTAGACGTGATTTTGGTGGGTGATTCAGCCTCCAATGTAATGGCTGGGCACGAAACAACTTTGCCCATTACGTTAGATCAGATGATCTACCATGCGGCCTCAGTTGTAAGAGCTGTAAATCGGGCATTGGTAATCGTTGATTTACCCTTTGGAACTTACCAAGGGAATAGCAAAGAAGCGCTGACTTCGTCCATCAGAATTATGAAGGAGAGCGGCGCCCATGGCGTTAAGCTTGAGGGTGGTTTAGAAATTAAGGAAAGTGTTCTGCGGATTCTTTCTGCAGGTATTCCTGTAATGGGTCATTTGGGGCTTACCCCTCAGAGTATTTACAAATTTGGTACCTACACTGTTCGCGCTAAAGAAGAGGAAGAGGCTGAGACACTCTTGCGAGATGCGCTCATGCTTGAAGAGTCGGGTTGTTTTGGTGTTGTCTTGGAGAAGATTCCTGCAAAATTAACCGCGAAGGTTTCTGAGCAGCTTAAGATACCTACCATAGGAATAGGTGCTGGGGGAGAGGCAGATGGTCAAGTGCTAGTCGTTCATGATATGCTCGGTATTACACATGAGTTTAATCCTCGATTCCTCAGGCGGTACGCTAATTTATATGAGGATATTAAGAATGCTGTGGGTAACTATGTCACTGATGTTCGATCCCGCGATTTTCCAAACGACTCAGAGCAATACTAGGTGCATTCGACCGTCAAAAACCTCGAAGTGTTGTATGAGGATAATCACATCATCGCTATCAATAAGCGAAGCGGTGATTTAGTGCAGGGAGATCACACGGGAGACGCTCCACTCAGTGAGATTGTGAAAGAGTGGATTCGCATCAAATACCAAAAGCCCGGTAATGTATTCACGGGTGTGGCTCATAGAATTGATCGCCCCGTTAGTGGGGTTGTGATTTTTGCAAAAACGGGTAAGGCCTTGTCTCGACTTAATGAGATGTTCAAGACTAAGGAGGTCGACAAGACTTACTATGCCGCGGTATGCTCTTTGCCCAAAAGTCCATCGGATACATTGACCAGTTATTTGATAAAAGATAGTTCGAAGAATAAATCTCGGGCGTCCAAAACTCCGAAGACAGGGGCTAAAGAAGCCATTCTTGATTACGAGCATATTTATTCTTCCGATCGGTATTTCTTTTTGAAAGTGAAACCAAGAACAGGGAGACATCACCAAATTAGGGTGCAACTTTCTGAAATTGGTTGCCAGATAAAGGGAGACGTAAAGTATGGAGCTCCTAGAACCAATAAAGATGCTTCAATTCATTTGCATGCGCGATCTATTGCGTTCATCCATCCAGTGAAAAAGGAACCTCTTATTATTTCAGCACCCTTTCCAAACGATCCCGTTTGGAATTCCCTTCCAGACAAGTTAGCATAGCTTTTCTTAGTTAGCTGCCAATATGGCATCTTTATCATAGTTATTGCGCCATAATGACAGCTTAATCGATTTGATTTCCACTTGGTACTCCATTTGACAAAGAGAAATCGAATTTGAAATCGAACAAAAAACTTAAAACTATGTCACACATTAAATTTAAACAGCAAACACCTACAAGGAATAATTTTGACAACTTCTTTAACGAGTTTTTCGAAGGGGAGTTTAACCCAAGAAAGGTAGCTCGAACAAGCTCTGTTCCTGCGGCTAACGTTAAAGAAACAAAAAAGGAATTTCATGTAGAACTAGCCGCTCCAGGTATGGTGAAAGAAGACTTCAAAATTGAATTGAATGTTGATCTTTTAACTATCCGAGCGGAGAAATCAGAAGACAAAGAGAAAAAGGAAGAGCGCTTTACAAAACGCGAATTCAACTTCACTTCTTTTGAGCGATCTTTCAGACTACCTGAAAACATAGATTTTGAAAAGATAAATGCGAAATACGAAGGTGGGATTCTCACTTTGGAAATTCCGAAAATGGAAGTGGAACAAGAAGCGAAAGTTCGTCAAATCGCGATAAACTAATTGAAGATTGGTTTTATTTTTGGTTAAATGATGGGAAGTGCGGACTTTAGTTCGCGCTTTCTTTTTGCGTTAAAAATTCACGATGAATTACAAGGACTATTACAATATACTCGGTGTCGATAAAAAGGCACCGCAAGCTGAGATTAAGAAAAGGTTTAGAAAATTGGCGGTCCAATATCATCCTGATAAGAATCCCGATGATGTAAATGCTGAAAACAAGTTTAAAGAGGCAAATGAGGCATATGAAGTTTTGGGTGATGCTGAAAAAAGAAAGAAGTACGATGAACTAGGTCCAAACTGGAAGCAACACGATCAGTACAAAAATGCGCAACGTGGGGGGCGAGCAGGCAATTATCAATACAGTGGTGAGTATGGTGATTTTTTTGGTGGGTCACGCGGAGGAGGATTCTCTGATTTTTTTAATTCTTTCTTTGGTGGGAGTGGAGCATCTGGTCAAAGACCACAAACCAGAAAACCAGCCGCGGCTAGAGGGCAATTAAACCTGAGTTTTGATGAAGCGTTTAGTGGAGTGGGTAAAACCGTTCAGGTAAATGGCAATAAAATCAGACTGAACATATCGCCTGGAGCGAAGGATGGCCAGAAGTTAAAAATAAGTGGCAAGGGGCCTCAAGGAGGCGACGTGATTGTTGAATTGAAAGTTGGAAAAAATTTGGCCTATCAAGTTGATGGCCTTAACATGAGTGGATCGGTTGACATAGATTATTACACAGCAGTGCTTGGCGGTAAGGCAAATGTGAAAACCCCGCATGGCATTTTCTCTCTAAAAATTGAAGCTGGAACCCACAGCGGAAAGAAATTACGCCTCAAGGAAAAAGGCATGCCTGAATATGGTAAAATAGGAGTCTACGGTGATTTCATTGTCGAAATCAAAATTTCTGTCCCCACTGATTTGAGTTCAAAAGAAAAAGAATTGCTTGAAGAGCTAAGGCAATTGAGATCCGCTAAAGCGTAAAGTAGAAGTCGTTCGACTTGTAGCTCTGGTACATGGCTTTATCAAACATGTAATAACGTGCAGGCTTATGAGGAACACCCTGTTGTTTCTCTTTGAGCGGAACTAAGAAGCTCATTTTGAGAATTTTTCTCCGGAAATTTCTCTTGTCCAAATCCGTTTTCAAGATGGCTTCGTATAGTTTTTGCAACTGGCCAAGGGTGAATTTCTCTGGCAATAGCTCAAATCCCAATGGTTGATACTTGCTCTTGAATTTCAATTCGCCCAAACCACCATCGATAATTTCTTGATGATCAAACCCCAATTTCGGCAAATTATCAATGTCATGCCAGAAGGCCTCTTTGGCGAACCCACTGGCGTGAATTTCATATTGATCAGCTCGGATCAAAGAGTAGTAAGCTACTGTTATTACACGGGCATCGGGCTGAGCCCGGATAGATTTTAGCCAAGCTAAATCGTGTTCCTTGGTAAGTCGATCAGGTGCGCCAAAAGATCCGAATTGCTCGAGAAATATTTCTGATAGTCCAGTCAGTTCGTCGAGAACCCGCTCGGCCGCCTCATTAAGATTTTCGTCTTCTCTGATCAGGTTTCCTGGAAGAGCATAGATTTTATCATCAGATCCTTTTCCATTGAGGACTTGACCTCTATCAATAAGAAGTACCTTGAGCTTTTCACCGTCAAAACCGAAGATTACACAGTCTACGGATACATTGGGGTTAAATTTAACCTCGGCAGTATTGCCATTTCTCATGTTAAGTGGTGTTTTTTTAGTCGAGTAGGGGTCAAAAATATCAATAAATTCTTGTTTATTTGCCAGAATTTAGGCTAAGTGTGTAATTTACACTTTAAATCAAAACTCTATTTATGGGTTCAATCAAAAAAATTGCAGTCTTTACTTCAGGTGGAGATTCTCCTGGAATGAATGCTGCTGTTCGCGCTGTTGTTCGCACTGCCGTCTATTATGATTTGCAAGTAGCGGGTATATATCGTGGATATGAAGGAATGATTGAGGGCGATATTGAAGAGCTCGATGTTAGATCTGTTAATCATATCCTTCAGCGTGGTGGAACTTTTTTAAAGTCCGCAAGGAGCAAGGAGTTTATGACCAAAGAAGGCCGTGAAAAAGCATATCAAAAGCTCATTGCTAAAGGGATTGACGCCGTTGTTGCCATAGGTGGTGATGGTACATTTACTGGAGCGCATATCTTCAATAAAGAATATGACTTTCCATTCATCGGAGTACCTGGCACCATCGATAATGACCTAGATGGAACTGATTACACGATTGGTTTTGATACTGCTCTGAACACAATCATTGATGCGGTTGATAAAATTAGAGACACTGCCGCATCGCACAGTCGACTGTTTTTTGTTGAGGTAATGGGAAGAGACGCAGGGTTCATTGCCGCTCAAGCAGGAGTGGCTAGTGGTGCCCTTGCTACACTCATTCCAGAAATGGAAACGACCATCGAAAGCATCGTGGAAAAGCTCCATGAAGCCAGAAGAAAGAATAAATCCTCGAGTGTGATAATAGTAGCGGAAGGTGGTAAAAGCGGAAATGCGACAGAGCTCGCTCGCCAAGTGTCCGAAAGAGCTCCTTATTATGATACCAAAGTGACCATCTTAGGTCATATTCAGCGTGGTGGAAGTCCTTCGTGCTTCGACAGAAACCTAGCAAGTCGTTTGGGGGTGGCTGCCGTCGAACATCTCTTAAAAGGAGAAAAAGATTGCATGGTGGGAATTATAAATCACAAAGTCGTGTTGACTCCTTTTGCCAAGGCAATAAGCGACAAATTAACTATTGACCCAGAATTGATTCGAATCGCTGATATACTCTCGATTTAAGATAAAGACGAAAAATATGTTAGTAATAGCTGATAGTGGATCAACAAAGTGCGACTGGAGAATAGTCGCAGAAGATAAGACCTTTATCGATTGTGCTACAATGGGTATCAACCCATACTTTCACAATGAGGATGTCATTGAAAATGAGCTACGCAGTAATGAGCAACTCATGAGGGTAGCGACTGAAGTAAAGGCTATATTCTTCTACGGAGCAGGCTGTTCCTCTACAGAACTTAAAAGAACGGCTGAACAAGGTTTGAGTCGAGTGTTCCCAAATGCAGAAATCTATGTTGATCACGACTTGGTAGCTGCAGCATTTGCAGTTTATGAAGATGATCCATGTATTGCCTGCATTGTAGGCACAGGTTCCAATAGCTGCCATTTTGATGGAGACATTGTTCGCGAAGAGGTTCCCGCTCTAGCTTACATTCTTGGTGATGAGGGAAGCGGAAGCTACTTCGGTAAGAAGTTGATTTCTGATTTCCTCTACAAGCGATTGCCTCAAAATATTCACGACGGACTCGTTGATAAATTTGGCTTGACCAAAGACATCGTGGTTGATCGGGTTTACATGAAGCCTCATGCCAATGTATACTTGGCCTCTTTCATGAAATTTATTACTGGATTTAAATCAGAACCTTATGTCCAAGAAATGATGTTCGAAGGAATCGGGAAATTCTTGGATATTCACGTTACTTGCTACCGTGATTTTGAAAAAGTCAAAACACACTTTATCGGCTCTGTAGCTTACTATCATGAAGACATTCTTCGACAAGCGGCAGAAATGAGAAACATCAACATCGGCAAGATCATCAAAAAGCCAATCGATGGTCTTTACGATTACCATATCAAGAATTATTTCGAACACATTTCATTCTAGATGGCTGCTATAAAAGCTTGCTTGTTTGATCTCGACGGCGTTATTGTCGATACCGCAAAATATCATTACCACGCTTGGAAAAGACTTTGCAATGAATTGGGTTTTGACCTGACTGAAGAGGAGAATGAATCCTTGAAAGGAATCAGCCGTTCCGAGTCGCTTGACATTCTTTTGAAAAAGGGAAAAGTGTCCCTTTCTGATAAAAAGAAAGAAGAATTGATGATTCGAAAAAATGGCTGGTATCTGGAAGACATCAATCAGATGGAGGCAGATGATACCTTACCTGGTGCTATTTCTTTTCTTAAAATGGTTAGGGAGTCGGGTCGGAAAACTGCTCTAGGGTCTTCTAGCAAGAATGCTTTGAAAATCTTGGAAGCATTGAATATTGTTGATCTTTTTGATGCAGTTATAGACGGCACAAAAGTGTCTAAGGGAAAACCTGATCCGCAAACTTTTCAGCTAGGAGCTGATGCACTAAAAATCCATCCCTGCAATTGTGTCGTTTTCGAAGACGCTTTGGCAGGTGTAGAAGCTGCACTGGCAGGTGGGATGTTCATCGTCGGAGTAGGCGATGAGCAAACGCTGAACCGCGCTAATCTTGTTATCCCAGGTTTTGAAAACGTGGGAATCGAACTATTCGATAAACTTTGATCATGAAAAAACATTACGAAGAAAATCCTTGGCTAATTATTGAAGAGGGTTTTCACCCTGAAATGCAAAAGTCGTCCGAGAGCATCTTTAGTCTCGGTAACGGACGCATGGGCCAAAGAGCCAATTTTGAAGAAGATTATTCTGGAGATACCCTTCTAGGAAACTATGTTGCGGGAGTCTATTACCCTGACAAAACTCGAGTAGGGTGGTGGAAAAACGGATACCCAGAGTACTTCGCGAAAGTGCTGAATGCCGCCAATTGGGTGGGGATTTGTCCCATTGTTAAAGGACAAGCTTTGGATTTGAACAAAGCTGAAGTGAGCGATTTCCGTCGTGAACTCAATATGCAAGAGGGTACTTTGCACCGCAGCTTTAAAGCCAAAATGAAAAATGGCGCTGAACTTAAAGTAGATGCCACACGCTTTCTCAGCATGGTAGATGACGAAGCAGCCGTAATTCGCTACAGCGTTACTCCGTTAAATTTTTCTGGGCAAATCGACTTTCGCGTTTACATCGATGGCGATATTATCAACCAAGACTCCAACTACGATGAGAAATTTTGGTCTGAGGTAAACAAGAAGACTTCTAATGATGAGGCTTACGTTACTTTGGCTACCAAAAAACTCGACTTTCAAGTTTGTACGGGACAGAAAATTTTTGTCACTAAAAATGGCGGGAAATTAGAGTGCACAAGCAATCAGATCGAAAAAGCCAGGTACGTCGAGAATCTTTTGAGCATCGACGCTAACGAAGGTGACGAGATCGTGATTTATAAGTATGCCTGCAATATCTCTTCTGAGAATCATCCCAAAAACAAATTAGTTGATAGAGCGAATGACGTCCTGACTCAAGCAGCTCATAAGGGCTACGAAAAAATGCTCCAAGAGCAAAAGGAGTCATGGGCTAAGCGATGGGAGATGAATGACATCGTGATCGATGGAGATATCTCAGCACAACAAGCCATTCGCTTTAACATCTTCCAACTGAACCAAACCTACACGGGTGAAGATCCGCGTTTGAACATTGGCCCGAAAGGGTTCACCGGAGAGAAATACGGAGGAGGTACATATTGGGATACGGAGGCGTATTGCCTTCCATTTTACATGCTCACCTCAGGCAGTCAAGTAGCAAAAAAATTGCTTCTTTATCGCTTCCGTCAATTGGGTAAAGCGATTGAGAATGGTGAGAAACTCGGTTTTACCAAAGGAGCCGCTCTCTACCCAATGGTTACCATGAACGGTGAAGAGTGCCACAATGAGTGGGAAATCACTTTTGAAGAAATACATCGAAATGGTGCTATTGCTTATGCCATTTACAATTACATCCGCCACACTGGCGATCGTGAGTACCTCAAAGAAGGTGGCTTGGAAGTTCTCTTGGGAATATCTCGATTCTGGGAGCAACGCGTAAACTGGAGCAGTGAGAAGAACCAATACGTGATGCTCGGTGTAACTGGGCCGAATGAATACGAGAACAACGTCAACAACAATTGGTACACAAACTACATCGCCAAGTGGACGATGAGCTATGCGCTGGAGAGTATTGAATACGCTCGCCAAGATGACGCATTCTGGAGCGATTTTGTTTCCAAAACTTCTTTCGATGATAGTGAGGCCGAGAAATGGTCTGACATTATTGCGAAGATTTACGAGCCTAAGAAGGAGGGCACAAAGCTCTATCTTCAGCAAGACGGATTTCTAGATAAGGAAGACCGAGTAGCTGATGATCTAGACCCTTCGGAACGTCCGATTAACCAACACTGGTCTTGGGATCGAATTCTGCGATCGGTCTTCATCAAGCAAGCTGATGTTCTCCAGGGAATGTACTTCTTCGAGGATGACTTCGACGAAGCGACTATCCGCGAAAACTTCTTGTATTATGAACCACGTACGGTTCATGAAAGTTCGCTTTCACCCTGTGTACACGTAGTGCTCGCCTCCAAGCTAGGCATGGAAGAAAAAGCCTATGAGATGTACCTCAGAACAGCTCGACTCGATTTGGATGACTACAACCACGAAGCCGATGAAGGACTGCACATCACATCGATGGCAGGAACTTGGATGGCTGTCATAGAAGGTTTTGGTGGAAAGCGTGTGAAAGATGGCGTGTTGAGCCTTGACCCAATGCTTCCAAAAAATTGGAACGCCTACCGTTTCAACTTGGTTTACCGAGAAACGGTATTGAGCATTACAGTGAAGTCTGAAGAAGTGATGGTGAAAAATGTATCGGGTAATAGTTTGGACATATTGGTGTACGGAAAATCAGTTTCCGTTCCCGAAAATGAAACCATTTCCATCGGAAGATGAACAAAATAAAGTGCTTAATTCTGCTCGTTGGAGTCGCAGCATTCGGTTGCGCTCCGCAAGAAGAATCAAAACCAACCATTGAGAAAGGCAATGCCATTGTTGGTTTAGCCAGTCCTATTCGACTTGATTTTGGTCAAACTGAAATCCACCTTGGAGATTACTTTGAAAACCCAGAGCAAGTAGATTCGGTCAGTTTCGGTGTTGAGGTCAAATTTTCGATCGATAAATCCAAAGGGATCTTGACAGTTGAGAGCTATGGCTCCGATGATCCAATTACTTTTCTGTCGGTATCTTATGATGGCGTGGATTATGAAATCCCCGTTTTTAAAAGCCGTAAACAAGCCCATGTTTTTAAATATGAGCCTCCCACAGGTGACCCGCAGGAAATTGGCTTAAAGGGAAACTTCAACGGTTGGAACTACAAAGCGGGAATGCTTTCCAACAAAAGCGGAACTTGGTATGACACTTTAATTCTCAATCCTGGACTTTACGAATACTTGGTCGTTCAAGATGGTGAGGAGTTTTTGGACCCGACCAATGCTGACAAAAAGGACAACGGCTCAGGAGGCTTCAATTCAACTTTTCGGGTGGGTTCCGAAGCGGAGCGACCTCATATCTCGACATACGGATACTTGGGTGACAGCATCGTCATTCACTACCTCGAAGCACTCGAAGATCCACTGATTCTATGGGAGAATCAACTACTCGATAATGACTGGTACAAGCGTCGCGGAGATCGACTGAGCTTTCCGATTCCAATGGAAGCTGCTGAGTTGAACCGCAGCTATGTCCGCGTTTTTGCTCACGATGGGGAGCAACGTTCAAACGATGTCCTCATCCCTTTAAGCGGTGCTAAACCCGTGATGGATGCCGCTTCCTTGAATCGCACAGACAAGCACACTTACTCGATGTATTTCATGATGGTCGATCGATTTGTCAACGCTGAATCTGCAAATGACCTTCCCGTAGACGATCCTGAGATTTTACCCATTGCCAATTACTACGGTGGTGATATTGCAGGAGTAAATCAAAAAATCGAAGAAGGCTATTTCCAAAAGCTGGGAATGAATACGGTTTGGCTTTCGCCAATCGTGCAAAACCCAATGACGGCATACGGACTCTGGGACAAAGGCGGAGTAAAAACTAAGTTTTCGGGTTACCACGGCTACTGGCCCATATCCTCTTCTGCGGTTGATATTCGATTTGGAAATGACTCGGTTCTTCATTCTTTAATCGATGAGGCTCACGCCGAAGACATGAATGTGATTTTGGATTACGTCGCCAACCACGTGCACCAAGAGCACATCGTTTATAAGATACATCCAGATTGGGCAACGGAACTCTATCTCCCCGACGGCTCACTAAATACCGAGCGATGGGACGAATACCGACTTACTACGTGGTTCGATACCTTCATGCCGACACTTGACTTGCGTCGCGATGACGTGACCGCCGCCATGACCGATAGCGCCCTTTATTGGTTCGAAGAATTTCCCATAGATGGTTTCCGTCACGACGCTACGAAACACATTCCCCTTAGTTTTTGGCGTGAGCTTACGCGAAAACTCAAGTACCGAGTGATTGTTCCTGAAGATCGAAACATCTACCAGATTGGTGAGACCTATGGAAATCCCGATTTGATCGGAAGCTACGTTGGCTCGGGAATGCTCGATGCGCAGTTTGACTTCAATCTTTACGATGCTGAGGTTTCTGCCTTTGGTAAAGACGATGGAAGTCTAGAGGATTTAAACAGAGTATTTGGCCAAAGCCTTCTCGGCTACGGCGATCATCACCTGATGGGAAATATCTCTGGAAATCAAGACCGCACGCGTTTCATTACTTACGCCGATGGAACAGTTGGTTTCAGCGAAGACGCAAAATTGGCTGGCTGGACACGCGATATTACTCGTGGCGATACCATCGGATTTAACCGACTAGGGATACTCCATGCATTCAACTTTTTCGCTCCTGGAATCCCCGTTATCTACTACGGTGACGAATACGGAATGATTGGAGCGGGTGATCCTGATAACCGCAGAATGATGCAGTTTGGCGCTGACCTTACCGACCGAGAGCAAGCGATGCTCGAGAAAGTGACCACTGTGGCAAATCTCCGAAAAGGCAATATGGCCTTGCTTTACGGAGATAGCGAGGTGTTGAGCTTTTCCGAAAAGGAAATGGTCGTGCTGAGAAATTATTTCGATCACACTGCCATCTTGCTAATAAATAGCTCTAGAGAAGAAAAGATAGCAACAGTTGATATTCCTGTTCACTACAATTTGGACGATCTGAAAGCAAATTTCGGAAATGAGATTTCGATCGACGGTAGATCACTTACAGTCGTTCTTCCTCCTGTTTCATTTGATATTCTAACCCAATAAACTATGAAATATTCATTTCTAATTTTCGGCTTGGCAATCGGTTTGTTTGCCTGCCAAGAAGCACCAAAATCGGAAGAATCTGGAGGAGCTGATGCGCCAATGACTCACGACGATTGGTCAAAGAACGCGACCATCTACGAGGTCAATGTGCGTCAATATACCCCTGAAGGAACTCTTAATGCTTTTGCCGAAGACCTGCCCCGAATCAAAGAAATGGGCATCGATATTTTGTGGCTCATGCCGATCTATCCGATAGGAGAACTCAACCGGAAAGGAGGCAGCGGCAGCTATTATTCCATTCAAGATTACAAAGCAGTAAACCCAGAGTTTGGAACGATGGAAGATTTTGAGGCGCTTGTTAAAAAAGCCCACGACCTCGATATGAAAGTCATTCTCGACTGGGTGGCAAATCATTCTTCTTTCGACAATGTATGGGTCGCTGATCACAAGAATTATTACAATCTGGACTCTCTCGGAAATCTTAAGATGCCCGAAGGAACGGATTGGAGCGATGTGGCTGATTTGGATTATGACAATCCCGAATTACGCACCGCTATGATCGATGCCTTACAGTTTTGGGTTCGAGAAACAGGTATTGACGGTTACCGCTGCGATGTGGCAGGTTTCGTTCCTATTGATTTTTGGGAAGCAGCTCGAGATTCCCTCGAAGCAATAAAGCCAGATATCTTCATGCTTGCCGAATGGGAAGATCCCGCGCACCACGAGAAAGCTTTTGACATGAGTTACGGATGGGAATTTCTCCATGTGATAAATGGCGTCGCTAAGGGCGAAAAAGAACTTTCGGCTTTCGATGAATATATGGCGAAGCAGGACACGCTCTTTCCAAAAGAAGCCTACCGAATGTACTTCACCACCAATCACGACGAGAACTCTTGGAACGGCACGGTGATGGAGCGCTACGGCGAAGAAGGACACAAGACTTTTGCGGTATTGGCATACACCCTCAGCGGAATGCCTTTGCTCTACAGCGGTCAGGAGGCTGGGATGGACTCCGCTCTTGAATTCTTCGAGAAAGACACGATCGATTGGGGTGATTACGAATTGCAAGAATTCTACACCAAGCTATTAAAGCTGAATCAAAGCAACGAAGCCCTTTGGAATGGCGAATATGGAGGAGACTTTGAACGCCTAACCACCAATGCCGACGATAAGATTTACGCCTATAAACGACAAAAAGGAGATGGCGCTGTAGTCGTTATTCTGAATTTTTCGGATAAAGCGGCTGATGTTAATTTTGATAAGCTTCCTGAAATGGAGATGATGAGTCTCTTCGATGAGGTGGAATACACATCTCTTTCTGAAGGAGTTGAATTGGCACCCTTTACTTACCACGTTTTCCATACTCCATGAAACTAGCCATCATAGCACACGATGGGAAGAAGGCCGATATGGTCGCATTCCTGCAAAAAAACAAAGAGTTTTTAATGAGGAAATCGGTAGATCTCGTTGCTACGGGAACTACTGGGACGCACGTGGAAAGAGCAGGATTAGAAACACAGAAAGTTGCCTCGGGTCCTCTCGGTGGCGATGCTCAAATTGCGGCAATGGTTACCGAAGGAAAAATTGACGCAGTCATCTTCTTTCGCGATCCACTTGATAGGCACCCACATGAGCCAGATATCGCTATGCTGATGCGGATATGTGACGTTCACAATGTACCTTTAGCGACGAACCAAGCTACGGCTGAAATGATAATAAACGGACTAACTAAATAAGAACAAACATGAGTAAATTCAGAGCAGGAGTCCTTCACGGACAAGAAGTAACAGACCTTTTTAACTACGCAAACGAAAACGATTTTGCCCTTCCAGCGGTAAACGTGATCGGAACCAATTCGGTGAACGCAGTTTTGGAGACAGCCAGAGAAGTAAACTCTCCAGTTATCGTTCAATTTTCTAACGGAGGTGGACAATTCTTTGCCGGAAAGGGAATTACTTCTGAACACCAAAAAGGAGCCATCGCTGGTTCTGTTAGTGGAGCGCTTCACGTGCATGAAATGGCTAAGGCTTATGGAGTGCCTGTTATCCTTCATACAGATCACTGTGCGAAGAAATTACTGCCTTGGATAGACGGATTACTCGATGCAGGAGAAAAGTATTTCGAAGCGAACGGTCAACCGCTTTACAGCTCTCACATGCTCGATTTGAGTGAGGAGCCGATTGAAGAGAATATTGGGACTTCTAGCAAATACTTTGAGCGCATGAACAAGATGGGCATGACGATTGAAATCGAACTCGGAGTAACGGGTGGTGAGGAAGACGGAGTGGACAACAGCGATGTAGACAGCTCAAAACTTTACACTCAGCCAGAAGAAGTAGCTTACGCTTACGAAAAGTTGAAAGCAATTTCTCCAAACTTTACCGTAGCCGCAGCTTTCGGAAATGTTCATGGAGTGTACAAGCCTGGCAATGTATCCCTAGAGCCGATCATTCTCAAAAACTCACAGGAGTTTATCCAGAAGAAATTCAACACCGCAGCTCAACCGGTTAATTTCGTTTTCCACGGAGGTTCGGGTTCTTCTCAAGCAGAAATTCGCGAAGCCATTTCTTACGGAGCCATCAAAATGAATATCGACACGGATATGCAATGGGCTTACTGGGAAGGAGTGAAAAACTACTATAAAGCCAACGAGGGATTCCTCCAAACTCAAATTGGAAATCCTGATGGCAGCGACAAGCCAAACAAGAAATTTTACGATCCACGCAATTGGTTGAGAAAAGGAGAGGAGAGTTTTGTGAAGCGTTTGACTCAGGCGTTTGATGATCTGAACTGCATCAGCCGCAACTAGTTGTTTCCGTCCTAGGCTGCCGCTATTGGCGTTTTTCTTGTTGTGTCATAAGTCATTGACCTCAGTCAATTCCTTGTATTACACAACTTCGCGGGCCTTGATATCAGGAGCCTTAGAACGCAAACTATCAGGAATATAACACATACAACGATGTTTCCACGTATCGATTTCCAAGAAACGGCTGCGCACAAAGAACTGGAGCGCCACGCCGAAAGGATGAAGAATATTCACTTGCGTGAGCTTTTCGCAAAAGATGAAGACCGCTTCAAGAAGTTCACCAAGTGCTTTGAGAATATTTTGCTGGATTACAGCAAAAACCGCATTGACGAATCTGTAGTGGAGCAACTGCGAGCCCTTGCTGGTGAATGCAAACTCGACGAGGCAATCGAAGCTTTCTTCAGTGGTGAACACATCAACGAAACTGAAGACCGCCCCGTGATGCACACTGCCCTTCGTTATCAAGGAATCGATCCCGTGATGATTGATGGAAAGGACGTGATGCCCGATGTTCGAAAGGTGCTGGCTCACATGAAGTCTTTCTCTGAAAAGGTGATCAGCGGTGAGTGGAAAGGTTATTCGGGTCGGGAAATCACCGACGTGGTGAACATTGGAATTGGTGGTTCTGATTTGGGCCCCGTGATGGTGACGGAAGCCTTGAAGCCTTATTCTTCTCGTTTGAACCTGCACTTCGTGAGTAATGTAGATGGAACGCACATTGCGGAAACGCTGAAAGATTTAAATGCTGAAACTACTTTGTTCATCATTGCTTCGAAAACGTTTACCACTCAGGAAACCATGACCAATGCCCGCACGGCAAAAGCGTGGTTCTTGACCAATGGTGGTTCTTCGTCGGCCGTGGCAAAGCACTTTGTAGCGCTCTCTACCAATGCTGAAGGAGTGTCAGCTTTTGGTATCGATACCGCTAACATGTTTCAGTTTTGGAATTGGGTAGGGGGAAGATATTCTCTTTGGTCGGCTATTGGCCTGTCCATATGCTTAGGAGTCGGTTTCGAAAATTTCGAAAAACTTCTTCAGGGCGCGGGCTCAATGGATGACCACTTTCGCAGGGAAAAGTCGAATAGTATGCCCGGTATTTTAGCGCTACTCGGGATTTGGTACAACAACTATTTCGGTGCGGCCAGTCAAGCTATCTTGCCATACGATCAATACATGCATCGATTTGCCGCCTATTTCCAGCAAGGAGATATGGAGAGCAACGGCAAGTCGACCACTCGAAACGGAAAGAAAGTAGACTACGAAACGGGTCCCATCATTTGGGGTGAACCCGGAACCAATGGTCAACACGCGTTTTACCAATTGATTCACCAAGGAACCAAATTGATTCCCTGCGATTTTATTGCTCCTGCCATCAGTCAAAACCCCATAGGAGACCATCATCCGAAACTTCTCGCCAACTATTTCGCTCAAACAGAAGCCTTGATGAAAGGTAAGACTGAAGCAGAGGCCAAAGAAGAACTACAAGCTGCAGGACTTACAGGAGCAGCCTTGGAAGAATTGCTTCCTCATAAAGTTTTCGAAGGGAATCGGCCGACTAACTCAATTCTTGTAAAGGAAATTGATCCCCACACTCTTGGAAGTCTTCTTGCGATGTACGAGCACAAGATTTTTGTCCAAGGAGTTATTTGGAATGTTTTCTCGTTCGACCAATGGGGAGTAGAGCTTGGAAAAGTGCTTGCTAAAAATATTCTTCCAGAGCTTGAAAACGATGATCCGATTGACTCGCATGATGCCAGTACTAACGGGTTAATCAATTCCTACAAGGCCATGAGAAACTAGGCCTGTTAGGCCCTCTTCCGAAACTTAAAGTGAGTTTATACCGTAAAGCAGTTCGCCCCTGGTGGCATTAAACTCGTTTTACTATGAAGAAAACTTTACTTCCTTTAGCATGCATGGTTCTTGGGACTGCCGCTTTTGCACAAATCGAAAACGGTGATTTTGAGAATTGGAATAAACTCATTCTGTTCGAACAACCATTCATGGAGTTCGACGCCAATAGTTCGAACTACGAAATTTTTGTTGAGACTGGCGAGACCAACGTCACGCAAGTTGAACATGAAGATGGCTCAGCTATGAGGCTAGAAAATATCCAAATTGGAGAAGATGTATTTCCTGCTTTTTACCTTTTGGGTGAAAGTCCCGATCAAGACGGAGAAGACCTCGTTTTCCCAGGTGGATTAGCTGCTTCGGATCCCAATGTAACGGGTATTTCGGTAGATATGAGTTATGAGTTTTCTGGTGAAGCATCGGGATTCGTAATTGTACAATTTAAATCGAACGGCGTGCCAGTAGGCCCAGGAACTATGGGAGCCGGTACTTTCTTCTATCCAATGACCGGACAGCAAGACTGGGAAAACGTGGTATTCGATTTCGGGACAACCATCGACACGCAATACGATCAGGTAGTTATCGGATTTGCTACGGGAGATTTGATAGGAACCGACAGTGAATTTCCTTTGGGGTCGTGGATGGAAATTGACAATTTGTCATTTATCAATTCAACCGACGAAATTCCCAACAGTGATTTTGAACTTTGGGCTCAAGTACCTTCAGTGTTTTTCCCAGTGAAAGTAGATGTGGAAATAGATCTGCTTAATCCGACGTATTTCCAATCTGCTGATGCTTCGGAAGGAGAACTTTCTCTAGGCTTGATTACCCGTGATTTTGACGGATTTGCTGAACCATCGAAAGCGATGCTTGGAGTCATTCAGGTTGCGGGCGGAGTGCCCACAATTGACCTTAACGAAGAACATTCGATGCTGAGTTTTGATTACAAATATTTGGCTAATAATGATTTGGCTGAAGTTGTAATTACATTTTATCAAGAATCAGGAGAATCGCTACTGCCTGTATACGGTAAAGTGATAGATCTTGAACCCAATAGTTCTTATGAATCTATCGAATACTCATTTTTAGAAGATCTTGAAGAGAATTTCGTCTCGGCAACTAAAATGTCAATTGAGTTTTCTTCGAGCAAAGAAGATGGAAACCCCGAGGCGAATAGTGTCCTCCTTTTGGATGATGTCGAGGTTTCGGGCATTCTAAGAACCTACACTGCGCTTAGGATTACTGAACCTTATCAAGTAACTTCCTTTCCTAATCCAACTATGGGGCGAGTGACTTTCGATCTGGGAATTGTCGCAACTGGATTTTATCGAGTTTACAATACTCAAGGCTATCAAATCGATTTTGTAAACTTTCAAGAGAAAAGACAAATGACGCACAACCTTTACGCAATGCCGTCAGGTCAATACACCTTCCGCTTTTACCATGAAATCGGAACTAGAGTGGCACGTGTGATTAAAAATTAGAGAAATCAACCATTTGAAAAAGGCGGTATCCGACACGGATACCGCCTTTTTTGTTTAGTGTTAACCTGACACCAATGTTTTTTCTATATTTCACCACTCAACAAAATTGAGTTTTATGGGAGCCAAGCCTAAGTTAAGTTTTTGGGAAATCTGGAACATGAGTTTTGGATTCCTTGGAATCCAGTTCGGATTCGCATTGCAAAATGCCAACGTTAGTCGAATTTTTGAAACGCTTGGAGCCAATAAAGAGGCACTGCCTATCTTGTGGCTAGCCGCTCCCGTTACTGGTCTTTTGGTTCAGCCAATTGTAGGATACTACAGTGATCGCACTTGGAATAAACTCGGAAGAAGACGGCCTTTCTTTTTGGCTGGAGCCATTCTAGCTTCCATCGCTTTGGTATTCATGCCGAATAGCGGTGTATTGTGGGTAGCAGCAGGTATGCTATGGCTAATGGATGGTTCCATTAATATTTCCATGGAACCATTTAGGGCTTTCGTAGGCGATATGCTTCCCGATGAACAGCGCACGAAGGGCTTTGCTATGCAGAGCTTTTTTATAGGTACAGGTGCTGTAATTGCTTCCATGCTCCCGTGGATTTTTACCAATTGGTTCGGCGTAAGCAATACCGCTCCAGAAGGTCAAATCCCCGATTCTGTAAAGTGGTCTTTCTACATCGGCGCCCTCGCTTTTATGGGTGCAGTCTTATGGACTATTTTTAAAACAAAGGAATATCCACCAGAGGATATGGAGGCCTTTCTAAAAGAAAAGGAAGAGAACAAAGGCGTTTTTACAGGACTGAAGAATTCGTTTCTCGGCATTTTCCAAATGCCCAAGACGATGGTTCGACTGTCATTGGTGCAGTTTTTTTCTTGGTTTGCCCTCTTTGCCATGTGGATTTATACCACCTCTGGAATTACCAGTCACATCTACGACATGAACTTATCGGGAGGCGAAATAGAATTGCTTCAAGAGGCTTTTGAGTCGAATACGATGGCGTTGGAATCGAAGAAAGCCAGTCAGATCACTGCCGATTTTGAAGAGTATACGGGAACAATAGGCGAAACAGATTTAGTCAGTGTCAACGTTAACTTCGCCAAGTTTTTTATTGATGAAGATAAATTGTTGAAGTTTGACATTACGGCCCAAATGGAAGAGCGTCTCATTGAAATCCGACAAGCCTACAACACAGGCGCCGATTGGGTAGGAGTGCTCTTTGCTGTTTACAATGGAGTGGCAGCTCTGGTGGCCTTTCTCCTACCTGTTTTGGCGAAAGCAACCAATCGAAAAATCACGCATCTAGTGTGCCTCATTGCAGGAGGTATCGGACTTATTTCGGTGTTTTTTATTAGTGACCCAAATATGCTAATACTATCAATGGTTGGAGTGGGAATAGCTTGGGCAAGTATACTCAGCATGCCCTATGCCATGCTTGCAGGTGCCCTTCCGGCAAACAAGATGGGCTACTACATGGGGGTTTTCAACTTCTTTATCGTGATTCCACAAATCGTGGCGGCTGGAATTTTGGGATTTCTCTTAAGCACTTTTTTCGGGAATGAATCTATTTACGCGCTCATCCTTGGTGGAGTCACCATGATCCTAGCAGGATTTCTGACCTTGATGGTAAAAGATACAGACGCTAAGTAGCAGTCTGCCAGTATTGAAGGTTATTTGATTCGATAGAGAGAAAAGCTTTTAGGCTCGACCTTAAACTCCAGTGGCACATCGTTTTCATCGTTAGATAGAGCATCTGTCAAACGCGTTTTTCCCTTTAAGAACTGATCATACTTCGCAGCTTTAGTGGTCACCTCTTTGTCAGAAGTATTCACGACCACCATAAAAACTTGATCATCCGTATATCGGAAATAAACGTACAATCCATCAACGGGAACGTATTGAGTTGTCTCGCCGGAGTGCAAGGCTTCATTCGCTTGACGCAAATCGGCCAATGACTTGATATAATCGAAGGCTTCATTTTCTAAGTCTGTTCTTCCGTCAGCAGAAAACTTATCCAAACTATCAGTGGGCCAGCCTCCCATAAAATCTTCTCGAATCTTTCCGTGGCCGTCTGTTTCACTCATGAGAACTTCAGTGCCATAGTAAAGACTCGGAATGCCTCTCATGGTCATCAGCATGCCAATGCCCATCTTGAACTTGTTAAAATCCTTTCCAACCACACCGTTGAATCTGGCCAAATCGTGGTTATCCAAAAAGGTCACCATCTTTTCTGGATGTTCATACACGTAGTCTTTAGCCAAAGTGTAGTAAACCTTTGCGATGCCACCCGTCCAACTCTGGCCTTGGTTCATTGCTTCGTTTACGGCGTAGTGCAATTGAAAATCAGTAAGTCCATCCAGATAGTTTGGCTCTGGGCCCATGGCATCTCCCAGAAACCAGGCCTGCACAGGTATTCCGTGTACCCATGTCTCGGCAAAAAGAAAAAGATCGGGAAAAGCATCGTCCATGGCTTTGCCCCATGCTCTCATAAAATCTTGATCGGGGTAAGCATAGGTGTCGATGCGAAGAGCTTCAATCCCGAATTCTTCCACCCACCAAATGGATTGTTGGATGAAATAAGCTGCCACATGACTGTTCTTTTGATTGAGATCGGGCATGTGCTTGTCGAACCAGCCATCGGTCATTTTGTCTCTGTCGAAATCCGAAGCATAAGGATCCATCAAAGCGGGAGCGCGGTAATTCGTTTTGAAATACTCACCGTGAAAGTGGAACCAACTGCTGTCGGGAATGTCCGTGAAGAGGTGATGCTCGTTTCCAATGTGGTTGTAGACCACATCCATTACCATCTTCATATCCCGAGACTTGAGTGAATCCATCAAGGTTTTAAAAAGTGCATTGCTGCCAAAACGAGGGTCGATATTGTAATGATCAGTAATGGCGTATCCGTGATAGGATTCGTGAGGTTGATCATTTTCCAAAAGCGGATTGGGCCAAAGTGCCGTCGTACCCAATCCTTGAACAAAATCAAGATGATCTATAATTCCTTGAATATCGCCACCATGTCGCCCGTATGGTTCAGAACGGTCAATTCCCACTTGGGTCATTCCTTCAAAACTATCGTTGGTCTCATCCCCGTTTGCAAATCGATCGGGAGTAACCAGGTAGATGAGGTCTTTTCCCGAAAGACCTCTTTCTGCTTCTTGACGTGCCTTCAACTCATATTCAAAAGAAAATTTTCCAGCTTTGCCGCTAGAAGTAAACTTCAATATTTGTGGCTTTGCAGTTTGGCCAATCTCCAAATGCAAAATCAAATAGTTCGGATTTGGCAGCTTGGTCGTATTTGTAAGCCGTACACCATCTTCTTGTTTTTTTAGCTCAAAATCATTGCCCCCAATGTTTTCTTTGTGAATCAGGATTTCAAGATTTTCATTCGGCATATTGGCCCACCAATGTGGAGGTTCTATGGAGTAATCAGTATTTTTATTTAATTGAAGAGTTTTGGCTTCTAGGGTGTTTCCAAAAAGAAGAGTGAACGCAAAAGCTGTGAATCCAATCGTGATAATATTTTTAATCATTTGATTATCAGTTGCTGGGGGTTAAACCTGACGAAAATCAGTTTCTGTTTTTTCAAGGGTATCAAAATTACGCTAATTTTGTTAGTGTAAAAAGAACAATAACTCTATTCAAACCTTAAAATTTAATAACATGAAAAAAGTTTACTTAATGGCAGTTGCCGCGCTTTTCGGATCAGCTTCGATGGCTCAGGTAAGTGTTACTTTTCAAGTGGATATGAACGGCGAAACGGTTTCGGCCAACGGTGTTCACGCAGCAGGTAGCTGGCAAGAAGAAGCTGGTTTCTCTGCAGATTGGCAACCAGGTGAGTCAATGTTGATGGATGATGACGCAGATGGAATCTACTCTTTGACAGTTGATCTTCCTGCTGGAGCCTACCAATTCAAATTCATAAACGGTAATAACTGGGATCCTGATGGAACGAACCTCGGTAATGAGGCTGTACCTGGGGAAATTGCTATCGGTGGAAACAGATTTTTTGCTGTGACTGATTGGCATGGTGACGCTTTGAACCTACCTGACGGATTTGTATTGCCTGCCATTTCTTACAATGGAACTGCGCCAGCAGGTAAGGTTGCCGCGAGACTTAATGTGAATATGACCAACGAAACAACTGCAGAAGCAGGAGTTCACGTTGCTGGAAATATCATTAACCCAAACTGGACGCCTGAATATGGAACTTGTACTCCGTTTGGATTGAACGAATGGGGTTATGTAACCTATGTGGATGCCGATGCGACTTACGAGTACAAGTTTGTAAATGGTACCACCTTCGGAGTTGACCCAGACGAGTCAATTTCTGGTGCTTGCGGATCAAACGGTAACAGAGCGCTTGCTGTTGGCACGACTACTGTTGTTACTGAATCATTCTGTTTTGGCAGCTGTGAAACTTGCTCAGACCCGAACGTTACGTTTACTGTAGATATGTCTAACGAAGATGTAGACAACGGTGGTTTTCTCGCAGGATCATTCAACGGATTTTCTGGACAACCTATGAACGACAATGGCGATGGAACTTATACATTGGCCCTAGCCTTAGGCGAAGGAACGTATGAATTCAAATTCCAGAACGGAAACGGCGGCTGGGAGTCAGTTCCTGGTGAATGTGCGGTGAATGGAAATAGAGAATTGGTAGTAGGTGCTGATCCTGTTACAACTGCTGCATGTATTAATCAATGCAGCGAGGAATGTGTTGCCAATCCAGATCCGGCAAACATTACTTTCCAAGTGGATATGAATAATGAAACCGTATCTGCTGACGGAGTCTTTTTGATTGGTAGTTTTACAACTCCTCCCTATCAAGGTGGTGCCTTGGCCATGACTGATGACAATGCCGATGGAGTTTATGAAGTGACTTTTGAAGTAACTGGATCTCCTGATATTCAATACAAGTTCGTTAACGGAGATGTTAATGTTGTTGAGAATGAAGAATCTGGTGATTTTGAAGCAGGTGGATGTGGTACTTCAAATGGTGTTGGAGGATTTAATAGAACCCACGCTCGTTCTGGCGTTGAAGAAGTATTGCCTGCAGTTGCATTCAATTCTTGTCAGGCACTTAGCACGAACGAAGTAGAATTAGGCCGTGTAGCCATTTACCCGAACCCTTCTGAAGGCCTAAGCTTTATAGAAGTAGAGAATCCAAACAACCACACACTTCGCATGAATATTGTGGACATTACGGGTAAAGTAGTAACTGGGAACATGTTGATCAACACCACTCGTTACGAAATCAATACGACTAGCTTGAATTCAGGACTTTACTTCCTAAACATTGTAAACGAACGCAGCGAGCGTGCGGTTTACAAGTTGATGGTTCAGTAATTCGAATTTATTAGCATAATTAAGGCATCCGCTTCAAGCGGATGCCTTTTTTTATCTTTCAGATTATGCGTTTACTCTACTTTTTCATATTTATACTGGTTTCCCTTGGGTCAATCGCCCAGAGAGCTATCGTAATAACATCGATTCCTTTCAATACTCCTCAAGGCGATCAAGTTTATTTAGCTGGAGAGCCCAACAACTGGAATCCAGGAAATGCCGAGTGGGTTTTTACAAATAGCGACAACCAGTGGATTCTTGATGTGCCCGAGTCGACGGAATCTTCTTTTAGTGGAAAGATAACCAGAGGCACTTGGGAAACAGTGGAAGGAAATGCAACGGGTGGTTTTCTGCCCGATAGATCGTTTTCTTTTGCCAGTGGCGATACTATCTTTATTGAAGTCCTCACGTGGGAAGGTGAATTTGTCCCTGATGACCTTCCTGAAAACCTCGTAGTATTTGACGAGGCCTTTTTCATGCCTGAGCTCGATCGGTCGAGAAGGATTCGTGTTTTACTGCCGATTGATTATGAAGAAACGGATCTCGATTACCCCGTGCTCTACATGCACGATGGTCAAAACCTCTTTTCCAGTCAGGAATCTTTTGCAGGAGAGTGGGAGATAGATGAAGCCATGCTTGCTTTTGAAGAAGATGGGTACAACGGTGCCATCATCGTGGCGATTGATAATGGTGGGGCACTTAGAATAGACGAATACACACCGCACTCAAACCCCGATTATGGCGGTGGCGAAGGTGATGCGTATGCTGATTTTATTGTCAACACTTTGAAGCCTGCCATCGACTTGGAATACCGCACCCTTCCCGAACGAGATCACACGGGAATTATGGGTAGCTCCCTTGGGGGCTTGATTTCCTTCTATACTGGTATGAAGTACCAAACTATTTTTTCGAAGGTGGGAATCTTCTCTCCCTCGTTTTGGTTCAATGATTCCATTTATGACTTCGCCGAAGAAATGGGGAAGCAAGCCGATATGAAGTTTTATTTCTTGGCTGGTGGCCAAGAGAGCGAAAGCCTTGAAAGTCAAGTTGAAGACATGATCAGTACATTGGAGGATACTGGTTTTCAAGAAGAAGAAATCAATTTTCAGTTTGTGCCGAACGGTCAGCACAGCGAATGGTTTTGGGCCGAAGAGTTTCCTGATGCTTTTGATTGGCTCTACCTTTTCAATCCACTTTCGTCGGGGAGTATCAAGAAGCCAAAAATCGAATTATACCCGAATCCTTCCATGGATTATATTCACTTGGCGGGAATGAACGAAGCGGTTTCTTTTTCCATTCTCAATATATCTGGACTTCAGTTGCAATCAGGTTTATCTCGCAAAGGCAGAATAGATGTGAGTGAACTGCCTGCAGGTATGTATTACTTGATTGCTCAGAGCAAGGGTCAACAGTTTTCAGAAAAGTTCATAAAGCTTTGAATAGAATAATTCTCACTTCAACCATTCTCCTTCTGGCAGCTTTTGGTTTGTGGGCCCAGCCAAATTTGCCTGAGAATGGATTGGTTTACACATCTGAAGAAATTCCGAAAATTTATATCACCCTTCCCCCGGATAGTTTGGAAGATTTGTACATGGAGGATAATTGGTATTCGAATCACGAGTATCCTGCACTCTTTGTTTTTGAAACAGCTGCTCAAACAGATTCTATCCCCTTTGTTGGTTTTCGCTTTCGCGGAAATACATCCCGCGATAAAATCAAGAAATCTTTCAAAGTGTCCTTCAACACCTTTGTTCAAGGACAAAAATATTCTGGCTTAGAAAAACTCAACCTCAATGCTGAAGTGAATGATCCAGCCATGATGCGCTCGCGCTTGTGTTGGGAATTATTCAATGACCTTGAAGTACCCGCTCCCCGATCAAACCATGTGGAGGTTTATATAAACGGAGATTACTATGGCCTTTATCTAAACACCGAGCACATTGACGAGGAGTTTTGCGAGTTGCGTTTCGGCAGCCAAGGTGGAAATCTTTATAAATGCGGCTTCCCTGCAGACCTGGCATACTTGGGAGATGATCCCGACGATTACAAAGTGGCGCCATGGAATTCGAGAACTTACGATTTAAAGACCAATACAGAATGGGATGACTATTCTGATTTGGCCGAGTTTATTGGCTTCTTGAATCTCTCTTCAGATGCCGACTTGAGCTGTGAGCTTCATCAGTATTTTAATGTCTATAGCTACCTCAAAGTAGCAGCCATAGATGTATTGACAGGAAATTGGGACGGATATATTTACAACCAGAATAACTTCTATTTGTACCACAATCCGTTGACGGATCAATTTGAGTACATACCCTACGATACGGACAACACATGGGGCATTGACTGGTTGGGTCGAAACTGGTCCAACAGGAATATTTACACTTGGAGCCAGACAGGGCAAGATCGTCCATTGTTCAATAGGCTTATGGGAGTGGAAGAGTTCAGAGACATTTTTTCATACCATCTCGGGGACTTATTGGAAAATCACTACTTCACGTCGGTACATCAAACCTACATCGAAAGCCTTCAAGACTTCATTGAAGCTTCGGCACTTGCCGATCCATATCGGCCGCTGGATTTTGAATTTGATAACGACGACTTTTTAAACTCCTTGGACGAAGCCGCAGGTGGGCATGTTGATTTTGGGGTGTTTGAGTTTGCGGAGATTCGGAAAAATACAGCCCTGGCTCAACTGGAGTCTGTAAACATTGCTCCCATTCCATTGAGAGTAAAAGAAGATTTTGATCAATTTCCCTCTGTATTCAATGTCGAAGTATTTCTAGAAGGCCCTAGCTGTTTGTTGGCTGAATTGAATTATTCAATCAACGGTGTTCAACAGGTGAGCCAATCGGTTTCCAACCCGATCAACTCGTTCGTCTTTGAAATTCAATTGCCAGATGTATACGACGAGCTAGCCTATAATATCAGTCTGTTATCTACTACAGGGGCAAATCGAACAGTCTATTGCGAAGCAAGGCATATCTATAATGCTGAGCCTTCTAGCATCGTTATCAATGAATTGATGAGCTCAAATGATTTTACCATTTCCGATGAGGTGGGGGACTTTGACGACTGGATCGAAATTTATAATCCATCCATTTCTTCAGTAAATCTGGGCGATTTCTTTTTGAGCGATAATTCGACTTCGACCACCAAGTGGCACTTTCCAGAATACGATTTGCAATCGGGAGAATTCCTTTTGGTTTGGGCGGATAGGGATCTCAATGACGGCCCCTTTCATGCCAACTTTCGATTGAGTGCCGGAGGGGAGGAAGTCCACCTTTTCAAATCGGAACCCGACGGAATACGGTGGGTGGATGGGATTATTTTCCCCACTCTTCCTGCCGACTTTAGCTTTGGTCGCGAGAATGATGCGCAAATTCCTTGGATTCTTTTCGACGATACTACTCCTGGTTTTTCCAATTCAGGCTCTTTAAATACAGCCAATAGAGAAGTCATCGAAGATTTAATTTACCCGAACCCTGTATCCACTACTTTATTTTTCGTGGCGAATGGGGATTTTCGAATTGAGTCACTAGAAGGCAGGACAATTGCGAAAGGAACGGGAGCTTCTTTTGACGCTTCTTCCCTAGCAAATGGAGTCTATCTGATTCGTTTTGACAACCACGTTCAGCGGTTTGTGAAACAATAGCTTCACACAGCACTACATCATAGGATTCTCATTAGTGTAATTTTATTTCGCTTGAAATTGTTGCCGTAACATCTTAAAGTGTAAGTTTGACACTTATCATTTTAGCAATAAAACCAATCAAGATATGAAGAAGTGGATTTATGTGTTTGGGCTTTTTACTTTAAGTCTAGGCGCAATAGCGCAAGTTGTAACGATTGACCCGCCTTTCCCAACCATAAATGATAACGTGACCATCACCTTCAATGCAGCTGAAGGGAATGGAGACTTGACCGGTGTTGTGCCAGTTTATGCACACACAGGTGTAATCATTGAAGGTCAGCCAGATTGGCAAAACGTACAAGGTGAATGGGCTACGGCTGATCCTAACGTGATAATGACATTTGAGGGGACGAACACCCACGAGATCTCCTACAATATTATTGACTTTTATGGCTTAACGGGTAGTGAGGATGTGATCCAACTCTCATTCGTCTTTAGAAATGGCAACGGCAGCATTGTCGGAAGAGAAGCTGATGGCTCCGATATATTCATAAATGTTTATCCCGAAGGTGAATTTTCAGCGGCTATTACCACACCTTCTTCTTCTGAGGTTATCCTCGATCCAGTTTCTGATTATACTTTCTTGGCAGAATCAAATGGTAATTCGGACATCACTCTGTATGTAAATGATGATATCATAGCATCTGAAACAGGAGTTGTTTCGCTTGAAGCACCGGTTGATTTGACCGCACTTCCTACGGGGCAGCAATGGCTTTGGATGGAAGCTACAAGTGGCGATCAAACCATAGTTGACTCTGTATATGTGATCATCCAAGATGATCCAAATGTCGCCCTTTCTCCTGGAGGAGTAATTGATGGAATCAATTATATCGATGACAATACGGTTGTCCTTCAGTTGTTCGCACCCTTCAAAGACTTTGTATACGTCGTGGGAGATTTTAATAATTGGGAATACAACCCCGATTACTTCATGAACATTACTCCTGAAGGAGATCGATATTGGGTGGAAATCCCAAATCTCATTGCTGGTCAGGAATACCGTTTTCAATACAGCATAGATGAAGAGGATCTTCGAGTTGCTGATGTGTATTGTGAGAAAATATTAGATCCATGGAATGATCCATTTATTCCTGAGTCGACCTATCCTGGATTAATTGACTACCCAGAAGGTCTTACTTCTGAGATAGTGGGTGTGCTACAGACGGCTCAAGAACCATACGATTGGCAAGTGAATGATTTTGAACGTCCGCCTTCAGATCAATTAGTGATCTATGAATTATTGGTTAGAGACTTTTTAGAAGACCATTCTTACCAAAGCCTGATTGATACCTTGCCTTACTTCGAAAGATTAGGCGTAAACGCCATCGAGTTTATGCCAATCATGGAGTTTGAAGGGAATCTCAGTTGGGGGTATAATCCGATGTTTTACTTCGCTCCTGATAAGTACTATGGACCAGGTGAGAAACTTAAAGAGTTCGTTGATGAATGTCATGAAAGGGGAATTGCAGTAATTCTAGACCAAGTATTCAATCACTCATTTGGACAGAACCCTCAAGTGAGAATGTATTCTGAGAATGGTGCCGCAGGACCTCCAACAGCCGAGAGTCCATATTTCAATGTTCAAGCTCAGCATCCATTCAACGTTGGTTATGACTATAATCATGACTCTCCTCACACCCAAGATTTCGTTAATCGAAATCTTCGTTTTTGGATTGAGGAGTACAGATTTGATGGATTCCGCTTTGACTTGAGTAAAGGTTTTACCCAAAACTTTAGCAGCAATGTCGGGCAGTGGAATCAATACGATCAAGATCGGGTTGACCACTGGATCCGTATTAGGGATGAAATATATTCTTATGACGATGAGGTGTACTTGATTTTGGAGCACTTGGGTGATAATCCCGAAGAGACGGCTTTGGCCAATTTGGGTTTTATGCTCTGGGGAAAGATGACCGAGGAGTACAATCAAAACTCAATGGGTTATGCAAGCAATGCCAATCTAGCGAGGGCCGACCATCAAGATAGAGGGTGGAATGAGCCAAATTTGGTCAGTTATGCTGAAAGTCACGATGAACAGCGCCTGATGTATAAGAACTTGGAATTTGGCAATAGCAGCGGAGATTACGACGTAACAGAATTGACTACTGCATTGGCACGTCAGGAAGCCGTTGCCGCCTTTCTGTATCCACTTAGAGGTCCTAAAATGCTTTGGCAATTTGGTGAACTAGGATATGAATTTCACATTAATCTTTGTGAAGATGGAAGCATTCAAGAAGATTGTAGAACGTCTCCTAAGCCTATTAGATGGGACTATCAAGACGTGCCTGCGCGCGAAAGACTCTTTAAAGTAACCGCGGCTCTCATTAAGTTGAAAACCGTAAATGAAGCTTTTCGCAGCGATAATTACACTTGGGATGTAGGAGGATTAGAAAAGCGTCTAATCATACAACATCCCGAAATGGATGTGGTGATCATTGCCAACTTCGACGTAGTTCCTCAATCAATCCTACCCGGATTTACCCAGACGGGAACGTGGTACGACTACTTTACGGGTGAATCAATCGTAGAAGAAAACCTCAGCAACCAATTTTTACTGGAGCCAGGAGAGTATCGAGTCTATACCACTTTGGAACTGGAGACCCCAGACATCTCATTAAATATTGACGAAGCTGATTTTGTGGGAGGGTCTTTAGATGTTCCTTATCCGAATCCATTTAGCGATTTTACACAACTCTCTTTCACCCTTGAGCAATCAGCGCAAGTCGATATGGTGGTGGTTGATTTGCAAGGAAGAATTGTAAGGAATTTGGCTTCGGGCAAGTTCTCATCAGGTAATCATATGCAACGATGGAATGCCAGAGATAACGCTGGTGCAAAGGTCGCAAGTGGGATGTATTTGATTCAACTTCGAACTGAAAGCGGAGTGGCGACGACCAAAGTAATGGTCGATTCCAAATAATGACTTTTGTCAGGTTACGGATTTGTGTAGTAATGACACATAGAAAATTTTATAGTTTTAACACCTCATTTAATTGCTCTACTATGAAGATTCAAATGTCCCGGTTCCTCTGGGTACTTTCTTTCCTTCTGATTTCCTCCGTTGCGCTTCAAGCGCAAAACATCACGGGTGTGGTGAACGACGAAAACGGACTTTCAATGCCTGGTGTTACAGTAAGGATTGAAGGAACTACTCAAGGAGATGCTACTGACTTAGACGGAAAGTATGACATCAAAGACGCTCCAGTAGGAGAGCAGGTTTTGGTGTTTTCTTTTATTGGGTATCTGGAAGCGAGAGAGACAATCAATGTTGCACCAACTGGTACAATTACTGTAAATCGGGATATGGAAGTGGATGCCGAAACGTTGGAAGAGTTTATCGTGGTTGGTTATGGTGTTCAAAGAAAGCGAGAAGTAACTGGGTCAATAGTAAAAGTAGGATCAAAAGAGCTTACAGATATTCCGACACCAAGTTTTGAAGCAGCACTTCAAGGAAAAGCAGCTGGGGTGCAAGTAACACAGGGCAGTGGTTTAGCTGGATCTGCATCAGTCATTCGCGTGAGAGGAATCGCTTCGATTTCTGCCGCAGGAGATCCTCTATATGTCGTAGACGGAATACCCATTACTCAAGATTATTTCTTAAACGGGAATTCTGGTGGAATGAATAACAATCCTCTTGCCACCATTAACCCGAATGATATTGCAAGTGTCGAAATTCTTAAAGATGCCGCAGCCACTGGAATTTATGGCTCACGTGGTGCCAATGGTGTAATCTTGATTACCACGAAAACAGGCACAGGCACAGGTTGGGATTATTCGTTGAATACAAGACACGGTTTTTCAGTTCCTACCGCCCGACCTAATATGCTCAATGCATCTCAGTACCTTCAGTTGTACCAAGAGGCATGGGAAAACGATGGCAATGTGGGGTTGGCGACTTTGCCTGGAAATATTTCTTGGGATCAGGCACGCCAAACAGATACAGATTGGGTAGATGAAACGATCGGAGTTGGATTTAAGCAGTCATACAACTTCTCCGCAAATTTTGGAACTAAGAAATTGAAGCTCTTCTCCTCTTTGGGTTATGATGACAATGGCTCCTACCTTGTCGGTAACTCATATGAGAGATCGTCTTTTAGAACGAATGCAACATATAAGATTAACGACAAGCTCGATATCTCGGCAAATGTGTCCGTTAGCCAGGGAGTGAACAATCGAGTAAATGCTGCTTGGAGCGGTGGTTTGGGTGATGCAATGTCTAGAGCGCTTCCAATCTACCCGATTTTTCACCCTGATACCGTTTTTGATGGCAATGGAAATATATTGCATCTTCCATCTGATTATTGGGATGATGGGCCTAACCCAGTTCGCCAAAGAGAACTTCAGGAATGGACAACTACCGAGTTCAGATCGATTAATAACGTTTCCTTAGAGTACCGTCCGATCAAAAACATGTTCGTAAAGGCCTACTTCGGTTATGACTACATGAATCTTTTTGATGATATATTTCAAGATAGATTGTTGCGAAATGCTGAACGAACATCTGATTTAGAAAATATCGCTACCCGAAATCACAACTACACCAACAACTGGAATACGAATGCAACTGTTTCTTACATTCATGAATTGGATGACAAGAATACGTTCACTTACATGCTCGGATTCGAATACCAAGATTCAAGAACGGTTTTCAGATCGGGGATTTCTCAAGAGGGCGCTGGCGTGAATGGTCAGATATCGGGTGATGCACTCTCTGGTATAAGACAAGCCAGTCCGGCTGACAACAAACAATTCAGCAATTTTATATCTGGTTTTGGACGAGTGAATTACGCCCGAGACAATAAATACTTTGGACAATTTAGTGCCAGAGCTGACGGTTCTTCTCGCTTTGGGGAAAACAATAGAATCGGATTCTTCCCAACTGTTTCTGGGGGATGGGTAATGAGTGAAGAAGACTTCTTGAAGGGGAACGAGACGATATCTTTTATGAAGTTGAGAGCTGGTTGGGGATTAACAGGAAACGCTGCAATCCCGAATTATCAGCAATATGGTTTTTACACCCGAGCTAACGAAGCTTATAACGGGGAGGACATCCGTTTCTTGAGTGTTCCCTCAAACCCAGATATACAATGGGAGACTTCTGAAATTATTGACGTAGCACTAGAAATGGGTTTATGGGATGACAGGGTGACTACTACCTTGTCACTTTACAATAAGAAGACAACAGACATACTACTGAATCTTACACCACAGCCGAGTACTGGTTTTACAGGGTTCTGGGATAATGTAGGAGAAATTGTCAATAGAGGAGTTGAGCTTGAAGTGAGCACTATCAACATGGATAGAGAAAATTTTACTTGGAGAACAGATTTCAACATAGCCTACAATTACAATGAGATTGTCAGCATCGGAAATTACAGTGAAGATGCAATCAGCGGAGGTACCAATGATACCCGTGTAGTAGTTGGAGAACCTGTTGGAACTAACTTCCTCGTGCGATTTCAAGGGGTAGATCCTCAAACAGGTAGAAATGTATACTTAGACATTAATGGAAATCATACGAGTACCTGGGATCCTGCCAACCGAGTTCCTGTTGGGCGTGTTCTTCCATTGGCCGTCGGTGGAATCACAAACAATTTCGACTTTGGTCGCTGGAATGTGGGGCTGGTTATGATTTTCAGCTTGGGCAGTAATATTTATGACTCTTCGAGCAAGAGACAGAATGGAGTGGTTACAGACTGGAATATGAGAACAGAAGTCTTTGACCGTTGGCAGCAAGAAGGCGATGAAGCTGAGTTTGCACGTCTATCGAGGTTGGTTGAGAATTACGGTATTGACAATCCCTTTAATAACAATACTGACCAATGGATCAAAAATGGTGACTATCTAAGAGTGCGCCGATTAAGTGTGACTTATAATATCCCAGCCTTTAACGTGGCAGCAGCGGCATTTAAAGGAGCGTCAGTTACCCTTACTGCTTCTAACTTTTTGACATTCACAAATTTTGAAGGCCTCGATCCTGAGATAGCGCGCGACTTCGATAACGCTACCGACATGAACATGAGTCCGAACATCACATACCTTACTCCTCCGCAAGAAATGAGTTTTAACCTTGCGTTCAATTTAAGATTTTAGAAAAATGACGATTAAGACATACTTTATTCCGCAGCTTTTTGGAATCCTCTTATTTGGGTTTGTTTTTTCTTCTTGTGAGGATCTTCTGGAGCGCAAGCCAGCTGAGGATAGTCAAAACCTTTTGCCTGAAAATGCAATCGAAACGCCTGAGGACGTCAAAGAGATATTGGTTTCCGCATACGACGTTTTAGGTAATACTTACAACGGAAATGCACAAAACCTTTTCAATCTTCTCGGTGACAATTTAGAACGGCCTGTACAGCAGGATGATTATACTTCAGTGTGGCTGAGAAACACAAGTATTTTCAATGGAAACGTAGGAGGTGTATTTGCTAACCTTTATAGAGGCCCACTGCGAGCAAACACTGTCATTGAAAATAAAGATATGGTGGATTACACCAATTCAGATTTTAACCCTCTCCAGTTCGAGGCTGAAGCACGCTTTATTAGAGCCCTCTGTCATTTTGATATTGTTAGGGGCTGGGCACATCCTTATGATTATACACCAGGAAACGAGCACCCCGGAGTTGCTATTCGGACTAGTTCTGATATCGTTAATGCGAGCAGGTCTACAGTGAAAGAAGTTTATGACCTAGTATTGTCTGACTTGGCATTTGCTCAAGAAAACTTAACGGACCAGAATCCTGTGTATGCCACACGCTGGGCGGCGTTGGCTTTAGAGGCTGAAGTAAGATTTCAAATGCACGAATACGACCGCGCGTTTCAACTTGCAAACCAAGTGATCACTGAAGCACCCTATGATTTCGATACAGAAGTAAATCGATACCAGTATCCAGCGGTTTCTTCAGAAGCCATCTTCTACATCTTCACAGGAATAAGACCCAGCGATGGCTCTATTGATTCTCGAAATGGAGGTTTTCGCGGGAATTATTACTCAGGGCCTGAGCAGGTGACGACACTTAATTTTACAGAAGAGTTTTATGGCCTTCAAAAAGCCAATGGCGATCTCGGTCAAAGACCACTCTTGTACCAAACGGTAAATCAGGAAGAGGTGTCTTTCTTTGTTACTAACATGTTTGAGCCTGAATTCTTTCATATTCCAGTGTTGACGATAACTCAGATGAAATTAATCAGAGCAGAATCTGCAGCGGAAACTGGAGCTGGTTTGACGATCGCAATCCAAGATATCAATGATATAAGAGGCAGAGCTTATGGCTCAGTTGCTTTCGATCTGATAGCTTCAGCGTCAGATGACGATGTTATCGGGGCTGCCAGACTCGAAAGAAGATTGGAGTTTCCTTGCACCGGCCAAAGATTTCATGACCTAAAGCGAATTGGGGCTCAAGGTGAAGAGGTCATTGTAAGAGAGAAACCGTACGATTGTCCCGGAATGATTTTGCAATTTCCTTCAACTGAACAAACTGATTTATTTCCTCTTAATCCAGGAGGAGGATGTTAATTGAAAATAGAAAGTGATGAAGAATAAGTTCAATATATTTTATTTGATTCTTTTCACCGCCTTGATTTTTCAAGGTTGTAAAGAAGACGAAGCTGAAATTGGTGAACCATTTGGTAAGACTGAAGGTCTGGTAGCCACTGGTTGGGTAGTAAATCAAGTTTTTCTGGTTGACGAAGGGAACCCCTCAAAACCCGAGAGAGAAATTTCAGAATACTATACCTCTGGATCTGACCTGCTAGAAATCAAGTTTGAAGCCGATGGTACATTCGAGACAATCTCTGGAGATGGAGTGAACTTTTTCCCAGATGCAGGTACGTGGTCGTTTAATGATCCGTTGACACCATCGAGTATCACGCTTGTTTCTGACGATCAAACGATCAATTCACCTCTGGGGGGACCGACTCGAATCGTAGATAACGAACTCAAAATGAACGTTCAAAAATTCTGTAACACCGACGGTGAAGATAAAGCAGTACTCGGTTACAGATTGGTATTTGTAAGAAAGTCATAAAGCAAAAGAAATGAAACTTAGATCAATCATACTCATTGCTGTTGCCATAGGATGGAGTTCTTTGGCGACGGCGCAAGGAATCTATTTCGACCCCGAACCTACAGATGTTACGGGGCCTGTGAGGTTGTACGTTGACGTGTCATCTTCAGAATGTGACTGTCCTGAATTAATGGATGGCGACTCCGAAACCAATCCATTGTATATCTGGGCGTGGAATCCAAATGGTGATCGTCCAGATTTAGAAATAGGTGGATCAACCTTCGCTGTGACAAATGGAGACTGGGGAAATTCAAATGATAATTTGATATTGACGCAGGATGAGTCCAATCCAAATCTCTGGTACTTTGATTTTTTAGGAGCTTCTATGGTTCAGTTTTACAATGTACCCGCTGCTCAGTTTTACGAAAGCGGAATCGATTTTCTCGTGAAAGAGAAAAACGGTGAGTCACCGGGCGAGGGTATCGGCGAGCAAAAGTCTCCTGATATTAATATCATTCCCGAACCAGTTGGCTGTTTCGATAAGGTTTGTCCCTTTCCAACAACATTCTTCCAAGAAGATTTTTTTGCATTAACATACGATACCAATAAAGAAGCCAATCCTGGTCTGCAAGGTGGGGATGCCTATTTTGCTAGATTTCAATACAAAGTAAATGGTGGTGCTTATCAGATTTTGGAAGTTACGGATGAGTCCAAAGTTGCAATGGTTCCTGAAGGGGATGGTTTCTTCTCTATAACCATAATTCCCACAGATTTTTTTGGCTTGAACGAAAATGACATCCTCGACGAAATTCGGGTATCGTTTACAAAACCACCGCTTGATGATGCACCGTATAGTACTGCAGTCTCACTTTTTCCAGGCTGCCCGTAGTATCGACTTGTTAATATTTGTTGATTCAGAACCTTTTACCACCCGGCTCGGTTAATTTCGAGCCGGGTGGTTTTTTTTATCCGTGCATCTAGTCATGGGGCCGCTCAAGTAATACACTCATCGCGGAACCCCTTACGTTAATACTTTTGATTCGGATTATGATCACTCTCAAGAATGTCAATAAGAGCTACACAGTAGGCAATAGGCCGCTTCCTGTCTTAAAAGGTATCGATCTCGATATTAAAGATGGCGAAATGGTTTCTATTATGGGCTCCTCGGGATCGGGTAAATCAACCCTGCTCAATATTTTAGGGATTCTCGATAGCTACGATTCGGGAGAATATCTCCTTGACGGAAAATTGATCAAAGACCTTTCCGAAACGAAGTCAGCAAAGTACCGCAGCGAAATGATCGGATTTATATTCCAGTCGTTTAACTTGATTTCTTTTAAGAATGCAGTCGAGAATGTGGCATTGCCTCTTTATTACAAAGGAATAAAACGGCGAAAACGCAATGAGCTTGCTCGTCAGTATTTGGATAAAGTAGGCCTTTTGGATTGGGCAGATCACATGCCTTCTGAGCTTAGTGGAGGCCAGAAACAACGAGTGGCGATTGCTAGAGCGCTGATTACCAGTCCAAAGGTGATTTTGGCCGATGAGCCAACGGGAGCCTTGGATTCTTCCACTTCATACGCCGTTATGGACTTGCTCAAAAAGGTGAATTCAGAAGGAATGACAGTGGTCATCGTTACCCACGAAAATGACATTGCCGAAAAAACAGATCGATTGATCAAGCTGAAAGATGGAGTAATCGAAAGCCACAACTACCTGGTTCATGTTTGATCTGGATAAATGGCAAGAAATACTAGCAACGATTCGAAAGAATAAGTTGCGCACTTTCCTTACCGCTTTCTCGGTAATGTGGGGTGTTTTTATGCTCGTTCTACTTCTTGGTGTAAGCACTGGTCTGCAGAACGGTGTGGTACACAGCTTTTCCGACAATGCCATCAATAGTATTTGGGTGTATTCGGGTAAAACTTCCATGGCTTACAAAGGTCTCAAGCCAGGCAGGCAAATCCAGTTCAAGACTGAGGACTTCGAAAATGTCCGAGATGCTGTGGATGGAATAGAGTATGCCACGGCTCGATACATGGTGTGGAGCGCAGAGGTGGCTTACGGTGATGAATACAGCACTTATCCGCTGAGGGCCGTGAATCCCGATCATCAATTCCTAGAGAATAGTCTCATTAAGAAGGGTAGATTTCTCAATCCAACTGACCTTCTCGAGAATAGAAAAGTCGCGGTAATCGGAAAAGAGATCGTCGATGATTTATTTCCCGACGTTAATCCACTCGGCGAATATTTGCGGGTATACGGCATTCCTTTTAAAGTAGTGGGCGTATTTGAAGACACCGGGAACTCACGAGCACAACGGTATATCTATATTCCGCTGAGCTCAGGGCAAAATGTTTTTGGTGCTGGGGACGATATTCAGCAGTTCATGGTTACCACTGGTCAATTGCCCTTGCCAGAAACGATGAGAATGACCGCCCAGATAGAAGACATGCTTCGCAGAAAGCACACCATTCATCCCGATGATGAAAGCGCCATTAGTGTGAGCAACAACAACGAGGAGTTCCAAGAGGTTGCCAATATCCTGACAGGTATCGAGGTTTTTGTTTGGATAATCGGCGCATTTACCATTATTGCAGGGATCGTTGGTGTGAGCAATATCATGAGTATCGTGGTGAAGGAACGCACCAAAGAAATAGGAGTGAGGAAGGCACTTGGCGCAACTCCCGCTTCGGTTGTTTTCTTGATCCTTCAGGAGTCAATATTTATCACTTCCGTTGCTGGATATATCGGGCTTGTATTGGGTGTTTTCACCCTTGAAGGAGTTTCAAATCTCATCGGAGAGGTAGAAATGTTTCGCAATCCCGAAGTAGATTTCAATGTCGCTCTTATTACTCTGGTCGTAATGATTATTGCTGGAGCTTTAGCAGGATTGTTCCCATCACTTAGGGCGGCCAGCATAAAACCCGTAATCGCATTAAAAGACGAATAGTATGTTCGATCGAGACAAATGGGCTGAAGTAATTCAGGTGCTGAGCAAGAATCCGTTCCGCACCGCGGCCACAGCCTTCGGTGTGATGTGGGGCATTATGATGCTCATTGTCATGATGGGTTCCGGACAGGGTTTGCAAAATGGCGTCACCGCCAATTTTAGCCGGGTGACCAACTGCATGTTCATTTGGACTCAATCTACTACTAAACCCTATGCGGGTTTCAAGCAAGGAAGAAGTTTTAATTTGAGAAGCAGCGATGTGGAATTTCTCAGAAGCAATGTTCCCGAAATTGATATCCTCTCTCCCAGAAATCAATTGGGTGGCTACAACGGCGAAAACAATGTGACACGGGGAATCAGAACAGGTTCCTTTTCAGCATTTGGTGATACACCAGACTATTTCAAAATAGAACCGAAACCCATTACTAAGGGTCGATTTATCAATTGGGCTGATCTCGATGAACTCCGAAAAGTCTGTGTTATTGGTGAGCGAGTCTACAAAGAGCTTTTTGAAAAAGGAGTCAATCCATTGGGTGAATACATTAAGATCAGTGGAGTAAATTTCCAGGTCGTTGGCGTGTACAAATCAACCTTTTCGGGAGAGCGTGCTGAAGAGGATACAAAGAGCATATTCGTGCCGTTTACCACCTTTCAAAAGGCATTTAATTACGGTGATGTGGTGGGCTGGATGAGCATCACCAGTCGAGAGGGTGTTCCCGTTTCTGCCATGGAGGAGAAGATCCTAGATAAATTGAAAGTGCGTCACAAGGTTCATCCCGAAGACAATCGGGCTTTTGGTTCGTACAATCGCGAAGAAGAATTCGTTCAGATGAACGGAATCTTCAACGGCATCAAAGGACTGTCTTGGTTTGTAGGGATATTGACCCTTATCGCAGGAAGTATTGGCGTCAGTAATATCATGCTCGTGATTGTCAAAGAGCGCACCAATGAAATTGGCGTTCGGAAGGCACTCGGCGCCACACCTTGGAGTATTGTTTCTCAGGTGCTGTTGGAGTCTTTGTTTCTAGCGTCGTTAGCAGGTTTTCTCGGGGTCATATTTGGCGTCTGGTTATTGGAGTTGGTCTCGACTTTTGTCGAGGGTCAAGACGGATCTTTCCGCAATCCAGGAGTAGATTTCCAAGTAGTATTGACCGCGCTTGTCATCTTAATTATTTCAGGATCCATGGCTGGGCTCTTGCCTGCCATGAGAGCCGCACGAATAAAACCTATTGAAGCACTCAGAACCGAATAGAAACAACCATTATGAAAAAAGTCATTTTCATCATTGCATCCATTCTCATTGTCGGTCTCTTGGCCTGGACAATGTATTACCTCTACGAAAAGTCGCAGGAGAAACCTGTTTCATTTAAAGTTGAAGCGGCCAAGCGAACGGATATCATCAAGAAAACCGTTGCAACTGGGAGCGTTCTTCCAAGAAGGGAGATAGACATCAAGCCAGTTGTTTCGGGGATTATCGACCAGCTTTTCATTGAGCCGGGAATGTCGATCAAGGCAGGAGAAATAATCGCCCGCATAAAAGTTATTCCCGATATGGTGACGCTAAATAACGCGGAGAACCGCTTGGAGAGGTCTGAGATTGGATTGGATAATGCCAAGATTGACTTTGATCGAAACAAAAATCTTTTTGATGACGGAGTTATTTCCTACGCCGACTATCAGCCCTTTGACTTGGAAAAACGCAATTCCCAAGCAGAGTATGACGCTGCGAAGGACAATCTCCAAATCATCCGAGAAGGGGTGAGTAGCAAAAATAGCGCTGCCGCGAATACTTTGGTTAGAAGCACGATAACGGGAATGGTATTGGCTGTTCCTGTTGAAATTGGGAATAGCGTTATCGAACTCAATAACTTCAATGAGGGAACGACTATCGCCTCAGTGGCTGATATGACAGACCTAATTTTTGAAGGGAAAGTCGATGAAAGTGAGGTCGGAAAGATTTCAGAGGGAATGGATTTAATACTTACTATTGGCGCCATTGAAGACGAAGAATTTGATGCGAAACTGGAATACATTTCACCGAAAGGCGTTGAAGAAAATGGAGCGATCCAGTTTGAGATCAAAGCAGCGGTAGACCTGAAAGAGAACCAGTTCATTCGAGCGGGTTATTCTGCAAATGCCAATGTAGTTTTGGATAGAAGAGATAACGTGCTCGCCATTGACGAAGGCTTGGTTCAGTACGAGAATGACACAACCACTTTCGTGGAAATAGCAGTCGGTGATCAAAAATTCGAAAGACGAGATGTGAAACTTGGACTTTCTGATGGCATTAAAGTAGAAGTCTTAAGCGGTGTTTCCGAAGAAGATGAAATCAAAGTTTGGAACCAACCCATAACTGAAGGATGATCAAGTACCTTTTTATTTTTTCTCTTTTCCTGGCGGGGTGTGCCACCACAGAAACTGAACAAAAACATGAAGTTGCAAAGGATGCCGAGCAGCTCCAAGTAAAATATGCCACTGGATTTACCATCCAGAAATCAAACGAGGGATATTCCATTACCGTTAGAAATCCGCAAGACACCTCTCAAATCTTAGGAACCTATTTGCTCACAAAATCTGACACGGTCGGAATTCCAATTCCCATTGAAACGGCTGTTTTGAATAGCACGACGTTCGGCGCTTTTTTCAATCACCTCGATGCCTTGAGCACAGTGAAAGGAATGACCTATACGAGCGGTGTTAAGAATAGCGAGATTCTCAATTTGATCGAATCGGGAGATATTGCAGAAATGATCTCGGGCGATGGAATAGATTTCGAGAGAATGCTGGAGCTGAGTCCTAGCGTGGTTTTCGCCTATAGCTTCGGAGAAGCAGATTTTTCGCGATACGAAGAATTGGGAATTCCAGTAGTTCTGCTAATGGATTACAAAGAATCACACCCGCTCGGGAGGGCGGAGTGGATAAAAGTGGTTGGTTGCCTTCTTGGCAAGTACGAGGAAGCTCAGACGATTTTCACGGAAGTAGAAGAGGCCTACCGAAAAATTCAAACACAAGCTGCCATGCACTCATCTCTTCCTTCCGCCTTCACGGGTAGTCGCTACGGCGATTTTTGGTATGCTCCAGGAAAGGATAGCTACATAGCCAAGTTCATCAAGGATGCAGGAGCGAGCTATACTTTCGACCATATCGAAGGGCAAGAAAGTGCCGAACTTGATTTCGAGCAGGCACTCGTCACTATTTCTCAGGCAGACTATTGGGGATTGGTAGTGTCCTCAAAAGAACCTTTCACTTCCGAAGATATTTTGGAAATGAGTCCGCTTTATGAGAACTTGACAGCCTTTAAGGACAAGCAGATTTTTATCTGCAACACCGCCGAGAAAGACTATTTCGGCGATGCTGTTATGGAGCCTCAGCTCATTCTTTCCGATCTCTATCACATCTTTCATCCCAACGTCGAAACCGATTCGACTTTTCATTACTTCAAACCAATTCAGTAATCTTTATACTACCCTTATCTTTGGACCATGTCCAAGGCGGTCAAGTGGGTGTTCTGTTTTCTGATTCTGATTATTCTGGTGCCTGCGTCCCTCTTTTTGGGATCCGTTGACATTCCCTTCGTGGCATTTTTTGGAGGAGGAGATGAGTTGCAAAATATCATCATACGAGAGTCCCGAATTCCGCGAACTCTCGCAGCTCTTTGTGGTGGAGCGGGATTGGCATTGGGCGGACTTTTCATGCAAACACTTTTTCGAAACCCTTTAGCGGGGCCATCCGTTCTGGGCCTGACCAGTGGCTCTTCACTTGCTGTCGGCATTCTCACTCTGGGTGGCGGCGTCATAGCTACCTCTCAGTTTGCCGTTGTTTCTGCGGCGGCGATTGGTTCCATAGCAGTGCTCTTAGTCATCTTGGCGGTAGCACACCGATTTGCAAATATGGCTTCTGTGCTCATTGTCGGACTGATGCTTGGTTTTTTTGCTTCCGCAATGGTTAGTCTGCTTCAGGCTTACGCCGATGAGACTTCTTTAAAAGCTTTCGTCTTTTGGGGATTTGGAAGTTTCTCCAATATTGCTTTTAAACAACTTCCGATTTTATTGATCCCCCTTCTGTTGATCTTCTCCATCTCTCCTTTTTTTATAAAACCCTTGAATCATTTATTGCCAGGAGAGCTCCACGCCAAAACAATGGGAGTTCATGTCAAAAAGCTTCAACTCACCTTGGTGATTGCCGCAGGAATTATGGTAGGTGTCATCACGGCTTTTTGCGGTCCGATCGCGTTTATTGGACTCGCCGCTCCGCATTTGGCTCGATTGCTCTTTTCCACTCCCAACCACCGAACAGTATTGCCCGCTGCGCTTATTTTAGGCGGGTGCTTGGCTGTTCTCTGTGATTTGATAGCTAGATTGCCGTTTAGCGAATATGCATTGCCCCTAAACACCGTTTGTGCATTTATGGGCGCGCCAGTAGTTATATACCTCGTTTTTAAAGGTCGAAAAAGCCGCATACTGACATGATCGAAGCACACAAGATATCAGTAGGGTATGGCTCGAGAATTCTGGTGGAAGAGCTTGATTTGACTTTGCCGAAAGGCTCGGTCACGGCATTTATCGGGTCGAATGGTAGCGGGAAGTCAAGCTTGATGCGGGTTTTGAATGGGTTGCAAGAGCCTTTGTCGGGAAAAGTATCTTGGAACGAAAGAGATATTTCCGACTTCGATCGGAAAGAAAAGGCCAAAGTAGCGGCTTCGCTTTACAGTAATTTCTCGCGAGT
>JBLIDT010000007.1:0-146387 GCA_047632755.1 Cryomorphaceae bacterium
TTATTCTTTCGTTCGCTTAAAGATTGCCAAAAGAATCGAATTAAAAAAGAAGACCTACTGAGTTTTTCTTTCGGAGGGGAGAGTAATTCATTGTTTGTCAGGAGTTAATGGGGTAGTTTTTTCAGCTGGTTAGAATGCTGTGATTTTGTTAATGCTATTATTGGCTTGACCTACCGATAATGAGTCGGCTTTGGGCATTGGTTTTCGGCTATTGACTGATAGTATGTAGCATGGCAACGGGTAGTGCTGAGCTGAAAATTGAGGCGTAAATCTATCTTTCGCTGTATTGGTCAAAGTCCTATTTTACCTGCACGCGACCCCTCATCCCAATACTCAATACAAAATACCCTATACTATTTTCAACTTTCGTTTTGCCATAAGCACAAAAAGAGTATTTTTGCAGTCCGTTTTTAAAACGGTAAAGACTTTTGAATATCCATTGCCATGAAAAGAACATTCCAACCATCGAATAGAAAGCGTCGCAACAAGCACGGGTTTCGCTCACGCATGGCCTCTGCAAGTGGTCGTAAAGTTTTAGCAGAGCGACGTAGAAAAGGACGCAAGCGTCTTAGCGTTTCTGACGACAAGCTGCACAAGCGATAATAACCTTTCGCTTCAAACATATTTTTTTTCCGCCGCTGCATTTATTGCAGTGGCGGTTTTTTTGTTTCCGCATCCTTCGGTAGCTGCATTAGGCTTTCTTTATTAATAAGTGCCGCATTGGCCGCAGTCATTACAATGTGTCCAGACTTTAAAGTGTGAATTTTTATGTCGGGATTGGCCTTTTTGAATTTCTGGACATTCTTTTCGGGAATGATTTTGTCGTAAAGTCCAAAGAAGATATCGGCAGTGATTTCATTCTCTCTCATACCATTGCTTAGGCTGTCAAAATCGGGCTCGATTTTTCTTAAAAAAGTCCAGACAGAATAAACTTGCTGCTGCATTTCACGGGTCTTGATTTGCACAATAACAAAACTTCGTAGCTTCTCACTGATGGCTTTCGCCCGATAAAGTCCATTGATGATCCAGTAAAACGGGGCATTGTGTTTGATAAAAATCCGAAATGCCACCCGGCCTAGAGCGTAATGACTCAAGAGAGCGTACCAGCGATTCACTATTAAGCCATCTGGAGCAAAGAGGTAAAGTGCTTCGATTCGATTGGGCATTACTTCGGCAATGCACATGCATATTCTCCCGCCCAAACTATAGCCCATGAGTGAGGCACTGCTGAGGTTTTCGTGAACTAGAAAAGCTTCAAAAAGTTCCTTCAGCTCAAGTTTTGATAAGGGTTTTCCATCGGGTGAACGCCCACTGATATCACTCTCTCCATGAAAGAAAATGTCAAAGGCATAGATCTTAAAAGTCTGCTGAAACGGACGAGTGAAGCGAATGAAATCTTTGTGGTTTCTGCCGAAACCATGAAAGGCCAGAAGTGGTTGATTTCCATCACCCCATACGGCATAATTCAGGCGGATTTCACCATGTGTAAATAACTTCTCTTGAACTGTTGCTTTGTATTCCACTTAGGAAGGAAAAATTCAATTACTTTCGCTGCCTAAATGAAGCAAAATTTAGGCACATCGACGTATTCTCTTCGCCCTATCGACGCTTTTTTTCCAAACTTTTTCTTCCCACCTCCTTTAAAACCATCATTATGCCTAGAGATAGAAGCATACGATCCGTCCTGATTATCGGTAGCGGCCCAATAGTAATCGGCCAAGCATGTGAGTTTGATTACGCAGGTTCGCAGGCTTCGCGCTCATTGCGCGAAGAAGGAATCGAGGTTACCCTGATCAACTCCAATCCAGCTACCATTATGACCGATTCGGTGGTGGCTGACAATATTTACCTCAAGCCATTGGAGCCGGAATCAATTGAGGAGATTCTCGAAAAGCACAATATCGATGCGGTTCTTCCCACTATGGGTGGGCAAACTGCTCTAAACCTTGCTATCAAATGTGATGAGTTGGGACTTTGGGAGCGCTTTGGGGTGAAAATGATCGGGGTTGATATCAACGCCATCGACGTTACTGAAAACCGCGAGGCCTTTAGGAAATTGATGTTATCCATCGATATTCCAATGGCACCTCAGGCTACTGCCAATTCTTTTCTAGAAGGAAAAGAAATCGCGCAAAGATTTGGTTTTCCACTTTGCATTCGCTCCAGCTACACCTTGGGTGGGGCAGGAGCAGGAATCGTTCATCAGCAGAAAGACTTTGATACTCTTTTAACCCGAGCACTGCATGTCTCTCCAATCCACGAGGTGATGATTGACAAAGCCCTTCTCGGATGGAAGGAGTTTGAGTTGGAGCTTTTGCGCGATGCCAATGACAATGTGGTCATCATCTGTAGCGTAGAAAACATGGATCCGATGGGAATCCACACGGGAGATAGCATTACCGTGGCACCAGCCATGACACTCAGCGACCGAACGTATCAACGAATGCGCGATATGGCATTTAAGATGATGCGCTCTATCGGGAATTTTGCGGGAGGTTGCAACGTGCAATTTGCCGTAAGCCCAGATGAGAAGGAAGATATCATTGCCATTGAAATCAACCCGAGGGTATCGAGATCTTCGGCCTTGGCTTCTAAGGCAACTGGTTATCCCATCGCAAAGGTTGCGGCTAAGCTTGCAATTGGGTACCACTTAGATGAGTTGAAAAACCAGATTACCAAAACCACCTCGGCCTTTTTTGAGCCTACACTCGATTACGTTATCGTAAAGATTCCACGTTGGAATTTCGATAAGTTTAAAGGTGCTGACCGCGAACTGGGTCTTCAAATGAAATCCGTTGGAGAAGTGATGGGAATCGGTAGAAGTTTCCAAGAAGCACTTCAGAAAGCTTGCCAGTCGCTGGAAATAAAGCGAAATGGTTTGGGAGCCGATGGACGCGAATTGAAGGATCAGAATGAGATTCTACACAGTTTGGAGCACCCGAGCTGGAATAGACTCTTCCATATCTACGATGCGATAAAGCTGGGTATTCCATTTAAGACGATCCACGAAAAGACGAGGATTGATTACTGGTTCTTGAAGCAAATTGAAGATTTGATTTTGCTTGAGGATAAGATTGAAAAACATACCGTTGATTCTCTTCCTAGAGAGCTTCTTTTTGAGTCAAAGCAAAAAGGATATGCCGACCGTCAAGTCGCGCACCTTTTGCGTTGCTTGGAAAGTGAAGTTTTCAATAAGCGAAATGAAATGGGTATCAACCGTGTTTACAAAATCGTTGATACGTGCGCCGCTGAATTTGAAGCGAAGACTCCTTATTACTACAGCACCTTTGAAGGCGAGAATGAATCGGAAGTAAGCGATCGCAAGAAGATTGTGGTTCTTGGATCGGGGCCCAATCGTATCGGTCAAGGGATCGAATTCGACTACTGCTGCGTGCACGGGGTCATGGCTGCAAAAGAATGTGGTTACGAAACCATCATGATCAACTGCAACCCTGAGACTGTTTCCACCGATTTTGACACGGCCGACAAGCTCTATTTCGAGCCTGTTTTTTGGGAGCACATCTACGATATCATTTTGCATGAAAAACCCGAAGGCGTCATCGTACAGCTTGGTGGGCAGACTGCATTAAAATTGGCTGAAAAGCTGAGCCGTTACGGTATTAAAGTGATCGGCACCAGCTATGAAGCATTGGATTTGGCCGAAGACCGTGGGAGCTTTTCTACTCTTTTGAAAGAGAACAACGTTCCTTACCCTGAATTCGGAGTCGTAGACAATGCCGAGCAATCGCTTGAATTGGCTGATGATCTTGGCTTTCCACTTTTGGTTCGGCCTTCTTATGTTTTGGGTGGCCAGCAAATGAAAATTGTCATCAATAAGGAAGACCTGGAGACACATGTCGTGAATATTCTAAGGGATATGCCTGGCAATAAGATTCTTCTCGACCACTTTTTAAGTGATGCCATCGAAGCTGAGGCAGACGCTATCTGCGATGGTGAGAATGTATACATCATTGGTGTGATGCAACACATTGAACCTGCTGGGATTCACTCGGGTGATTCTTATGCCGTTTTGCCGCCCTACAACTTGGGTGACTTGATCATTGAGCAAATCGAAACGATTACCAAAAAAATCGCCATTGCCCTCCATACCGTTGGGTTGATCAATATCCAATTTGCCATCAAGGACGATGTAGTTTATGTGATTGAAGCCAATCCACGTGCATCTCGAACGGTTCCATTTATTGCGAAAGCATACGACGAACCCTATGTGAATTACGCCACTAAGGTGATGCTGGGTGAGAAGAAGGTGACTGATTTTGACTTCAAGCCAAAAAAGGGAGGATATGCAATTAAGATCCCTGTTTTCTCTTTCGAGAAATTCCCGAATGTGAATAAGGAGTTGGGCCCCGAGATGAAGTCTACGGGAGAAGCGATTCGTTTTATCGATACGCTGACAGATCCATTTTTTAGAAAAATATACAGCGAACGAAACCTATACCTGAGTCGCTAAGCGAATCTCTATATCTTTGAGAACGACATGAGATTGATCCTGATCATTTTGGCCATTTACTTTATTGTCCGCTTTCTGGGGAGACTTCTCATGCCTATTATGAATAAGAACAAATCCTCTGGCCGCCCTGACTCTTCACAAAGTGGGACTGATAGTCGAAGTGAAGGAGATGTGACCATCGAGTATACCGACAAGAATAAAAAGAACAGGAGAGGAGATTCCGGAGAGGGAGATTACGTCGATTTTGAAGAACTGGATTAATTATGAAGCACCCATTTGTAAAGAGATTTATACCTCACCTTATAGTTATACTTTCTTTTCTGGCGATCAGCGCCGTTTATTTTTATCCGGCTTTTGACGGGTATAAGTTGAACCAAAGCGATGTGACCACTTTCCGTGGAATGGCTCAAGAAATCATTGAGTACCGAAGAATGTATGGAGAGGATCCACTTTGGACAAACTCCATGTTTGGAGGAATGCCAGCCTATCAAATTTCGGTTCAGCATGGAAACGACATCATTTCAATTATTGATGATGTGGTAACACTGGGTCTTCCGAGGCCCGCCAGTTACCTATTTCTTTACTTACTAGGTTTTTATATTCTGATGATTTCGCTGCGAGTCAAACCCGCCATGGCAGCAATAGGTGCGGTCGCGTTTGCTTTTTCCAGCTATTACTTCATCATTTTAGAAGCGGGACACAATACAAAAGCCCATGCCATCGGATACATGGCTCCCGTTCTAGCGGGTATTATTTGGGCATATAGGGGTAAGTTTTTATTTGGCGGCGCTGTAGCGGCGCTCTTTTTGTCTTTGGAGATCGATGCGAATCATGTGCAGATCACCTATTACCTCAGCTTTCTAGTGCTTTTTATGATTTTTGTTTTTGCCTTCAGAGCATTCCGACAGCAAAAGATCAATGAGTTTATGAAAGCCTCTACGGTATTGCTAATTGCAGCCGTCTTAGGGGTTACAGCCAATCTAAATAACCTATGGCCTACCTATGAGTATGGGGAGTATTCCATAAGGGGAGCCACGGAACTTACGATTACTCCCGACGGGAGCTCTAATGAAGCCAATACCACTAAAGGTTTGGATCGCGATTATGTGACCCAGTGGAGCTATGGAATAAAGGAAACGTTTACCATGTTGGTTCCGAATCTAATGGGAGGCGAATCAGGTGCTTTAATTGATCAAAATACTCAAAAAGAAAACCCTGAACTGTATCGAGAAATAGCACAAGGTTATCAGGATACTCAGGTTTTCCCAAATTCTTATTGGGGCGATCAGCCCTTTACCAGTGGCCCAGTATACTTCGGCGCGACAATCTTTCTTCTCTTTCTGTTGGGATTGGTATTTGTCAGGAATAGGTTGAAATGGGCACTTCTCGCTACGGTGATTCTCACTATTGCACTAGCATGGGGAAAGAACTTCATGGGACTTACCGATTTTTTTCTCGATTTCGTGCCTGGCTACAACAAGTTTCGAGCAGTTACCATATTGCTATCGATAACGGGGCTCGTCTTCCCCATACTGGGTTTCATATTCATGCGACGCCTTCGGCTGAAGCCTGAAACAATTGCTGCAAAGCCAAAACTATTTTTTGGAGTAGCTGGCGGCCTGGCTCTTGTTTTACTCGCTTTTGCAGTTGCACCTCAGGTATTCTTTAATTTCTTGAGCGCTCAAGAAAATGAGATTTTCAGCAACCTATCTCAAGGTGATGGTGCTGCGGCAGTCTTGCAATACGTTTCGGCGCTGCAAGAGGCGAGAGCAGATCTTCTGGTATCTGATGCCATGCGTTCATTGATTTTGGTTCTCTTCACTGGAGCTGTTGTTTGGCTATTTGCCAAAGGAAAAGTGAATGAGAAAGTTTTGCTGGTGTCAATGGCGGTTTTGGTAATTGGTGATTTGTGGCCTGTAGCGAAGCGTTATGTCAACAATGAAAAAGACAAAGGTCGCTACATAGCGTGGCAGCCTGAAGAGGCTACAGCCGCGGCATATCCTGTAGCCACTGCTGACAATTACATCTTGGAACGCGAGATGGCAATGAACCCTCGTGTGGGAGATGCAGTTTCTACAGCTGTGCAAGACTTTCGCAATGAAGCGAAAAAGGATATTTCTAGGAGAGCGAGTCAAGAAGAGATCAATAATGTGAAGTTTGCGGCTCTGCGATTCAGCACAGATTACCGCGTCTTAAATCTCAATGGCCCCTTCCTGGAATCCAGAACTTCTTACTTCCATAATTCGGTAGGTGGCTACCACGGCGCCAAATTGAAGCGTATTCAGGAGCTCTATGATTTCCACATTTCAAAAGAAATAGCCTCCTTGGGCGCTGCCCTTCAGGGCTCACCAGACATGAATGCAGTGGATCGAGCCATTGAGTTAATGGATGTGGTAAACATGCTCAACACGAAATACATTGTCTACAACCCTGAAGCAGCACCCTTTGAAAATCAATATGCCTATGGGCCTGCTTGGTTCGTTGAGTATATCCAGTCTGCTGAAAATGCCAACGAGGAAATTTTGGCTTTGGACGACCTAGATCTGAGATCTGAGGCGGTCGTTCATACTGATTTTAGTGAAATGGTAGAAGGTTTTAACTTTCAAGAATCAGCTGATGCAGTGATAGCGGTCGAGGAGCATTTGCCAAACTACATCAGCTATATCTACGATTCCCCCGTTTCACAAGCAGTGGTTTTTTCTGAGATTTATTATCCTGGAGGCTGGAATGCTTATTTGGATGGCGCGCGAGTAGATCACTTTCGTGCGAACTACGCCCTTCGCGGGATGATCATTCCCGAAGGCAGTCATAAAATTGAATTCAAATTTGAGCCTGAAAGCTATGCGCAGGCTTCCTTAATCAGCACTGGTGCAGGACTGATTGTATTCTTCCTCTTCTTGTTTGCGCTTTACCGCCATTTTAAGATGCCTGAAGAAGATATTTACGAAGACCTAATGAGCTAACTATGCAAGAACGGATAGACAGTACAATTAAATTTCTCAAAGAAACTATCGGGCCCAACAAGCGGATTCTTGACTTGGGAATTCCCAATTCTCTTGGGGAAGCCATGAAGGAAGCAGGTTATGATGTAATCAATACAGGTGGTGAAGACTTGGACGTAGATTTTGAGAAATACCTCAAAATGGATGTTGATTGCGTAACTGCCTTCGAGATTTTCGAGCATATGTTGGCGCCATTTAATATCCTTCGCTTACTAGATGTTCCAAATCTGGTAGCTTCTGTGCCGCTCAAGCTTTGGTTTGCATCGGCCTATTGGAGTAAGACTGATCCTTGGGACAGGCACTACCACGAGTTTGAGCCAAAGCAATTCGATATGCTTATGGAAAAGTCAGGTTGGGAAATTAATGATTCGGCCAAATGGAAGAATCCCGAGAAGAAAAAGGTAGGTATCCGACCACTTTTGAGGAATGTTACCGACCGGTATTATATTGTTCACTGTCAGCGAAAAAGCGGTTATACGCTTCCCTCGAAGTAGGTGAAGAACTTACTTATAATAACTTATTATTGGCCACCTGCGGGAGGCGCAGGGGTTCAGCGCTGGTTGAAGTTTAGTAAGTACTTACCCGAGTTTGGGTGGAACCCCATCATCTTGACGGTTGATCCCGATCAGGGATCATACCCCCAACGAGATGAGTCCTTGCTGAAAGAAGTGAGAGATGAGGTGGAAGTTTTTAGAACCCATTCTTTTGAGCCTTTGCAGCTCTACGCAAAAGCCGTTGGAAAAGACCGAGTGCCTTACGGTGGATTTAGCAATCAGAAATCGAATTCATCTTTTTCTCGATTTATCAGAGGTAATTTTTTTATTCCCGATGCGCGCCGTGGCTGGAATCGCTATGCGATCGCTAAGGCTAAAGAGATCATTTCAACGCGCACTATTGATTGTGTCGTTACGACTGGCCCTCCTCAGTCTACTCATTTGATCGGTCTCGACCTGAAGCGGGACTTGGGTATAAAGTGGGGTATTGACCTTCGCGATCCTTGGACGGATATTTACTACAATGAAAAAATGCTTCGAACGCCATGGGCGGAGAAGCACGATGCCAAGCTCGAAAAACAGACATTGGAAGAGGCAGATTTTTGCATTACCGTCAGTAAAGGATTTGCAGAGCTGTTCAATCGAAAAGTGGAACGAGAATATCATGTAGTCACGAATGGATTTGATGAACAGGATCTAGTAGATGAGAACCCACGAAATTCTCGTGAGTCAAAGAAGCTGATCATTTCCTACACTGGGACAATGTCAGATATTTACGATCCCGACGTTTTTTTTGAAGCTTTGGCGAGTTATAAGGGTTCCTTTGAATTCAGAATAGCAGGAAGCATATCCGAGGGTGTCCAAAAGAAAATCGACGATTATGGGATATCAAAAAGTGTAAACTATTTGGGGTACCTCACCCACGCGGACGCATTAAAAGAAATGAGCCAGGCGGACGTACTGTTGCTTATCTCACCCATGGTAAAGAATTCAAAAGGTATTATTCCAGGGAAGCTGTTCGAATATCTCGCTGCGGGAAAACCGATTTTGGCCATAGCCGAAGATGATAAGTGCGATGTAGCAGTTATATTGAGCGATACGAAGGGTGGCTTATTTTTTTCCAGAGAGAATCTCAAAGGATTATCAAATTTTTTGGAGAGCTTACCAAACAATTTTGAGTTTATTCCGAACATAGAGGCCATCAACAATTACAATAGGAAGACACTTACGGAGAAGCTGGTCTCAATAATTCCATAAGAAACTGAAAGATGGAAGTCGTATGTATCATACCCGTTTACAACGAAGAGAAACATCTCAGCTTAACGCTGGACTCTCTTTTGGCTCAAAGCCGACGTCCTGACAAAATCATATTGGTTGATGATGGGAGCACAGACTCTAGTTTCCAGATTGCAATGGAATACGTTGAGTCAAATGGATCGTTGATCGACATTTTGCAAAATGAGAAATCGGAGAGTCACTTACCTGGCTCCAAGGTAGTACGTGCTTTTAATGCGGGCTATAAAAGTCTCGACAAGGAGTTTGATTTGATTTGCAAATTTGACGCGGATCTCATCTTTACTGAAAACTACCTCGAGAAAATCATTCAAGTCTTTGAGACTGATAATCAGGTTGGAATTGCAGGCGGAGTCTGCACCATTAAGGGAGAAGAAGGTTGGGTTCCAGAACAGGTTTCAGATAAGGATCATGTAAGAGGAGCGTTGAAAGCGTACCGCAAAGATTGCTTTAAGGCTATCGATGGTGTTAGAGAAGGAATGGGTTGGGATACCTTAGATGAACTCTTGGCTGTATTTAATGGCTTTGGTGTGGCTTGTCTTCCAGAGCTGAAAGTGAAGCATTTGAAACCAACAGGAGCAAGTTATTCGCCCAAGGCTAGATATTATAAGGGGGAAGCTCTTTACCGAATGGGCTACGGTTTTCTACTGACTCTCATCGCTTCCATTAAGCTTGCTACCTCAGAAAAATCAATTGTTCGGCTCTTTGATCATATGTTAGGTTTTCTCAAGGCAAAATTTTCCAGTCAGTCAAAGATGGTAACGATCGAAGAAGAGCGTTTTATTAGGAAGTATCGTTGGGAAAGAATCCGCCAAAAAGTGCGTTCTCGATTTTAAGGATCTTCGAATCTCGGTGAAATAGAAATGGACTTAGCTTCCGAAGAGAGAGCTTTTAATAGTTGTGGAAACCTTATTCAAAGCATCTCTGAGCATTTCTCTTTCAGTGTCTGTAATTATGAAACGATAGATAAATATTAAATAGCTTAAAATCAGAATTGACTTAAGAAGTAATCGAGGTAAGAGGGAGATTTCATTAGTGCTTATTCCCATCGCAATTATAATGGCGCAGCTAATAAGGAGAATAATAATGCGCCTTATCTCATAATCGACGTGTACTAGTTTTTGCGCTTTTGAATAGGAGAGGATGGTCATCACCAAGTAACTAACACCTGTGGCTGCCACAGCTCCGTAGATGCCAAACCTCGGAATTAGGATGAAGTTCAGAGCAATATTCAGGAGAACACCGATCACCGTCACGGTAGCATGATGTTTGGTTTTCTTCGTCAACAAGAAAACGTACAAGAAATAATTATTCATTGCCTTGAAAATGAAAATGTAGGCGATAAAGGGGACTAAGATTCCGGCGGCCCAATAAGCGGATTCGCCACTACTCAGAATTTTGGTCAGTTCTTCTCCAAATACCGAGATGACTAGTGTCAAGAGGATCGTCAACCCCAAATAGAGCGTAAGTGTTTTTGAAAAGAACGGTTTGAAATCTGGACTCGTAAATTTTTTGTAGGCGATAGGTAAAAAGCCAAGGGAGAAACTGGTAATAATTAGGAGGTTCGATAAACTGCCAATTTTATAAGCCAGGCCATATATTCCAACATCTTCAAATTGCCCGAAAATTTTAATGATCAAGCGATCTGACAATGTAAGTAGCAGTGCCGCAACGGTTGTGAAAATCAATGGGCCACTGTACTTATAGATTTGAATTCCAAAGTTCACGCTGAATTTGGGACTAATATTCTTGACCTGAATGGGTATGGTAGAAATAAGAAATACCAAGTTTGAGTACATGATGGCCTTCACGGCTCCGTAGACCCCTTCTTCTTGCAGAACAACAAAATACAACACTAAGCCTACAAGAGTTATTAATTTGAGTGAGACGAGGAGGAGATAAGTCACAGACTTTTCTTTGAGTCTCAACAGTTGCAAGGGGATCAGTCCAAGAACTTCGAAAATGATTGAAAAAGTTAAGAGCTCAAAATGTATTTTAAAATCAGGGCTCGAAAAAATGAGCTGGCTCAATTGTTCTGCAAAAGGAAAAGCGATTAGGGCAAAAAGAGCAGAAAGAATAATAACTAGACCTAACGATGTTGAGTATAGTTTTTTTTGGTCTGGAATGTTTGAAAGGTTGCTCCCTAGCCTTAGCAGGGCTGATGGAACTTGGAAAGAGACAATTCCGATTGCGAATTGAGCTAAAACCTCAAGAATAAGCAGCTGACCATAATCATTAGTGCTTAAGCTGCCCGTGTAAAATGGAATTAGGATTAGGCCTGCCGCCTTCATAGAAAGGTTGCTCATTCCATAAATCAGAGTCTGTTTAAAAGTGTTTTTTACGTCTTTAAACATGGGCTCACGTCACGGCATTTAAAACTGTTTTCATTAATTTAAGGTTCTCATTGTTCCTGTCTGGTCTTCGTGTTTCTTGATGGACAAAATGAAGAGAATTGCGGTAAATATAGTGGATCCCTCGTTTATCCTCTCTTTCATTTTTGTGACCTGCCAGAAGACATGGGGACATTTATTCCATTCAAAAAGTCGCTTTATTATTTTGACTCTTCAAGTTGTTCCTAGGGAGTGCAGATACCTTGAGAAATTCACTTCTTATCAAGAACAATTACGGTGAATAAAAAGGCCTAGGTTTTAGAGTGATCATCAAATAAAGTATGCGCAGCTCCGCCTTAAGCTTCAATCTTTCAGACTCTCAATTTGGAACTGATTTTCAAAATGGTTATTTTCAATGTGTTAGTAGTATCTTCAAGGCAGTGAGACTTTCCAAAACATATATAATTGTCGTACCATTTCTTCTGCTGGTCGCAAATTGTTTCGGTCAATTGGAAAATGATTTGCTATTGCATTATGAGTTCAATGGCGATTATACTGATTCTTCTCCTAACGGATATGATGGTACCCCTATAGACATCACATTTATTGATGATCAGTTGGGTAATCCCTCAAGTGCGATACTATTAAATGGAGCCACATCAAGAGTTGATTTTCCAAATGTTCCAGAGTTAGAACCCGACTTTCCAATCTCTTTTGTCACAAGAACAAGGTTTGATCTTATAGACGGTCAACAAATAGTTTTCACTACGGATTTCTCTGGTTCTACTCACAGCGGGGCGTGGCTACAGTTGTCTTCATCCGGAGATATTGCTGTGAGCTAGGGAAATGCACAAGGCGGATTTACCGGATCAACTCGACACGGAAAAATTGCCTTTTTCCCTGTTGCACAAGACACGTGGTATAATATTGCGATTATAATCCGTGGATTTCAAGACATAGATATTTATATCGACTGTGAATGGATAGATGGCACATATGGTGGCTCAGCAAGTTCTATAGGGTTTACTGGAGGAGCGGGAAATCTAGGAAGAAAATGCGCCAATCCGATTAGTACTACTCCACCCTTTTACTTTGAAGGTGCCATAGATGATTTTTGGTGCTGGGATAGAGAATTGACCGAAGACGAAATTCTTGGCTTTTGTGAAATTCAAGAGCCTTGCTCAGATGTTTTATCAGTCCCAGGTGCTTCTGGATGTGTCAATGAGCCTATCGAGTTTTTGTTTAGTCTCGAGAATGAGGATTCAGAAATTTTGACCTACCTCTGGGAATTTGAAGATGGAGCTACATCAAATGCGAGCAATTTGACTTTAACTTACCCAGACGAAATCACACAGGACTACACATTGACCGTCACTACCGAATATAATTGTGTTTACACTACTACAGGTACTATGACAGTTGAGACTCCGCTGGGGTCATTTATGCAAAACGAATTTAATATTTGCGGTAGCGACTTAATAGACCTCGACTTTTCTGATCTACCCTTCAACGTTGTAGATTCAGATGGAGAACTTGTTGAATCAGTTCAAATATCCGTTGCTGGCACATATATTTTCACGGGTCAAAATGCCTGTTCAAGTTTTGAAGAGGGCGTTATAATTAGTATGACGGCTTTTTATCCCGCTCCTTTTGGTGATTTCCAGTTTCTGTGCCAAGGACAAGATACTTTGCCTATCGGTTTTAATTCAGATGATTACAATTACTTGTGAGGATCAGGGGCTCAGGATTCAATCATTCTTGTTTCCGAGCAGGGTCAATATGAGGTTTTAGTAACTGACACCACAGGAGTTTGTGCAGAATCCTTTGTTTTTATGATCAGCGAATTGCCATTTGCACCTTCAGAGATATTTGATTTCCCGACTGTTGATATTTGCCTAGAAGGCCAAACGAATATCAACTTCCCACCTCAATTCGGGCCTTATACATTCTCAGATACGCTTACGGACCTTACATACACTGCTATCGAGACTGAGACTTTGTCATTCACCTATTCAGATGGGTGTTTCACCTATCAGGATACTTTATTTATTTCTGTTGAATCTTGCCTGTGTCCTGTTTGGGTGCCCAATGTCTTTGCTCCGAACGAGGACGGCTTAAATGATTTATTCAAACCAGTTTTGGATTGTAATATCTACGATTAGCAAATGCTAATATTCAACCGTTGGGGTCGAGAGATTTTTCAATCCAATGACATAGATGTCGGATGGAAAGGAGAGTCGCCAAACTCAGATTTTATGCAAGTACAGGAGTTTATGTTTACCTAATCCTATTCAATCAAAAACTTGACGGATTACAGGTCCCTCAGGAGCTTACGGGTACCATCACCTTATTGAGGTAAGTCTATCTGGCCACCTGAAATTTCTTCACGACTTTTTGACCATTTGAGATTACTTCGACCAAGTAAAGCCCCTCGTTGAAATTTGAAACATCTAGCCAATTTTGATTCTCGTAGATTCCCTTTTTCACGACTTTTCCAGTGATGTCTGTTACGCGATAAGCTGTCCCAAAGGGTAGCCCAGTTAAATTGAGCTGAGCCGAAGCTGGATTTGGGTAGAGCTTTATCTTTTCTCTCTCCAGTTCTGTTGAGCTCAAAAGACTTGTGACCTGCACATTTTTGCAAAAATTATCTCCTCCACATCCATTGTTTATAACAAGGCACACCATGTAGATTCCAGTGTTTTGATAAGTATAGACAGGGTTTTGTGCTTCACTGAATCCTCCATCATCGAAATTCCAAATGTAGCTGTAGTCTTCTCCACCTTCGGCGAAAAAGGACACTGAAGCCCCATCTATTTCAAAATCATAATCGCCGCTTGGAGCAGGACATCTTTCGATAAATATGGTGTAGAAAGCACCGCGGTTCGTTCCACCGTTGTCATCACCCTCGGCACTGACCACCAAGTCGATGGTGCCATCTCCATTTAGATCTCCTACTGTTGCAATTCTAGCTGCCAGTTGGTCTTCGGTTGCTAGATCAAAAGTGAAGTTCCCTTCAAAACGATTGATCTTTTTTTCATTGATTACCCAACCACTTGAATGCATGAAGAGAATCCAGACTGAGCCAACGTTCATTCCCCCATCATCGTCACCGGGTGCGCCTACAGCCAAGTCAATGGATCCGTTTTCGTCCAAATCACCGATGGCCCGCACACTCGAACCGAATTCGTCATCTACATTAAGGAATCCACCAAAATCACCTTCTATTCTCGAGATTTTCTGAACGTCAGCGAGCGTCTCACTATTGCTGCCATAAAGGATATAGACAGCGCCAAAATTTGTGTCTTGATCATCATCGCCAGGAGCTCCGCAGAGGATGTCCATGTTTCCATCTTGGTTCACATCAGTTATGCTCAATCCACTGCCGAACTGGTCCCCCTCATCGAGTCTGTCGCCGAGAAGTGGATGATTCACATCGATAGTCTCCAATAGCGCTAACCCTTCAAAGATGTCCCCTCCGAATCGGTATATGCTTCCCTCGTTGTGCATAGAAGTGGCATAGAGAACACCTTGTTCAAAAGCCAGATACTCACCCAGACGTTCCGATGTTGTTGCTATTTCTGTAGAAAGGAAAAGCTCTTCTAACTGATAAGTTCCAGCCTGACTCGAAAGGGCGAACAGCTTTCCGCCATCTATCCCAGGCGCACCGACAATGAGTTCGTTCAAATTGTCTGAGTTGAGATCACCAATATCCACTACAGCAGCGCCGAATTCGGAGTTGGTCAGATTGTCGAAATATGAAAAGTCAGCAGTAGAGACGAGAAATTCAGAGGAAACCGATCCGTCATCATTCAAATCAATAATCAGGAATTCACCGTTTTGGCTGTATGGTGATGCAGCAAATATTCTGCTGTCATTCTGAGATTCCATAACGTAGCCAAACCCTCCACTATTGGATAGAGCAGTTTCTAGGTTTCCGGCTTCCGCAGAAACCTTTTGGAAATCGGCAACGGTGCCTGTTTGTCCGAGTAAAAATTGGGCAGAAAAAAAAGCCCCTGTTAGAAGTAGAGCGTGTTTCATGATCTTACATGTTTATAAAACGCGTTCAAGGGGATTACCTGCTTTTACGCTCAGTGAAGCAGAAAGTTTCTACGAATTGTGATAAGGCTCATTATTCAGAATAGTGAAGGCGCGGTAAATCTGCTCAACAGCGAATAGTCTGATCATTTGGTGTGAAAAGGTCATTTTTGAAAAGGCCAATCTCACAGGGAATTGATCGTAAATGGATTGGTCGAAGCCAAATGCACCACCCACAACAAAGACCAATCTTTTTGGCCCAGCATTCATTTTTTTTTGTAGAAATCCAGCAAATCCTTCACTAGTGAACTGCTGTCCCTTTTCGTCAAGAAGAATGATCGTGTCGGAGCTATCCAGTTTTGACAATAGGGCCTTCGCTTCGTGGCGCTTTCTTTCTTCGGGGTCTAGCTTCTTCCATTTCTTTTCTTCTGGGATAAGCACTTCTTCATACGGTACATAACGCTTTATCCGTGAAGCGAAGGTATCGAGGCCCTTCTCCAAATAGCCTTTATCCGTTTGGCCAATGATGGCGAGGGCAATTTTCATAGAACAAAAGTAAGGTGAATCAATGATAGGGTGAATTCTTATATTTGACTCAAACGGCCCGCTTTTTGCTCGGCGCAAGTCTATTTATTTTACAATGAAAAAGCTGATTCTATTTCTATCCATCTTAATATCTATGTCCACAGCAATGGGGCAGGATGTCGAAAAAGACGCCATTTCAGAGGCAATCGAATCGAGCGATCCACAAAAAATAGCGGTTTATTTTATGCCATCAGTAGATCTGACCGTAGAGTCGGCGGAAGGCGTATATAGTAAGGATCAAGCGGAAATGATCATTCGAAGATTTTTTGAGGATCATGTCCCCAAAGGATTTGCTCTCAAGCATCAAGGAAAATCAAAACTTGATGACTATTACTACATAGGAACTTTAAAGACTGAAAAAGGAGAATATCGATTAACCTTTTTCTTGAAGAAAACGGAAGATCAATTCCGCATCAAGCAGATGCGAATTGAAAGTACGCCTTAGTTTTTTTTAGCCAAAAGGCGATCGTAAGTGTTCAGCTGATCGGCAATAAAATGTTTTCTGCTAAATCTGTCTCTTCCTTCCAACGCATTTATTGCCCATACATTCAACTCTTCCCGATCCACCAAAAGTCTTTCCATCGCTGCGCTTAAATGTTCAACATCGTATTCAGATAATACCAATCCATCGACATTGTTTCGCACCACTTCTTTGCATCCTCGGCTATTAATAGTAATCACAGGAACGCCCATGGATAGTGACTCCATTAGATTCACAGGTAGGCCTTCGCGCTCACTCGGGAAAACGTTTAAATCAGCAATGGCGAGATAATCCTGGACGTTTTCTTTCCATCCAACTCTAACTATATCACTGTCTTCCTTTAGCGCTTTTTCAAAACGTTGTTGTTTTGAAGTGGGGTGAATTCGGTCTTTCTCCCCAATTAGCAAAAGCTTGATATCGCTATGCTTCTCCTTTAACTGAAGAAATGATAAAACCACCTTGTCAAAACCTTTGAAGTGCGTTTGTCTGCCAATGAATATGAAAACGAAATCTTCTTTTTTCACACTGTTTTCCTCTCTCAGCATCTGCTTGGTTTCTTCGCTCACGTTCTTTGGGTCAAAACGATCTAAGTCGCATCCCATGCCGAAAGAGTTCAAAACACTTACCGTTGCTTTTGGAGCTTTTTCTTTCAAGTATTCTTTGTCGTCTTGTGTGAGAACAAATACTTCATCAACTCTCTCTGAACTCCATCGTTCGGCTTGTGAAATAGCGTATTTGCGCCATCCTTTAATTAAGGGCGAGCCTAGGCCATGTATGGTGCCAGTTGATACAGGCCAGGGGTCTTTTTTGCCTAGCATGGTAGTAAACAGTGCTGCGGAAAAGTGAATATTGATTAAGTCGGGCTTAATTTCTTGGACTAGAGCATTTACCTGTCTTGCCGCCGAAATGTGCTTGAGAGGAGCTAGTGCTCTTGGGAAATCGATGTGGTGTACCTCGCATTCTATACCTCTGCGGTAGGCATCGATCCGAGCAATATGCCTTCGCGAAGTGGCTAGGTGAACCTCATGGTTGCGCTCAATCAATTCATGAGTTAAGTCCTCAAGAAAGGTGAAGTAATTGGTGATGGATGGGATAACAAAAAGAAGCTTCATTAGTGCAAGTCGATGCCAGTACAAATATAGAAATCCGTTACTGCCGATATCCAATCCAATTTTAAATGAAGGTTAATTCAGCTTTAACTGATCGCCTGCTTTGGCTTGGTAGTTCGTGGCTAGCTCTGAGAATTTCAAAATCTTTTTGATTTTGACGCCATATTTCTGAGAGACATCGCGAAGTGTCTCGCCTTCTCTTACAGTATGAATGTCGTAATCTCGGTTTTTGCCTCTTTTGGGTTGAAGGTATACGATCGCGCCCTTTTTGATGCGCTCACTATCTCCCAAGTCATTGTACTTCTTTATTTGCCATGGGCCCATGTCCATGCGTTTGGCAAGTGCTTCGGGAGTATAGTCATCATCGGCGATTACGTATTTTATCCGATTGGAGCTTTGTTGAATTTGCAAACCTCTTTGAATCTCCAACACAATCTCACCGCTCGAGCCTGTGGGCTTAGTAGATTTTGTTTTGGCATTGCGGTTAGATCCAGGTTTATCATATTGAGTCAGATTGTTTTCCTCAATCAATCTTATCAATAAGTCGGGATACCTGGGGTTTGTCGCATACCCCGCTTTTTTTAGACCTCTTGCCCAAGACTTGTAGTCCGTTAATCGGTAGTCGAATAAGAAACTGTAGCGGCTTCTTTGCAAAAATACGCTGTGATCGTTAAAGCTTTCCTGAGCGCTGCGGTACTTTCGAAAACACTCATTTCGCTTGTCGTCGTCGTGGTAGACTTTCTTTCCTTGCCAATCATGGCACTTTATGCCGAAGTGATTATTAGCCCCTCGGGCCAATTCACTATTGCCATCTCCGCTTTCCAATATGGCTTGCGCCAAAGTGATGCTAGCGGGGATTCCATATTTCTCCATTTGGTCGATCGCAACGTCTTTCCATTGGGCAATGTACTCCGCTCGAGTATTGCGCTTATTGGGATCACCCTCAGCCAAGGCCGCCAGAGATATAAAGAAGGCTAGTAGGAGTGTAACTTGCTTTCTCAACATGTTATCAACAAGGTATTTGGTGTGTAAATAAACAAGTTTCCCAAAGTTATCGGTACTTTCAGTGTTCAAAGTTAGTGCCCCTTGCACTTATCCACAGAGAGCTGTGAAATTAACAATTCTAGTAAATTTTCATTCCTTCTCTCGCTTCCATTGCAGGGATTCCTTGCATGCCTCCGCTGTGTATAAGTAGCCATTTTTCTTTTCTATCAAGCCTCACCTTATTTGCCAATTCGTACATCGCAAAGGCTGTCTTCCCGGTGTACACAGGATCGAGTTTAACGCCTGTTTCAATAGTGAAATTGCGCATGAATTCGATCAGCTCAGGTTTTATTTTGGCGTATCCTCCAAAGTGTGCGTTGGTGATCAGGTGAATCTTCGAAAGTATTTCTATCTCGGTTTCTTCATCATTGAATGTCTTCTTCACGTATGCGCTAACGGTATCATACAAAAAATCACCTCCCTTTAAAGCTGAGACACCATAAATGTCGGAACCAGTTCTATTGGCAATGGCCATACCGCTCAAAGTTGTGGCAGTGCCACAAGCCAAAAAGATTCGATCGTATTTTAACTCCAACTCTGACATGATCTCGCTGCAACCTTGAACCCCGTAGTGGTTTTGACCTCCTTGAGGAATGAGGTAGAATGGTCCGAAACGGTGGCGCAGAGATTCAATGTAGTCACGGTCTTCAATTTCGCGAAATTCCGCTCGACTCACTCGGTGAATCTCCATCCCGTTCTGAGTTGCTGATTTGAGCGTCGGGTTTTCCAAGTCGACTTCTTCTCCTCTGATTATTCCGATGGTTTTGAGCCCGTGTAATTTTGCTGCGGCCGCTGTGGCTGCAATATGATTGGAGTGAGCTCCACCAAAAGTTAAGATGGTCTCTCTTTCACTTTGTATCGCGTTGCGGATGTTCCATTTTAATTTCCGCCACTTATTCCCCGAGACTTCATTGTGAATCAAGTCGTCTCGTTTGATGGAGAGAAGTATTCCCTTTTTATTCAAAAATTCTGTTGGTACCTCCTGTTCTATCGATGGAAGTTGAAAAGTTTTCATTGCCTCAAAGGTAGTTTCAATGCCTTATCTTCGCTATGTGGCGAGGTTAAAATCTTTTTTTAGAAAAGGTCAACTGGAGGTTGGCTGCGACGAAGCAGGTCGCGGATGCTTGGCAGGGCCAGTTGTGGCTTCAGCTGTCATTCTTCCCAAAAGATGGAATCATCCGCTTTTGAATGACTCAAAAAAATTAACTGAAAACCAGAGGGATAAGGTGAGAGAAGCCATATTGAATGATGTCGAACACCATTCGGTTGGCGTCTGCAGTCATCAAGAGATTGATGAAATCAATATTCTCAATGCCTCTTTTTTAGCAATGCATCGAGCCCTTGATGGCTTATCTGTAATTCCCGATTGCATACTCGTTGACGGGAATCGGTTTACTCCTTATCATTCCATCAATCACTTCTGCATTATTCAAGGCGATGGGATTTACAGGAGCATAGCAGCTGCTTCCATTCTTGCCAAGACCCACCGAGATGCACTTATGAGAGAGCTACATAAAGAGCATCCTGAATATGGATGGGATAGAAATAAAGGGTATCCCACCAAAAGCCACCGGAAAGCTATCGTTGAGATCGGAGCCTCTCCTCACCACCGCATGTCCTTCAGGCTGCTGCCACAACTGGGAAAAGAACTTTAATTTCTGTTCACACCAATCTGTTTGAACGAGAGGGTGTAACTTCATGACATTACGGAAAGCTTCCTTAGAGTCTGTCCATAAACCTCAGATTCTGAGCTAGTAAGTTCGATAGCAACGCACGAAGTTTTTAGCCAAATCGATCTCACAACCGAAGGTATTATAAAGAAGTGGGCTCTGGTCAATGTGATGCATTGAGTGCTGCTGAAGAGACTCTTTTTAAAACAAGTGAAAGGAAGATAGCGGACTTATAGAAAGACTCTACTTAACTTTACACCAAATGCTTTATTTGTGCTGAGAAAAATCCTAAACGTCGTCATCCTAGGTGGACTTGCGGCGATTGCCTTTTACTGGTTTTATCGAGATTTTGAAAGACCCGAAACGGATGATTTCGATACGCTATCGGCTATTCCACAAACCGCTGCGGTTATTTTTGAATCTCGTGATTTGACCGAAGTTTGGCGGGATCTATCGTCGGAGAGTTTGATCTGGGATGAACTACAGGCTACAGAATATTTTTTTCGTCTCAACGATTTGGGGCAGAATTTAGATAGCCTCATTAGAAATGACTCCAAATTGCGTGGTCTCCTTGCGGCAAAACCAATTGCTGTGTCAGTCCACATGACGGGTGGCCAAGAGTATGGATATCTGTTTGCGATGCAGCTTGACCTGGATGCAGATCAGCCCGAAGTTCACGAGGCTTTGCGTACAACTTTTCGTTCCACAGAAAACGAGTCAAGGGTTTACGATGGAGAAAACATAAACTCCTTTTTATCACCATTTTTTGATGGGCGGATGTTCTACTTTATCAAGGGTGAACTCTTGGTGTTTAGCCTTTCGGAGGTTCTTGCTGAGGAGTCCGTAAGAACCTTGGTGCAGAATGCATCTGTCTTGGGTCAGAAGCAATTTATTGCAGTAAGACAAACTATTGATGATGATGCAAGAGCCCATCTGTATGTGAACTACGAGCAATTGAAGCCAATCCTTGCCCAGTATGCTTCATCCAAAAGTCAAGAAGCCGATTTCTTTAATCAGCCCTTTGCAGACTGGTCTGCACTTGACTTTTTGATTGAAAATGATGCGGTATTTTTGAATGGATTTGTTGTTGCTAGCGACAGCTCTCGCGCATGGCTTGATGCATTTTCTGGGCAAGAGCCACCCAAGATTAGGCTTTTGAAGTACCTCCCTTCTAATACAGCATATTTCGCTTTTTTAGGATATGGAGATTATGGAACTTACCGCATAGAGAAGCGGAAAAAGCTAGAAAAAAACGGGAGCTTATTCAAGGCTGACAATACAATTCAAAAGATCAATCAAGCCTGCAATTGTGATTGCGAAAACTTAGGTGCTTCTTGGATAGGGAGTCAGGCCCTTGCTTTTATTACTGAGCCATCTTCAAAAGAGTACGATCAAAATATGTTTGCCGTTTTTGAGTCTGAGGATTCTGAAAGTGCTGTGGATTTACTGAAAGAATTTGCTTCTGGGATGGGTGAGTTGGAGGAGCTGGAATTTGAGGGGAAAAGCTACTTCAGACTGCCTGTTGGCGACTTTTATGGAACTGCTGTAGGAAGCGTCTTTGGGGGTCTTGTCGATCCATTTGTGGCGCGTGTAGAAGATGCCATTGTCATGGCCAATTCTGAGAATGCCATCAGGAACTATTTTTCTGCCATTCAATCAGGGCGATCATTCCTTGAAACGGAAGAATATGGAGACTTGCAAAATCACCTTTTTACAGACGCGCATTTCGTTCTTTACAGCTCATTGGCAAAAAGTCCATCGATCTTTCGAAATATTTTGGACGAGAAATTTGACGGTGGCCTAGAGCGTCAAACGGAGGTATTGCGAAACTTCAGATCATTCGCTTATCAAATCAGCCATTCGACGGGAGACTTATTCTACAACAACGTATACCTCAAACAAGGTTCGGATTATAAAAAAGAAACAGGGGCCTTGTGGGAGGTGAAACTCAAGGCGGAGGCCAAGGGAAAAACACATCTGGTAAAAAACCATTACACGGGTGTTCTAGAGACCTTAGTTCAGGATAAGAACAATAGAATTTATTTGATTTCGAACAACGGTAAAGTTGTCTGGGAAACCACATTGGACGGCCCAATTATGGGCAGTGTCAAACAGGTGGATGTCTACAAGAATAAGAAGCTTCAAATGCTTTTTAACACACCCAACAGAGTGTATTTGCTCGATCGAAACGGGAATGCAGTGGAGTCCTTTCCAATAGAATTGAAGTCTGCAGCTACTGCCGAAGTGAGCGTGGTCGATTACGATAAGAGCCGCGATTACCGAATTTTTATTCCGACTGAAGGAGAGGAAATTCTTTGTTTCGATTCTTATGGAAAGCTGGTGCAAGGATGGAATTATACTGGTGGGTCGGGTGACATCGTTCTACCCGTCGAGCATATTAGAATAAAACGCAAAGACTACTTATTTTCCTTAACGGAAGGGGGAGATGTTTTACTCCTGAATAGGAAAGGAGAACCCAGACACAAAGTTTCTAAAAAGGCTGCAGGGTTTGAGTTGGGAGGATACAAACTCGATATCGGATCGAAAATCAGTAATTCCTCACTTTACTTTGCTGACTTAACGGGCACGGCATTTCGATTGCGATTTGACGATAGCATAGAGAAACTCCAGCCACGGTCGCAGAATTCATCTGACTATTTCTTTGCTAAGCTGGACAATGACGACTCCATGGATTTTGGCTTACTCTATAAAGAGTCTTTTGCGGCCTTCAGCTTTCAGGGAGATATCCTTTTTGACACTGAGCTCTCGCAGAGTGATTCTGAACAAATAGCGGTGCACCGCTCAGGAAGTTCAACGTTATTGAGCGTGCTCAACTCTAGTCAAAATCAAGTCTACCTTTTTGATGTCAATGGTAAGGCCATTCCTGGCTTTCCCGTGTTCGGTTCGTCTATCCCCTCTTTGGGAGATATCAACCTCGACGGGTATTCCAATCTAATTACAACGGGGAAAGGTGGTCATGTTTACGCTTACTCAATAGAGCAGAATTAAAGTCTGGACATCATAGTCGAGTGTCTGCCCCAGGGAGTTCAAGATCAAGGCTTGCGCAGCTATGAAAATAAGGACTCCGCCATAGGCGGGTGCCTGTATTGCTTTCAGCTTGATCTAAGATTTTCAGGGTAAGTCATTAGATCAAGCAGAAGGCGTGACGTAAGGCAGATATTGGAATGTATGGACAGATACTAATTAGTCTTTTACGCGCTCGTTATACTCGCCCTTGCGCGTATCTACTTTGATTTTGTCTCCTATGTCAATGAAGAGAGGAACTCGAATCTCAGCTCCCGTATCAATCGTAGCAGGCTTCATCGTGTTTGTGGCTGTATCTCCTTTTACGCCCGGCTCTGTGTATGTTACTTCTGCTTCTATAAACGAAGGAAGATCTACTGACAATGGCGTCTCCTCGTCGGCATTGAAGATGATCGTTACCATCATTTCCTCCTGAAGGTATTCTGGCTGCTCTACCATGTGCTTTTCGATGAAAATCTGCTCAAACGTGCCAGTATGCATGAAATGATATCCATTTTCCTCTTGATACAGATACTGGTGAGGACGGTTCTCAATTCTTACAGGGTCAATGGAATGACCTGCCGAAAAAGTGTGGTCTATGGTTTTGCCGTTTTCGAGGTTCTTTATTTTCGTTCTCACGAAGGCTGGACCTTTACCGGGCTTCACATGTTGAAATTCTACTACGAAGTAAAGTTTGCCATTGTGACGGATGCAAAGTCCGTTTCTTATATCAGAGGTATTCGCCATTTTTCTTGTGTTTAGAGTTCTTACATTTAGTTTAGTGGCCAAGCTAGAGAGTCTATTAGCAAGGCGCACGTAGTTTTAAAAATCAAGGTTGACTAATGTCAATGACTGTTTTTAAAACAAGTGCAACGCCGACAATGGACTCTACAGGCTGACACTATTTAAGCCAAAAATAGAAAATTAGATAGGCTTGAATTTTTCAATTTCAATTTTTTCTTCGCAAAAGAAGTATTCATCCTCCTGCAGGTTCGAAGCTACAAGTAAAATTCTGTCCATTCGAAATTCTTCAATAGTGCTTCTGTACCAGTCGATTGCTTTTCTGTCAAGGTTGCTGGTGGGCTCGTCTAAGAAGATGGCTTTGACATCGCTCATTACGGCTAGACCAATTCTGACGCGTTGCTTCATTCCCGATGAAAAATATTTGACCGGCTTATTGGCAGCTCTTTTAAGGTCTATCAGTTCGGAGAAATCCGAGACCTGAATTTGTTGAATTGAAGGCTTAAGCGAGAAATGAAATTCCGCCAATTCATCGAGGGTTAGCTCTTCGTAAAGCTCGAGATAAGGAGCGCAAATACTGAAGTATTTATAGGCGTCAGATTGTTTGACAGTTTTACCGTTAAAGCGGTAGATCACTTCGCCAGAGCTGAGTGGGGCATATCCAAAAACGGATCTGAGTGCTGTGCTTTTTCCCGATCCGTTTCCTCCTAAAAAAACAGTGGCGCTTCCCGATCGAAAAGTCGCATTGAGATTCTTAAAAATCCATTCGCTGTTGTAGCGTTTCCCAGCATTTTTGAGATCAATCTCAAACATTCTGGAGCCCCTTCATAATTCCCTTATCGGAAGAGCGTATGAAGGAGATGATTTGCTTTACTTCGTCGATTTCAGGCACTTGCTCTTCCACCATTTCGATGGCGCGGGTCACGTTTCGGTTTTGGATGTAAATGAGGCGGTAAGTGTCTTGAATAGCACTGATTACTTTCTCTTCAAATCCCCTCCGTTGCAAGCCAATTGAATTGACACCAGCGTATGACAAGGGTTCTCTTGCCGCCTTCACAAAGGGTGGTACATTTTTGCGAACGTGTGAGCCTCCAGCAATAAAGCTATGAGCTCCGATTGTAATAAATTGTTGCACAGCAACTACACCTTCTAGTATGGCATAGTCTTCTATCGTAACGTGACCAGCAATATTGGCTGAATTGGCCAAGATGCAATTGTTCCCAACGAAAACATCGTGGCCTAAATGGGTGTAGGCCATCAGAAGGGAGTTATTTCCAACCTCGGTTTTCCCTCGGTCTACGGTGCCCCTATTGATTGTAACACATTCGCGAATGGTGGTATTGTTGCCAATCTCAGCGGTCGTTCTCTCTCCTTTGTATTTCAGATCTTGGGGCCTAGCAGAAATGACCGCACCCGGGAATATTTCGCAATTCTTTCCAATTCTTGCGCCATCCATAATGGTGACGTTGGAATGAATAACCGTTCCATCGCCTATTTCCACATCTCCATGGATTGCCGTAAAAGGGCTTATTTGAACATTCTCGCCAATGCGAGCGTCTGGATGAATGCTGGTTAATTTGTGGATCATTTGTCTTTGATAATCTGTGCCATGAGCTCTCCTTCACTTACCACTAGGCCATTCACATAAGCAGTTCCTTTCATTTGAACGATCCCTCTGCGAATCGGGGAAGTGAGCTTAAGATGGAAAATAACTGTATCGCCCGGGCCGACTTTGCGTTTGAATTTGACCGCATCAATTTTCATGAAGTAAGTGCTCCATCTTTCGGGCTCTTCTACATTATGCAATGCTAAAACACCACCTGCTTGAGCCATGGCTTCTATTTGAAGTACGCCAGGCATAACGGGATTTCCAGGGAAATGTCCCTGAAAGAAAGGCTCGTTGATGGTCACGTTCTTAACGCCTACAATGGCATTTTCATCGAGCTCAAGAATTTTATCGATCAATAAAAAAGGATAGCGGTGTGGTAAAATCCCCATGATTTGATTCACATCGTAAACAGGGGTCTTTGTAAGGTCGAAATCAGGACCTTTCTTCTTCTCCTCTTTGATGAGGTTTTTGATGATTTTCCCAAAAGAAATGTTTCCTGCGTGGCCTGGTCTGGCCGCAAGTATATGTCCTTGAATGGGTTTTCCTACCAAGGCTAAATCACCAACAATGTCTAAAAGCTTGTGTCTTGCGGGCTCATTTTCAAACTGAAGTTTCACGGTGTTTAAAACACCAATACCCTCCACTTTTACGTCAAGGTCTTCTTTGCCGAGCATTCTGGCAATTTCCTGATACTCCTCTTGGCTGCGCTCTTTTTCTACCAGAACGATCGCATTGCTCAAGTCGCCACCTTTGATAAGGTTATTCTTTGCCAAGAACTCTAGTTCTTTCAAGAATACAAACGTTCGACACGAGGCGATTTCTTTTTGAAATTCACCAATCTCGTACATGGATGCATGCTGAGTGCCAAGCACAGGAGAGTTGTAGTCTACCATCACGGTAATGCGAAATTCATTGCCAGGTGTAGGCACGGCCAACATCTCTACATAACCTTTCTCATCCTCGTAGTACAGATTTTCCTTTAAGGTGAAATAGTCTTTTTCTGCTTCTTGGTCCACAATTCCCACTCTCTGAATCCCTTCTACAAAATCCTTGGCGCTTCCATCCATGATGGGCACTTCGATTCCGTTGAGTTCAATCAATGCATTGTCTACTTCACTTCCGTAAAGAGCGGCCAGAACGTGTTCGGTTGTATTAACCAGCACACCATTTTTGCCGATGGTCGTACCGCGATTGGTAGATACTACGTGATCGAGATCTGCCTTGATCGTTGGTTGTCCTTCAAGGTCTATTCTCTTAAAGGCATATCCGTGATTGTCAGGTGCGGGGTAAATGGTCATCTCGACCTGTTCTCCCGTGTGGAGTCCTATTCCTTTAAATTCGAGTTTGCCAGCAAGGGTCTTTTGCTTAGTGCTCATTCGTTGGTTGTTGCTTTGAGATTTTTAATTTCTTCTTTGAGTGCCTTGATTTCTTTCATCAAGTCGGGAAGGTTCTTGAACCCTACGTAGGATCTTTTGTAGTCCCCAATTGGCATAGCCGGAGAACCTTGCATAATTTTCCCTTCCTCTTTAATACTATGTCCTATACCGCTTTGAGCGGCAATTTTGACGCCGTCGGCAATGGTTATGTGACCAACCATTCCAACTTGTCCACCTATCATGCAGTTCTTGCCGATTTTTGTTGATCCAGCTATTCCCGTTTGAGCGGCAATAACCGTGTTCTCGCCAATTTCTACGTTGTGGGCGATCTGGATGAGGTTGTCAATTTTTGCTCCTTTTCGGATAATGGTATGGCCTAGAGTAGCCCTGTCGATGGTTGTTCCAGCTCCTATCTCTACGTGATCTTCAATAATCACATTCCCTATCTGAGCTACCTTTTGGTAATTGTTTTCACTGTTTGGCGCAAAGCCAAAACCATCACCACCAATGATAACTCCCGAATGGATAACACAATGGGAACCAACTTCGCAATCGGCCAAAATTCTTGCGGCTGGGTGAATTAAAGTGTTTTCTCCAAGACGCGCATTTTGACCGATATAAGATTGAGGAAAAATCTTTGTTCCATCCCCTATTATCACTCCAGCCTCTATAACCACGCCGTGACCTATATACACATCGCTGCCTATAGTGGCCGTGTCATCGATAAAAGCATTTTTTGATATTCCCTTTCTGTCGTACTTGAATTGATTGTAGAGCTCGAGAAGTTTTGCGAAACTCGAATAAGCATCTTCGACCTTAATCAGAGTAAGTCCTTCGGGTAGATTTTTTTCGGGTTCAAAATCTTTGGAAACGATAACCAGGCTGGCTTCCGTAGTGTAAATAAACTCCTTGTAAGCAGGGTTAGCTAGGAAAGATAACGTGTCTTTTTTCCCATCGTCGATTTTACTCAATCCCGATACTTCTGCGTTAATATCTCCAACAACTTCTCCTTCAAGAAGTTGAGCAATTTGTGAGGCCGAAAATTTCATCGGATCAAATATATAAATTAACCCCTTAGCTTTTCCTCTACTGACTTAAGGCAAAAGAGCACGTTCTTTTTGACTGTTTTCGTCTGCGCTATTAGTGCGCGATTGTCCGAGGCTTCAGCTAAATCTATGGTGCTCCCGTCCTTTTTGAGAATTAGAATTCTATTGGATTCATTGTCGTAGGCGCTGTTTACCAGCTCATCTACCTGCAGGTAATAATGAAGCTGGTCGGGCTCGATATTGAGATGATCCAACGTGGCGGACTTCATGCGCTCCATGTAATCTGGATCAAAAGGTTCATTGCTCAGTTTTACACGAAACAACTTTCGGTTGATCAACCTTGCGCAGAGATCAGACAATATAGGATCATCATTTTCACTCCAAACCTTTATCGCTCCCATAATGTCATAGTCATCGAGCTTCACGAAGTTGCCGATTACATCTGGGTTATTTTTAAAATCTTCTACTCCGTAATCTTGAATGAGAAAAAACTTGAGAGCGGGTGATGCGAAAATATCTTTGCCTTGTTTCGACAACTCTTTAGCCCTCGTTAAGATATTGATGAGAAGCTTTTCTGCCGAAACAACAGTCTTGTGCAAGTAGACTTGCCAATACATTAGTCTGCGTGCTACGATAAATTTCTCGATGGAGTAGATGCCTTTCTCCTCAACCACTAAGCGATCATCGACTACATCCAGCATTTTGATGATTCGTTGATTGCTCACCACACCTTCTGAAACTCCTGTAAAGAAGCTATCTCTCGATAAATAATCCAGTCGATCCATATCGAGCTGGCTGCTGACGAGCTGATGAAGGAATTTTTTAGGGTATCGGTCGCGAAATATTTCCAGTCCCGTAGCAAGGGAGCCATCAAAAAAGTCATTTAGCTTTTCCATGAGCAAACTTGAGATGTGCTCGTGCGTGACGTTTTTCACCAAGCTAAACTCAAGACTATGTGAATAGGGTCCATGGCCAATGTCGTGCATCAAAATGGCCACCATCGCACCTTGAGCTTCTACATCTGTTATCTCAATGCCTTTGTCGCGTAGCGAAAGAATGGCCTCGCGCATTAGGTGCATAGCTCCTAGCGCGTGATGAAACCGGGTGTGGTTGGCGCCAGGATAAACCAAGTGAGACATACCTACCTGCTTAATTCTTCGAAGTCTTTGGAAGAAAGGGTGCTCGATGATATCGTGTAGTAGCGGATCTGAAATCGTAATGAACCCATAAACAGGATCATTCAGAATTTTTCGCTTGCGTGGAATCGAATCGCGATCTTTGTCGCTCATAGATTATTACTGCTTTTGCACACTAAAAGCGGTGCGTTTTTTGTTTATTAGATCAAATGTAAAGCAAATTGGCTGAAGCCAATAAAATCAAAACCTGCAACACTATATGTCTTCAAAAATACTCTGGGCCGATGATGAAATTGAATTACTCAAACCCCACGTTTTGTTTCTTCGAGAAAAGGGATACGACGTCACCACAGTAAATAGCGGGTCTGATGCCGTCGATATGGTTCGAGAAGAAAACTTTGATATCATATTCCTCGACGAGAATATGCCTGGCATGTCTGGTCTTGAGGCTTTGAGCGAAATAAAAGCTTACAAGCCATCTATCCCAGTGGTGATGATTACCAAAAGCGAGGAAGAATCTATTATGGAAGACGCCATCGGCTCAAAAATATCTGATTACCTGATAAAACCAGTTAACCCAAATCAGATTTTGCTTTCGCTAAAAAAGAATCTGGACAACAAGAAACTCATCAACGAAAAGACGACCAGCAATTACCAGATGGCTTTCCGAAACATCGGGATGACTTTGGGAGATCGCCTGAGCATTGAAGAGTGGAAGGATGTGTACAAGAAATTGGTTTTCTGGGAGCTGGAGCTCGAAAGTGCAAGTGACGGTGTGATGGAAGAAATCCTGACCATGCAGAAGACTGAAGCCAACCGCTCTTTCGGGAAATTTATTAAGGACAACTATTTGGACTGGCTGAATGGAGATTCAGATGAAGCTCCGATTATGTCTCATACGGCCTTTAAGGAATATGTAGTTCCCGAAATTGATGAGTCGCCTCTATTCGTGTTTTTAATAGATAACCTTCGTTACGATCAATGGAAGACCATAGAACCTGCTATTACTGAGTTTTTTCATGTGGATAAGGAGGATATATACTTCAGTATTTTACCCACAGCTACCCAGTATTCGAGAAATGCGTTTTTCGCGGGATTGATGCCTGGCGACATCCAGAAGATTTATCCTAACCTTTGGAAAAATGACGAAGAAGACGGAGGGAAAAACCTCCACGAGGAGGAGCTTTTGGGCCACCAGCTCAAGAGACTAGGCAAGGATGTTAAGTACAGCTACAACAAGATAACCAAGCACGAGTATGGACGGAAGCTGGCGGATAATATGTCCAACTTGATGAACAATCAATTGAACGTTATCGTCTACAACTTTGTCGATATGCTCTCTCACGCCCGAACCGATATGGAGGTGATTCGTGAACTGGTAGAAGATGATTCTGCATACCGATCGCTCACGATGAGTTGGTTTGAGCATTCGCCTCTACGCGATATGATGCGCGCCATCGCCGAGAAAGGTGGAAGGATGATTATTACCACCGATCACGGTACAATTCAAGTAAATGAAGATGTGAAAGTGGTGGGAGACAGAAATACCAGTAGCAACCTTCGCTACAAGCATGGACGAAACTTGAACTACAAAGACAAAAGCGTCTTTTCGGTTGCAAGACCCGAAGAGGCCCATTTGCCGAAGAGCAATATGAGTTCGAGTTATATCTTTGCCGTCGAAAGACAGTATTTCGTGTATCCCAATAACTACAATCATTTTCAACGATTTTATAAAGACACACTCCAACATGGAGGCGTTTCATTGGAGGAAATGTTGATACCTATTGTGTCACTCAGTCCAAAATGACAAAATACATTGCTCGCTCGTTAGAGGATTTGGCATCCATTTCAGACAAACTAATCATGGAAGCAGGAGAGCATCGGCTCTTTGCTTTCTATGGTGAGATGGGAGCTGGAAAAACAACTCTAATCAATTCGATTTTGGAAGTTCTGGGCGTAAAAGGAGGAGGGAGTAGTCCTACTTTTTCAATCGTAAATGAATATGAAGGAAGATCGGGGGAATCCATTTACCATTTTGACTTCTACAGGATCGATAATTTAGAAGATGTCTATGATATCGGATACGAAGACTATTTTTTTAGTACAAACTATTGCTTCATCGAATGGCCCGAAAGAGTCGAGGAATTGTTGCCCCTCGACACGGTCAAAGTTCAGATAAGAGTAAAAGGTGAACACCGCGAGATACTCCTAGATGTCGCCAATTAAACCAATTTTCGTACTTTCAGGATTGCAAGGAAATTATTAGCTGAATGATTAGTTCCAAAGAAGCTCTAAGAGCATTGGCCCAAGAGGTATCTCTGCAGCCGCAGGAAGAAATGTTGGAAGTTGGCAAACGTCAGAAACGTTTGCATATCGGTTTGCCTCGAGAAACATCCTATCAAGAAAACCGTGTGGGACTCGTTCCAGATTCCGTGGCGGTATTGGTAGCAAACGGGCACGAAGTAGTCGTTGAAACCAATGCTGGTAAGAACGCCAACTTTCTAGATAGAGCTTACAGCGAAGCGGGAGCAAAAATCGCCTACGATCGCAAAGAAGTTTTTGAGTGTGATCTCGTCCTGAAGGTAGCTCCTCCGAGTTCGGAAGAGATTGCCATGATGAACCAGAAGAGCACCTTATTTTCGGCTCTTCAACTCAGCGTTCAGCCTCGAGACACCTTGAAAAAGTTGATGGCCAAAAGAATCTCTGCAGTAGCATGGGATTACATTCAGGATAAGGATGGTATTTATCCAATCGTCCGTGCCATGGGAGAAATCGCGGGAAACATGGCTGTAATTATAGCAGCTGAATACCTGAGTAGCGGTAGCAAGGGTCAAGGTCTCCTTTTGGGAAATGTTTCTGGAGTGGCTCCTGCCGAAGTGGTCATTATCGGAGCAGGTACCGTGGGCGAACACGCTTGTCGAGCGGCACTTGGATTTGGGGCTCTCGTTAAAGTATTTGACTTTTCAACGTACCGCTTACGGCGGTTGCAAAACGACGTAAACGCAAGAATATTCACCTCCGTTATTCAAACAGAAGAACTACGTCGGGCATTGAGCACCGCCGATGTGGCCATTGGTGCTATCCGCGGAAACGAAGGTCGAACACCCACTGTAGTTACCGAGGAGATGGTTTCGCAAATGAAATCGGGCTCTGTAATCGTAGACATATCCATCGATAGAGGGGGCTGTTTTGAGACTTCTAAAGTCACCAGCCATTCCAATCCGATCTATCGCAAATACGATGTTGTTCACTATTGTGTGCCCAACATAGCCTCAGATGTTTGCAAGACAGCCTCAATGGCATTGAGCAATATTTTCACTCCACTTTTGCTCAATATGGGCGAACAAGGAGGTTGTGCAAGTTTGATTAAAAAAGACAGAGGTTTCAGACACGGTGTCTACCTTTATAACGGAACACTGACGAACGAATCATTAGGTGAGGCGTTCGATCTTCCTTACAAAGACATCGATTTACTTTTTGCGGCATTCTAGAGTGGAAATGGGGGTATAGGAGACTAAAATTTTTTAGTTATTTTTCCTTGAGGCAAGGTAAAATTAGAAAGCATAGCCGAGCAACGGTTGAAAATTTTGATGAAGCATGAAGGAAAAAGAACCCGAAATTAGTTTGATCTATACCGATCTCAACACTCGATGAAATTTACCAGACGCCTTCGACTATACCTTACAGGTTTTTTGCTCGGGAGCTTACTCGTTGTTTTTTTCTTTAACGACCGACTTTCCGTGCTCACTTCTTGGCTGCCCAATAATCGAGTTCTCTTTCGAATTGAAAACACCATGAGTGGAACAACCGACCTTGCTAAATGCCAAATGATTTGCTTCCAATTTGATACAGCACTGGTTAGCTATGCTTTTGAAGAAGGGGATGTTCAGTTTGGGATGAGTGAAACTCATAAGGAACCAAAGATTTACATCATTGACACGCGATATGAAGATCGATTGGTGAGACTCTCTTTTGAAACGGCGGATAGTTCGGCTGTTCTATCTCGGGTTGAGCTTCCTTTTGAGCAGGTAAGCTGCGATTGTCCCTAACCTTTTCTCCTTCTCCTAATCTCTTTCTTAATCAGATTGAGCTCTCTACTCGTCTGCCCTTGAACGGACGTGTTCTCTTCCGCGCGACGGATGAGGTAAGGCATTACTTCTTTAACAGGTCCGTATGGGACGTATTTGGCGACGTTAAAACTTGCCTTACTTAAATTGAAGCTGATGTGATCGCTCATCCCAAAAAGCTGAGCAAAGAAGATCCGCTCGTCTTGATGATCAATGCCAAGCTCATTCATTTTATCGGCTAGCATCAGTGAGCTTTCCTCGTTGTGCGTGCCCGAACAGAAATAAACATTCGTTAAGTGCATTAGACAAAAATCTACCGCCGCATTAAAATCGGTATCCGTTGATGCTTTGTTTGGCTGAATGGGGGAGGCGTACCCTTTGTCTTCAGCTCTGTCGCGCTCTTTTTCCATATAGGCACCTCTCACGAGCTTTACTCCATAATAGAATCCTTCGCGCTCAGCACTTTTTTGCCCTTCCGCTAAATGGGCCAACCGATCGTGCCGATACATTTGCAGCGTATTGTAAACGATGGCTCTTTCCTTGTTGTATTTGCCCATCATCTCCATGGCCAAATCGTCGATAGCTTGCTGAATCCAAGACTCTTCCGCGTCCATAAAAACAGGAGTATTTGCTTCAGCGGCTCGCTTACAAAGCGCATCAACTCGGCTCTTTAGCCTTGTAAAAGCTTCTGTTTCTTTTTCAGATAATTGCTTTCGGGCTGATACTTTTTCGAGCAGTTTATTTCGGCATAGCCCACTTACCTTAAATACGCAAAACGGGATATGTGGATTGTCATGTGCTGTCTCTACCGTGCGCAAGATTTCCTGGAAACCTGATTCGAATTCTTCTTCCGTTTCTTTTCCTTCTACCGAGTAGTCCAAGATGGTGCCTATGTTGTAGATGTCGAGTATTTTTGTCGTTCCAGCGCATTCTTCGATCGTCTCGCCTCCGCAAAACTGATGGAAGATGGTCTTCTTAATTATTCCCTTGACGGGGAGTTGAAGCTTCATTGCCCAAAGCGAAGAAAATTTCCCCATCACCATCAGGCCCTTGCTAGCGACGAGCTTGAATAAGACATAGGCTTTTTTTAAATCGTTATCTGATTTGCTCGCAAAAGCGACTTGTGTGTCGTTAAACGATAATTTTTCAGATTGAGGCGGGAACTCAGTTTTCGGGACAGTTGTTTTTTTAGTCGTATCCATTTTCAAAAAGCAATCCTATCTTCGCCCGAAGCTTTAATCCTCATGTCGAAAGTAGAAATCAAACGTATTAAAACGGACGGCCACGAAGTGGTTTTTGGCCGACATTGTCTCGCCGAGATGGCAGAACTGTTGTCAGGCGAATCGTACCGAGGAGTGAAGATATTCATTTTGGCAGACGAAAATACGCTAAGTAATTGCTTGCCTGCAATGATTTCGAAAGTTCCTCGACTCGAAGGAGCCGAAGTAATTGAAATCGAGTCTGGTGAAGAGAGCAAGTCATTCGAAGTTGTTTCTCGTATCTGGGAAGTTTTGACCGAATTGGGTGCTGATCGAAGCAGTATTATGGTCAATCTAGGCGGTGGAGTGATCACAGATTTGGGTGGTTTTATCGCAGGGACTTTCAAAAGAGGTATTCGTTTTATAAATATTCCCACTTCCCTTTTGGCCATGGTCGACGCTTCAATTGGGGGCAAGACGGGAATCAATCATTCTGGCCTAAAGAACGAAGTTGGACTTTTTAACAATCCTCAAGGAGTTTATGTTGATCCTTCCTTCTTGGAAACCTTGCCCAAAGCGCATGTCTTAAGTGGGTTCGCTGAGATGGTGAAACACGCGCTCATTTTTTCGCCAGGTTACTGGAAAGAATTGCAAGAAGTGAGCTTGCTTGATTTGCCTTCTTTGGACAATGGAATCTACAGATCTATTGAGATCAAAAATCAGATAGCGAGCAGCGATCCTTACGAAACAGGACGACGAAAGATCTTAAACTTCGGCCATACGATTGGTCACGCATTGGAGGCTTATTCGCACGAGAGTGATGTCAAAATTTTACTTCACGGAGAGGCGATTGCCATCGGAATGGTCTGCGAAGCTTTCATCTCAAGAAAGATCGATGGTCTGCCTGAAAAGCAATTGGAAGAAATAAGTTCTTTTATTTTCAGTCTATTTCCCAAGGTGGGTTTGGATTCGTTTACTTACCATCGTCTCATAGAACTAATGCGTCACGACAAGAAAAACCGCGATGAACGGATGAACTTTACGCTCTTACCCGAAATTGGTGACGCTGTTTTCGATCGAGATACCCAAGCCGATACCGTGATAGACTCTTTAAATTATTACCAAAGATGGGTGGGTTGAAATGATCAGATTAGAGAAAATTTCCACACCTGATTCCATTGTTGAAATAGAATTACCTGCTTCAAAAAGCATTAGCAATCGGGCGCTCATCATTCAGTATTTAGCTGATTCAGAAATTAAAATTGACAACCTTTCCAAAGCGGATGACACCGTTCACCTCCATGGTGCACTGCAGAAAGGTGGCGATGAATTATGGATGGGAGATGCAGGGACAGCCTCTCGATTCTCTATTGCCTATGCGGCTGTAAAAGAGGGGGGACGCATTATCAGAGGAAGCGAGCGCCTAAGCGAGCGCCCAATGAAACCGCTCATCGATGCGTTGCGGAGTTTAGGAGCAGATATTGTCTGCCTTGAAAAAGAAGGATACTTGCCTCTCCAAATAACTGGTCAAAGTTTAGTTGGAGGCGAAGTTGAAATAGAAGCCAGCGTTAGCAGTCAGTTTATTTCAGCATTGATGCTGATAGGCCCCCAATTGACAAAAGGCCTAGCCATAAAATTCTTGGGGAAACCGACCTCGCTGCCATACCTCACCATCACCAAGGAGATTATGAAAACCTGTGGTGCCAAGGTTCAAATAGGAGAAGATTTCATTGCAGTTGAGCCAAAGAAGTACATGGAATCCATCGTACAGGTAGAGCCCGACTGGTCCGCTGCTTCGTATTTCTTTTCGGCGGTAGCGCTGAATCCCGACTTGAGCGTTTTACTCAAAGGACTTACTTCTGAAGCTATTCAAGGCGATGCCAGTTTGGTAGAGCTCTATGGGCCTCTGGGAGTAGAATCAGTTTTTAATGACAAAGGACTTCTGCTTCAGCATTCTGGAAAAGTAGCTCCTCAGTCTAGAATTGATTTGGTGAATAACCCTGATCTGGCACAAACCATCGCAGCGACTTATGCTGGGCTAAACAAGGAGGTGGAACTAACAGGATTGCACACCCTCAAAGTGAAGGAAACCGACCGCTTGAGCGCTATGGTAAGCGAGCTGAAAAGAATGGGCGTGGAGGCAGAAGCCACTGATGACTGTCTGTTTGTTAAATCGGGAAATCAATTGCTGCCAAATCAGATTATTTCCACTTACGGTGACCATAGAATGGCCATGTCTTTCGCGCCACTGGTTTTTAAAACCAATTTGAGTTTGGAAAATCCAGCCGTAGTAGGGAAGTCCTTTCCAGATTTTTTTAAAGAGTTTTCGAAACTGGGTGTTAGAACATATGCCTGATCTGAAACTTCATTTCAGTTCGTGTATTTCCATCGATTTCCTCGAGGCCTGATCCTACCACTTGCCTGTCGGTGAAATAGGTTTGAGCCACTCGAAGCCATATATCAGTGTTTCGACCTAGATCATACTTGATCAAAATGTATGCTCTTGTTCCTCTTCCTCCATAAGCGGGAATAGAAAAGAAATAAAGCACGTCATTTTCGTAAGCGTAAATTCGCGAGTCAAAATTGTCGGTATCGAACAAAGCGTATCTCGCAGCGATGCGGAGCGGAACTTTTTTCACATCCCAAATCACATCCTGATAAGCCATAAAACCTCTCGAAATCGGTTCGTCTCCTCGGCCAAATTCGGTGAGCTCTATTCTCGATCGCAGTCTGATTTGCTTCGTTGCGCTGTGACTGAAGTTGAGCCTCAAGTTTTTTCGAGGATTGTCAACTAAAAAGTCCGCGCCATCGACCTCTTCTCGCGTATTTGTTTGGCGCAATCGGTCTCGGTATCTGAGGTAAATGTTCGTTCTTCCCGAAGCTTGGTATTCCAATTGTCCGAAGAAGTCGTATCCGCTTGATGGTGCATCTGTTTGAAAACGGAGCCACGGAAATTTGAACTGGTCGATGTAGGCATTAATTTTCCAGCGTTTGAATGGTCGAAATTCTACCCCCATATAAATTCCACTCTCGTTTTCGACGAGTGTTCCTTCACCAAACCCTACAGATGCCACTCCCTGAAAGTCGCTTTCATAGTGTCGCTGCGTGATGTTTACGAGTAGGCGAGAATTCATCTCAATGTTTACCCCATTCATTGTCGCAAACCCACCGCTTGCACTTCTAGCTGTTTCACCAAAGAATCGGAAATTGGCTAACCTGAGAAAATAGTCTGCACCAACGGTGGTATTTTCAGTTCCATTGAATCGAAACTGACTATAGAAATCAGTATTTCTTTTGACCGCCCCTTCCAGCTGCATATGAGCAGCCGTTATTCCCAGCTGAAAATTGGTTGTGTGGTATTGCAAATTTCCGCCGTAATGCTCTTGAAAAATGGCGTTTTTATCTGCCACATCGTTAACCGTACGGTGAAATCCCGTTTCCTGAAAACTAGTAATGAGTACTTCTGGTTCCGAAAAGTCGAGGGAGTCGTTCGGTTCAAAATCCGTTAGGTTTCCATCAATGAGCTTGCCCGAGTAGAATGCCGTAAAGTCAAATTTCCCTTGGTTTAAAGTTACTGCGCCTCCTCGCAAAAAGAGGTTCTCATTGATAGAAGTATAAGGAGTTATCCCCCTTCCGTCTTGAGCTGTGCTTACTGAAAACGAACTTTTTCGATTAAAACCCAAGCCTGACCAAAACGTAAGTCCTTGACCGAATTGTGCCTGAAAATCTCCAATGGCCAGTTGTTTGACCATCCCAAAATCTTTGAGGTAAACATGACCTGAGTAAAAGTCAAAACCATTGGGTTGACTTCCTCGAAAAAACTCCTCTCCATTGTCTTTCTCTGCGGTCATCCCAAAGCTGATTCGGTCGCCGTATCGGTATCGATACCTCGCGAAGAGTTTATCAGGTGAACCCAGATATCTAGAATTGGGGCTTTCCGCCAAATCATCTTCGTTAATTGGCGAGTAGCCTGACTGGTCTTCGAGTATCCGCTGCCACCTTACTACAACTTCGTGCTTCCCGTAATCCCGTAATCTTTGAAGAGTGATTTTTTCTCTGGTTTCGTCCAAAGCTACTCTCACAAAGGGCAAAATGAGTTCTGCCGTGGCCTGATCCCATCCATCTATAAAGGCAAGTTCGTAAAGGGAGAAAAGTTGGCCGTATTCTTTTAGGTAATCTAAGAAATTTAAGATTTGGCCATTGGTCAATAGTCCCAGCCCGTAGAGATCATCAACCGATGCGGTATTTAGATTCAAGGGGAAGTATAAGTAAACGGCCAACTGCTCAAACAGCGTCGTATAATCGAGGTTTTCATCCTCGGCGGCTTCAGCTATTTGTTCTATTCTTTGCTCAATGATATTACCCCGATCGACGTTTTGATTGGTTTGCGCCCAGGATTTTAGAAGGCAGAATACCAAGAGGATTATGAGGACGGAATGCCTCATTTTTTACCGGGGTTGTATGTGAGCGAAACCTGAGGCGAATACCCGAGTACGCTGCTGTAGCTTGAAGCCAAATCAAATTGAAAGCTTTCAAATCTCAAGCCCAAACCAAAACTGAAGAGACTTGGTTCGCTGGACGCTCCTAAACGGAGATAGAGAATGTCGACGGGTTGGTACTCGATTCCGCCTCTGAACAAGGCATTTTGGTCAATGTCTTTTTCTACTTCACCTGCCAAGAGAACTTCATCGCTGATTTGGTAGCCAACTCCGAGTCGAATTAAAGTCGGAATTTTTTCGTCGGGAATAGCGCTTTCGCCGTTGTCAATGAGAGTCGTTCGAGTTGGGTTGAAAAGATGCGCCGCTATGGTCACTCTTTCCGATACTTCCATTCGCACTCCGACTTCGGCTGTCAGCGCACCTGCGTTGCCGTAGTCATCTGCTGCTATTCGAGTCGTGTGGTAGTTTAGCTGAACGCCAATAGAAAAGCGCTCTGCGAGTTTCATTCCGTAAGCAAGACCAAGCTTTCCTTCGTTGTAAACACCGTAGCCAAAGTTGCTGTAGTTTAGTCCAATGGCACCCTTTCCCAAAGGTGTCGCTGCGGCAAATCCTGCGAACGCCATCCCATCTACCAAGAACCGACTTTCGTAAAATGCTCCCGCAGTGAAACTCTCCACATAACCCAAGCCAGCTTGATTGTGAAAGCTGCTCCAAATGTCGGTGAAAGTCAAAGCTGTATTGGCCATGCCCGCTGGTCGGGCACCTATAGGATCATTTCCATTCTGGCCCCACAAGAGTAGGGGTAGGAAAGTGGCTATGAGAAGTGATTTTTTCAAACGATTGGAATCGTTGCTAAAATACGAATCTCATTCGATGGAACGTGTTGTGGGGAGATTAATTCGAATGGCTCAAAACTGATTCGAGTTATCGGGCTGTTTGGGACAATCGCACCAAAACAAAAAGAGAATAGACCAGAAATAGCCAAGTACTTGAATGTATAATAAGGTCAAACCATTCCATGACCTGTATTCCTTCAGCCCCGCCGATGAGCCATTTCCATTTCCCAATGAGGTGCGGCTCAGGGAAAAATGGAGTCAAGCCGAGAGTTACCGATGCAACGAAGGCGATGATTATTCGGCTTCTTGCTCTTCTTATGATTTCCTTTTTCCCCAGAGGCTTGCATTTAGCAAAGGGAAAGGCTTAGAGTTTGTCGATCTGTCAATTAGGTCACTTAATTCCGCTCATAATTGCATTATGTAGCGAAGCTTCAGAGAGCTTTGTGCGATAAGTGTATTGTTGCCCTATATTTGAAGTTCAGAAAATGGAACATGTCGAAGTATAATGTAGCGGTGCTTGGCCCTATTCCAAGGGATCATATTACCACTCACCACGGAGAAGTAATTGAGAAGTATGGGTGTGCAATGCACACAGCCATAGGTTTATCGAAGCTACTAGAGGGTAGAGGGCAAGTCCACTTGGTCTCTCACGTGAGAAAGCAAGATATTGAGGAGATCAAGGCAATCCTCGCCGATTTCCCCAATATCAATACGGAGTTTATCCGATGCGAAGCTGACCAAGGTGACGTGATTCGTCTTCGATTTGTGGATCAAAACAACCGAATAGAGAAGCAAACAGGGTTTATGAATCCCATTGTTCCTCGCGATCTGGAGGGTTTGATGCATTGCAATGCATTTGTTTGTGTGCCGATTTCAGATTATGAAGTTCCGTTGCATACCTTGCAGCATATTAAAGCAAACAGCACTGGAGTAGTAATTTTTGACGCACATGGACCTACGAACACCGTTACCACTCTGGGCGATAGAATATTAAAGTTTTGGATCGATCGAGACGAGTGGCTTCCATACATCGACGTGCTAAAAATGAATCTAGAAGAATCGAATTGTTGCTGGTTTGACAAGGAGATTGATGAAACGAAATTGAAGCCTTTTGACGAAAATGACATTAGTCACTTACCTGCTTTTGCAGCGCATGCAATTGGGAATGGTTTGAAATCGCTAATTGTTACTCTTGACTCGAATGGAAGCGCCGTTTTCTACGAAGATAAAGACGACGTTCATCAGCAATTGGTCAAAGCCATTAGAGTAGAGCATGTAGTCGATACCACGGGTTGCGGAGATTCTTTCGCGGGTGGTTTGGGATTTGGGTTATTAGATCGAAAGGATGATTATGTAAGAGCGGTTAAATTTGCCAATGCTCTCGGAGCCCAACGCACTCAAGGACGCACATTCGCGGTGTTCAAATCATTAGAAGAAACAGAGGAGCAGATTATCCAAGAATACGGAACACTCTAGTTGAAACTCATTAAAATACAGGACAATCATAGATGGACAATCTGGAAGAAGTAAGTAGACCCGATGGAATTATTCGGCATACACTCAAGACTACAAATGGCCTTGAGTGTGAAGTTAGTAACTACGGTTGTAGAATCCTTCGACTACTCGTCCCCGATCGAGATGGAGAGTTTGAAGATATCGTGCTCGGTTTTGATTCAATAGATGAATATTTCCAAAAACCAGAGACCTTTTTCGGGAGTATAATAGGCAGAGTTGCCAACCGGATCAAGGGCGCGGCTTTCACCTTGAATGGCAAGGCGTATGAGCTGCCAGCCAATGATGGTGACAATCATATTCATGGCGGCCCTGAAGGGTACCATTCCATAGTTTGGAATGTTCTTACAGCCAACGATTCTTTCATCTCATTTACCTACAACTCCAAAGATGGTGAGCAAGGTTATCCTGGAAACCTAAAACTTAAGGTAACCTATGGCCTCACGGATGATAATGGTTTGACTATTCAATACCACGCGACCACCGATAAAGCCACACCAATCAATTTGACCAACCACTCTTATTTCAACTTGAGGGGAGCTGGAAACGAAAATATCAACGGGCATATTATCAAAATTAACGCCTCTAAGTACCTGCCTGTCGATTCGGAGCATATTCCAGTAAAAGAGCCGATAACAGTGAAGGATTCTGTTTTCGACTTGCGGAAACCAATAGCGATAGGAGACATTCTAGACCAAGAGAGCGATCAACTGAAAACAGGCGCTGGCTTTGACCATACCCTTATTCCAGACAAAAAGGGTCTTCGGATAATTGCGAATGTTTTGGAGCCAGACTCGGGAAGAACAATGGAAGTAATGACCGATGAGCCAGGCGTCCAGTTTTTTTGCGGAAAACCAATGGATAAACCCCTCACAGGGAAGGATGGAAAGATTTACGGTGAACGTTCAGCTTTCTGTCTTGAAGCCCAGCATTTTCCAGATACTGTTAATCGATCTGGTTTTCCTTCAGTCATTCTAAAACCTGGACAGATCTTTAGATCTACTTGTATCTACCGTTTTGGTGTTGATTTTTAACCTAAGCTCTGGGCATCTTTCAGAACTTTCTGTTTCAGCTCTTCTTTAAATTCGGCTATTCTTCTTCTCAAATCTTCATTGCCCGATCCAAGAATTTGAGCGGCCAATATTCCCGCGTTCTTGGCTCCATCAAGAGCTACCGTAGCTACGGGAACTCCTGCGGGCATTTGCAAAATACTGAGCACAGAATCCCATCCATCTATACTGTTTCGGCTTTTGACAGGGACGCCAATAACAGGTAGAGGAGTGATCGAAGCCGTCATTCCTGGAAGGTGGGCCGCGCCGCCAGCTCCGGCTATGATCACGCGGATGCCATTTTCTTCAGCTGTTTTGGCGTACTCAAACATCCGTTCGGGTGTGCGGTGTGCACTTACGATTTCCATTTTATAGGCTACTTTCAATTCGTCCAAAACATCCGCTGCTGCTTGCATTACGGAAAGGTCGCTTTTGCTACCCATGATGATTCCTACCATGATTATTCTGATTTTACTTTAATGGTGTCTTTAATTTTGTGTGCGAGATCGCGCGCCTTTTCAGCGGAGTTTGCAGTGATGGTCACGTGGCCCATCTTGCGGAAAGGCTTGGTATCCGTTTTTCCGTAAAGGTGAATATAAACACCGCTTTCCGATAAAGCTTCTTCCAGTCCTTCATATTGAACGGGGCCCGAAAAGCCTGCCTCTCCTAAGAGGTTTACCATTGCAGCTGGAACACGCAGACTCGTATCGCCGAGGGGGAGGCCCAAAATGCATCGAAGGTGCTGAGCGTATTGGGAAGTGATGTTCGCTTCAATCGTATGGTGCCCCGAATTGTGCGGGCGAGGCGCCACTTCGTTGACCAGAATTTCTCCATCCTTATTTAGAAATAGCTCAACCGCCAAAATTCCAATAAATCCAAAAGCATCGATGGTCTGCATCGCTATTTCACGGGCTTTCTTTTCAATTTCTTCGGAGATTTCTGCAGGTGCAAAAAGCAATTCCACCAAATTGGCCTCAGAGTTAAACTCCAACTCTACCGCGGGGAAACCAGACGTTTCACCCTGTTCATTTCTCGCGGCGATTACCGCTAGTTCTTTTTCGAAGGGTACAAATTTTTCTAAGACTGATGGTGCATCAAAGGCTTTTTCAAAATCGGCTTCAGTGCGCAAAATTTGAACACCTTTTCCGTCGTATCCACCTTTTCTCAGTTTCTGAGCAAAAGGCAAGAAGTCCTTGTGATCAGCTAGCTCAGCTTTGGACTCGATCAAGCGATACTCTGCAGTGGGTATTCCGTTTTTGCGGTAAAATTCTTTTTGGAGGCCTTTGTCTTGGACGATTTCTAAAAGCTCAGGCTGCGGATAGATTTTCACTCCTTCAGCTTGAAGTCTTTTTAGAGCGGGAATACTAACGTGTTCAATTTCGACAGTAATAAGGTCTTTGTTCTTCCCGAACTCATAGACCGTTTCTTCATCATTGAAATTTCCCGTCACAAACTCGGGAACTAAATTCGCACAGGGAGCATTCTCGTTTGGGTCAAGACAAGCCAGCTTTATATCGAGATTGACAGCTTCCTGCTGCATCATTCGTCCTAGCTGGCCGCCGCCGAGAACGCCGAGCTTAAAATCCTTGTGATATGGCGCTTTTGACATGCGGGCAAATATACGTTTAATGTCAAATGTTGGGTACTTCCTTGTTGACTTCAATTATGCTTATGAACCCTCTGTGCTTAATGAAAGACGAGGAGTAGAAAGCCTTCAAAAGTCCTTTCGAGAAAGGTGATAGTATTCATTACCTTCGCCATTCAAAAATAAATCGGCATGCCATCAGTAACCCTTTACGACAAAGAGTTTACCCTTTACCTCGAAGAAGAAAAGATTCAAAACGCGATTGCCAAAATGGCAAAGGAATTAACGGAAGAGTATGCGGGTAAAGACGTCGTATTCGTAGGCGTTCTTAACGGTTGCTTTCGATTTATTTCGGATTTAATGAAATACATTGATTTCAATGCTGAAATTAATTTTATTAAGCTGTCTTCTTACCGTGGAACAGAATCGAGTGGGAAAATTTCTGACCTGATGTCGCTCAATACTGACCTGCAAAACAAGCATGTAGTCATTTTGGAAGATATCGTAGACACAGGACATACGCTCGATTACTTGATGGAAATTTTGAAAGAAAAAAATGCAGCTTCTTTAAAAGTTGCGTCTTTGCTTTACAAGCCAGATGCCTTTATCGGCAAAACAAAACCAGATTACACAGCATTCGATATTCCCAATTTATTTGTAGTGGGCTATGGCCTGGATTACGATGGATTGGGAAGAAACTTAAACGATATTTATCAAATTAAATCCTGATTATGATCAACTTGGTTCTATTCGGCCCTCCAGGAGCCGGAAAAGGTACACAAGCCGAAAAAATCGTTGAAAAACACAATTTGGTTCACCTTTCAACAGGAGATATTTTTCGTAGAAACATCAAGCAGCATACAGAGCTCGGAGATTTGGCCAAAAGCTACATCGACAAAGGTGAACTTGTTCCTGATGAGGTAACCATCAAAATGTTGGAAGCTGAAGTTGATGGACATACCGATCCGAATGGGTTCATATTCGATGGGTTTCCCCGCACCACTGCCCAGGCAGAGGCCTTGGATGTCTATTTGGAATCAAAAAATACATCCATCACCCTTATGCTCGCATTGAGTGTAGAAGATATTGAACTCAAGGCCCGATTGAAAAAGCGTGCTGAAGTGAGTGGTCGAACCGACGATGCCAATTCTGAAATCATAGCCAATCGTATAGCCGTTTACAAAAGTGAAACGGCTCCTGTAGCAGATTACTACAAGGCTCAAGATAAATATGAAGCGGTAGATGGAGTTGGATCGATTGACGCGATCAGCGAAAAATTATTTGAAGCGATAACGAGTCATGAGTAGTCACAACTTTGTCGATTACGTAAAAATTAATTGCCGCTCTGGAAGGGGCGGGGCAGGAAGTAAACACCTTTACCGCGACAAGTTAACCTCCAAAGGAGGACCTGACGGAGGAGATGGCGGACGCGGTGGTCACGTGATTATTCGCGGAAACGCTCAGCTCTGGACACTTCTCCACCTAAAATACCGAAAACACATTAAAGCTGATCACGGCGAGTCGGGAGGAAAACAAACGAGCACGGGTAAGTCGGGTGACGATTCTATCGTCCAAGTGCCTCTGGGAACAGTGGCCAGAGACCCTGAGACTGGTGAAGTGCTGATTGAGATTACCGAAGAAGGACAGGAGTACGTTCTGCTTAAAGGTGGTCGTGGAGGTCAAGGGAATGTTCATTTTAAAACATCAACGCGCCAAACACCTCGATTTGCGCAGACTGGAGAAGAAGAACGTGAGGCTTGGCGAGTATTGGAACTCAAGGTCTTGGCCGATGTAGGTTTGGTTGGTTTTCCGAATGCGGGTAAGTCTACTCTGCTCTCAGTTATTACCGCTGCGAAACCCGAAATTGCCGATTATCCTTTTACGACGCTTGTTCCCAATCTGGGAATTGTCAGTTACCGAGATGATCACTCTTTTATCATGGCCGACATTCCCGGTATCATCGAAGGAGCAAGTGAAGGGAAAGGGTTGGGAACTAGATTCCTGCGTCATATCGAGCGAAATAGTCTCTTGCTTTTCATGGTGCCTGCCGACAGTGATGATATTCCTAAAGAGTACGAGATTCTTATCAGTGAACTGACAGCTTATAACCCTGAGTTACTCGATAAGGATCGCCTTTTGGCTATCACCAAGAGTGATCTTTTGGATGAAGAATTGAAAAAAGAAATGGTGGCCGAAATGCCATCGGTTGAATACGTATTTATTTCATCCGTGGCCCAATTGGGACTTACGGAACTCAAAGATAAGATCTGGGAAAAACTCAATAGATAGCCATGATTGAGCATTTGGAACAGTGGGATCGGCAGTTGTTTCTCTGGTTAAATGGCCTTCATGCGGATTGGCTCGATCAGCCCATGTACTACATGAGCGATGAGTTACTCTGGATCCCAGTTTATCTATTTTTTCTTTGGGCTATTGCCAAGGCCTATGATTGGAAAATGGCACTCTGGACCCTGCTGGGAGTGGCAGTAGTTGTTACCCTTGGAGACCGTATTTCAGTAGAGCTTTTCAAGGAAGTATTTCAACGGTATCGGCCATCTCGAAATTTGGAAATCTACGACCTCGTGCATGTCGTCAATGAATACCGAGGAGGGAAGTACGGCTTTGTAAGTTCCCATGCCACTAACTTCTTTGGAATCGCTACTTTCTTGTTCATGGTTTTCCGCAAGCCTTATCCCAAATGGGCGCCATATGTTTTTCTCTTTTCGGGACTGGTGGCATACACACGTATTTATCTAGGTGTTCACTATCCCGCAGATATCGTTTGTGGAGGTATCCTTGGAGCACTCATTGGCTGGATTGTCTTCAATGCTTTTAATCGATTTGTATGGAAATTACCCTGAGAGATTTGGTGGCCATTTTCTTGGGCGGTGGATTGGGTTCCGTTGCTCGATTCCTAACGGGAAGAGCAATGATGAGGCTTATACCAAGTTCATTTCCTTGGGGTACATTGGTAGCCAATGTGTTGAGCTGTATAGCCTTGGGTGTATTCGTATGGCTTATAGCCAAAGAGGATATGAAAGGATGGTGGATTTCATTTGCCGTGATCGGCTTCTGCGGGGGCTTTAGCACCTTCTCCACATTCAGTTATGAAACAGTTAAGCTGCTGCATGACGGACACCTTATGATGGCGGGAGCCAACGTTTTGGTTAGTTTAGTAGTGTGTATGGTCATCTTGTATTACCTCTCAAAATTCATTTCATGAAAAGGACTTTAGGAATAGCAGTGGCGGTTTTCTTGTCGATGGTCACTTTGGCCCAAGACACCGATAATCGCCCAAAATTGGTAGTGGGTATTGTGGTCGATCAGATGCGAAATGACTTTCTCTCTCGCTATGCTGATCTTTATGGTGAAGGAGGTTTCAAGCGCTTAATGGAAGATGGATTTTACGGTGCTAATCACCGATTTTCATATACCCCGACGATAACTGGCCCTGGACATGCATCTGTCTATACTGGCACAACGCCCGCTGTTCATGCAATTGTTGCAAACGATTGGTACGATCCCATTTCCAAAAAAGGAATGTACTGCGTAGAAGACAAGAGCGTAAAATCCGTGGGCGTTGATAAAGCAGCGGGACAAATGAGCCCGAAGAATCTTAAAACAACCACCGTAACCGATGAGCTCAAGCTTTTTTGGAATCAGAAGGCCAAGGTGATCGCCGTTTCTCTGAAAGATCGCGGAGCCGTTTTGCCAGGTGGACATCTGGCTGACGGCGCATACTGGTACAAGGACAAAAAGTTCATCACGAGTTCTTATTACATGGATGAATTACCAGAATGGGTAAATGATTTTAACAATCGAAATCTGGTGGACACTTATTTTGTCAAGGGTTGGCAACCCTTATTGGCCACATCGCTTTATACCGCAAGTCTTCCCGACAACAATCCCTACGAATCTCTTTACGAAGGAGAGAAATACCCAGTGCTTCCCAAAGATTTGGCCGACTTGGCGAAGCAAAACGATCCAGAGGAAGTCTTAAAAAGATCTCCATGGGGAAATAGCTTAATTCTTGAGTTCGGTTTGGCAGCGGTCATAAAAGAAGAGTTGGGACAAGATGACATCACCGATTTTTTGGCATTGAGTTTTTCCTCCCCAGACTATATGGGGCACGCGTATGGGCCTCGTTCATTAGAGGTACAAGACATGTATCTGAGGCTCGATAATGACTTGAGTGAATTCTTTGACTTTCTAGACAGCTATGTCGGAAAGGGCCAATACACAATAATGCTTACTGCTGATCATGGGGTTGCAGATGTTGCTCAGTATTCCATTGATAACAATCTACCAGGAGGGTACTTTGACCGAAAGGGAAGCAAAGAACTTTTGACGGACATTTTACTTGAGTATGATTCGCTCGGACTTGAATTGATTGAAGAAATGGAGGGGAACCACATTTTCTTTAATCGCGAGAAGCTGAAAGAAGCGAGAATAGCCGTTAGTGATTTGGCGGACTATATGGCCGATGAGATGTGTCGGATGCCTGGAATTTATGGAGCTTATCCTTCTGAAAAGATTCGGCTAGCAGGTTCAGCTGAATTCCCCATTCGGAATTTGCAGCGGGGATTGCATCCTTATCTTTCTGGCGATGTTATTTTTATTATGGAAAGCGGCTGGATGCGTCACGGTAAGACTGGAACTACTCACGGCAGCCCTTGGGTGTACGATCAGCACGTACCGCTTCTTCTTTATGGTTTTGGCGTAGAAAAAGGCAAGACCTACCGCGAAACGAATATTCGCGATATAGCGCCGACGCTAAGCTTGATTATGGGAGTTCCTTTTCCTTCGGGAATGACAGGGAGTCCGATTATTGAGGCGATCAAAGATTAAACTCTTACCTCTTTGGATTTGCATATTGCTTTACATCCGCACCAGTAATTATCTTACCGCAAAGAATAATCAAGCGTTCGATTAGATTGCGCAGTTCACGAATGTTTCCTGTCCAGTTGAGTGATTGCAATGCTTCGTAAGCGTCTTTAGTCAACTCTTTTCTCGGGCTTCCTTGCTCTTGAGCAATGGAATCTAAAAAGTGATCCGCCAGCAAAGGCACGTCATCAATGCGTTCGTTTAATGAAGGCACGTGGATGAGGATCACACTCAATCGGTGGAAGAGATCTTCACGGAAGTTTCCTTCTTTAATCTCTGCGTTGAGGTCTTTATTCGTAGCGGCTATGATGCGCACATCTACTTTAATGTCTTTGTCTCCGCCTACGCGGTTGATCTTATTCTCTTGCAAAGCTCTGAGGACTTTGGCTTGAGCCGAAGCGCTCATGTCTCCAATTTCATCCAAAAATAAAGTGCCACCGTCGGCTTGCTCAAACTTTCCTTTTCGCTGCTTCACAGCAGATGTAAAAGCTCCTTTCTCGTGACCGAACAATTCACTTTCGATCAATTCAGAAGGAATGGCAGCGCAATTCACCTCAATAAACGGAGCCTTTGCTCGATTGCTGTTTTCGTGAAGTTGGCGAGCTACTAATTCCTTTCCCGAACCATTAGGTCCCGTGACCAATACTCTCGCATCGCTGGGAGCCACTTTTGCAATCATCTCTTTGATGTCTTCTATTGCCTTGGATTCTCCGATGATGTTTGAGCCTTTGATTAGCTTAATTTTCTTTCGAAGTGTCTTGGTTTCCACTTCCAAGTTGACGCGCTCCATGGCATTGCGTAAAGTCACTAGGGTGCGGTTGAGGTCAAGTGGTTTTTCGATAAAATCATAAGCACCTTTCTTAATTGCTTCTACAGCCGTCTCAATGTTTCCGTGTCCGGAAATCATAATGATAGGTGACTCTACTCCGTTTTCCAGTGCCTTTTCAAGAACTTCCATGCCATCCATTTTTGGCATCTTAATGTCGCAAAGGACAGCGTCGTAAGGGTTTTCGGTAAGTTTTTTTAATCCAGAGGGTCCATCTTCTGCGTCGTCGACGGTAAATTTTTCAAATTCGAGGATTTCACGAAGCGTATTTCTAATGCTTCTTTCGTCGTCAATAATCAGAATGGATGCCATCTTATAGATTTCCTTTTAACACTTCGAAGAGTACTCCTTCTTTCAGAGAATATTTCGACAATTTCACTGTTTCGATATTGGTTTTATTCAAAACGAGCCTGACGAAGATTGCCGACATGACAATCATGTTTACCCGCATGGCTACCATGCCATCCATCGCCTCTCGCTGAATTCTGGTTGATCGCACTAGTTCGTCTAAATACTTGTCGAGGATGTCGCGGCTTAAGTCCAGACTCAAGGCACTGGTCGTGTCCTCGTATGTGCCGATGCGTTTTGAGATGACATCTGAGAAGGTATCGAAAGATCCCGATGAACCAATCAAGGTTTTGATACCCTCGTTTTCTGCGACTTCAAACACATCTCCAATTTGACTTTCGAGACTTTCTTCAATTTCTTTTAGGGTCGAGTCGCTAATGGGATCTTGGGGTTTGTGCTTTTCCAAAAGGCGACTCACGCCTAGCTCGTAGCTTCTCTTCCAAAGAATCTCTTGATCGTTGGCCGCCACGAATTCAGTACTTCCGCCACCAATGTCCATAATCAAAGCATTCTCATTGGTAAGCGCCCCTGAAAGCTGCACTCCGTTGTAGATCATGCTTGCTTCTCGGTCACCATCTATTACATGAATAGTGATCCCAAAACGTTCTTTGACTTTGCTTACAAAGTCATTTGCATTTGAAGCGCTTCTTACTGCAGAGGTAGCAAAAGCAAGAACTTTATCGCAATACTGATTTTTGATAACGGTTATTTGTGCTTCTAACGCTAGGAAAGCTCGTTCCATAGCAGCTTCCGTGATGTATTTCTTTTCGAAACTTCCTTCGCCAAGTTTTACTCCGACTTTTGAGCGATATGTGGGTTTATAGCCTCCCTTGTCGTCTAGCTCTGCTATGAGCAAGTTGAAGGTGTTCGTTCCCAAATCGATGATACCTATTTTCAATACTTCGGGTTTTTCGTAGATTCAAATATAACGGAATATCGAGTTCATTCAACCTAGCAAAAAGGGGAAGCGCAGGAATAATCTAGGTTTTGTTTCTAATTATCTCCAATTAATACTTCAACCATTTTGCCAATTCCTTATAGGTTACTTTTTTGCCGTACATCAAGATACCCACGCGGTAAATCTTTCCAGCAAGCCACACGCAGAATACGAATCCTATAATGAGCAATGCCATCGAGAGAAACAGTTCCCAAATGGAACCGCTGTCAAAGCCCATGGCTCCTCGCACCATCATCACGATAGGTGAGGTAAGGGGAAATTGTGAAAACCAAAATACCATTGACCCCTCTGGGTTGGTGAGTGCGAATTCTGAGACAATAAACCCGAAAACCAGCGGGATGGTAATCGGCATCATAAATTGTTGCGTGTCCGTTTCGTTATCAACCGCTGCTCCTACTGCCGCAAACAATGAAGCATAGAGCAAGTATCCTCCCAAGAAATAGAAAAGGAACATCCCGATCATTAATGGCCAGTTAATTCGAAAGAGGATTAGTTCTGCCATTTCGCCAATAGCAGCTTGGTCCATGGCATCTTTTGAAACTTCATTTGCTACTTGCTCGGTCGCTTGAATTCGATCGGCCATTGTTGCCGCATTAGACAGCTCGGGGGCAAATATTGAAGTAGCCACCGAAAAAAGAACTCCAGTAAGGATAACCCACAGTAAAAACTGCGTGAGGCCAACCAAAGCGACTCCTACAATTTTCCCCATCATCAATTGGAAAGGTTTTACGGACGAAATGATCACCTCGACTATTCTGTTGCTCTTTTCTTCCATAACCCCGCGCATGACTTGCACACCGTAAAGAAAAATGAAAAAGTAAATCAAAACGGCAAAGCCAAATCCGATAAAGGCCTGCTCTTGCTTAAAGGATGTAGAACCATCCTCAGCATCGACAGTGATTATATTTAAGTCCGTATTGATTTGGTCAAATTTCTCTTTTGGAATCGATTCTGCTATTAATTTATTGTCCTCGATTATTCTCTCCACTTGCGACTTGATGTAGCTTCGAGCTTTCATACTCGGTAGTTTCCGAAAGACCATTTCCGCTTCGGGAAAGGTCATGATGTCCTCGCGTAAAACGAGCATCAGAGTGTACTCGGTCGAGTCAAATTCAGCATTGGTCAACCCATCAGTGGTGTAGTCAAATCGAACTTGAGAAGTTTCCTTCAGCTCGTCCACAAACATAGGCTTGGGGCTGTAGGTGCTATCCAAGGCTATCTCTGGAGTAAGATCAACCACCAAGACATTGTAAATGCTGGAATCACTCATTCCTAAGAACACTCCCAAACTGAGAAGTCCACCGATTAAGATGGGACCGAGGAAAGTCATAATGATAAATGACTTTTTGCGCACGCGACTTACATATTCACGTTCAATGATCAGGCTAATCTTACTCATCACTTTCTCCTTTTTGTTGAACTATTTTGATGAAGATGTCATTCATGCTTGGAATGACTTCATTTAGCGAATGGACTTGAGCAATAGGAATAACCGTTTTTAATAGATCATTCACCGTCGCACCCTCCGTAAGTTTGATGCGCGCACTACAGAGTTTATCTTCTGTCTCGTTGTGTTCGATTAGTTCAAAATTCGTCCAAAGTGCATTGGTAAAGCCGAGCATATTTCCAGAGAATACGAGGTCGTAAACTCCTTCTTTAAATTTATTTCGCACTTCCTTCACGCTACCCTCTAGAACCACTTTTGCATTGTTAATCAGTGCTATGTGGCTACATATTTCTTCGACTGAACCCATGTTGTGCGTAGAGAGCATTATCGTTGCCCCTTCATCTCGAAGTCTCAAAAGCTCTTGCTTGATCAAGTTTGCATTAATCGGGTCAAAACCACTGAATGGTTCATCGAGAATGAGAAACTTTGGCTCGTGAAGCACAGTCGTAATGAACTGTACTTTTTGCGCCATTCCTTTCGAAAGCTCCTCCACTTTTTTATTCCACCAATCCTGAATTCCGAAGCGTTCAAACCACTCTTTGAGCTTTTTATTGGCCTCGGCCTTGCTCATTCCTTTCAAGCGAGCGAGATATACCGCTTGCTCTCCCACCTTCATTTTCTTGTATAGTCCACGCTCTTCGGGTAGGTAGCCAATGTCTTGAACATGATCAGGTTTAAGGTCTTTCCCATTGAAAGATATTCTTCCTTCATCGGGTGCCGTAATTTGATTAATGATTCGGATTAGTGTGGTCTTACCAGCCCCGTTGGGGCCTAGTAAACCGAAGATGCTTCCCTTTGGAACAGAAATGCTTACATCAGAAAGCGCCACATGATTTGAGTACGTCTTTGTGATGTTTTGGGCTTCGAGTATCGCCATGTATATTTTTAATTATTACAGTCAAATCTAAATGAAAAACCGCTTTACCTGAAAGGCAAAGCGGTTTAATTTTCAAAGAGATTCTCTTTATTCGAACATGTCTTTAACCTTTTGGAAAAAGTTCTTTTCATCGTGGTTTGCAGTGGGCTGAAAATTCTCACTGTCCTTAAGTTTCTCCAGTATTTTCTTTTCGTCTTTGCTGAGTTCTTGAGGAGTCCAAACGTTGATATTTACCAGCATATCGCCCTTGCCATAGCTCTGAACACTTGGCAGTCCTTTGCCTTTGAGCCGAACGAGCTTACCGCTCTGGGTGCCTGCCGAAATGTTGATCTTGGCTTTGCCTTCTACCAAGGGCACTTCTGCAATCCCACCAATAACAGCATCTATAAAGCTCACATAGAGATCGTAGTGCAAATTCTTTCCGTTGCGTTTTATTGTGTCGTGTTCTAGCTCTTCGATTACTACGAGCAAATCACCAGGTACACCGCCCATTGGAGCAGCATTTCCTTTTCCACTCACATTGAGTTGCATTCCTTCTTCTACACCTGCGGGAATGTCGATGCTGATCACTTCTTCCTTTCTAACAAGGCCGTTTTCGTCAGATCCTGGTGGGCGTTTGTCCACCATTTCTCCGCTACCTTGACAAGTAGGGCATACAGATGCGGTTTGCATCTGACCCAAAATCGTGTTGGTCACGCGATTCACTTGGCCTGCTCCTCTGCAGGTGGTGCAGGTTTTAAAAGTCGTTCCTTCAGCCGCAACGAGCTTGTTGACTTTGATCTTTTTAATAGAACCGTTCAAGACCTCGGCTAAGTCGAGTTTTACTTTAATTCGAAGGTTGGTACCTTTTCTACGTCGGCGAGCTCCTCCGCCACCAAATCCGTTGCTAAATCCTCCGCCTCCACCGAATGCGCCTCCGAAGATGTCGCCAAACTGAGAGAAGATATCGTCCATACTCATTCCACCACCGAATCCTCCTGCGCCTCCGCCAGCAGCTCCGCCTACGCCTTGATGGCCGAATCTGTCGTATCGTTGTTTCTTTTCGGGATTGTTGAGAACCTCGTAAGCTTCGGCAGCCTCCTTAAATTTTACCTCGGCATCCGCATTGTCAGGATTGCGATCGGGGTGGTATTTTAAGGCCAATTTGCGGTAAGCCTTTTTCAATTCGCCTTGCGAAGCATCTTTGGAAATGCCCAATACTTCGTAGTAATCTCTCTTCGCCATCTTCTGCGTGGTTCTATTCGTTATTGTCCTACTACAACTTTAGCGTAGCGGAGAATTTTGTCGTTAAAAAAGTATCCCTTTTCGGCCACGTCAATCACCTTTCCTTTCATGTCTTCAGAAGGCGCGGGGATGTTTGTAATGGCTTCGTGGTATTCTGTATCAAAGGGTTGATTAATCGAATCCATCGGCTTCAAACCTTTATTTTGAAGAAGGTTTAAAAGCTTGTGGTGAATGAGTTTGAATCCCTCTTTGAGTGCTTCGGGATCAGTGTTGTTTTCATTTAGTTCTATGGCGCGGTCGAAGTCATCTACCACGGGCAGAATTTTTTCTACAAAGTCAGAACCCGCATTTTTCATCAAGTCGAGTTTTTCCTTGGCGGTTCTTCGTCTAAAGTTTTCGAATTCAGAATAAAGTCTCAGGTACTTATCATTTACCGTGTCATGCTTTTTCTGCAATTCCGTCATAGCTGCTTCATGCTCGTTTTGCTCGCTCTTTTCAGAATTCTCTGGACTCTCTTCCGCTGAATTCGCTTTCGTGTTCTCTTCAGAGGCTTGCTCTTCCCGTGAAGCTTGAGTTTCTTCTATATCTGGATTCTCTACTTTTTCTTTTTCTGGCATGGGGAATCAATTTTTCATATCTGCCTAGACAAATAGCAGACCACGGCTGAGAAAGTGACAAATTGGCGGGAGCTTAATTCTGTAAAATTTGATCCGCCTCCATCTCTCCAATTTTTAATCCCTTGGCTTTTTCTATTCCCGCGTTTATTTCAAAGCCTAAGATCAGCACAATTGTATTTAGGTATAGCCAAAGCATGACTACCAATACAGTTCCAACAGAGCCATAAAGTTTGTTGTAATTCCCGAAATTGCCCACGTACCAAGCAAAGAGAGATGAGACAATGATTAGGCCCAGAGTGGCAAAAGATGCTCCCGCATTTATGGCTCTCCATTTTCCGCTATGTCCAGCTCGATAGAGCACCGAAATAGCTATTTCAAAAAGGATTATTACCAAAATCCACTTGGCCACCTCAAGGAAGAATACCACTACATTACTGCCAATGATATCTAGGTCTTGAAGGTATTCGAACACAGGGCCACTTATCGTAATGAGAACAACTCCGAGAATGATAGTGAGGCTGAATACTAACAAAAGGCCAAAAGAACGAATGTATTGCAGAACCATTCCTTGTTTTTTATCCAGATTATAGCTGTGACTAAACCCGTCCAGCAATGCTTGAACCGCATTGGATGAAAAGAATAGAGTCAGTAGAAAAGAGAGACTGATGAGTGTTTCCTGTTTCTTGTTAATTAAATCATCCAAGGTGCTTTCGACCAAACTGAACGTATCGCCGGGCATCGCGCGATCGAGATAGGACATAAGGCTTTCCTGAAAATTATCAATCGGGACAAAAGGAATGACCGAAAGAAATACAATGAGCAAGGGGGGAATAGCCAATATAAACCGAAAACATACAGCCGAAGCTCTAGTCGTTATCCTCCCTTCATAGAGGCCAATTAGGAAAAACTGCAAAACTTGAAAAAGACTGAGTCCTTCGAATCCAGGAAGCTTAATTCGCTTAAGCGTATTTATAGTTTTTCGAACTAGACCCGATTCAAGTATGCGTTTCTTCTGCTCTTCAAACCATTCAGAAAGTGGAGTACCCATGGGGTGCGAAGATAAAAAAGTGGAGCTAAAAGATGACTATTAATATGCCTTTAGGCTTATGTCCAAACTACTAACGCTGTGGGTGAGGGCTCCCATTGATACGAAATCCACTCCACATTCAGCGTATTGACGTACGTTGTCTATTGTGATTCCGCCGCTGGCTTCAGTTTCTATGCTACCAGAAATTTTAGCAACAGCTGTCCTCATATCTTCAAAACTGAAATTGTCCAACATGATGCGATCGATCAATCCTACCCTGAGAATTTCATCAACCTCTTCTAAATTACGTGCTTCAATTTCCAATTTAATGCCGAGCCCTTGATTCTTTCGGTATTCGTCGGCCATGGTAATGGCCTCTTCGATGCCACCAGCATAATCGATGTGATTGTCCTTGATCATCATCATGTCATAAAGCCCGAATCGATGGTTTTCGCCACCCCCAATTTGCACTGCGAGTTTTTCTAAAAATCGAATCCCAGGAGTCGTTTTTCGCGTGTCGATAATTTTGGTGTTCAGGCCTACGACTTGATCTACTACTTTTCGCGTTAGCGTGGCAATACCACACATACGCTGCACGCAATTCAATGCCAATCTCTCGGCCATGAGAATACTTCTGGCTTTTCCGCTCACAGTCATCACGACCGTTCCTGTTTCTACCATTGTGCCATCGCTTATCAACGATTTCACCTGAAGGTTGGAGTCGATAAAGTAAAAAATTTGTTCTGCTATACCTGTGCCAGCAAGAACTCCTTTTTCCTTCACAATCATTTTTGCTCTACCTACAGCTCCTTCGGGGATGCAAGCCAAGCTAGTGTGATCTCCTTCTCCAATGTCTTCTTGTACCGCATTGCGGATAAACTCATCAATGGTCATAAAAATAGGCCAATTCGTTGCAACAAAGGTGTGAATATTTTGCCGATTAGATGACGAACGTAACCATTGTTTGGCCGTGCAATCGTTCGTTTCAATTAACTTTGCGCCAAAGTTTTCAAAGATGACGAAAGATCAGGTTTTTGATGTAGCAATAATAGGTGGAGGAATTGTAGGGGCGGCAACTTTTTACAAAATGCAGCTTCGGTATCCCGAGCTTAAGATCGTATTGATAGAGAAGGAAAAGGGGCTGGCTGATCACCAGACAGGAAACAACTCAGGAGTAATTCATTCGGGGCTTTACTATACGCCAGGGAGTCTTAAAGCTGAGAATTGTGTCAAAGGTCGAAAAGAATTGGTGGCTTTCTCAAAGGAGCACAATATCCCTCACGATGTTTGTGGAAAGGTAGTGGTGGCAGTTGATGAGAGCGAACTTCCCATGCTCGATAAGATATTTGAAATTGGCAAGCAGAATGGAATTGAAGGGATCGAAAAAATAACCGCTGAGCAGATCAAAGAACACGAGCCTTTTTGTGTAGGAATCGCGGGAATTTGGGTTCCTGTGACAGGAATTATCGACTACCGGGCCGCTACCGAAAAAATGGTAGAGTTGGCTTTGGCCAAGAATCAAAACTCCAAACTCGTTTTGGGTGAGGAAGTGACGGGAATAAATAAAATGGGTGAACACGAAGAGGTAGTCACTTCTAAATCGACCTATAAGTCGAAATACTTGGTTTTTTGTGGAGGCTTACAGGCAGATCGTTTGGCTAAAAAAGACCAAATTAATCTTAAGGAAAAAGTGGTTGGTTTTCGAGGCGATTACTATGAATTGACCGATCAAGGAAAGCACAAGATCAAGAATTTGATTTACCCTGTGCCCAATCCTGAATTTCCATTTTTGGGAGTACACTTCACCCGCATGACCAATGGAGAAGTCGAATGTGGGCCAAACGCCGTTTTCACGTTTAAGCGCGAGGGCTATGGTAAAACGGACTTTAGTTTACGCGATTCTTTCGATGCTTTGACATATAGTGGAACTTGGAAGCTCTTTTTCAAAAACATGAAATTTGGAATCGACGAGTACCGCCGTGCTTTTTCAAAAAAGCTTTTTCTCAATACGCTTCAACGATTGGTTCCTTCTTTAACCATGGATGATCTGAAGCCAGGACGTTCTGGAGTTCGTGCTCTTTTACTAGGAACGGATGGTGATACTCGGGATGACTTTCGGATAGAGTATGGCAAAAACAGTATTCACGTGCTCAATGCCCCTTCACCTGCCGCAACAGCCGCGCTTGCAATAGGTGGCCAGATATGCGGTATGGCTGAGGAGAAGTTTGATTTAAAGTCTGATTGAATTAGCTCTGAGTAATTCTATTTGAGGCGGTTTTTGCACAGAGATGGCCGAGATTTTTTGACTTGGAAAGATTATTAGGATGATGTCTCATTAACCGCAACTGAGATTCTATGTGACCTCAAAATCTTAAGCTTTGCGCTTCCTGTTTTCTCTGTGCACTCCGCGAGAAATTGCTCAAGAATGTTTGGTGCATTGCAGGGAGTTGAAGAAAATCAGCCTGCTTGAACCACCTTGTACTTCAAAAGGAGAGTGTCCCAATTCCAAAGGAAATTCTCCATGGCTTCTTTGAGCCGCTGAATTAAAATCGGGTTAGGTGAATCCAGTGATTTGAAATATTTTTCTTGGTACTGATTTAATTCATAACGGCAGAAGACGGTTCGAGCCATAGCGTTGGTAACGCTTTTACTTGGATGATTTTTGCGCATCATCAGCTTCCGAGTTTCACTAACCATCTGGGCCAGTTTCATTTTATCTGTTTCGTATAGGGCTGCGAATTTTTCTAAAATGTACTGAGTGATTCTTCGGTCTTGTCCTGCTTCGAAATAAAGAGGAATCACTTGTAAATTACCCGCCAAGACAAGAATAGTGAATGCTCCGCTATCTTCCAGGGCTATATTTGGAGGAGTTAGAAACTCCGGTGAATCATTGATTAATCCTACTACATCTTCAAAACCCTCGTCGATCAGCAGTTGCACACCGTTAACGAATATGTTTGCTACTGTCTCTTCTGTGAGCTTTTTCTTCCCGAACAAGGTTATCATAAAACTAAAACGGTTTTGTGTTTGAACCTACAAACTAACAAAACTAAAGGCTAAAACGGGTAGTTGCGAGGGGGTAGTCATTTCTATTATCAACAAAGTTTTCAACCTGAACCCCCGATGGATTGCGACTTTGGTCACACGTAATCCTATTATCCTCTCTATCTTTGTGTTCTGTTATGGGAATGAAAGGAAACAAGCTGCACTCTATTTTTACATTCACTTGTCCTCGGTGTCAAGAAGGGAAGCTGTTTAAGCAACAGGCCACTTATACCAAAGGATTCACTGAATTGCACAAGCGGTGTGACGTATGCGGAGAGAATTTCGAGCGTGAACCAGGCTTCTATTTTGGCGCAGCCTATGTGAGTTATGGTTTAACCGTTGCCATCTGGGTCGCACTCTATGTTGCCTTAACGGTCTTTGCTATGCTTGGATTGATGGAGTTTGATTTCTTTGATGATGGTTTTTTGTTTCTGATACTTGGTATAATTTTGCTTTTGGTTTTTCTGCCTCTGGTCTACCGTCTCTCAAGAATTATTTGGATCAATCTTTTCGTGAAGTACCGCGAGGATGCTGTTGAATTCAATAAAGAAAAAGAAGCTGAAAAAATGTCGCGGCGGAAGGCTACAGATTGAGCTTAATGGAATGTCTGCATTTGGTGCAACCTGTGGTATACGCCCTCGGCTTCTAATAGCTCTTGGTGCGTTCCCATTTCCGCAATATGACCACCTTCTAAGACCACAATTTTATCAGCGTGCCGAATAGTCGAGAGGCGGTGTGCAATGACCAATGAAGTTCGGTTTTTCATCAACTTGTTAATGGCATCTTGAACCAGACGCTCTGACTCGGTGTCCAGTGCGGAGGTGGCTTCGTCCAATATGAGAAATGGTGGATTCTTGAGTACAGCTCTAGCAATACTGATGCGCTGCTTTTGACCACCGCTCAGCTTATTTCCCGAATCACCTACATTGGTTTCAAAACCATCTTCCAATCGTTCGATAAACTCGTAGGCATTGGCGATTTTGGCAGCTTGCACCAGCTCTTCGTGGCTAGCATCTGGCTTCGACATCAAGATGTTATTGGCAATGGTGTCGTTAAAGAGTATTGACTCTTGGGTCACAACCCCGAACATTCCCCGCAGTTGTTGGAGTGAAATCTTTCTAATGTCAATTCCATCGATAAGGATTTCACCTTCGGTGACGTCGTAGAAGCGCGGCACCAAATTGGCTAGCGTACTTTTCCCTCCTCCCGAAGGACCTACCAATGCTACCGATTCACCTTTCTTTATTTCGAGATTTACACTGCTCAATACTTTTTCTGGCCCGTAATTAAAACCTACGTTTTTTAAAGAAATACTCTCTTTGAACTCTTTGTGATCGATAGGGTTTTCAGGCTCTTGAATTTTTTCTTCGGCATCCAAAACATCATTTACGCGTTCTACGGAGGCCAGACCTTTCTGGATTTTGAAGTAGGCTTGACTAACAGATTTTGCGGGAGTGATAATTTGCGAGAAGATGAGGATGAACGTGATAAAGAACTCTCCAGTAAAACCATTGTCTCCTGCTTCAAGAACTAGTTGACCGCCATAATAGATCAGAATAGCCAAGGTAATGGAACTGAGGATTTCGGTGAGTGGGCTTCCTAAATAGTGCTTTCGAAATAGCCTGACCATTAAGGTAAAAAACTCGTTGTTTTTTCGGTTGAAGCGATCTTGAGTTGCGTCCTGTGCATTGAAGGCTTGGATTACTCGCAGGCCTCCCAGTGATTCTTCAAAGACAGAAAGTACTTCTCCCAGTTTTGATTGTCCGTTTCGTGCAGCTCCCTTTAGTTTTTTCCCGATGATTGAGATGAATATCCCGCTAATTGGCAGTAAGATCAAAACGAATATGGTGAGCTTCCAGCTCATAAAGAACATGGTGGCCAAGTAGGTGAGAATGAGTATAGGGTCGCGAAACACCATCTCCATTGAAGAAATAATCGAATTTTCTATCTCATTTACGTCCGATGTCACTCGCGAAATGATATCTCCTTTTCGTTCGTCGCTATAGTAGCCGAGGTGTAGTTTCAAAATCTTCCGGTGCATGGCTTCACGTACATCTCGAATCACTCCGATGCGAATCGGTGCGAGGAAATACATTGTCATGAAACGGGTTATGTTTTTCAGCAAGAAAATAATCACAATGAAAACACAGAAATTAACCAAGGCTGACTCGGGGCCGTTTTCCAAAATGAAAGAACTGATCTGATAGTCGGCGTACTGAAGAAACTTTGACGAAGTAAAACCAAACTCTGGCGCCACTTCAGGCAGTACGATCTCCTTTGAGCTAAACAGAATGGTTAGAAAGGGGGCTACCGCTGCCAGAGAAAAAAGCGAGAAAACAGTGGCCAAAACATTGAAGAACAAGTTTCCGGCTACCTCTCTTTTGTAATTCTTGAGTAACTTGAGTATTTGAACGAATCCTTTCATTCTTGCACCAATTGGATGCCCAAATAGTTGAAAGGGGTGATTTCTTTCAATTCGGTTTTCACGTCATCGCTCACCTTCAATCGATCGATAAAGGCATGCAAGCTTTTACGATTTATCGTCTCGTTTGTGCGAGTGAGATCTCTCAAAGCTTCGTAGGGCTTTTCGTAGCCTTCGCGCCTCAGCACGGTCTGAATTGCTTCTGCCACCACACTCCAGTTTTTGTCCAAATCAGCAAGGAAAGCTTCTTCATTCAGCAACAATTTACCTAAACCTTTCTTTAAAGATTGAAGCGCCACTAGGCTGTAGCCAAATGGCATTCCGATATTCCGAAGCACGGTGCTATCAGTCAGGTCTCGTTGAAGTCTCGATATGGGGAGTTTTGCAGACAAGTGCTCCAAAACGGCATTTGCCAATCCTAGATTGCCCTCGGCGTTCTCAAAGTCAATCGGGTTCACTTTATGGGGCATGGCTGAAGATCCGACTTCTCCTTTCTTAATCGACTGTTTGAAATAATCGAGGGATACGTAATGCCAAATGTCACGGCACAAGTCCATCAATATAGTGTTGATTCGTTTGAAAGCATCAAAGCGAGCTGCCAACTGATCGTAATGTTCAATTTGTGTAGTGGTCTGCAAGCGCTCAATTCCCAAGCTATTTTTCAAGAAGCTATTTGAGAAATTGACCCAGTCAATCTCGGGGAAGGCTACAAAATGAGCGTTGAAGTTTCCTGTGGCACCACCAAATTTCCCGTAAACGGGAATATTTTTAAGTCCATCGGCTTGTATTCGAAGTCTTTCGACGAAAACCTGAATTTCTTTTCCCAATCGGGTAGGAGAGGCGGGCTGTCCGTGGGTGCGAGCGAGCATGGGAACGTCTTTCCAATCCGACGCCATTTTGGCAAGTGTAATGCAGACTTCGTCTAAAAGTGGAAACCATGCTTCGTCGAAGCACTCCTTGATCGACGTGGGCACTGCCGTATTGTTAATGTCTTGAGAGGTGAGGCCGAAGTGAATAAACTCGTTGTATCGCTGAAGACCTAGTGCCTCGAAACACTCCTTGATGAAGTACTCCACGGCCTTAACGTCGTGATTCGTTACTTTTTCGAATCCTTTTATCTTCTCGGCATCCGCCTCAGAAAAGTTCTGGTAGATTTTTCTGATTTCGCTTTCAGACTCTTTTGGAAAATCTGCCAGCGCGTTGATAGGCTGTTCCGTAAGCGCCAAAAAGTACTCGATCTCCACGTGAAGGCGGTATTTGATCAAGGCGAATTCAGAGAAATAAGGAATGAGGCTCGATGTCTTTGATGCGTATCTCCCATCAATCGGAGAGATGGCCGTAATGCTCATGTTGTGTGTATAAGGAAAGCGCAAAAATCCACATTTTTTGGCAAACCAAAAAGCTTGCCTTCTTTTGTGTGCCCGCGTTGAAAAATGTAAGTTCGCAATAAACCTGATCCCATGGAAATTGCCTTGGCTATATTGAGTGGATTGTTCGTTTTAATTGGATTACTCGGAGCGATACTTCCCATTTTGCCTGGGCCAATTATTTCTTGGGTGGGAATTCTGATTCTTCATTTTACCGATTACGCAGAATATTCAACTACGTTTTTTGTGGTTACGGCATTGATTGTTGTGGCCATCACCGTGTTGGATTATTTCATTCCTATTTGGGGAACTAAAAAATTCGGAGGGACGAAGGCTGGAGTTACAGGCTCTACTCTTGGGTTAATCGCTGGCCTATTTTTACCACCGCTGGGCCTGATTATAGGTCCTTTTCTAGGTGCGCTAGTCGGAGAAATAGTAGCAAACAGAAAAGAGTTCAAGAAGGCACTGAAAAGTGCGACGGGCTCTTTCTTGGGTTTTCTACTCGGTACAGGTTTAAAGTTGATCTACTGCGGAGTGATGGTCTACTATTACTTCTCGGCAGTATTCGTTTAACGAATTGAGTAGGGCTTCCAATCGCGCTCATTGAGCATTATCCCCAAATTTTCATGAAAGTCCTTTAACGATTGGGGAACCCCCATTCGAGCGTTCACTGTATGCGTCTGGTCGTTGATTTGAATTTCAGAAATAGTGGCTGGCAGATCCGTCACTCTGGGGTCATTGTATTCAGATTCAAGATCAAAATAGTCAATCGCATTGGCCATTTCGTAAATCTTGTCTAGATCAGCTTCGCTAAATCGATAGGAGTAAAGTCCCATTTTTTCGGCAAAGTTTAACCCTTCATACGTAGCAAAGCCACTTTTGTAAACCCTGATTTTAAATACTGGACATCTCCCGAAACAAGGCGTTCTTTCAAAGTGAACGGCTAAGGAATCCTTTGGAGAGGGGGCATCTATTACTACAATTACTGTATCGGGTGCAACAGTCGCTTCTGCTGTAGCAACCTCCTTTTTTAAATTGCAGCTAGCTCCAAAAAACAGCACCATGAAGAACAGGATCGAATACCTCATTAGTTTGGATTGATGCCTCTTTTTTTGGCCATATCTTCTAATTTCTTCTGGAATTTAGACTTTCCCTTGTTGGCTTTTTTCTTCTTGTTTTCCTCAATCTTAGCGTGGATTTTATCCTCGTCGATAAAGACATTTTTAATCACCAACATTTGTCCGATAGAGAACATGTTTGCCAAGAAGTAGTAGTAACTCAAGCCTGATGCAAAGCTGTTGAAGAAGAAAAGCATCATAAATGGGAAGATGTACATGATCACTTTCATGTTTGGCATGCCTGGCTGGGTCTGCTGAGGCATCTGGCTGGTATTGTACATCGTATAAAAGAACATGCTCACCGCCATAAGAATGGTGAAAAGACTTACGTGATCACCGTATGCGGGAATATCGAATGGCAACGTGTAAATGCTATCATAAGCCGATAGGTCATCAGCCCATAAAAATCCTTCATGCCTCAGTTGAATACTCGACGGGAAGAACCGAAACATCGCATACAAGATGGGCATCTGAATCACCATCGGGATGCATCCCGAAAAGGGATTTACGCCAGTCTTGCGGTACAGATCCATAGTGGCCTGCTGCTTTTTCATTGGGTCGGCATCCTTAAACTTCTCGTTGATTTCGTCTACCTCAGGCTTGATTACACGCATTTTGGCGCTGCTGAGGTAGTTTTTGAAAGTCAACGGGGAAAGTACAAGTTTGATAATGATGGTTAGAATCAAGATGTTGATTCCATAAGATAGTCCCGTAGTTTCGAGCCAGTCGAAAATGGGGATAACCACCCATTTGTTTACCCAACCAAAGATTCCCCAACCGAGGTTGATGACTTTGTCTAGCTCCATTCCATACTCCTTCAGCACCTTGTAATCATTGGGCCCCATGTAGAGTTGAGCCGAGAAAACCGTCGACGATGCCGAAGGATCGATAGGAAATTCTGCTTTGTAGGATTGGGTAAAATCGGTTATTTCTTCTTCAAAAGGCTTGCTTTCTAGGCTCACTCCTTGATTGAAAGTTCCATTGGCAATTAGAATAGCTGAAAAGAAATGCTGCTTAAATGCTACCCACTGCAGTTTCTCGTCATCGATTATGTCGTCGTCATCACCCGTTTCCGAAAGGTAGTCGCGGCCAGCATCTTCAGCCTTGTAGAAGATAGTAGAGTTGTTTCGCTCAATATCAATTCCTTTTTCATTGTGTCTGGCAGTCATCTCCCAAACCAGTTTTGGGGCAGTCACAATGCCGTCTACATCATAGAATCGAGTTTCCATCCCGATATCGTAAGTGTTTCCGGAAATGGTGTAGATGTTTTCGATTCTGCGGCCACCTTCCATCTCGAGTGTAAAGGTGATTTGATCAGAATCTTCACCGCTTATCTTTTTATTGCCATCGCTTGTGGTAAAAAAGAAATTAGAGGTATTCAAGCTACCCAAAGATGGATAGGTGAATTCATATCCCATTTTTGCTGTTTCCTCATCAAAGAGGATAAGCGGCATGGAGTCGTAAGTCGTATATTCTAAAAGGTTAGCCTTTACAGGAATCCCACCTTTATTGCTGAAAGTGATTTCAAGCAAATCAGTTGCAATGGTAATATCTTGGCTCTCTCCTATCGAAGCTGCGGCTAAAACTCCATAGCGTGCTTTGAGATCAACCCCGACTTCTGCTTGACTAGCAGAATCGAGAGGCATCGTATTATCTACAATTGTATTCTCAGCGATGGCCGCCGCTTCTACCTCGTTTACCGCATCTTGCTCCACTTGGAGAGCTGCCACACTATCGGCTGATCTCTGTTGTGCCGCCAATTGTTTGTCACTAGGCTGTGAAAATATAGAGTAGCCAACCAACAAAGCAGCGATCAACACTAATCCGATAACGGAATTCTTATCCATGCAAAATAATTTAAGGCGACAAAGATAACCCCTTAAACGGAGGGGGCAAGAGAAAGGAAGTTAAGGGCTTAAAGGATTTAGGCTTTCTGCAAAACCTTCTTGGATTTAACGGCTGCTTTTACGAAACCCACGAAGAGTGGGTGGGCCGCTGCAACGGTACTTTTGTATTCGGGATGGAACTGAACACCAATGAAAAAAGGGTGTTCAGGAATTTCGACAATTTCCACCAATTGGCTATCAGGGTTGATTCCGCTGGCGATCATTCCGTTCGCCTCAAATTCGTCGAGGTAATTATTATTAAACTCATAACGATGCCTATGGCGCTCTGATATCAGTTCTTTTCCATAGACCGAGTAGGCAATTGAACCGCGTTTCACTTTGCATTGATAAGCGCCCAACCGCATGGTTCCGCCTTTGGTCTCTAGGTCTTTTTGGCCATCCATTAAATCGATAACGGGGTCGGCTGCATTTCCCTTGATTTCTGTGGTATGCGCATTCTTAAGGTCCAAAACGTTTCTTGCGAATTCGATTACTGCGCATTGCATTCCTAAACAAATGCCTAAGAATGGCAGGCCGTTTTCACGCGCATAACGAATCGCCTGAATTTTCCCACCTATTCCTCTTTCGCCAAAGCCTGGCGCTACTAGTAATCCTTGAAGACCTGCTAGTTGGTCAGCCACATTGTCCTTATTGATGTCCTCGCTGTGAATCCATACCAAATCTACTTTTGCACCATTCTCCGCGCCTGCATGAATAAATGATTCAACGATGGATTTGTAGGCATCCTTAAGTTCGATGTATTTTCCCACCAAGCCAATTTTAACTTTGGTCTTGGGATTCTTGTGTTGCTTTAAAAAGTGACGCCACTGAGTGAGGTCTGCATTTTTTTGCTCTCGTGCTAAGCCTAGTTTTTCCAATACGACACAGTCGAGTTCCTCTTCTTCCATAAGAAGCGGCACGTCGTAGATCGTCTCCGCATCGATGGATTCGATAACGGCATTTGGCCCAACGTTGCAAAAGCGAGCAATTTTTTGACGCAACTCATCCGTTAATTCATGCTCCGTTCTACAAACGAGAATGTCGGGTTGAACCCCGAGCTCCAAGAGCGCCTTAACGCTGTGCTGCGTAGGTTTTGTCTTAAGCTCACCCGCTGCCGCTAAATAGGGCACCAAGGTGAGGTGAATCACTAGGCAATCGTTACCCATTTCCCATTTGAGTTGACGAACGGCTTCAACGTAGGGCAATGACTCGATATCGCCAACAGTTCCGCCTATCTCAGTGATTACGAAATCGTAATGGTTTTGATTTGCCAATAGCTGAATACAGCGCTTGATCTCATCGGTAATGTGCGGAATAACTTGAACCGTTTTTCCGAGAAAATCACCTTTTCTCTCTCGATTGATCACATTTTGATAAATGCGGCCAGTAGTAATGTTATTTGCTTGGGAGGTGTTTGTATTCAAAAAACGCTCGTAGTGACCTAGATCTAAGTCTGTCTCAGCACCGTCCTCCGTTACGTAGCACTCGCCGTGCTCATAAGGATTCAGCGTTCCTGGATCAATATTAATGTAGGGGTCGAGTTTTTGAATGGTAACAGAATAACCTCTACCCTGCAGTAGCTTGGCCAAAGAGGCTGAAATGATTCCTTTCCCTAAAGATGAAGTAACCCCGCCAGTTACAAAAATGTATTTGGTCTTGTGACCCATGATCGCTGTGATTTATATAGTGTAACTACGGGAAACAAAACTAATACAATTGGGCATGTCTTCAGGTAAAGATTTTGTTCAATTTCAAAAACTTTTACGCAAGGTTGTCCTAGAAGGGGTTCCGCATTTAGTCCTTTTAGAAGGAGTATAGAATTCCTAAACTTGGCAATACAGGAAGCTGATTTACTCGTTCTCCCGTTACACGATCCACGAAGAAGATATTCTCGCGGCCGTATGTGTTCGTAACGCTGAAACTTGTTTCCAGCATTGAGTTTTCAGAAAACTTGAACGTTTTTTTCACTGTAAGGTCAAGTCTATGGTAGTCGGGAAGTCTGCCTTCATTTAAATTGGCGTACTGAATCTGCGCATTGTCACTATTGGTTTGTGTGATATCTGTGTTCAACCCGTCGTTGAAGTTTTCTTGCAGAAAGAAACCTTGGTTTTGCGTGAATGGGAATCCGCTTCCATAATTCCATCTTCCGTTTACTTCCCAATTCAGACCTTTTCCAAATCGGTATGAAGCGACTAAATTGACGTTGTAATTTCTGTCAAAAACGGGATCGTAAGAACGTATTCCATCCCATCTATCCACATTCGCAACAGAGAATACCGTCCAGATGAAAATTTGCCGAGTTTCGTACCCTACTGTTAAGTCTATTCCGACGGCAGTGCCTGTTTCAACGATGAAATCATTTTTCAAGATGTCGGGTACAGTGGGATCTTGAGTTCTGCTGCTGTAGATTTTATTTCTGTTGATATTAGTCAGCTGTGTGAAGTCTTTGAAGTAACCTTCTAGGTTGATGGAAATACGATTGGTTAAATCATACTCGACACCTGCGATATAGTGTATGGCTGTTTGTAAGGGGTTCTTCACTTCTCTGGTGCTTCCATCCTCGAGGGTGATCTCGTCTTGAAGGTCTTCTGGCCCCACTAGGAAACCATAAAAGAGGTTCACTACATCGCGGTCCGAATTGGCCGAAATAATGTTTTGCGAGAACATTCCGAATGCCGCTTTTAAGCGCAGTTTTTCTGTCAGATTGTATTTTACTCCAAGTCTCGGCTCAGGACGAAGCGTTCTTATAGTAGCATAGTATTGCAACCTAAATCCCATATCGAGGATTAAATTGTTGATCTTCTTTTTGTAAGAAACGTATCCTGCTAATTCAGTGTTGTTGTCGTTCTGCTCGATCCTTTGTCCCAATGGATTGAAAAACGAAAGCTCTGTTCCGAATCCTGAGATGTCTATTCCATACTTTAAGGCATCGTCGCCAAAGAAGTATTTGAAATCGAGGAATAGATTAAAACTATTCACCGCACTTGTTCTAGGTTGGAGCAAAACTTCTTCTCCACTATCTCCCGACGAAGGATTGCTGGAACTTGCTCTTTCCTTTAAAGTTATGTCGTAGCTACTAAAGTTTAGTCCACCTTCCAATAAAGCCGCTGTGGAGCTAGGCACTAAAATAAAATCTGCTCCCCCTCCGGAGGAACTCCAGTTTAAGTTGCTGGTTTCTTGAAAACGTACTTCATCATTGAAGCTAAAACCAAAAAGGTTGATTTTACTCCCGCTCGAGGTATTAAAAGATACCTTACCATAAAGGTCAGTAAAGCTAAAAGGCAGGCCATCCTCATCGATGTAGTCGTAGAATATTTTTGATGACTCATCTAAGTAAGAATGTTTCGCAGAAAGTATAAAAGAGGAAGAAGATTTACCATCATTGGTTTGCTTCTTAATCGGCCCTTCAAAAAGTGCGTTAGCTGCAAATGTGCTTAAACCTACTTTTCCTGAAAACTTTCTTTTGTTACCATCACGGGTCGTGATATCCATAATGGAAGAAATTCTACCGCCGTATTCTGCTCCAAATCCTCCAGTGTAGATGTCGGCGTTTTTGATTACTTCTGTGTCAAAAACAGAGAACAATCCGATACTGTGGAAGGGATTGAAGATGGTAGCTCCGTCCAATAGTACTTTGTTTTGAATAGGTGATCCACCGCGAATGTAGAGTTGCCCTCCTTGATCTCCTGTGAAAATCACACCGGGCAACACTTGAAGGTACTGTGCCAAATCGGCAGTGGCACCAATAGTAGGTATCTGCTTAATTTGTTTTGGCGTAGCCTTCGTTACCGACATAGTTACGTTGGTCTGTCTCTCCTGTCTCTCGGCTGAAATTTCAACCGTCTGCATTTGAACACTAGACTTCTTCAAGAAGATCTTCTCTGTAGTTATGTCACCAGCTCTTACTGTTATTTCTTCTGAAAATGTGTCATAACCCAAGTAAGTCACCATAAGGGTATATTGCCCTTCGGGAATTTGTGTGACTGAAAAATACCCATTGACATCAGTCGAGGCTCCTATCGATGTGCCTTTTAGGAACACATTGGTAAAGATCACCGCTTCTCCTGTTTCTTCTTCATATACGAATCCACGCACCGTTCCATTTTGCGCTTGGGCAAACAATGAAACAATGGCAAAAATGAAAAGAAGAGAAAATTTGGTAGGGTTTAACATTCGGGTGGTTTTTCTTAAAGTCGGCAAAGGTAAACAATGTAGGCCTTGGATGTAGCCTTGCTTGGAGGCACAAATAACTGGTCTTGGATTCCAAGATTAAAGCGATCCAATCACGCTCTTAGAATTCTGGCTACCATCTCATTCATGAGTTCTTTGTGGCGAGCAGATGAGTTTCCTAGGCCCTTCATTTTAAGATCAATGTCATGAAGGATTTCCATCACTTTCATCAGCGTTACTCTGGGGTAATTGGCTGCAGCTTGTTTATAATCCTTCACAAAGTATGGGTTAACTCCTAAGGTTCGAGCGAGTTTTTGTTGATCGGTATGATTTTCGGCTCTATGGTAGCGAATGAGTTGCGTAAAGTACCGGTAGAGGCCATAAGTCACTGGGATTAAATGGTGCTCTTTCTCATTATTTGCAAAATAATTGGCGATGTAAATTGCTCGCGCATTGTCCTTAAAGCCAATTGCTTTTTGCAATTCAAAGATGTTAAAGTCCTTGCTGATGCCAATGTGTTCTTGAATTAGATCAGAGGTTATTTTTTGACCATCGGCCACCAATTTAAGCCTATCCAAGGCTTTTTCAAGGCTAATCAAATCTGCCCCGATATGTTCGCTCAGTAGTACAACAGCCCTAGGGTCAATGTCCAATTTGAGCAACTTGCAATGATCGTTTAGCCAGGATGACACTTCGTTGTCGCGAAGCTTTGCACTGTTAAAGTAGGTGCCCTTACTCTTGATGAGTTTGGTCATAATACTGCGGCCATCTAGCTTCTTTCCTTTGTAGCTTATCGCCAATATGGTAGTTGGAACAGGATTTTCCAGCAACGATTGAAGAGCTGACAAATCTTTCCAATTCTGAGCTTCTTTAACAATGACCACTTGGTACTCCGACATCATGGGGAATCTCTTCACCACAGGAATCAAATCCTCAGGAGAAATATCCCTCCCGTAGAATATCGATTGGTTAAACTCTCGCTCACCTTCATTTAAGACATTGCTTTGGAGGTAATCGATCAGCTTATCGATATAAAAGGACTCATCACCATCGAAAAAGTAAAAAGGCGAATATTCCTTTTTACGCAGTGATGTCATTATTTGGCTGAAGCTCATTTAGAATTTCAAGTGTTTTACGGCGCGTCCTTGGGAAGCAATTTCTTTCATGGCTCCAATACCAAGATTGACGTGGGTATCTACAAATGATTTACTCACATTCAAATCACTAGCAATGGTTTTAACCCCCTCAGGAACCATTGGCTGGTCAGTAACCAGCAGAAAAGCTCCAGTCGGAATCTTGTTGGCAAATCCTGCCACAAAAATAGTTGCTGTTTCCATGTCAATAGCCATGGATCGTGTTTTTCTTAGATACTTTTTGAACTTATCATCGTGCTCCCACACTCGACGGTTGGTCGTGTAAACCGTCCCTGTCCAATAATCGTGTCCCATGTCTCTTATGGTAGATGAAATGGCCCTCTGCAACATAAAAGACGGAAGTGCTGGAACTTCCTTAGGAAGGTAATCGTGGCTGGTTCCTTCGCCACGGATGGCAGCAATCGGGAGAATAAAGTCACCTACTGCATTCTTTTTCTTTAGGCCGCCGCATTTTCCCAGAAACAGAACTGCTTTAGGCTTGATGGCGCTTAGGAGATCCATTATGGTGGCCGCATTGGCACTACCCATTCCGAAGTTTATAATACTCAGGTCTTTGCTATGCGCACTGGGCATTGCTTTGTTTGTGCCTTGCACTTCAACTCCTTGAATATGAGCGAATCGATCTACATAGTCGTCAAAATTGGTCAGTAGAATATATTCGCGAAAATCTTCGAGCGCAACACCAGTATATCTGGGAAGCCAATTGTCTACTATTTCTTTTTTGGTTTTCATGTTATGTTTGTTTGATGCAAATGCTCAATCTACCACCTTATCCCTTCCAAATCTTTAAAGAAGGCGAAAAGTATAAAATCCTTGACCCGATCCGAAAGAAACGGCTTGTATTAACACCCGAAGAATGGGTGAGGCAACATATGGTAATGTACTTAATAAAAGAGAAAAATTTTCCTGCGGGCCTTCTCAAGCTGGAAACTGGAGTGAAACACAACCAGCGATTTGGACGAACTGATGCACTTTTTTTAAATCGAGATGGAAAACCGCTGCTCTTGATTGAATGCAAAGCACCCAGCGTCAAGATAGACCGAGAAACCTTCTATCAAGTGGCGCGTTACAATAGTGCAATTGAGTCGCCTTATGTGATCATGACCAACGGGTTGGAGCATATAGTTATCCACTTAGCGATCCAAGAAAGAAAAATCTTGTCTTTGACGGATTTGCCTGACTATAAATACCTTTAATCAAAATTGAATCTTTTCATGAAATACCTTTTATTTCCTTTTCTGCTTTTTGGATTAGCCCTTCACGCGCAAAAGCGAGAGAATTTCAATTTCGAATTGAGAGCTGCGCTTAAAACGATGGAGCCTTCCGAAGATCTTCACCTCTACCTTCGTGGCGACTTGAGTCAAATTACTACTTACGTTCGGGCGAATGGGGGAGTAATAAAAGGTGCGATTGGAAATATAGTTTCGGTGAGAATTCCTGCTGGCAATATGGAAGCATTGCGCACGGCTGAATACATCGATTTCATCGAGTTTACATTGTCCAAGCCGCAAATGCTGGCTGATGTGATGATTACCAATAACAATATTCAGCCCATACATGCTGGAGCAGAACCTTTGCCGCAGGCCTATTTGGGAGAAAATGTGATTATTGGAATGATTGATTCTGGAATCGAATTGGATCACCCCGATTTTCAAAATGGAGATGGCTCTACAAGGGTTATTGCTTTATGGGATCACGTTCAAGATGAGGATGATCCATTCAGAGTTCCTCAGCCTTATGGTTATGGCCAAGAGTGGAATGCAGAGGACATTGATCAAGACATCGACGGTCACGACGATCAAGCTCAGTGGTTTGGTCACGGCTCTACTGTTACTGGCGTGGCTGCTGGAAATGCCAATGCTACAGGCAATTTTATTGGAGTAGCTCCACTGGCAGATATCATTGTTGTTTCGTCGGATTTTTCGATGCCCAACTGGAAATCTACCATCGCTGACGCGGTTGACTTCATTTTCAATAAAGCCGACGAGTTTGGCAAGCCCGTTGTGATCAATGCTAGCTTGGGTGATTACTATGGTTCACACGATGGACTTGATGGAGCAGCCTTGTTTATTGACGAGTTGCTCGAAGAGCAATCTGGAAGATCGATGGTTTCTGCAGCTGGAAACAGCAATAACTTTGATCCTTATCACTTGGCTTACGAGGTGCCTGAGAATGATACGGCTTTCACATGGTTTTCATATAACCCCAATTCTGTCATTGGAGAACCATCGGTGTTCTTTGAACTATGGGCTGACTCTGCGGACTTTTACACGACTTCTTACACCATTGGAGCTGATTTGGCAGAACCATCGTACTCTTTTGAAGGATATGCTCAGTGGAGAACCGTTGAAGCCAACTTGGGAGAGGTAGTCGCGGACACCATTTTTCAAAACGGAAATATCCTCGGGATTGTTGAGACCTGGTGTGGCCAACGTGGCGATCAATACCAGCTTCAAGTTGTCGTAAGAGAAGCCTTCAGTGATCAATACAAATGGCGATTTTCTACAACTGGAGGAGGAACCTTCGATGTTTGGAGTTTCGGCCCTTTCGGTTCTTCAGTCATTGAAAGTCAAAATTTGCCCAATCAAGGTCAGTTTCCAGATATGATCAATTACCAACTGCCAGATAAGTTTAAAACCACCGTTGACTCTTGGACTTGCTCTGACAATGTGATCACCGTAGCCAATTACGTAAATCGGAATGAGTACGTGAATTACTTGGGCGAGACCACTTTCGTCCCAGGAATAGTGCCGCTTGATATTTCGATAAACTCCAGTCAAGGACCTACCCGCGATAATCGACACAAGCCTGATATCGCAGCCTCTGGAGATTATACGCTAAGTGCAGGCCGACTTGCCAACTTGGCTTCTCTGATTGCTAGCAATCCTGATCGAGTTGCAGAAGGAGGAATGCATTACCGAAACGGAGGAACATCAATGGCTTCTCCTGTAGTAGCTGGCGTTGCGGCGCTCTATTTTGACCGCGATCCCGAAGCAACTTTTGAAGAGGTTAAAACGGCGATCATTGAAAACGCTCTCGCAGATGAATTCACTGGAGTACTTCCGAACTTTCGCTGGGGTCATGGAAAACTCAATGGCTTTGCCACTCTCACAGAGCCTTTTGGAGTGACTTCTTCTGAGTTTGTCGCTGCAAATGGAACGATCAAGATTTACCCCAATCCGACGAGAGGAGACTTAAACATTGTAAACTACCAGGGTGATCTTCGCGGAATAGATCTTTATGACCTTTCGGGACGACTCGTCAAATCAATTAATTTGAGTGGAAATAGCGAAGGAATCATCAATATTTCTCTTCAAGATATCGCCGACGGAGTATACATTGTACAAGCCCTCCAAGGGAATGGCGAATTGCTTCAGTCGAAATTGATGATTGAAAAGTAATTCTTTAGATTTGCGCCCTCTCAAAAAATAATCAATGGATTTAACTCAAATATTGTCAATCGCGGGAAAGCCTGGTCTTTTCAAAATCTTAAACCAATCTCGAGGTGGTGTAGTGGTTACTTCACTAAACGACGGTAAAAAGATGGTGGTCGGCCAAACGCAACGCGTAAGTACCCTGAGCGATATTTCCATTTACACCCTTGAAGGTGATGAGCCTCTATCTAACATTTTTGAAATGATGCGAGAGCAATCGGGCGGAAAAGAAGTTGAGATAGACGCTAAGGATCCCGATACTTTGCGCGAATACTTCTTCAAAATCTTCCCCGAGCACGATGAAGACCGCGTGTATCCTTCTGACATCAAAAAGATGATCAAGTGGTTCAACCTTCTTTTGGAAAAAGGTCTTCTTGAAAAAGAGGATGAGGAGAAAAAAGAAGAGCTAAAAGCCGAAAAAAAGGAAGCCGAAGAAGCTCCAAAACCTGAGGAAGCCGTGGAAGAAGTTGAGGATAAGGCTAAAGCCAAAAAAGCTGAGGTTAAAGAGCCAGCAGCGAAAAAAGCTGATTAGTATTTATATGGTACAATTCTCGCCTTGTTATTTTGGAGGGTTGTGCTGAACTATAGTAAACCACATTATTTCAGCCATTCCGAAAAATTATCCTGATTAATCACTTGAAATGATGCATCGGGATAGCCATTCTTCCATTTTGATGGTGTCTTAGCCGTTGATTTTTTCCATTTCAATTCATACCCGAACAAAGAACCATCTCTTTCTTCTACCCAGTCTATTTCCTGTTGATCGTAAGTTCGCCAGAAATAATTATTTGAAGAAATGCGCCGATACTCTTGGAATTTCAGACGCTCGCTTATGATGTAGTTTTCCCACAGCATACCTACGTCATTTCTGGCTTCGAGAGAATTGAAATTTGCGATCACTGCATTTCTGATTCCATTATCGAGAAAGTACCACCTTGAGTTCTTGGTGATTTCTTTTCGTAAGTTTCTGCTAAACCCTTCTACTTTGTGAAGTATGAAAACTTTACTCAATAAGTCGAGGTATTTTTCGACAGTGTTTTTGCTGATGCCCAATTGTTTTCCCAGTTCTTGAAGAGATACTTCTCCCCCTATTTGGAAGGCGATAAGCCTGAGTAGGTTGAATATTTTCTGAGAATTTTTAATGTCTTCATAAACCAAAATGTCCTTGAGGAGATACGAACTGATCATCTCATTTAAGTAGTCTCTTTTGTCTTCCTTGTCTGGAAGGTGAAGCAATTCAGGATAATTCCCGAACACCAAACGTTCCTTGACCTTTTCCGATTTATTGATTTTTGTTTCGCTTTGGTTGTACTCATTTTCTGATAAAGGAAATAAGTGAAAAGTGTACTTTCTTCCCGTCAGAGGTTCGCCCACATTTTTATTTATATCAAATGACGAAGAGCCAGAGATGATGATTTTAAGATCTTTTATCTCGTCGATCATCAACTTTAGTTTGAGACCTATTTCGGGTATTTTCTGAGCCTCATCGATGTAGAGCAGTTGGCTTGAGCCAATAATCTGTTTGTAGTGCTCTACGCTTCTGTTGGCCAGTTGATCATGCACATTTATATCTTCGCCGTTCAGGTAAAGAAAGGGCTCTCCCAGTTCATTCAATAGCTCATTTACAAGCACGGTTTTTCCAACTCTTCTGGCACCAAGCACCATAAGCACTTTGCCGGGTTGAAGCTTATTTTGAATCCTGATCGCAAGTTCTCTATTTATTTTTACCATAATTCCGTCACGTTACTGACGCAATTTATATAAAAAAAGTCAACTAACTGACTAAATTAAGCATAATCGACCCAGGGTTAGTACGGATATGATTCAAGTCAGTAACAGAAAAACCCTATGAAGGGTTGACGCAGTTTGCTGAAAAGCGGTCTCAAAAAATATTCACTTCTCTCTCCAACTCAACTCCAAATTTCTTTTTGACGTCTGCTAAAATCTCCGTCGAGAGATCGTAAATCTGGCTTCCCGTTGCGCCGCCGTGATTCACCAAAACCAAAGCTTGCTTGGCGTGAACGCCGTAGTTTTCTCGTCGAAATCCTTTCCAGCCTGATTTTTCAATAAGCCATCCTGCCGCTAACTTGTACTTGCCTTCAGGAGCAGGATAAAAGGGCATCGAAGGATTTTCATCAACGAGTCTTCGGTAGACTTCTTCTGTCACAAGGGGATTCTTGAAAAAGCTACCCGCATTGCCGATCACCTTCGGATCGGGGAGCTTGGAGCTGCGGATATTGATCACCGCTTGACTTACATCGGCGATGGTGGGCTCGTGAATTCCCAAGGAATTCAATTCTCCTTTAATGGCTCCGTATGATGTGTTGAGTTGCGGTTTTTTGAGCAATCGAAAAGTCACCGATACTATAATGAATTTGTTTTTTAGTTGTCTTTTGAAAACACTTTCTCGGTAACCAAATTGACAGGCCTCCGCATCGAAGGTTTCCGTTTCGAGCGTCTCTAAATTGAACGCTTCCAATTCGTGAAAACAGTCTTTTACTTCCACACCGTAAGCGCCAATGTTTTGCATTGGGCTGGCGCCAACATTACCTGGGATCAGCGAAAGATTTTCCAATCCCGCCCATCCGTTGTTGATGCATTCCACTACGAGTTCGTGCCAATTCACACCTGCACCTGACTTCACATAAAAGTGTTCATTGTCCTCTCTGATCAGTTCCATTCCAGGAACTTCGTTTTTCAAAACAAGTCCTTCAAAATCTGAAGTGAGAAGGAGATTGCTTCCGCCGCCTAAGACGAGTCGAGGCATAGCGCTGAGCTCTTCGTTACTGAAGATTTCTCTCAAATCTGCTGCTGAAGAAAAGCGAACCATCTTAGCAGCTTTGGCAGCAATTCCAAATGTGTTGAACGCTTTGAGGGAAGCATTTTCTAAAATCTCCATAGGGGCAATTTTGCTACAAAACTAAACTGAATTCCGGTTCGAACGACTTCACTACTTTTGGCAATCGTGAAAAAACGAATAATCGTATCCGTAAGCAATGACCTAGCCACCGACCAACGGGTGCGCAAGCAATGTGACGAGCTGTGGAAGGCGGGATACGACATTTTGCTTTTAGGCAGGCTGCTGCCGAGTAGTCCAAATTTCGAAAGGGCATACAAAACGCAGAGAGCCAAGTTGCTCTTCAATAATGGAGCGCTCTTTTACGCTTCGCTCAATGTTTTTCTCTTTTTCAAGATTCTCTTTTCGCGCGTCGATATCCTTTGGGCCAATGATTTGGATACGCTTCCTGCGAATTGGCTTGTTTCATTGATCAAGCGCAAACCACTGATCTACGATTCCCACGAATATTTCACGGAAGTGCCCGAAATTCAGCACAAGCCAAGAGTGAAAAAAGTCTGGCGATTCTTTGAAAAGAAATGCATCGGCAGAGCTGAGGTGGTGATCACAGTGAGCCCTTCTATTGCTAATTTGCTCAAAGAGACCTATCAGCTTGATGAGGTCCTCACCGTGCGAAATGTTCCGATGGGGAGTACTGATTTACCCCTGGCGACAAAGACCGAATTGGGATTCGATGAAAATCGATTTATGCTTTTGCTTCAAGGCGCGGGAATCAATATGAATCGGGGAGGAGAGGAGCTGGTGGAAGCCATGAAGCATATCGAAAAAGCCGACTTGGTGATTATTGGCAGTGGAGACGCGCTGCCAGATTTAAAGCGAATGGCCAATGAGTTTGACTTGAATGATAAGATCAGTTTTCTACCTAGAATGCCCTATGAGGAAATGATGCGCTACACTTCGGCGGCCGATTTGGGATTCTCCTTAGACAAAGACGGGAATCTGAATTACCGATTTAGCCTGCCCAATAAGATCTTCGATTACGCCATGGCTGGTTTGCCAATGGTCACATCAGATCTTCCTGAAGTAGCCGCTTTCGTAAAAGGAAATGAAATTGGTCATGTCCTAACTGAAGTCACACCAAAAGAAATTTCGATGCAAGTGAACCAATTGCTTTCCAATCCAAGTAGATTGGAGCTTCTCAAGAACAAGGCTTCTAAGATGTCGGCAGAACTATCGTGGGAAAAGGAATTTGCTCCTGTATTGATAAAAATCAAGGAGATCGATGACTGAAGGAATCCATATCGTTTCATTCGACGTGCCTTTTCCGCCCGATTACGGCGGGGTGATGGATGTCTACTACAAAGCAAAGGCTTTGGCCGATGCTGGGGTCAAGGTGAAGCTTCACTGCTTTGCATACGGCAGAAGTAGAAACGCCGATTTCGAGAAGGATTTTGATGAGGTGGTATACTACGAGCGAAAGCTAAGTGCAGGAGCGATGCTCTCAAAAATCCCCTTTATCGTCAAGACGAGAAAGAGTCAAGAACTTCTCGATAATCTCCTCAAAAACGATTGGCCGATACTATTCGAAGGCCTTCACACTTGCGCTTGGTTAGATGATCCAAAGCTGAAAGAAAGATTTAAGATCGTGAGGGCTCACAATATCGAGCACGAGTATTATTCGAGACTAGCAAAGTCTGAGAAAAGTGTTTTTCGGAAGCAGTACTTCAAGGCGGAAGCCAAGAAGCTAAGGTCGTTTGAGAAGGTTTTGAGAAAGAGTCAAAAAATACTTGCCATCAGTCAAAGCGATCAAACTCATTTTGAGAAGCGGTACGGGAATTCGGATTTAATTTATCCTTTCCATCCTCAGGTTGAGATGCTTCGAAAGGATAAAGGCGATTATGCATTCTATCACGGTAAGCTGGAAGTGGCGGAGAACCAAGAAGCGCTCAGTTTTTTGGTGAATGACGTTTTTACCAAATCTAAGGTTCCTTTGGTGGTGGCAGGAAAAGGCTCAGAAAAAGACATTGCCCAGTTTCGAAGCTCTTCGGCAAACGTGACATTTCAGCTCAATCCAAGCGATAAAGAAATGAAGCGCATGGCTCAAGGTGCAGGCGTGCATGTGTTGCCCACATTCCAGACTACGGGTTTTAAGTTGAAATTGCTCTACGCGCTTAAAACTGAAGTAGAAGTTGTCGCGAACGAAGCGATGGTTAAAAACACTGGTTTAGAGAATTTAGTTACTCGAGCCGAAACAGCCGCCCAGTTTCGGAAGACCATTGATTTGGCTTTAGCAAATCCCTTGTCAGAAGCTAAAATTGAAGAGCGAAAAGAATTTTTAGAGCACCATTATTCCAATGTGCGGCAAGCAGAAATGATTATTCAGTTGCTTGGTTAATTTTTTCCTCAGTCACTGAATTTCCCTCACATCGAATCACCCTCGAAGAGAATTTTTTCATGTGCGCGTAATCGTGGGTGGCCATCAATACGGCACGTCCCGACTTGGAAATGCTGTTGAGCAAATTCAAGATCTCTTCAGTAGTATTGGGATCGAGATTTCCCGTGGGCTCATCGGCCAAGATGAGGTCAGGATCGTTGAGCAAGGCCCTGGCAATGGCAACCCGTTGCTGCTCACCACCCGAAAGCTCGTGTGGCAATTTGTAGCCTTTGTTTCCCAAGCCTACTTTTTCTAAGACTTCTTGCATGCGTGCTTTCATCTCATTTTTGTTCTTCCAGCCAGTGGCTTTCAAAACGAAAAGAAGATTGTCGTTGACCGATCGATCTGTTAAAAGTTCAAAATCTTGAAAAACGATTCCAAGCTTTCTTCGCAGAAAAGGCACTTGACTTCGCTTCATTTTTTTCAAATCAAAATCGCCAACAAAACCCTCGCCCTCTGTCAAAGGCAAAGCACCGTAAAGTGTCTTCAATAGACTGCTCTTGCCCGTTCCCGTCTTCCCGATAAGGTAGACGAAGTCACCCTTGTCCAGTTGTATGTTGACATCTGAGAGCACGAGATGGTCGCCTTGAAAAATCTTAGCATCTTTTATTTTAACGATGGTATCTAGGGCCATGCAATAGAATTTTGGGTAAAGCTAAAATAATTTGGCGTGCCGTTTGGCGTTTTAGGGGCCATTAAGGCTATTGATTTATCGGCTATTCTTCACATTTCTGAGTTCAAAACTTTAGATCGCAAACCCTCATAAACCCTGCTATAGGCCTTTACCTTTACGCGTTATAAACTGACTATTCTATTATGCCAAAAGTACTGCCGGCAAAAAGTCTGCTATTCGTTTTTATGAGCCTGTTTTTCGGTTCATCATTCGCTCAACAAACCGAGAAATACCGTTCAGATTTGCTGCCTTACTACGAGGCGTTGGCATTGATGGAGCGGAGTCATTACGAGCCAGCTCGTAAGGGGTTCGAGGAGTTTCTGTCTTCCGACAAAGTTGATCACGGAGAGTTCAAAGTCAACGCGTTATACTACCGTGCGAAATCTGCCATGGAGCTATTTCACAAGGATGCTGAATTTTTCATGGAGGAGTTTGTCCTCGGTCACCCCGAAAGCATTTGGTATCAAACTGCAGTGCTTGATTTGGGGCGTTACAATTTCAATCGACGCGATTACGACGATGCTTTGCGTTGGCTGAAAGAGTTGGATCAAAGAGATCTAGATGCTGAGACGGCTGAGGAGGTTGAATTCAAAATGGGTTTTGCTGCATTCGAATTGGAGGATTACGAGCAAGCCAAAAAATCATTCTACAAACTGAAGGATAGCGAAGGCCCATACTCTGGCCCAACGAGCTATTATTACGGGCATATCGCCTATACCGAAGGGAACTACCAGACGGCGCTCGAGTCTTTCAATAAAGCCGAGTCGGATGAGAATTTCGCGAAAGTGGTTCCTTACTACGTTGCCCAGATTTACCACTACCAAGAAAAGTACGACGAGCTGATCGAGTACGCTACACCTCTTCTGGCTGAGGATGATGTTCAACGTGGCGAAGAGATGGCGCTTTTGGTGGGGAACGCCCATTACTCGAAAGAGCAATATGCCGAGGCTGTTCCATTCCTGGAAATGTACATGGCTTCAACTTACAATCCTGCTCCCGAAGACTCCTACCGAATGGGTTATTCCTATTACCGAACAGGGGATTTCGAAAAGGCCATTGACTATTTCACCAAAGCTTCAAAAGAAGACAATGCCTTGGGTCAGATTGCCACATACCAATTGGCAGATTCTTACCTCGAGCTCGATCAAAAGAAGTACGCACAGAATGCGTTCAAATTGGCTTCCAAGCAATTTCACGATCCAGAGATTACTGAAGACGCCCTTTTCAATTACGCCAAATTGGCCTACGAATTGAGTTATGATCCTTTTCATGAAGCGATAATTGCTTTCGAGCAGTATTTGAAGACATACCCCAACTCCGATAGACAAGATGAGGCATTTGAGTTTTTACTCAAAGTGCATTTGGCTACAAAAAATTACTCAGCGGCAATTGATGCCTTGGACAAAATCAAAACCCTCGACCCCATTCAGAAAGAGCATTACCAGCTTTCTGCTTACAATCTTGGTGTGGAGAATATGAACAAGAAAAACCACGTAGAAGCGCTGAAGTACTTCGCCATGTCGAAGAAGTACAATGTGAATCCTGCCGTGAGTTCATTGGCCGATTATTGGAAAGGAGATATCGCTTACCGCGAATCGGAATACGATGATGCCATTTCTGCTTACCGCACGTTTCTGAACAATCCATCGGCTTATGGAACGGATTACTACAATTTGGCAAATTACAATATCGGCTACTGCGCTTTCAAAAGTGGTGATTACGATGTCTCGCTCATAGCCTTTCGGAAATACGTTACCGCTGCGGATATTGACGACAAACGAAAGAACGATGCCTACCTCAGAATAGGAGATTTGCACTTGGTCAACAAGAATTACAAAGAGGCCATCACCAGTTATGAGATGGCTGTTACTGCCAAAGACATAAACGTAGATTATGCGCTCTTTCAGCAAGCAATGGCAGAAGGATATGCCGACAATTTTGACAACAAGACGGCAAAGTTGAGGGAGTTACTGACTTCGTTTCCGCAAACAAGTTTGGCTCCTGTGGCCAATTTCGAATTGGGTACCGCTTACTTTATGCAAAATAAATTGGAGCCCTCGTTGGCTGCGTTCAATACGGTGGTTGAAGATTATTCGCAGTCGCCTTACCGCAAGCGTGCCATGCTGCAGCGCGGCTTGGTGCAGTATCGCCTCGGGAAATACGATGACGCGATAGCCACCTACGAGCAAGTAGTAGAAGATTACGGAGTTGATTCAGAGTCGCAAGAAGCCATAGCCACTTTGAAGAACATCTACCTCGACTTGGGTCGAGTTGAAGACTTTACCGACTGGCTCGGCACTGTTCCCGATTACGAAGTATCGCCGATGGAGATTGACAGCTTGACGTATCAAGCCGCAGAGAACCTGGTAGCCGATGGAGATTGCGATCAAGCGATCACCTCTTTTGAGAAGTATTTAAATAAATTCCCAAAAGGTTTATTTGCGACCAATTCGAATTACTATTTGGCCGATTGCGCTTACCGCAAAAACGATTATCCCACAGCGCTCAGTGGTTTTGAATACGTGGTGGAACAACCCATAGGCCAGTTCACCGAGCCCTCGCTTTTGGGAGCTGCAGTCATTCGCATGAAGCAAAATGGTTACAAAGAAGCGCTAGCACACTTTATGTCTTTAGAGGGAGTAGCCGAGTTTTCGGTGAATGTTCTGAGAGCCCAAAAAGGACAAATGCGAGCGAATTACCAACTGGGTAATTACGAAGACGCTTTGGTAGCGATCGAGAAAGTTCTCAGTAGCGATAACCTGACCGATGAACTGGAAGTGGAGGCCAGACTCAACAAGGCGAGAATCAACTTTACCGAAAGGGATTACGAAAAAGCAGAACTTGACTACGAGTGGCTCGCTGCTAAGAAATCTACCGAAGAAGGGGCTGAGGCCAAATTTCGTTTGGCGCAAATAGCCTACAGTCGGGAAGAATTGGACGGAGCTGAAGCAACTGTTTTTGAGTTGATCAAAGAATTCCCTGCATCCGATTACTGGAAAGTGAAGTCGTTCATTCTGCTGGCAGATGTGTATGCCGCCCGCGACGATTTCTTTCAAGCGAAAGCCACCTTGCAGAGCGTAATTGACAACGTGGAGACTTCTGCTTTGGTCAAAGAAGCCCAGACCAAACTGGACTTGATTGTCCAAAAGGAAAACGAATTTATGTCTGCGGGAGATACCATTGCCGCACCAGACACTTTGGATTACGAAGATGAGTACCGCGAACTAATCAAAGAAGATTGATGAAAGCCATGAAACGACCTATCCTAACTTTCTTTTTCGCTTTTGTTGTGGCCATCGCTTCGCAAGGGCAAGAAGGAGGAGAATTTGATCAAACCCAAGTGATCACGGGCGATCGAACCCTAACCGTCCAAAAGGCATTCAAGATCTCGGAAGCGGCGACGCCCAAAGAAATTAAGGTGACGCCTGGAGAGCTGTCTTATCAGATGATACCAAAAAGGCCTGCGCTGTCAGTGCAAGTTGATACGATCGAACCAGCTAAGGTGAAAGTGCGTGAACCGTTGGAAAAACTCTACAAGGGGTATGTTAAAGGGGGAGTTGGAACCTTTGCGACTCCTTATCTAGAAGCCTATTACGCCTCTGATCGCGACCGCGATCTTTCGTACGGTGCTCACCTCAGACACCTCTCTCACAACGATGGTGTGAATCGTAAGGTTGGGTTTAGCGGAATGAGTCAAAATGCCATTGACGTTTGGGGAAAGAAAATTTTCAAGCAGCACAGTTTTGAAGCTGATCTGGGCTATGAAAGGAATACTTGGCATTATTACGGCTTCGATCCGCAGGATGCTGATATTGATAGAGACGACTACCGACAGCGTTTCAATATGTTTGATCTGAACACAGGCTGGCGCAGTTACTACAGAGATTCATCGAAGGTGAATCACGAGATCGGTTTGGATTTTTACTACCTTGATGATAGCTACGAGTCCAATGAATTTGGGGTAAATGCCACCGCAGATTTATACAGTTATCGCGGAGATCAATTTTACAATCTCGATTTGGGATTTGACCTGATTAGCTACAACGGGGGTGAGCTCAGCACGTTTTCGTTTATGACTGATAGTTTGACGCGACTAACGGCTTCCGACGAGACCAATGCCATTCTACACGCCACTCCAAAGATAATACTGAGAAGAAATGGCTTGACAGCTGAAGTAGGGCTAGGGCTTTACGGAAGATTTACCAATCAGGCGCGTTTTCATGCCTTTCCCGATTTGGAATTCAGTTATGCTTTGTTCAACAATATATTCGTGCCCTATGCTGGGATAACAGGAAATGTGGAACGAGTGAGTTACAGAACACTTACTGAGAATAATCCATTTGTGCTTTCGCAAATTCCCTTGGAGAATACCATTAATCGATACCGTCTATTTGGGGGTTTTCGCGGAAGCGTGAGTAACCAACTGAGCTTTAATGTGGCGGCTTCATATCAGAAAGCAGATAACACTCCGCTCTTTGTCAATGACATTTCAGTAAGCCAAGAGAATCGTTTCTCCGTTATTTACGATGAGGTAAAAACACTTACCTTCATGGGGGAAGTAACCTACCACAATGAGGGGCAGTGGGGCGCGACATTCCGCGGTCAGATATTTAGCTTCGAGACTGAGAACGAAGATGAGGCTTGGCATTTGCCGAATTTCGAATTCAACCTAGAAGGACACTACAATCTATACGACAAGTTTATCATTGCCGCCAATATCAACTTTATTGGTAGCCGCCAAGTGAAGTCGCTCTTGCCAATTCCCGATCAAGGGGTGGAACAGGCTGGCTATTGGAAAGTAGAATTGGATCCTTATCTCGATCTGGGTCTTTCTGTTGAGTATCGATACACGGCTAGACTTTCTGCGTTCATCGAAGCCAATAATCTTACGGCATCGAAGTATGATATTTACTACCGCTTCCCTGCTCAGAGAGCCTTTCTAATGGGTGGAGTGAAGTACTCTTTCTAAGCCAGTTTTCTTTCTTCTTGACGACCGTTTTCAGCCCTCTGTTGAAAACGCACATTATTTGTTAATAAACGCCAGTATTTACGCACCTTTCAGGATGACTTAATGGATGAAAATGCGTATTTTTGTAAGCAACTATAATATCTATTAATCAGACGTTTATGACTGAAGATCAGAAAAATAAGCCTAGCGAATATTCAGCTGGTAACATTCAGGTGCTGGAAGGACTGGAAGCGGTACGAAAAAGACCTGCAATGTATATCGGTGATGTGGGATCGAAAGGTCTCCACCACTTGGTTTATGAAGTGGTTGATAATTCCATTGACGAAGCCTTAGCGGGTTATTGCGATACGATTGACGTGGTCATCAATACGGACAATTCCGTTGGTGTAAGAGACAACGGTCGAGGAATTCCGACTGACTTTCACGAGAAGGAAGGAAGATCGGCCCTTGAGGTAGTAATGACTGTTCTCCACGCAGGAGGGAAATTTGATAAAGACACATACAAAGTTTCTGGTGGACTTCACGGGGTAGGTGTATCCTGTGTGAATGCACTTTCAGATAAATTGGTGGCCACCGTGTACCGCGATGGAAAGATTTGGGAGCAAGAATATAGCGAGGGTAAACCTCAATACGACGTTCGACAGATCGGAGAAACCGAGGAAAGGGGAACAATGGTTACTTTCCATCCCGACACTACTATTTTCGAGATAGTTGAATACAGCTATGACATTCTTGCCACTAGAATGCGCGAGCTTGCTTTCTTGAACAAGGGTATACGAATAGGTCTGAAAGACCTTCGCGAACTCGACGAAGAAGGGAATCCGAGAGAGGAGTCTTTCTTCTCAGAAGGTGGTCTTTATGAATTTGTAGAGTTCTTAGACCAATCCAGGGAGAGCCTTATTGCTCACCCTATTTATATGGAAGGAGAGAAGAGTGGTATTCCAGTTGAGGTTGCCATGATTTACAACACTTCTTTTACAGAGAACATTCACGCCTACGTTAACAATATCAATACCTATGAGGGTGGAACACACCTTCAAGGTTTTCGCCGTGGATTGACCGCTACGCTTAAGAAGTATGCGGAAGATTCAGGAATGCTGAGTAAGCTCAAGTTCGAAATTGCTGGTGATGACTTCCGTGAGGGATTGACAGCCGTTATTTCGGTGAAGGTTCAAGAGCCACAGTTTGAAGGCCAAACCAAAACTAAGTTGGGTAACCGCGAAGTCAATGCTCCAGTTTCTCAGGCTGTTTCTGAGATGTTGACCCATTACTTGGAGGAGAATCCAAATGAAGCTAGAACGATTGTAAACAAGGTTATTCTTGCCGCCACTGCTCGTCATGCAGCCCGAAAGGCCCGCGAAATGGTGCAGCGTAAGAACGTCCTTTCTTTCACAGGTCTTCCTGGTAAGTTGAGTGACTGTTCTGATAAGAATCCTGAGAACTGCGAAATCTACCTTGTTGAGGGAGATTCGGCAGGGGGCACGGCCAAACAAGGTCGCTCACGTGAGTTTCAAGCCATCTTGCCATTGAGGGGGAAAATCCTCAACGTGGAGAAGGCTATGCAGCATAGGATTTTCGACAACGAAGAGATTAAGAATATCTACACTGCTCTTGGAGTGCGAGTAGGTACAGAGGAAGACAGCAAGGCATTGGATATTTCAAGGTTGCGCTACCATAAGGTGATTATCATGTGTGATGCCGACGTCGATGGTAGCCACATTGAGACTTTGATTCTCACTTTTTTCTTTAGGCATATGCGTGAGTTGGTTGATGGTGGAAACATCTATATCGCTACTCCGCCGCTTTATCAATTGAAAAAGGGTAGCCAGATACGCTACGCCTGGAATGACGCACAGCGCGATGAATTTGTTACGGCAATGAAAGGTGCAGCCAAAGACAGTAATGTTGGAATTCAGCGTTATAAAGGTCTTGGTGAGATGAATGCGGAGCAGCTTTGGGAAACAACTATGAATCCCGAAACGAGAACGCTAAGACGTGTTCGAGTTGACAATGCAGTTGAGTCTGATCGAATTTTCTCTATGCTGATGGGTGATGAAGTACCACCACGTCGCGAATTCATCGAGAAAAATGCAAAATACGCGAATATCGACGTTTGATATTTTCGAATCCATAGAATTGAAAAGCGGCTCCAAAAGAGCCGCTTTTTTTATGTGAAGTCATTTTGATTATCCAGGAGAAAGAGCATATGCCCTTCAAAACAATAGAGCTGCAATGGAAAGAGCGAGAGGAATAGGTCGCAGGTCTCAAATTTCATCTCAATACCACTGCCCAAGATCTTCTACTCACTGCTGTTTCTCATCAAGATCAAATCCAAAAAGATCGGCAAGTGATCACTGTACCCACCTTTGTATGAAGGCCCTTGATAGGTTCGATTGGTAACCGAATTTCCTGCGGCGTTCTCTTTGAGCAACCATGGAGCATCGAAGATTCCAACATGGCCGTAGCTAGTGAAGGTTTTCCCTTCTCGCAATAGATTTTCGCTTACAATGAATTGATCCAGCACACCCCATTCACCTGCAAAACTATGCGTGCCGAACTTGTGCTTAATGGGAGACATCAGGTTTACAAGATCTCCTGATTGGATATTTTCTAAACTGTTTTTCGATCCAAGACTTTCGGTTAAACTCAAATCGTCTGGCTCATCATTCAGATCTCCAGTGATTACGATCAAAGGGTTGTCAAAGCGACTTTGCAGGCTATCAACTTTTTGCCGAAGAACTGAGGCTACGTAGGCTCGCGAAGGCTCTGATACAAATTGGCCTCCCCAACGGGAGGGCCAATGGTTTACAAAGAAATGCAATGTGTCTCCATTGGGAATGATGCCCTTCACGTAGAGCATGTCTCTGGTTTTCCGATCGGGGTTGAAGGGGAATTTGATGCGGAAATACTTATAGAGAATTGGTTCGAATCTATCGGGCTGGTAAAGGCAGGCTACGTCAATTCCACGCCTATCGGGAGAATCTTCATGGATGTAAGCGTATCCCGCATTTTTGAGGGGAGAGAACTTGGTGAGTCCGTCCATGGCCCACGCACTCTCAACTTCGCAAAGACCCATGAGTTCTACAGGCTGCCAACCGCCCAATGCCAGAATCGTTCTTCCTAGACCATTTTTCTTCTTGTCGTAGCGACCGTAGGTGTATCGGTTGCTTCCTTCGGGAGTAAAGCTTTCATCGCGTGTGAGGCTATCGTCTTCGAGGTCGAATAGGTTTTCAAGGTTATAAAAGCCTATTCTGAAAACATTGTCGTTGTGGTCGTCGCGCTCTAAATCTGCAAAACGCATAAAAGATTCTTGACCAATGCTCAATGAGCTCGTAAATAAACAGAGCACTATGAGTAGTTGGTTTTTCACGAATGGGTGAGGCTTTTTGGCTTCGGTCTGAAAATCAAATATAGACCGGCCAAGACGAATGGTATACTCAGTATTTGTCCCATGTTGATGGGGAGGTCATTTTCAAATGCTTCTTGGTTAATTTTGACAAATTCATCCAGAAATCGAAGCGAGAAAAGAATCACCATAAATACCCCGAAAATAAAACCGCCCTGAAGCTTCTGTCTTTTTTCTTTCCAGAGCCAAAAGGTTATTCCCATTAAAAAGATGCAGTAGATAGCCTCATAGAGTTGGGCTGGGTGTCGAGGGTCTTGAGAAAGAAAATCGGGGTAGGCATTTTCAAAAACGAACCCCCACGGCAAATCTGTGATCGTCCCTAAAATTTCCGTGTTCATTAGATTTCCCACCCTGATACAGGCACCCGTAAAACATACTACGATGACTAGGCGATCCATAACCCATAGGAAATCAATCTTGTACTTGCGGCAATAGAGAACAATGGCAGTGAGGATTCCGATGGCTCCACCATGGCTTGCCAATCCGCCTTCCCATATTTTCAGAATGTCTAAGGGATTACTGAGATAGTTGGCTGCATCGTAGAAAAAGACATGGCCCAATCTCGCTCCAACTATTGTCCCGACGACCACATAGACGGCCAAGTCTTCCACATTTTTTTTGGTTTTCCCATCCTTTTCGAAAATATAGAAAAGTACATATTCACTGACTAAAAGTCCGAGGACGAATAGGATACCATACCAGCGCACAGGCCAGTCGATGAATGGGATAGTAAAAGCGGTAGGATCTATGTCCCAGTGGATAACCAATAGTGAACTCAAAAACGAAGTCATATGCGGCCGAAGTTATGCATTTGTCGGCTGTTTGAATCCACCTTGTACGTAGTAACTTATCTAATTAAAGTTATAAAACCAGTTAGCTCGTACTTATCCTCTGTCGTTGCAGAAGTGATTTCCAAAACGTAGGTGTATATATTAGTACCAGAGAAATACTCCGAATTTGTATTACTTCCATTCCAAGGGGTATTGATATCAGATGATTGGAATACCACCTTTCCCCACCTGTCGTATATCTTACACGAATATGATGTGAGATCAACGGTCGTTCCAACGGGTTTCCATAGGTCATTAATTCCATCACCATTAGGAGAAAAAGAGTTTGGAATAAACCAAAGCAGATCGTCATTGATCACCAGTACCTTACTCAGAGTGTCAATACATCCGTTTGCGCTTTCGCTGATAAGCGTAATCAAATATTCGCCTGCCGTATCTGTTGGGAATCGGTATTGAGATAATCTAGAATCATCTTCGGCAAAAGCGGGGTCACCATACAAGAATAACGTCTTGGCAATAGGGCCTGGTCGAGATACATCTTGGAACGAAATCAATGGGTTTTTTACCGTCGTCGGATTTGGATTGATATTGAAATTCGCAAGGTAAGGTTCAGGATTATCCAAAATCAAACTGTCATATAGCTCACAGCCAAATTCATTTCTTATTCCAAGCGTTGCTATTGTATCGGGACAAACGTATCCAATACTGTCCATCTCCCAATCCAAACCTCCGTTATAGCTATATTCTGTAGCGTCGGCGGAAGAAATAATCACTCGAGCATTGCAGGAATCTTTACAAAGAGCTCCTCTTCCGAGAATGGACATATCCATAGGTTCGGGTTGTCCTATTTCGAAGAATGTAGAATCCACGCAGCCAACGTTGTCGGTGACTTTTGCGGTAAAAATACCTAGGCAAAGGCTATCTCTTAATTGATTGGCGCCTCCTTGAACTCCTCCACTCCATTCTATGCTGTAAACTCCTGTGCTGGATGTACCTCCCGATGGAATGGCAATGGCTGTTCCAGAGCATTCATCAAAACAGATGGCATCTTGGTTTAACACGGCAATCTCGAGCGAATCTGCCAAAACAACTTGGACAACATCTGAATTCTCACAGAGCGCACCATTGAAATCGGTAAAAGTGAGTTGGAATGTTCCTCCTGGAGACGGAGCTGTAATCGCAGCTTCGGGATCATTGATGTCACTAAATGTAATCTCAGGTGGTCCTGACCAAGTACCAATTCCCACAGGGATATCTCCTTGAAGTTGAAAGGTAAGCGCGCAGGCTACAGCGTCAGGCCCCGCAAGGGCATTGGTTTGACAGCAGGAATTATTGGTAACAGGCAATACTGTTATTAAAAGATTCGATGAATTGGAGCAAAGTCCGTTTGATACAGTGTAGGTCAGATTGAAGTTGGCACCGTTGGGATAATCAGTTGGGCTGAATTCCATAGAAGGAAATTCCAAGCCTGTTGCATTATCGATCCATGTACCTGTAACCGCAGGATCTCCACCCAAGAAAGAAGTCAATAAGTTTGAAGGTAAATTGTAGCACAAGGTTGTGTCTGTGTCAGTTCCTGGATTTACCTCTTGATCTGGAGCTACTAGCACTTGGTCAGTAATCAAGCAACCCGGCAATCCTACAGGATAAGCAGATACAGTATAAATAGTTGGTTGTGTAACCAATGCAGTTGGGTTCTGAACATTGGGATCAGAAAGGCCAGTAGCTGGACTCCACGTCCATATCAGACCCGATCCTCCGTCGCATGAAATCGAGATATCTATGGCATCTTCAAATCCACCTGCGCAGGAGCCACCAAAAACTCCACTTGTCAATTCAAATGTTAGGCACCCTGTTGGGTTTGTAGCACTAAAAACTTGTCCAGACAGATCACCGTTGAAAAAGGTGCCAAGAACAGGCGCTCCGGTATCATCTCCATCGTAGACTATAAATGAGTTCCCGAAAAACCCGATCGTTCCGCCGTTGATAGACATTTCCATTAGTGTACCGTCACCAGGTGTGTCAGGGCAAAAAGTCTGTGTTATTTGGTCATTCGTATCGTAGCAATAATTGTAGTTTCCTGCTGCAGCCGAACATTCTCCAGCAGCTCCTACAACTGAAGCTTGCAGAGTAACGGGGTCAGCGCATAAAAATAAATCTTCGCCAGCAGTGATTTCAGGACCTTCTACGACTTCAAGAACAATGGTTGTATCGAATGTGCAGGCAAAATTATTGGTGGCAAAAAAAGTGTATTCATAGGTTCCTGGTGTATCAAACAGGATGTCTATAGAATTTCCATTCGCTGATGTGCTAAGAATATTTGGTCCCTCCCAAAATGAAGAGTCAGACTCCAATCCAACGATTGGTGTAAACGTAGTGACATCTGGGAATAAGGAGGGATTCCATTCAATTCCCCATTCGAAGATGTAGCCATCATCTGCACCGAGGTTATCGGAGACACTGAAAGTCCATTCTCCGTTCAAAGGACAACCAACGAAATTGCATAAATCTTCTTCACTCTCATAAATTCCTGGATCGACAATATTTCCCGACGCAGCGTTCCCAGCGGTATTTATGAAATCAGTTGGAGTGGAATTATCATCCCAAATAAACCCATTGGTGCTGGTAGGCGACCAACCGTAATCATAGCCAACTCCTTGGTCTAGATTGTCTGGACTTCCTTGACCGTCATCAACGGGCTCTCCCAAAAATGTTCCGCCGCCTCCGTTGGTGGCAAAGGTTAACATGTTCACAGTGGTCCCGTTTGGACAGGTCAGCGAGAAACCCAAATCCCCAAGATAGGAGTGTTCCATATTGATGAAAATACTCAAGAAATCATCGCAAGTTTCCAATACTGCGCCTGGTTCAAAGAAGTCATATACGAGTGAGGTAGAATAGGAAAATCCCGCTCCGTCTGCCAAGTAAGTTTCTCCAGCTACGGTTTGAGGTGGAAGGGCGGTCCATGTTATACTTTGGACTGGATTTCCGTCAATGGTTGATGGGCTTCCGACGCATATAGGTGATTCGAAATTGGTATTAAATACTGGAATTGTACTAACCAATATCTGCAATGGATCAAGATTGAGACTTCTACATCCATTGTTATCAATTACAGTTAAACCCACAAGATATTCGCCAGGTTCGGTGAAAGAATGTATAGCATCAGCAGGTGAGGTCAAACTATCTACTATACCATCGCCATAGTTCCATTCCCAGTATGCTATGTTAAATCCATTGGCTGGAGTGGAACCATCGTCACTAAAGGTTACGGGAGAATCTAAGCAAACCCCTATTGATTGAAAAGCACCATCAGGGGCTGGATCTGATATCTCTGAAGCTGCTGTTGGATTATCGCATGGCGTGGTACAAGAAATAAGGGCTTCCCAACCAGGGAAGTTTCCAGGACTATTTGCACCTGAGGTGAATACAAAAGTCATACATCCTGTCGTATTTACTACAGTTCCAGTTACAGGTATTCCTTGAAGGGCATCTCCTGTGTAACTACCTAGAGTCGCCTCTCCTGTGTTGTCTCCATCGAAAATAGCTAAGTAGTCACTATTGTTGGGGTTGGGACTTTGAAAAAGAGAAAAAGCAACAAACTGAACGGAAATAACATCGCCAGGATTGTCAGGACAAAGGGTAAATGTAAAAGTACTACCAGGGGCATACGAGCCTGTTCCTCCATCGTCTTGAAAAACACCAGTACATGTGTTTACGGTTCCATTTTCAATTAAAAAAATTTGCCCGAATACTTGAGTTGAAACCAAAAGAGAAATGGCAACAATCAAAATATGATGAAATGTGAATCCAACTGGGTTAAGCAAACTCTTATTAAGTCTACTTGCCAAAGCCAGAAAAATATTTTGTTTAGTTTTCAATGTAATCCTCATTTTACAGTAATTCAAAAGATTCGGTTCGATGATCTACTAAAGCTCGGCAAACAATTAAGAAAAAATATTTCAAATTTATACTAAACCTTCTTACTCCTCTCCATCTGTCTTCACCATTCCTCACTGTGGTGACGAATCATTACAAGAATAGTTGGTCAATGGTTTATCGAATGACCGTCACAGTTCCTTTGAAATCAACTTTTTCTAATGACAATGGGTTCTTCGTTTCAATTTGCCAAACGTAGAGTCCTGTTTTCACATAGTAGTCATCACCCTGCATACTGCCATTCCATGATTTGTTTGGATTTCTGGTTTCGAAAACAATGTTGCCAAATCTGTCGAAAACAGACAAGAGATAATCGTTCTCGTCAATATTTGATAGCACAGGTTTCCACAGATCATTTAGTCCATCATTATCGGGCGTAAATGCCGTAGGTACGTAAACGAGCATCTCTGGTTTTACTTTGATAATGTCTGACCATTCGTCGATGCACCCTATTAATGGGTCAATCACCGTGAGGGTCACTGTGTAATTGGCCAACACCCCTCCAGGGAATTCATACACTGGGTTGAATTCTTGAGACGTGTCCAGAGAATCAAACTCCCAGAAGTAAATGGCTTCATCACCTGTTGATGACTGATTTAGAAATCTCACCTTGGTATCTTCAGAATTTACGGGATTAGGGTTGTAGGTAAATCTCGCTGTTGGTCCTGGGTCAACCGTTATGGTTAACGTGTCGTCTGCTACACAGTCTCCGTTGCTAGCCGTTAGTATAAAAGTATATTGTCTTACGAATGGGCTGAAGTCATCATCACCCAAAATGAAGGTCGGATTCGGATCTTTCGGATCAGATAATCGGTCTGCGGGTGACCAGGTGTATTCCAACTCAGGCACCCCATCTAAACCTATTAGAACCGAACCTGCATCAGAGCATATGGTATCGTCTTGTAGAATTGGTGCATCGGGCAATTCGCCTACTGGAATAAATTTCGAGTTGTTTGGAGTGCTAAAACATACGGGATTCGAACTGTCTTCAACATAGAGTACTTGCGTGAACACAGGAGTTGTGGGTTGAAGTACTTCGAGATAATCAGTGGTTAAGCCCGTTAGAGTAATTGTATCCTCATTCAGAAGATATGTCAGTGTAAAAGGCGGCGTTCCTTGTAGATCGTAAATCAACTCCAGCTCTTGGCCAATACAGATTTGATCTTGATTTGAAAGAACTTCAGCTGTCGGAAGAAGGTTCACGATCAAGGCAGCATCACTGTCTAGAGCTTCACCTGAACAACTTTGATCATTTACTTGAGTAATGATGTAGTCACCACTTACAGCAGATGAGAAAATGTAGCTGTTGCCAGAAGTAGTAATGCTTGGTTGAGGGATTCCATCAATGGTGTAAATAAAAGACCAAGGTCCATCTCCCGTCAGCTCTACTTCAAATGGGAGTTCATCCCCTTCGCAGACAGTTCCTCCTCCAGATATCAATGCGGTAGGTGCAGTTAGGATAGTCACATCGAGAACTCCAGAAACAGTACCAACACAGTTGGCATCGCTAAGCAATGTTAGCGTATAGTTTCCGTCCTCTTCGGCTGGAATGGTGAATTGATTGTTGAAAGTCGTTATTGGATCAGTATTTTCTACTCCGTCAATACTGTAGAAAATAGTCCATGGCGCCTGACCTGTAAGATTCACTAGAGGTCCGTCACCACTGTTTTCACAAACATCTCCATCTCCCGAGAGCACAGCTGTAGGAGTTGCGAAGTTTGAAACTTGAACCAACCCTGAAACGGATCCGTCACAATTTGCATCACTTACTGACAAGAGCGTATAATTGCCAGCAGTAGTAGTTGGAAAAACATATTCGTTATCAGTCGTGCTTACTGGAGTTTGAGGAGCAGCATTGATGGCATATTCGAAAATCCATGGCCCCACTCCTGTGAGAGAAACTGTAATGTCCACAGCTTCTCCTGGGCATATTGTTCCAAATCCTGAGATCAAAGCGCTAGGTAGTGCATGAAAGATCACTGGAATACCGTTGGTTTGATTTGCGCAATCCTCGGTAAGGATCACGTTTCCGAAAGGATCTGTGTTTCCTGCCACGCCAGTTATGTAGTAGGTCTGTCCAAAAACGATTCCGTTGGGAGTCGAAATGGTAGCGGCAGTATATCGATCCACTATAAATCCGATGTTCGTTTCACTTCCTTCATGCAGAATGAACTGATAGCCGTCATTCCCATCCAATACGTCATCTCCATTGAAAGGGATGATCAAATTTTCATCTTCACATATTTCAATCAAACCTGGTGCAATGCTTCCTGCATCAGTAATGCAAACACATTGGAAAACACCTTCTACAAGAACAGAAGCACAAGCTCCCGCATCAGAAACTGTAAATGAGTATGGTGAGCCACTGCTTATTGGAAAACTTTGATAAACTCCTCCCACAAAGGATTGGCCGAATGGATTGACTTGGTAAGTTCCAGGAATTCCGCCATTCACGGTAAAACTCACGGTGTAGTTCTCATTGACAGCATCGCAAGTTTCGGTTAAGTTATTTACCGAAAGAGGTGAATCCACGGTTACCGTCACGGGTAAACCATTTACAAGTCCTGAACAGTTCACATCATCTACAGATAGAATGGTGTATGTAGCCGTCGCCGAGGGGCAAACCGTCACCATATGTCCATTGGCAATGTCAATAAGTGAGATCGGGTTGCTAGAGTCTAATGAGTTTTCATAAACCACATCCCAAGGTCCGTCCCCTTCTAGGTTAAAGCTTAACGTTGCGCAATCGCCGTTACAGATCGCGGTAGTTCCAGTCAGCGACACTGCAGCTGGGCAGTCACAATCGGGGTCTAGCCCTCCGACGATTTGATCAGAACAAGGAGAACCATCGGATATTGTAAAGCTGTAATCAGTATCATTGGGAATTAAGGCTGATTCATAAGAAACAGGTGAGCCTGGAAGTATAGTTCCAGCATAGGAGCCGCCTGCAGCAACAGCATAATTGCCATCCCCTCCCTCAATATCAAAACTCACGATATATCCAGTTTGAGCTGAATTGCATTCAACTAGAATATTAGAGATTGCAATTGGATCGTTGATAGTAATAGTGTACAAAGCTTGGTCTGAAGGGCAAACCGTTGCACTTACCTCGTATGTATATACGTCTGATGAACTGCTGTTAAGGTTAATCGTGTTTCCAGGCACCTGAACTCCGCCTGAATCAAAGAAATCTCCTGTTGTAGATGCAACGGCACCATCCACTAAGGTTGATAGATTGAAAGCAGCGTTACTCGCACAGAAAGCCTCGATCACATCAGGGCCTGCAATAGGAGGCGCCTCAACCACGACTGTAATCGCATCAGATGCGCTGGTATTGCAGTTTTGATCTGCAACGCCGGTGAGGGTATATGTAGTCGTTGTGGCTGGCGTTACTTGAAGAAAATCGCCTGAAACATATGGTCCCTGATTGGTGAAAGTGTTCGTCCCATCGCTATAGTCGATAGTAAACGTTGGAGACCCAGACGGGAAGTTCAGCTCGATGTTAGCTGTGCTACCTTGACAAATCGAAATGGAACCATCAACGAAATTCGCACTAGCAGGACAAGAGCAATTCGGTGAATTGATTGGGCCTGCAACAACATCAGGACAAGGTCCTGTATCACTAACAGTATAACTGTATGGTGTTCCTGTTGTGATCGGGTTGCTTGTAAATACAGCAGGACTAACTGAGGTATTTAAGGATCCCGCGAGATTGGTGACCACATAGCTTCCATCTCCACCCGAAATTTCGAGAGTCACTGTGTAAGCCGTTTGAGCAAGGTTGCAGACTGCTGATACCACATTGACCGTTATCGGGTCAATGATATTAAGAGTATAGCTGGCTGCATCATTGGGACATTGAGTTCCTGAAACAGTATAAATGTAAGTACCAGAGCTAGCAGAAATTTGAGGAACAGTCGCAACAACGGTTCCACCTGAATTGGTAAAGATTCCTGGTTGGTCTGCTGCAGCATCAATAATAGAAGAAAGCACAAGAACTCCACCTGAACCACAGAAATCCAATGCAGGCACATCTGGACCCGCATCAGGTGTTGTTTCTACGGTAACCGTAACAACGTCATTTACACTGGTCGAACAGTTTTGGTCGTTTACTCCCGTAAGTGTGTAGACCGTAGTAGTAGCAGGGGTAACTTGTAAAAAGTCTCCTGAAATAAAAGGCCCTTGATTGGTAAATATGTTCGTGCCATCCGTATAATCAATAGTGAATGTAGGAGCACCAGAGGGGAAATTCAGCTCAATATTTGCTGTACCTCCTTCACATATAGCGACGGAAGTATCTACAAATTCCGCATCAGCAGCACAAGCGCAATTAGGACTTGGCGTTACAGCTTGAACGAATGGTGCGCAAGGCCCAGTATCGTCTACAGAAAAAGAATAGGTACTGCCTGCGGCAATAGGGGCAGAGACATAGGTGTTTCCAACAAAAGGACCTCCAGGTAATCCCGTCACGGTATAGTTTCCATCGCCACCAGTAACCGTAAGAGTTACGACGTATTGAGTTTGCGAAGGAGTACATTGAGCATTTAAGACTACACTTATGGGAGTCTGCAAATTGAGTGTGTAAAAGGCAATATCATCGGGGCATTGACCGCCAGGGACTGTATAGGTATAAGATCCTGCTGCTCCTGCAGAAAGTGTAACAATTCCTCCTGGGACAGCAAGTCCTGAGGTGGTATTGGTAAATGATCCTGCATCAGCTGTAGGATCCAAAATCGAGAAAAGATCAAAACCACTATTGTCTGCACACTGAGTAGTTGCAACATTAGCCCCTGCATTTGGAGGACACTGAATGGTCATATCTAAGGTAGAGGAGGAAATGCAAATACCTGCTTCAACTGTGTATTCCAAAGATACTGAGGAGCCGCATGACCCAGCTAAATTATACGGGTTTGAGACAGTAGTTCCCGTAGCCAAATCAGTCCAAACTCCGCCTCCGACAGGTGTTCCATTCAGTTCAGCGGTTAAGTCAATATTCCCAAGAGATTCGCACAAAGTTACCACCGTATTTTGGCCCGCATCTGGCGGACTCTGTAGGTTTACGGTAAGTGTGGATATTGATGAGGAACATCCTGGATTCGTAATTAAATACGTGTATGCTATTGGTGCTGATAACGTCGGATTGAAGAGGGGCCCTGAAGGGAACCAATCTCCTCCTCCGTCAGGAGTGCCATTCAATGAATCCAGCATATTGAATGTAGCATCAGTACCACAGGCCGCAATGGTATTGTCCAAACCTGCATCACCAGTAGCAATGTAGGATACATTAATGGTAGCAGTAGCAGTACACAAATTATTTGGCAGAGACTGCACTGTATAGGTGTAAGCTCCTGCGGGATCGCTTGTAGGGTCAAAAATCGGATTGCCTCCTGTTAAGGTCCAACCAGCGGGGCCAGTCCAAGTTCCTCCAGTGGTAACCCCTGCACCAAGAGAAGCGAAAAGATCGATTGATACAGTGCCATTGTCGCAAACTACCAAAGGACCACTGTTGCCAGCATTCGGGGAAGTCTCTATTGAGATGAAAATAGTAACATCATCGCTTCCACAGCTATTTGTTGCTGTGTAGGTGTAGTTTCCTGATCCAGCAGTAGCTGGATTAAAAGTGCTGCCTGCGACTGGTCCTAATGGCCCCGTCCAAAAATCTCCTAATACGGATGGAGGAGTTGTAAATAAGGTGTTTAAGGAGAAGCTTGCGTCAGTCTGACAAAATTCTTGAGGGACCGTCGTAAGAACTCCTGCAAATGGCCCAGGCTGTAGGCTAATGGTAACTTCAGAAAAATCGGCACATGTTCCTGTCCCGACTGAATACTGATATACTGCTCCATCTGCAACAGTATTTCCATTTACCGTTGGAGGTACAACGGGTATTCCGCTTAGTGTCCAAAAACCGCCTCCTTGAGGAGCACCGCCAAGTCCATTAATCAATGGAACATTGAGGTCTGCAGGACAAATATTGAGGGTTCCGTCTATACCCGCGTTAGCCAAAGTAATTACATTAATGGTAAGCGTATTGGAATCTGAACCACAAGGGCTACTTATCGTGTAAGTATAAACTCCCGCTGGATCACTTCCAGGAACGAAAAATTCTCCACCTCCGAATCCAGGAGGACCAGTCCATATCCCTCCAGGTTGAGGAGTCCCAGTCTCGTTTAGCGTGTCTGTCATGCTAAATGCGAGTTGAGTCTCGCAAACCGTCACAGCCATTGGATTACCCGCATCCGTGAAATTGGATAAAACTGTTAGCTGCATTACCTGCGAATTGAAACAACTTGTACCAGCAAATCCACCACTGTATATCAGTGTATAAGTCGAGTCAGGATCGACGGCCGCAGGGTTGTAAAGATTTGCAACTGGATTGCCGTTAATATCTTCCCAGTCTCCGCCAATGGTAGGGGTTCCTAAAAGTAGTGACTCCAAAATGACAGGAGCGTCTCCCTCACAAATCGTAGGTGATGTAAACAATCCAGCATCAAAGACTTCACCAACATTTATAAAAATGGTGTCTTGAGCAAAGCCGCAAGCTGGGTCATTGGAGTAATAAATAACGTATCCGTCTACCATTGGAGCACCATTGTTATAGTCAGCTGGGTTTAGAGCCCATGTTGTAGCACCACCAGTACCTGAGAAGATCAAGAAATCATCAGGGGCAGGTGGGGGGGTGTAACCGTAGTAAATCCAGCTCCCACTCAGTGAGGCAGGCACACCTAGTAAAGAGTCGTAAGGAGCAAATGGCGGGTCCAGAAGACAAACGGTGATGTCATTCGCCGGGAATACTACGCCACCTCCAGGTGAGATGTTAAGTAGCATGGAAATCGTTGTAGGGCATCCGCCTGCATCGACGTAGTTGTAAGTGTATATTCCCGAAGGGTCTGAAGCGGGATCTACTACGCCACCAGGTACCACTGTTCCATCGGGAAAGGTCCAAGTACCGCCAGGAAGTAATGGAATAGCGGCGTTGTTCCATAAACCGATTAATGGCTCAAGGGAATTGCTGCATAAGCTGTTGGTTGACTGAAGACCCAAATCAATGAACTGCATTGTGATGGTTGATGTTTTCAGGCATCCATCAGATCCCGTTACTTCGTAGGTGTAGTCCCCTGCAGGATCACTAAGATTAGGGTTTGTAGAAGGATTGAAAATTGGATTACCGATGCCGTCAACTGTCCATCCAGCGGGGCCAGTCCAAGCTCCTCCAGCATCGATAGGTGGTCCTAAAAGAGTAAGAAGATTAAAAGGAGTATTGCCGCAAATGTTAACAGGTCCGGCGGGTTCTTCACCCGATTCGGCATCACAACAATCCAAGTCGATGGATATAATTGGACCATCGACAAATTCTGCTGAAGCGCAGCCAGTGCCAGTTCCCCAGCTTCCTACCTCGCTGTCCGAATAAGCTTGAATGGCCGGTGTAATATCTGTTCCGTCAAAAGGGTTAGTGCCTCCGCCGCACTCTGCATCTAGGGTAACATCAAAACAAAATGACCAGCCTCCGCAAGGATTGCTTCCGTCTCCCCAGTTATTGCATGGATTTCCGTCTTGAGGACCAGCTACATTTGAGTCGTAGTAAAAACCAGGGTTAGTAATGACCAAACCACCACAGGTTAAAGTTTCTAAGTAGACCCATTCTCCTGTGCCGCAACCTGTCGGTCCAACTATATTGGTGATGCTTGCCGCATCCCATGCGGGAGGAAATACAATAGCCATACCCGAAAGCCAATTGGCGCCTCCTGAAGTATAGGCAGTTACTTCTCCACAGAGTGTGAGGACTGTTCCTGCATCATAAGCTCCACTAGGAGGTACTGGGGGGTCAAATGTCCATTCTGTCTCTATACTACATTGACCGAAAGCAGTGCTCCCAGAAAATAAGATTAAAACAAAGATTAAGGTTAAGAATCTCAGCATCTTCAACATCTTCAGCATTTCTGAATGGTTTTCTTTTTCGATTTGCATCGATTGTGATAAGAAGTGCAACAATAACACCTCTTCAATGTGACGTTTAGACTTTTTTTAAGTTGCCCGTAAAAAAGCACGAATTACTTGAATTTTAAAGAGTGAAAATAGGACAATTACTGGAAACTCTTGCATGCCTTTTTTTCAGTAGTATCAAGACAAGTAAGACAAATAATTTTTCTTCGTTATCTAATGTGCCCAACGGCAAATAAGGACGATAGGAATACTATAATAAAGAAGGCCCGTGCAAAACGAGCCTTTCTTTTCTATTTCTTAGAAGGTTGTCCTTTATCGAACGCTCAAAGTACCATGGTAAATGTTGAAAACAACTTCAGAGTCGACTATCATCATCCACTCATATTCTCCGTTGCTTACTCCTTCACCTTTCTTGTTTTTTCCATTCCATCCTTTAGAACCAAAAGACTCGAATATTTCTTCACCCGTGCTCTTTTTAAATACTCTAAAATCAGTGACCTCTCCATTGTCAACGATTGCTCCAGGAGCAAAATCACTGGCATAAGCAGATGAGTATAGTTGAGGGAATTGATTTCCTGCTTTAATGATGTGAATCTCTTTAGTCAGGCTGTCAGAGCAGTTCCCCGCGTTTTCCGCAATCAATTCAACATCAAACCTAGTGTTGTCCGCGATACTGAGCAACAGGTCAGAGCCTTCTGACACCTTCTCTTCACTATCCACAAGCCATACAAACTCTGCAGCATTCATTGACATATCTATCAATTTGATCGCTGTCATAGAACTAATCTTAAGATCAAATCTTGCATCAGGCGCTTCGTGTACTTCGATCATTGCTTGCACGACGTTGGAAGAAATTTGACCAGAGCCAACAGCCGTTGCTGAAAGAGAGACATCAAAAATTCCTTCTTTATTGAATACATGCGTAGGATTTTCTTCATTGCTGAAGAAACCGTCTCCGAAGTTCCATAAGTATTTCGCATTTGATCCGTATTCTTCAGGAGCATCAAAGTCTATTGTCAAACCAGTGCAACCTATTTTTATGGAAGCAAAAGATTTGTCTACTTTTTCAGCATAGAGATCGTTGGAAATACTTTGATCCGTGGAGTTTTCTGAGGAAGAAATCTTTTTAGCTTCAGAAAGAACAGCTACTAAAGTCGATTTCTGCTCGTCGGTGAAATTTTCGGATCTGTTTGTTTTTATTCCTTTGCTAATCAGACTTGAGTCTGTGTTTATTTCAGATTTGGATTGCTTTTGCTCAGAGTTTTCTTCAGCGGAGCCCTCAAAAGCAAATTGCTTTTTAATTTCGGGGTTGTCAGATTTTGGTTTGTCGCCTATTGATCCGTCACTGGCTTCAGTTTTTTGATTTTCAGTAAGCTGGATTGGAGCACTTGTATCAGAAGTAAGAATAAGCATGGTTGCAAAAATTGCACCTGCAATAGCCAATCCCGTCGTGACAGATTTGAAAAAATCTAAAATGCCAGGTGAAGTAGCGCCAAGTTCCTTTTCAACTCCATCCCATACGGTAGAATCATATGGAAATTCGTGATTTTCGTACGTCTCCTTGATCAATCGATCAAAATCATTCAACTGATTTGCCATCTCTCCTTTTTAATTCTTTAAGCAGTATCTTTTTCATGTTAGCCCTAGCTTTCGCTAAGTTCGATTTACTCGTACCAACATTGATGTTCAACTCTTCTGCAATTTCTTGATGAGAAAAGTTCTCAAAAACATAAAGATTGAAAACGTTTCTGTAAGCAGTTGAAAGTTCATTCATACCCTTTTTGATATCTGAAACTTCTAACTGGAATTCTTCAGGCGCTTCCTCCTCATCCTCAATTGCTATGTCGCCGTAGTCCTCAATCGGTTTTGTCTCGTTAGACATTTGATGAGAACTTTTTTGTTTTCTAGTGAAATCAATGGCTGTATTAACCATTATTCTTCTTATCCAACCTTCGAATGAACCTTTGTAATTAAACCGTTCAAGGCTCTTAAAAACCTTGATAAAGCCATCCTGTACTATGTCTTTTGCCTGATCATCATCAGGCGTATATCTCCTGCAAACGGACATCATTTTACTGTAAAAGGAGCGAAAAATCAACTCCTGACTCTTGCGATTGTTTCGCAAACAACCGTCGATCAGTATTTTGAGCTGATCTTTATCCATATTTTGCAGGTCGATCATGTGTTAGACGTGGCCAAGGGGTGACGGTTGCCATCCATTCTTCAAAGCCAAAACTGTAAGTAGTCAAGGTGCAATGGTTTCTGATTTTTTTTGGCGCTTAAAGATACATTTGATAGTGAAACGACAAAGGATCGACAATTGTGTGTCTTCATTTGTTGATTGTCCTGATTAACTAAATTGGTGGTTCCTGCCAGAAGGAGTAAAGCTATCTCTTATATTTGTGGAAATTTTGAAAATCTCAACAAACACAATCATACCATGAAAGTTACAGTAGTAGGTGCGGGAAATGTAGGAGCTACCTGCGCCAATGTTTTAGCCCAAAGAGAAGTGGCTAATGAAATTGTTCTTTTGGATATCAAAGAAGGATATGCTGAAGGAAAAGCGTTAGACATCTGGGAGACTTCTCCCATTAATCTTTACGATTCGCGCATAACAGGTTCTACCAACGATTACTCAAAAACCGCTGGTTCTGAAGTCGTAGTTATTACTTCGGGGCTGCCCCGCAAGCCTGGTATGACTAGAGACGATTTGATCGCAACCAATGCAGGTATCGTGAAAAGCGTTACGGAACAAGCCATCAAATATTCTCCTGATGCCAAAATAGTCATAGTGAGTAATCCTTTAGATGTGATGACTTACGCGGCTTACCTTACTGCAAAAGTGGACTCGAGTCGTGTATTCGGCATGGCAGGCGTGCTCGATACGGCGCGCTACCGATCTTTCTTAGCCATGGAGTTGAATGTTTCCCCAAAGGATATCCAAGCGGTATTGATGGGAGGTCACGGAGATACAATGGTACCTCTTCCAAGATATACTACCGTTGCTGGTATCCCTGTTACAGAGATGATCTCTGAAGATAAGCTCAATGCAATTATTGCCCGAACCAAAAAAGGTGGTGGAGAAATAGTAAATCTTCTTGGAACCAGCGCTTGGTATGCTCCAGGAGCTGCAGCCGCTCAGATGGTAGAAGCGATCGTAAAGGATCAGAAGAGAATCTTCCCAACTTGTGCATGGTTAAATGGCGAATATGGCTTGAAGGATATGTATTTAGGCGTTCCTGTAAAGTTAGGCATCAATGGTATTGAAGAAATAATCGAACTTGACCTAAATGAGCAAGAGAAAGGTCTTCTTTACGAATCTGCCAACTCGGTAAGAGAAGTAATGGAGGTATTAGACAAAATGAATCTGAAGTAGTCTGTACAGATCAATACAATGAAGTTAAAGAGGTCGTCCACTGGGTCGGCCTCTTATTTTTTGATCAATATTTCAGCGCTCAAACCAGAGCTCAACTCAATGCTGACGATATAAGCTCCAGGTAACAATCTACTTATATCATAAGTGCTCAGCAGCACGTTGCTTTGGAAAACCGTCCTGCCATCTAGGCTGTAAATGAAAAGTCTTTGAAACGCGCTTTCATTGTCATCTAGTTCTATCGTTAGTTCGCCTTCCGAAGGGTTAGGAAACATCCGAATTCCTGAGTCTTCAGAGTTTTGTCTGGATTCGATACTCAAAAAGCCGTCGCCCAAAAAGAATTCAAGCCCTCCCGTTATCAGGCCTGTGATGACTTCGGGAATACCATCGTTGTTTAAATTCACAACTACAGGCTTTGTGCTCAGCCCAGAAGGTGAGGCATTAAAGGAGCTGTAAATTTCAAAACCTTGCTCTATTTCAGCCCACTCTTCAGCAGCATTTCCTACTTGATATTGGAATATTTTACCTGACTTTGATCCTACGGCTAAGTACTTTTCATTTTCAAATTCATAAAAAAATGGTGCACTCTGCCCTTCAAAATAGGGAGGTGTTATTGTCGTATTGATTCCTCCCAACTGGTCATTTTCCAAAGTGAAAAGTGGGCCGCTTGAATTTCCTGAGTTTCTAAAATAATTTAGGTTTCCTTCTTCTTCACCTGCGACAAGGTCTAGTTTTCCATCATTATCGATGTCACGAATACTCGGTGTTGCTGAATTTCCGACATTATTAATTCCATTGGTCGTGGGAATAATACCGGTGTAAGTCCAGCCGCTTTCATTTTCGAAGTAATGTAAACTTCCGTTGAAAAACCCTACAACAAGATCATCGTCACCGTCATTGTCAAAATCACCAAAAGTCGGAGAAGGGTTGCTACTTGAAAAGGTAGATGATAATTCGAGCCAATCGTTATTTACGATCTGAAAAGCGGGCTCAGAAACGGTTCCTATATTTTCAAGTAAGATCAATCTGGGCTGATTCAATTCACCTCCTGAGCTACTGCAACCGATGACTAAATCCATTAGGCCATCATTATTGTAATCTACCACAGAAGGAGAGGCATGACTCCCCCAATCCAACATTTCATTTTGAAGAAAGGAAGAGGTCACAAAAGAAAACTCAGGAGCGCTCTCGCTACCTGAGTTGAGGTAAAGTTGAACTGATTCATAAGTGGCAGCTCCAGCTGAAGCATTGACGCTAACGATCAAATCTGAAACATTGTCTCCATCGACATCTTCGTAAAAAGCAGATGGGAAGTTATTAATACTCACTACGTCTCCGCCCATACTGGATGGGAAGTTGGGATCAAAATCTATGATTTGATCAGGTTCTCCTCCTTGGCTGCTGTTCTCCAAGTAAACCAAGTTATCGAAACCAATATCTCCTAAAACTAAATCCTGCAAGCCGTCACCATTGCCATCTATTGTGAGAATGGTAGAGCCGACATGTCGCAATCCAGCATTATTTCGTGGATCTACCACATTGAAAGTACATTCATTCGCAACTTCATCTGAATCAATAATAATATCATTGCTGTCATTGCCCTCAATGAACCCGCCATAGCAGCGATTGGCCAAGAAGTACTCCAGTCCACATTCACCTGAGTTATCAATTGATGAGTTCAAGTGCAATTCGATAAAACTACCCCCAACATTAAAGCTCATCACATCTAAATCGCCATCATTATCGTAATCGAAAATTGCAGGTATATCTTGAGATGACGTATAAATATTAGTGGTGTAGGAAGTGGATCCGAAGTCGTAAAAGCTTAAGGCCGCTTCAGAAATCAGCTCCCAAGTCAAGCTCTGATCGTTGCCTGTGTTTCTGAAAATTGCCATCGCACCACCTAGCAGGCTGTAGGTAAAAATATCTTTTTTGCCGTCACAATCGTAATCCCGAAGCAAGGAGAAGTTTCTCATATTTGGGAAAGATGTTCTGAAATTGGAGTCATATATATAGGACTGTTCTCCGCTTATTTCTTCTCCAATCAGAATGACAGTGCGGTTTCCTGCTCTATCGAATAAAAATATGTCATCTTCTTCGCCATCGAAGTCGGCATCGAGTTTTGATAGTTGAATGGCATTGACCCCGCCTGTCCAAGGATTTAAAAAAGTCGAACCTCCTTCTCTTAATACCGTAACACCATTTGTTGCTTTCACAACAAACTGTCCTTTGGAGGCAAAGACCATGGACAGGAAAAAAGAAAACAAAAATATCCGTGAGAGATATCGGGAAATCATAAAATTTCAATTAAATTAATTTGAGCGCGCACCACCAGAATACAGTTTTCTCCTCCAATGCCCTATTTTTTCGGCACCTGCGAGAATTACCTGATTGGGAAATTATGCATTTAAGTCTATATTTGCCGCTCGATAAAAAATCGCAAAACTTGACCTATGCAAAATAAAGGCGCTATCTGGCTGTTTACTATATTGTTAACTATAGCCTGCCTCTATCAGATTTCGTTCTCATTTGTTACCTCTGCTTTTGAAAAAAAGGCGGAAGAGTATGCCGTAGTCAAAGTTGATTCGGTTCGAGAAGCACAAAATGGAGAACTCGATCTTCTTGAAGGAACTTTACTCCAGGATGACTTTAAATCAGAGTTTCTCAGTAAAAATGCCAACCAGGAGATATACCCTGTTTTTGGTTACACCTACCAAGAGTCCAAGGAAAAGCAGATCAATCTTGGTTTGGATTTGGCTGGAGGTATGAGTGTTACTTTGGAAGTTTCCATTCCAGACCTCATTATCAACTTGAGCAATAACATACGGAATGAGGATCTTCTGAAAGCGGTTCAGGCTGCTAAGGAAGAGCAGAAGGATTCACAGGATGACTTCGTTACCCTTTTTGGTGAATCATGGGAGGAGATGTATCCAGATGTGTTAATGGCTACTGTTTTTCACAGCAGAGATAATAAAGACCGTTTTCCAAGGGAAGCTTCAAACGAAGAAATTCTCGAGATTCTTACTGAAGAAGCTCAAGTTGCTATAAACAACACTGAGAAGATCATCCGAACGCGTATCGATAAATTCGGTGTTACTTCACCTACCATCCAAAAACAGCAATTTTCTGGAAGAATTTTGGTGGAGTTACCGGGTGTTAGCGACAAAGAACGGGTGCGAAAGCAACTTAAAAGTACCGCTAATCTCGAATTTTGGAATACCTACGAAAGTGCTGAAATCCTCGGTTTCTTGGATCAAGCAAATTCTGCGCTAAGCAAAAAGTACTACCCTGAGTTCGGTTTAGAAGACGACAGTCTTCTAAATGATTCTGATTCGACCTCTTCTTCAGAGGGAGATGACATTGCCGCTACCGACTCTTCTGACGTAACGACTGAAGACGACCTGTTGGGACTTTCAGACAACGATTCGACTGGAGTCGCTGGGGAGCCACTTGAAGAGTTGAGCGACACAGAGCGTTTGAAAGCCATTCCTCTCTTTTCAAAATTAAGTCCTGCTTTTGATCCTCAAACAGGTCAAGCTATGACGGGTCCCGTTGTTGGGTTTGCTGAAATTTCAGATACCTCTGAGGTGAATCAAATGCTCAGTGAACCAGAAGTGCAAGAGTTGTTGCCACGTGATTTGAGATTGCTTTGGGCTTCTGAGCCTTCGGCAAGGTTCAATAATTTGATGCGGCTTTATGCCATCAAGGCGGACACGAGAGATGGCAAAGCTCCATTAGATGGTTCGGTAATCGTTGATGCTTCACAGCAGTATGACCTCGGAGGAAATGTTGAAGTGGAAATGGTTATGAATAGCCAAGGAGCGCGTACCTGGAAAGAAATCACTGCTGAGGCAGCTTCTCAAGAGCCAAAACGAAGCGTAGCAGTTGTCCTTGACAACTATGTCTTTACTGCTCCTGTAGTACAAGGAGAGATTCCTACTGGACGTTCTTCTATCAGTATTGGTACTGGCACAAGAAATGAGCAAATTCAAGAAGCACTCGATTTATCTAACTTGCTAAAAGCAGGTGCGCTTCCAGCTCCTGCCAACATTGTTGATGAGAGTATCGTAGGTCCTTCATTGGGTCAAGAAAATATTAACGATGGTCTGAAGTCATTTATCATTGCCTTGGTCTGTGTGTTATTCTACATGTTCTTTTACTACAAAGGAGCAGGTATTGTATCAGACATAGCTTTGGTTGCAAACTTATTCTTCCTCATTGGAGCGCTTGCTTCAATTCAGGCAGCACTTACACTTCCTGGCATCGCAGGTATCGTCCTAACCATTGGTATGGCAGTTGATGCAAACGTGCTTATTTACGAACGTATTCGAGAGGAACTTCGGCATGGGAAGGGTACTAAAGCCGCAATAAAAGAAGGGTATCAAAAAGCATATTCAGCTATTATTGATGCGAACTTAACAACATTACTTACGGCTATTGTTCTTGTTACTTTGGGTACAGGGCCAATCAAAGGTTTTGCTACGGTTTTGATCATCGGTATATTTACATCGCTCTTTTCAGCGATATTCATTACTCGATTGATTTTCGAGAGCCGACTTTCGAATTCTAAGCCTGTTACTTTCTTTATGGGATGGTCAAAGAATATTTTGGTCAATGCCAATTTCCAGTTCATTAGCAAGCGGAAGATCTCTTATACGATATCATTGTTCTTGATCATCGTTGGAGTCGTGAGCATGGCGACCCGTGGTCTCAACTTGGGAGTAGATTTTACAGGAGGTAGAACGTATACCGTTCGTTTTGATCAAACGGAAGATCTAGATAAGGTTAGGACAACTTTGGCTTCTACATTCGTAAATGATGAAGGAAATCAAATGCAGCCTGAGGTGAAAACGTATGGTGCTGCGAATCAAGTTAAGATCACAACGAAATTCTTAGTAGACAATGACAGTCAAGATGCGGATCAAAGAGTAGAGGATGCCCTCAACGCAGGTCTGGCTGAGCTAGGGGTGGGGTATTCCATAGAAGAATCAAGAAAGGTTGATCCTTCTATTTCGGATGACTTCCAAACTTCTTCTACCTCTGCTGTGATTTTCTCATTGATTATCATCTTTGCTTATATCGTTTTCCGATTTAAGAAATGGCAATACGGTGTTGGTGCTATTACGGCTATGTTCCACGATGTATTCGTGGTATTGGGAATATTCTCATTAGGTCATGGATGGCTTCCATTCTCCTTGGAAATTGATCAGGCCTTCATTGCGGCCATACTGACGGTTGTGGGTTATTCCATTAACGATACGGTAATTGTATTTGACAGAATCAGAGAGTACATGTCTGACCACAGAAAAGAGGGAATGGCAAGTGTTGTCAATAAAGCACTAAACAGCACGCTTACTAGAACATTGAATACGTCGATGACGACCTTCGTTGTTCTCTTGATCATCTTCATCTTTGGTGGAGAGTCTATTCGAGGCTTTATCTTTGCTTTGATGCTAGGTGTGCTTGTAGGAACTTATTCTTCGCTGTACATCGCTTCTCCTATTGTGGTTGACCTTACTGATAAGACAGGTACTTCACTAGAGGAGAAAAAAGAAGAAAAAGTGGTTCTGACTGCTTAATCAACTTAATTGAAAATAGGAAAGAGGGGCGGATGCCCCTCTTTTTGTTTTGCCTCAATTCGTCACCTTTCACTTACATTTGCGCACATGAATTTGCTCAGTGTTTTATTAATAGGAATTAGCGGGGGAGAAATTATTGTCGTCTTTCTGTTTATTCTGATTTTCTTCGGATCAGATAAGATTCCTGGATTTGCTAGAACAATGGGCCGAACCATTCGGCAGGTGAAGGATGCCACAGGTGATATTCAGAGAGATATCCAAAATTCTGTCAAGGACGTGAAGGATGAGGCTAAGAAGGCTGAAACTTCTGTTCGGAGCACACTGGATCAAATGCACAAAGACGATAAAAAGGATTAGATGGAATTTATCCAGATAGTTGCAGGTCTATTACTATTGGTTTTAGGCGGTGATTATTTAGTAAAGGGAGCTTCTGGGATTGCACTTAAGATGGACATTCCACCCATGTTGGTTGGGATGACAGTAGTAGCCCTTGGTACTTCTTCACCCGAACTTGTCGTAAGCTTGAAAGCTGCTTTGGATGGAAAGCCCGATATCTCAGTAGGAAATGTCGTGGGTTCCAACATCGCCAACGTTGCCCTCATCCTTGGAATTACAACCATTATTTTCCCAATGGCAATCCAGAAGCGGGCTCTTAAGGTCGACTGGCTCGTGATGATGGTAGCCAGCCTCCTATTTTATCTCTTTGCGCTTGACGGTGGCTTTTCTCGATTTGAGGGAGGGCTGTTCGTCTCATTATTAGGCATCTTTATTGGTGTAAGCTTCTATCAAGCAAAGAAGAACAAAACAGATGTTTTGAACGAAAGTGATGTGCTCAAACCCGAAACGGGTCGAAAATGGGGGGTCTTGGTTTTGTTTGTTGCTCTGGGAACCGTAGGATTGCTTTTAGGTGCACAGTGGTTTTTGTTGGGAGCAGAATCCATAGCGCGAAACTTCGGAGTCTCCGATCGGGTTATCGCCATTACCTTGGTTGCCTTTGGCACTAGCGTGCCCGAGCTCGCCGCATCCATCGTTGCAGCTTTTAAAAAGGAGACGGATATTTCATTGGGAAATATTGTCGGCTCAAACTTGTTTAACCTTTTTGCCATCATTGGAATTACCTCAATCGTTACTCCGATTCGAGTGGCCCCTGAAATTTTATCTAATGATATTTTCTGGATGTTGGGAACCTCATTTGCCATTTTACCTCTGGCATTATTAAAGATGCGTTTGGGTCGAATTGACGGAATTATTTTTCTGTCGACCTATGTGTTGTTTGTCTATTTTCTTCTGTCGACCCTATAAAAACACCCATCCTTCAGCATTATTCTATCTTTTATTTCGGTAGTACCCCAAAAAAAATGGGGGTGTTGACAATTTGTTAGCTTTTTTATGTCGGTTACCTGATGGTAAAAATTAATTTTGGCGAATAATTTCAAAAAACCACCATGGCAACTTTTAGATTTAAAGCATTAGAAGATGTATTGGGCAGAAAAGCTCTAACACATCAAGCCCCTTCAGACAAGATTTCTGACTATTTTGGTAAGAACGTTTTTAACATGAATCGCATGCGCGAACATGTGTCTGAGCAAGCCATGAAGGCTCTGATGGTTGCAATGGATACAGGCTCGCGAATCCCAAGAAGTCTTGCAGATCAGGTTGCTCTTGCCATGAAAGATTGGGCGATCGACAATGGTGCCACTCATTACACTCACTGGTTTCAGCCATTAACAGGGTCTACTGCAGAAAAGCACGACTCTTTCTTTACTCCATTGGAAAATGGACATTCCATGGAACGTTTCTCTGGTACTAATTTGGTGCAGCAAGAACCTGACGCTTCCTCTTTTCCGAATGGAGGAATTCGAAATACATTCGAAGCTCGAGGCTACACAGCATGGGATCCGTCTTCACCCGCTTTCATTATTGGAAAGACTCTCTGTGTTCCAACAATCTTTATAGCCTACACAGGTGAAGCGCTCGACAATAAGATGCCGCTTCTCAAATCAGTTCATGCCATTGACAAAGCTGCCGTGAGAGTTTGCAAGTACTTTGACAAGAATGTGAATAGAGTAATGACCACTCTTGGTTGGGAACAAGAGTATTTCTTAATTGACAGTGCACTATATAATGCGCGTCCAGATATTCAATTTACGGGTAGAGCACTTTTCGGGCATAACCCAGCGAAAGGGCAACAACTCGATGATCACTATTTTGGAACCATTCCTGAAAGAGTTCACGCCTTCATGCGTGATTTTGAAATGGAGTCTCACCTATTGGGCATACCTGTTACCACAAGGCACAATGAAGTAGCTCCGAATCAGTTTGAAGCTGCTCCAATGTTTGAAGAGGTAAACCTCTCAAACGATCACAACCTTCTTTTTATGGATATCTTAGAGAAGGTGGCACAGAAGCACCACTTTAGGGTACTTCTTCACGAGAAGCCCTTTGCAGGGCTAAATGGTAGCGGAAAACACAACAACTGGAGTTTGGCTACGGACACTGGTGTGAACTTACTTGCGCCGGGTAAGAATCCAAAGTCGAACATGCAATTTTTGACTTTTTTAATTAATACCATCAAAGCCATTGCTGACAATGCCGACGTGCTGAGAGCAACAATTGCAACGGCAGGAAATGAACACCGCCTTGGTGCGAATGAAGCGCCACCAGCCATTATTTCTGTCTTCATTGGTTCGCAGTTGACACGGCTTCTAGATGATCTTGAAAAAAGTATCAAGGCTGGAAAAATGACTCCCGACGACAAGACTCAACTGAAGTTGAACATCGGGAAAATTCCCGAGATACTTTTAGACAATACTGATCGAAACAGAACTTCACCATTCGCTTTTACAGGAAATAAATTTGAATTCCGTGCGGTTGGCTCAACCGCTAATTGTGGAGTTCCTATGACTGGATTGAATGCAATCGTTGCAAAGCAGCTCGATCTCTTCGCCAATGAAGTGGATGCTGCTATCAAAAACGGTGTAAAGAGGGATGAGGCCATTTTGAAGGAGCTTCAGAAATTGATTACGGCCTCTAAGCAAATTAGATTCGAAGGAAACGGCTACGGTGATGAATGGGTAAAAGAAGCTAAAAAGCGAGGTCTAGCAAACGTCAAGGATGCGCCAAGAGCTCTCCTGGCTCTTAAGAGCAAAAAAGTAAAAGACCTTTACGGAGAGTTGGGTATCCTCACCGAGCGAGAATTAGAAGCGAGAGTCGAGATTGAATTGGAGAAGTATCAAATGCAAATCCAGATTGAATCTCGTATGTGCGGAGAGGTGGCAAACAATTACATCCTTCCTGCGGCTTTGAGGTATCAAAAAATGTTGACCGACAATGTGAAGGGAATAATGGATGTTCTTCCAAAAGATGATGCGGAAAAATCGTCCAAAGTTCAGATAGGCCTTATTAAAGAAATTTCTGAACGGGTAGAAGTGATCAAGACGTCGATTGATGAAATGATTGAAGAAAGAAAAAAGGCCAACAATATAGAAGATGCTGAAAAGAAAGCAGAGGCGTATTGCGATAAGGTTAAGCCATTTATGGGCGTAATAAGGTATCATGCTGACAAGCTAGAACTCATCGTCGACGATGAGATGTGGCCCTTGCCAAAACTCAGAGAAATACTCTTTACTAAATGATTTTAAAAGGCTCCTTCGGGAGTCTTTTTTTTTTGGACTTCAATAGTCTTGCTCTTCCTTTTAGGCTCGTTTGTAGGAAATAATTATTTTCGGGCATTCTTTTCACTACATGACTAATTTCAACACGATGATTTTTACGAAAGGGTTATTTACTTTTTGCCTCGCTGCACTGGTGTCGGTATCGCTTATGGCTCAGGCTGATCAGTTCACTAAAGAGGCTGATAATGCCTATGCGAACGAAGCCTATTTTGAGGCTATTGATCTCTATAAAAAGGCTTATTCGAAAGCATCTGACTCGGAAGAAAAGTCGCGAATGCTCTTCCAAATCGCAGAATCGTACCGAATGATACTCGATTATGATCAACAAGTAATTTGGTATGACAAAGCGCTAAAGGCACAATACGACAATCCAGAGGCATTTCTCTACTTGGCTCAGGCCTATCACCGTCAGGGTGACTTTGCCCAGGCCATTGAGTATTACAATAAATACAAAGACGCAGCCCCCGACCCATTGAAGGCCGAAATCGGTTTGGAGCAGGCTGAAATTGCCAAAGAATTTAGAGACAACCCATCCCGTTATATTGTCCAAAATGAAATATTGCTCAATTCTGCTGAGTATGACTTCTCACCTGGATGGGCAGGAGATGACTTCAATACCATTTACTTCAGTTCTTCACGTCAAGGTGCTCAGGGTATGGCGATAGATCTCAGAACTGGAGAAAGTTTCCAAGATATTTTCTTCACTACTCGTGATCAGAAAGGAAAATGGAGCGAGCCTGAGCGCTTAACCTACCGCATCAATACCATTCACAATGAAGCTACACCACGCTTGACTAGTGCCTTTGACATGATGGTGTTCACGAGGTGCGAGAGTTCAAAAGATAACAACAAAGGGTGTAATGTGATGATTACTCGCAAAACGGGAGATCAATGGTCAACTGCACAAGTAGTAGAAGTGAAGAATGATCAAAGTACAGAAAACACTACGGCAGGTCATCCCGCTTTGACGGTCGATGAGACGCACATTGTTTTTGCCAGTGATATGCCGGGAGGAATGGGAGGAAGAGATCTTTGGATTGCTCCTTTCGACAAAGCCTCAATGACGGCGGGTACACCTGTAAATTTAGGGCCTTCGATAAACACAAAAGGGGATGAGATGTTCCCTTTCATTCGTCAGAATGGCGCACTCTACTTCGCTTCAAGCGGACTCATCGGAATGGGTGGCATGGATAACTTCGTTGCTGAAAGCAATGGAGAAAATACTTGGGGCAATGTTGAGAACCTTGGAGCGCCAATCAATTCGATTGGTCACGATTTTGGAATTATCTGGGAGGGAGATTCTGAAAGAGGGTACTTCTCGTCAGACCGCAACGGAGGAAAAGGAAAGGATGATATATACTCGTTTAACTTACCACCACTGCTATTCGCTCTTGACGGTGTAGTTTATGACAAGGACACGCAACAACCAGTATCTGAGGCTACCATTAAAGTCATTGGGAGCGATGGAGCTTCATTCGAAGCTTCGACAGATGCAGGTGGAGCCTTCTCTTTTGCAGAAAAAGGAGAGGAACGTTACATTAATCCTGAAACGAATTATTCGATTGAAGTTTCGAAACCAGACTACCTCGTAGCAAAGGATCAAATCAGCACGGTGGGTATTCCTGAATCCACTACATTTTTGAAAGAATACTTCATCACATTTACTGCTCCTGATAAGGCCATCGAATTCCCAGAAGTTCGGTATGCATACAACAAGGCAGAACTTCAAGTAAATGATGAGGTAAACTCTTTGGATTCATTGGACTTCCTTTTCAATGTATTGTCAGACAACCCAACGATTATCATCGAACTACAGGCGCACACAGATTCTAGAGGTAAGGACCCTTACAACAAAGACCTTTCTCAAAGAAGGGCTGAAAGTTGTGTTGAATATTTGTCTTCTAAGGGAATTCCTACTGAACGAATGGTGGCCAAAGGATACGGTGAAGGCAAACTTCGGATAAGCGACAAACAGATTGCTGCCTTGGCAACCGAAGAAGAAAAAGAAGCCGCTCACCAGAAGAATAGACGGACGGAATTCACTGTACTAAGTTTCGATTATGTGCCGATGGAAGAGTCGGACAACTAGATACTTTTATATACTTTCTAGGCATTCCAAATCTTTTGGGATGCCTTTTTTTATTTTATAAATGAGTCAAGAGAAAAGATACCAAGCCAGAGGAGTAAGTGCTGGAAAGGAAGATGTTCATGCCGCTATAAAAAACATGGATAAAGGCCTTTTTCCAAAAGCTTTCTGCAAGATTGTTCCCGACTACCTCACTGGCAGTGATGACCACTGTTTGGTAATGCACGCTGACGGTGCTGGAACAAAATCGTCTTTGGCGTATGCTTATTGGAAAGAAACGGGTGATCTTTCCGTTTGGAAGGGAATTGCTCAGGATGCACTGATCATGAATATCGATGACCTTTTATGCGTGGGCTGTGTCGATAAAATATTGGTGAGCTCGACGATTGGGCGAAACAAGAACCTGATCACTGGTGAAGTCATCAAAGCCTTGATCGAAGGCACCGAAGAAGTGCTGGAAAGTCTTCGGTCGATGGGGATAGAAGTCAGAAGTACAGGCGGCGAAACAGCCGATGTAGGTGACTTGGTTAGAACAGTGATTGTAGACAGCACGGTCACTTCTAGAATGCGTCGTGATGAAGTGGTAGACAATTCAAATATCAAACCCGGTCAGGTGATCGTCGGGCTATCCTCAACAGGACAAGCCGCCTACGAAAGTGAATACAACGCAGGTATGGGCAGCAATGGCTTAACCTCGGCAAGACACGACGTGTTTAGTTCTGAGGTGGGTCAAAAGTTCCCAGAGACATTCGATCCTGCCGTGCCGAAAGATCTTGTCTATTCAGGTGCATATGCGCTCACAGATCGAGTGGATTCAATGCCCATTGATATAGGCAGAGCGGTACTTTCCCCAACGCGGACATATGCCCCTGTTATTAAGGCAATTTTGGAAAAAGGGCGAGAACAAATTGGCGGAATGGTTCACTGCAGTGGTGGAGCACAAACCAAGGTTTTACATTTTATTGACGAGTACCATATTATCAAAGACAATTTATTCCCTGTTCCACCGCTATTCAAACTCATTCAAGAAACTTCGGGTACTGACTGGAAGGAAATGTACAAGGTTTTCAATATGGGACACCGGATGGAAATCTATTGCGATCCAGCTTTTGCCAATACGATTATAGAAATTTCTAAATCCTTTGATATCGATGCGCAAATCGTGGGAAGGGTAGAAGAAGGAGAGAAAGCTTTGACCATAACTAGTGAAAATGGAACATTCCAATACGATTAAGCAATGAACGAAAAAGAGATATTGTCAAAATTGGGTGCCATCAAAGATCACTACCTCGAGGTAGGAAAAAGAATCATTGACCCTGAGGTTATTATGGATACCAAGCGCTACGTCAAGTATTCCAAAGAATACAAGGAGTTGGAACCCGTTGCCGAAGCGTTTGATAGCTACAAATTGCTTTATGATAATATAGACAATGCCAAGGAGATAATCCAAAATGAAACGGATGCGGACTTCAAGGAAATGGCCAAGGCAGAGCTCAATGAGCTTTTAGGCGAAAAAGGAAAGCTGGAGGAAGAAATTAAACTTCTTCTAATTCCCAAGGATCCCGAGGATTCTAAGAATGCTGTTGTCGAAATTCGCGGTGGAACTGGAGGAGACGAAGCCGCTATTTTCGCCGGAGACCTCTTTAGAATGTACTCAAAGTACGTAGAGAGCAAAGGGTGGAAGATGGAGATGGTCGACACCAATTACGGTTCATCAGGAGGCTTTAAAGAAGTCATCTTCAATGTAACGGGAAACAATGTCTACGGAATCATGAAGTACGAGGGTGGAGTTCACCGTGTACAACGAGTTCCTCAAACGGAAACCCAAGGAAGAGTTCACACCAGTGCAGCCACGGTTATCGTTTTACCCGAAGCCGAAGAATTTGATGTGGAGGTTAAGGAATCAGATCTTCGTGTAGATAGTTATTGCAGTTCTGGGCCAGGAGGACAGTCTGTGAACACAACCTACTCAGCTATTCGATTGACGCACCTTCCAAGTGGCGTTGTCGCTCAATGCCAAGATCAAAAGTCGAAGTTGAAGAATTACGACAAAGCACTCAGCGTGCTTCGTTCACGGATCTATGAAATCGAGCTTCAGAAAAAGTTGGCGCTCGACTCCGAAAAGCGAAAATCAATGGTCTCTTCGGGTGATCGATCGGCAAAAATTAGAACGTACAATTACTCACAAGGTCGAGTTACGGATCACCGAATTAATTTGACAATCTACAATCTTTCGGGGGTAATGGATGGAGACCTTGATGAAATTATTGAATCCCTGCGTGTAGCTGAGAATGCCGAAAAACTTCAAGCTAGTATAGAAACATAGACATGAAGAAAGCCGATCTGGTTCAATTGATACACGAGAGAAAAAGCTTTCTCTGCGTTGGTTTGGATCCGAATCCCGAGAAGATGCCACAGCATATTCTTGAGATGGATGATCCGCTCTTCGAGTTCAATAAGCGCATCATCGATGCAACACGAGACTTCTGTGTCGCCTACAAGCCCAATACGGCTTTCTATGAGTCCCATGGAGCCAAAGGTTGGGAAGCTTTGAAGAAGACCAGAAATTACATCGGTTCCAGTCATTTCACCATTGCAGATGCCAAGCGCGGCGATATTGGCAATACTTCGGGTATGTATGCAAAGGCATTTTTCGAAGATTCGGATTTTGACTCAGTAACCGTTGCCCCTTATATGGGCAGCGATTCGGTAAAACCCTTTCTTGGGTACGATGGCAAATGGGTCATTTTACTTGCGCTCACTTCAAATCAAGGTGCCGACGACTTTCAGTTCTTCTCTTCCGAGGAGGGTGAAAAGCTTTTTGAAAGAGTCCTTCGAGTAAGTCAGCTTTGGGGCGATGATCAAAACATGATGTACGTAGTAGGAGCAACACGGCCCGAGAATCTCAAAGAAATCCGCAAGATTATACCCAATCATTTTCTTCTAGTTCCTGGAGTCGGTGCTCAAGGAGGTAGCCTTGAAGAAGTCTGTAAATATGGCCTGAATGCCGACGTAGGTCTTTTGGTAAATTCAAGTCGTGGCATCATTCACGCCAGCTCTGGAAGAGATTTTGATGAGGTTGCTCGTGCTGAAGCTCAGAAGATTGCACAGAAAATGAAGGTTATTTTGTCTTAGATTTTTTTATCTTGATGGAAATTCGTGACGATGAACGAGGATTTCCTTCACTACTTATGGAAGCATAGACAATTCGATCCATCCAATCTCAAAACCGAGCAAGGCGAAGAGCTAGACATTATTCATACTGGCTTCCATAACGAAAATGCTGGCCCTGATTTCCTAGATGCCCGAGTCCGAATCAATGGAACTCTGTGGGCGGGAAATGTCGAAATCCACATCGTCTCTTCCGATTGGCATAAGCATGGTCATCAAAATGACCCAGCATACGACAATGTCGTTCTGCACGTAGTATACAATCAAGACAAAGAAGTTGAAGCTCCCAAGGGAAGTATTATTTCTTCGCTCGTATTGAAGGATAGAATCGATTATCAATCCTACCGCAAATACAAAGCCTGGGTCGCTGAAGGGAAGTTCATTCCCTGCGATAAAATTGTCAATCAGGTTCCTCAGCTCATCAAAACTTCGGCTGTGCATGCCGCTGCGGTGGAGCGCCTATCCGTAAAGTCCGAGATTTCTCGAGATCATCTTTTCCAGACAAAAGGAGATATGGAAGGGGCCTTCTATCGACTCTTTCTGCGGGCACTCGGGATGAAAGTCAATGCGCTGCCATTCGAGCAATTGGCTCGAATTACACCTTATGAACTCATTCGCAAGGTGAGTCCCAGTAGAATTCAGCTGGAGTCTTTACTCCTCGGTCAAGCGGGATTTTTGGCTGAAGCTAAAACGGACAACCCCCATGTAAGCCAATTGAAATCGGAGTATGATTTCTTGAAAAAGAAGCACCGTTTAAATCCAATGCCAATTTCAGCTTGGAAGCTCTTTAGGCTCCGACCCCAAAATTTTCCTCAGGTGCGCTTGGCACAATTGGCCATTTTCTACCACCAACATTCTTCCGTTGCCAGAGCCATTTCCGAAATGGAAAGTCCAGAGGTTTTGTATGATTTCTTTTTAGTAAAAATTGAAGATGGGTTTTGGTTAAACCACTACACATTAGATTCTGAATCTCCCGCTCGCAAGAAATCTTTTGGGGGTGATTTTCTTAAGCATCTGGTCATCAATGCGGTTGTGCCTTTTGTTTTTTCGCTAGCCGATTACAATCGCGATGAATCGCATCGGGAAAGGGCTATAAAATTATTGGAAAGTCTCCCATCGGAAAGAAATTCTATTATTCGTAGTTTTGAAAAACTTGACTTTACGCTTGAATCTTCTTTCGACTCCCAAGGGATTATACAATTGAAGAGTAGCTTCTGTGATAGAAAGAAGTGCCTCCGCTGTAAAGTTGGTATACATTTAATGAAGCATTATGCAGAAGTTGGTTAACCACATTTACACATTCTTCGAAAAAAAAGCCTTCGGAGTTTGCGACTGGTGGGGTAGAATTTTAGGAATTTCTTCCTCTAAAGTTCGCATGTACTTTATCTACATTTCTTTTATCACTTTGGGGTCACCCCTCATCGTTTATCTATTTATGGCTTTTTGGCTTGAGCAAAAAGATGTCTATCGCCTGCGCCGTAAAAAGACCATTTGGGATCTCTAGACTCCACCTCCTCGACTATTGTATTTTGTCAGAACACGGAATTTTAGTTCTTTAGCAAGCTGAGCATTGGTGATGGTGCGCGCACAATTCAAACTATGAAGAAAATTTCCTCCCTTTTCGGAGCCATTTTGTTAACTGCCTTGTCTGTAAATGCACAGCTTGAGGCCACTCTCGAAGTTTCAAATGACAGTGAAAATATTAAAGATGGGAGGGCCGAAGTGGTTGTTAGCGGTGGCGTTCCTCCATACGTTTATAAATGGTCGAACCCTGATACTCCGCTTAGCTCGTCTAGCAGCACAGGCTTAACCGAAGGGCTTGATTTTAGCGTTACGGTTACAGATGCTGCTGGAAGCGCACTGACTTTAGATGGAGAAGTGCAAGCTGAGTCGACGGAAGAAAACATCAATTCCATCTTTTTGCCTATTGTCGGTGGACTATCATCCGTCCTTTTTTGGGATCCCTTTGAGGCCATTGGTATTTACGACCCAGTAGTCTATGCCGACGAGTTACCAGTTTTTGCCACTGGATTTAAAGAGGATAAAGTTCAGCGTATCTTCATGATGAAATGGCACGCTTCCAATGGCTCTGAAGTCTCGAAAGGCGACAAAATCGCTTTAATAAGAAGAAATTCGAATGACACGATCAGTGTCTATGCTAAAGAGTCGGGTACATTGGTTCACACCTTTCCCGAAGGAGAAATGGTCTTCGATCGCAGTGATGTGCAGGCTATGGCTAGTATCGAAACAGGCATAATGGCGCGCATCACATACAATGAGCCTCGGCCTTTGCTTACCGCAAACGGTGATGTTCAGAAAAAGAATATTCCGTTCATCGTTGTATGGCTTGTAGCTGGTGCCATCTTCTTTACTCTCAAGATGAGATTCATCAATTTCAAAGGAGTGAAGCATGCATTTCAGTTGGTGGCGGGTAAGTACGACGATCCAGACGACAAAGGAAAGGGAGAGGTTACGCATTTTCAAGCACTGACTACTGCACTCTCAGCTACTGTGGGTCTGGGGAATATTGCGGGTGTTGCCGTGGCCATCGTAGTAGGTGGGCCTGGAGCTACATTTTGGATGATTGCTGCCGGTTTACTGGGAATGGCTTCAAAATTCACGGAGTGTACACTTGGTGTGAAATATAGATTGATCAACGACAAAGGAGAGGTTTCAGGTGGGCCAATGTATTACTTGAGTCAAGGCCTCGAAAAACGAAATATGAAAGGCTTGGGGAAAGTGCTTGCTGGTCTTTTCGCTGTTCTTTGCATTGGTGGATCTTTTGGTGGTGGAAATATGTTTCAGGCCAATCAAGCCTTTGTGCAGGTATCTAGTAAAGTGCCACTCTTTGAAGGAAACGGGGCACTCTTTGGTTCTATTCTGGCTATTTTAGTGGGCTTGGTTATTCTTGGAGGTATAAAGAGTATTGCCAAGGTTACAGACAAGATTGTGCCGGTTATGGTTGGCGTTTATGTTGGCTTTGCCTTAATTATCATTCTGATCCATATCGAAAATATCGGAGCTGCTTTTCAGGCGATTTTCGACGGAGCTTTTTCACCTTCCGCCATGAAGGGAGGAGTAATAGGAGTATTGATCGTTGGTTTCCAAAGAGCAGCCTTTTCGAATGAGGCAGGCGTTGGTTCTGCTTCCATTGCTCACTCAGCTTCTAAAACAAAACATCCCGTTAGTGAAGGAGTCGTAGCTCTTCTAGAGCCCTTCGTAGATACGGTTCTAGTATGTACCATGACCGCTCTAGTTTTGATCTTCACGGGCTTTGCTACCGATCCTGCGGGGCTGACAGGATCTGAATTGACCTCCGCAGCGTTTAGCAATGTATTCCCTTGGTTTGATTGGGTCTTGCTTATCGCAATAGTGTTGTTCGCCTTCTCGACCATGATCTCATGGTCTTATTACGGTCTAAAAGCTTGGAGTTACCTTTTTGGCAATTCGAAAAAAGCTGAATACCTCTATAAACTGATCTTCCTCATTTTCATTGTAATCGGATCTTCTGTAGGTCTGGGAAGTGTCTTGGACTTTTCCGATCTCATGATTTTGGGAATGGCCTTCCCGAATATCCTCGGACTTCTCATTATGTCAAACGAAGTAAGAGATGATTTAAAATCGTATTTTAAACGAATCAAATCAGGGGAGATAAAGCAGTTTAAATAAAACGATGGTGAAAGATGCTGGGGCGGGTCAAATCATATTTTAGGCATTACCGTTCTGAGCGTCGAGGAGTAATCGTTCTCGCCATTGTCCTTTTTTTAGCTGTAGCTGGCGTTGAAGTCTTCAGACTGTTTTACGAACCCAAGGTCGAAAGAATAGATATTCTTTTGACCAGCGAAGACGAATCAGAAGAAAATGATCAAGTCGGATTTTCAGTTGGTCCCGCAGAAATTATTCCCTTCACGTTTAATCCCAATTCCCTCAACGATTCAGGATATGCTGCTCTTGGTTTTTCTGAAAAGGAGATAAAAACATTGAGGAATTACCAAAAGGCAGGAGCAAGTTTTGAAATCAAGCGCGACTTTGCCAAGCTTTTCTTTGTGGATGAAAAAGAGTATGCCAACCTCGAGCCTTTCATTGATTTGCCTGAATCAAAACCGAAGAAAGAGTATTCTTCATCATATAACAAGGCTTCGAGAAAACCGAAAGTCAAATGGTCTGATACGGCATCTACCTCTATTTATGCTTACGAGGAGTTCACTTGCAATATCAATACAGCCGATACTAACGAGCTGAAAAAACTGAAAGGAATCGGCTCGTTTTATGCAAAAAAGATTATCGAGTACCGAGAAGAATTGGGAGGTTTTCACAGCATTGCACAGCTTGGGGAAATGTGGAAAATGACCCCTGACAAAATTGATAAATTTGCCGATCAAGTGATTCTCGATCGTTCAGAAATCAGGCAGATTGAGATCAATTCCGCTTCGGCCCACGCCCTTTCTCAGCATCCTTATTTGAGTTTTGGCGAAGCAAATAAAATAGTGTTGAAAAGGGAAGAGGCAGGGGGCTACGTCGATTCGAAGGCATTCTGTTCTTCGGGTTTGTTAGATGCTGATTTATGCCGTAAACTTGTGCCCTACCTTAATTTTACTGAATGAATCTTCGAGAAGAACTCCTTTCTATAATTCGCGATGTGCCTGATTTCCCGAAGCCAGGCATTCTTTTTCGTGACATAACGCCGATACTTGAAAACCCCAAGGTGAGTCGAGCTGTTGTAAACGAAATGATGCATCAGCTTGAAGGAATGAAGATTGACGCTGTGGCTGGTATTGAAAGCCGAGGCTTTTTGTTTGGGCTTCCGCTGGCAATGGAAATGAACGTGCCTTTTATCGCGATTAGGAAGAAAGGAAAACTCCCCGCAGAAACAGTGGAGTATAGCTACGATCTGGAATACGGAAGTGCAACCATCGAGATGCACAGAGGGGTAGTGGAGCCAGGTATGAATGTGCTCATTCACGATGATCTTTTAGCTACTGGCGGCACAGCCGTGGCTAGCAGAGAACTCATTCATCTTGAAGGAGGAACCGTGGCTGGATTCTCTTTTCTGATCGAATTGAAGGGTTTGCTCGGAAGGGAGAGACTCGCTGAAACTGATAAGCCGATTTTAAGCGTTGTAGATTACGATTGAACCACCAACTAAAAAATAGATGAATTCACAACTAACAGAAAACCAAAGGATGATTGCACAAATGGTGCAAGATTTTGGTGAGCGGGAAATTCGCCCGCATTTTATGGAATGGGATGAGGATCAGTATTTCCCCATCGAAACCATGAAGAAAATGGGAGAGCTTGGTCTCCTGGGAGTTTTTGTTCCCGAAGAATATGGAGGATCGGGTTTCGGCTACTACGAATACTATACGGCTGTTTCCGAAATAGCGAAGATTTGCGGTTCTCTTGGACTTTCAGTTGCAGCGCATAACTCGCTTTGTACGGGGCATATTTTGGGATTTGGCTCCGAGGAGCAAAAGAAAAAGTGGCTTCCAAAACTGGCAACAGGAGAGTGGATAGGTGCATGGGGGCTGACGGAAAGTAATACAGGTTCCGATGCTTTGAGAATGAAGACCACAGCCGTGAAAGATGGCAACGAATGGGTGATCAACGGTACGAAAAACTGGATCACTCATGGAATTAGTGGGGATGTAGCTGTTGTTCTCGTTCGAACAGGTGAGCTGCTCGACTCTCGCGGAATTACTGCCTTTGTGGTAGAACGTGGGACGCCCGGTTTCAAAGCTGGAAAGAAGGAGAATAAGATGGGAATGCGTGCTTCGGAAACCGCTGAGCTGGTTTTTGAGGATTGTCGAGTTCCAGAAGAGAATGTTTTAGGAAACCTTGGAGAAGGGTTTATTCAAGCCATGAAGGTTCTTGATGGCGGAAGAATCTCAATCGCTGCTTTGTCGCTGGGAATTGCAAAAGGCGCTTATGAAGCTGCTTTGAAATACAGCAAGGAGAGAGAGCAGTTTGGTAAGCCGATTTCGAGCTTTCAAGCCATTGCATTCAAGCTTGCCGACATGGCGACTGAAATTGAAGCTGCAGAATTGTTGACCCTTCAGGCAGCCGATCTCAAGAATAGAAAACAAGAAATGACGAAGGAATCTGCCATGGCGAAATACTATGCCTCAGAAGTCGCTGTAAGAGTAGCGAATGAGGCTGTTCAAATTTTTGGTGGGTACGGTTATACCAAAGATTTTCCAGTTGAGAAATTTTACAGAGACAGCAAACTTTGTACGATAGGAGAAGGAACTAGCGAGATTCAAAAGCTCGTGATTTCGAGAAAAATTCTTTCTTGATAATTACATAATTTAATTCATATATTTGCAGCCCAAATTTGAATACAGACACATGCTTATTATACCAGTTAAAGAAGGCGAAAACATCGAGCGAGCTCTTAAAAAGTTCAAGAAGAAATACGACCGTACGGGAGTAGTTAAAGAATTGCGTCGTCGTCAACAATTCATCAAACCTTCCATTGTGAAGCGTAAAGAGAAATTGAAAGCCATTTATGTAAATAAAGTATACGGCGATAACGATTAGTAAGCTTGTAATTTAGATATTTAAGGCAGCCATTTATGGCTGCCTTTTTTTATGATCGAAAAATTCCTGGCATATCTTCAGTTCGAAAAGAACTACAGCATTCACACCCTGGAGGCCTACCACGGTGACCTAGAGAATATTTCTACCTACTTAGAGAAAAGCTTTGATTGTGATCTTGAAATGGGTTCTCACCACTTCCTAAGGTCATGGATGGTGGATGCGCTCGAATCTGGATCTTCTCCCTCAACCATAAAAAGACGAGTCAGCGCCCTTAAGTCATTTTTCAAATGGAGGAAAAAAACCTACGGTGTGATGAGCGATCCCACAGCCAAACTGGTTCTTCCCAAGATGCCAAAGAGGCTTCCTGTCTTCGTTGAAGAGGCCGCGTTAAATACCGATCGACACAAAGAGATTTTTGATGAGTCTCATGACGGAATAAGAGATCAGGTAATTATAGAACTCTTCTACAATACTGGAATTAGATCTGCGGAACTTGTCGGTTTAAGAATGAATGCAGTTGATTTTGAGCAAGGTGCAATAAAAGTTCTAGGAAAGCGGAACAAAGAACGAATAGTACCCGTAGGAATACCAATGATAGCCGCCCTTAGATCTTATCTTCAAGTCCGATTTGACCTCCAAAATATTCAAGACACTGAGTATTTTTTTCTTACCCTAAAGGGAAAGAAGCTTTATCCCAAGCTTGTATATCGAATTGTCAATGACTACCTATCTATGGTCAGTTCAATTGGTAAAAAGAGCCCACATGTTTTAAGGCACACTTTTGCTACGCATATGCTCAACAAAGGAGCAGACATAAATGCGATCAAAGAACTGTTAGGTCACTCATCCTTGGCAGCTACTCAAGTATACACACACAATAGTGTGGAACAATTGATCAAAGTATACCGGAGCAGTCATCCTAAAAGTTGAATTAAATTAGTTACTAACCCTAAAAATATTGGTCAACATGCAGATTAATGTTCACTCCATTCAATTCAAAGCAGATGTTAAATTGATAAACTTCATTGAGACCCGACTTCAAAAACTGGAGCAGTTTCACGATAAGCTTATAGATGCGAACGTCTACCTCAAGGTCGAGAAGAACAATGAGAGAGGAAATAAGATTGCCGAAATCAAATTAAATATGCCAGGTAAAGACTTATTTGCCAAAAGGCAGGCAGCCAGTTTTGAGGAAGCCACTGATCACGTGGTCGAGGCATTAAGGCGGCAGATAAAGAAAACAAAAGAAAAACGAGCGCTAGCTTAGCTCACCGCACAAAATAACTAGTAAATATGACCACCCCAAAACGGGGTGGTTTTTTTATTTATTGAAGTCAAAAAGCGCTCGCGCTTTTTTTTTTAGGGGAGAGGTGAATTCTTTTTTTTGCTTTCTTTCTTTTCGACTGAAATCTTTTATACATTTGCAGACCTTTTTGGAGAAAGGGAGGACAGTAGTGTCTGGAAAGTTCTAAAAATATTGATTTTGCCGATGTAGCTCAGCTGGCTAGAGCAGCTGATTTGTAATCAGCAGGTCGGGGGTTCGAGTCCCTCCATCGGCTCTGATATTTAATGTATTGAATGGGGAGATACTCAAGCGGCCAACGAGGGCAGACTGTAAATCTGCTGGTTTCACCTTCGCAGGTTCGAATCCTGCTCTCCCCACAGGTATAAAGAGTTTAAGCGGGAGTAGCTCAGTTGGTAGAGCATTAGCCTTCCAAGCTAAATGTCGCGAGTTCGAGTCTCGTCTCCCGCTCTACTCTTTACCAAGCCGATGTAGCTCAGGGGTAGAGCGCGTCCTTGGTAAGGACGAGGTCACGGGTTCAATTCCCGTCATTGGCTCATAGATTAGGCATTTTGCACTAGAAATAAGAATAACATAATCATTTAAACTACTTAGCAATGGCTAAAGAACAATTTGATCGCTCCAAACCTCACCTTAACATAGGTACCATTGGTCACGTTGACCACGGTAAAACGACGTTGACTGCAGCGATCACCGCAGTGCTTGCAGGTAAAGGCCTGTCTGAATTGAAGTCTTTCGACTCAATTGATAATGCGCCCGAAGAAAAAGAGCGCGGTATTACAATCAACACGTCACACGTTGAGTATACGACGTTAACTCGTCACTACGCACACGTTGACTGTCCTGGTCACGCTGATTACGTGAAGAACATGGTAACTGGAGCTGCCCAAATGGATGGAGCTATATTAGTAGTTGCTGCTACTGATGGCCCAATGCCTCAAACGCGCGAGCACATCCTTCTTGGACGCCAAGTAGGAGTTCCACGTATCGTTGTTTTCATGAACAAAGTGGACATGGTAGACGATGAAGAACTTCTCGAACTAGTTGAGATGGAAATTCGTGAGCTGCTTTCTTTCTACGAATATGATGGAGACAACACACCTGTAATCGCTGGTTCTGCGCTTGGTGCTTTGAATGGTGAAGAGAAGTGGGTTAAGACAGTAGAGGAATTGATGGATGCTGTTGATGTTTGGATTGAAATTCCACCACGTGAAATCGACAAAGATTTCTTGATGCCTGTAGAGGATGTATTCTCTATCACAGGTCGTGGAACAGTTGCTACGGGTCGTATCGAAACAGGAGTTATTAACTCTGGTGACGAGGTTGACATTGTAGGAATGCAAGTTGAAAAATTGAAATCAGTAGTTACTGGAGTTGAGATGTTCCGTAAAATCCTTAACAGGGGTGAAGCGGGAGATAACGTAGGATTGCTTCTACGTGGTGTAGAAAAAGCAGCGATTCGTCGCGGTATGGTTATTTCTAAGCCAGGATCTATTACACCTCACACTAAATTCAACGCTGAAATATACGTATTGAAGAAAGAAGAAGGTGGACGTCACACTCCATTTCACGATAAGTATCGCCCTCAGTTCTACTTTAGAACTACCGACGTTACAGGTGAGATCATCCTTGGTGAAGGCCGTGAAATGGTAATGCCTGGGGATAACGTATCTATCGTGGTAGAATTGATCGTTCCTGTAGCGATGGACAAAGGTCTTCGTTTTGCGATCCGCGAAGGTGGTCGTACGGTGGGTGCTGGTCAGGTAACTGAGATTATTGAGTAATTAAATAACATAACTTGACAGTGAAGGTGGATGCCAATTTGGCGTTCACCTTTCCCTGTCAATACACGGGTGTAGCTCAGCTGGTAGAGCACTGGTCTCCAAAACCAGGTGTCGGGAGTTCGAGTCTCTCCACCCGTGCAAAAAAAAAAACAAGAAACGTGGCTAGTCTTCAAACAACGTTCAAAGAGTCTTACGATGAGTTGGTTCACAAAGTGACCTGGCCTTCGTGGAAACAATTGCAAAGCAGTAGTATTCTAGTGCTTGTCGCATCACTTATCATTGCGGGGATTATTTTCGTGATGGATTATGTTTTCGGTGTACAAGTGGTAGAAATTGGTAGCGATGGTTTCCAGTGGAGAGGAATTCTCGGTTTTATTTATGACTTATTAGCCGACCTATAATAGTATGGCAGATTCTGCATCAAAAAAGTGGTATGTCGTTCGAGCGATCAGCGGCAAAGAGAAGAAGGTTAAGGATATGATCGAATTAGAGATCAGCCGAAGCAATCTTGCTGACCATGTAGCCCAAGTACTGATCCCAACGGAGAAGGTATTTCAAATACGTAATGGCAAGAAGATTAGCAAAGAGCGAAACTTCTTTCCTGGTTATGTTTTGATTGAAGCTGATTTGGTAGGAGAAGTTCCTCACCTGATTAAAGGAGTCAATAATGTCATCGGTTTTTTGGGATCTGAGAAAGGGGGAGACCCTGTTCCTTTGAGAACCAATGAGGTGAATAGAATATTAGGAAAAGTTGATGAGCTCGCCGAAAGCGAAGAAGAAATCAATATTCCATATGTAGTCGGAGAGAACGTTAAAGTTGTCGATGGCCCATTCAATAACTTTAACGGAGTGATTGAAGAAGTAAACGAAGAGAAGAAGAAACTTAAAGTGATGGTTAAGATTTTCGGACGGAAAACACCGCTCGAGCTTGGCTACCTTCAAGTTGAGAAAGATGGATAATTATTAACTAAACAACGGATACACCAGAGTCCCTTGGCCGCTTTGTGAGAGTGGTCGCTTCCAGAGACACTGAATATCATAAATTAAAAACCCAAACTTGATATGGCTAGAGAAGTAAGCGGGCTAATCAAGCTGCAAATTAAAGGTGGGGCTGCCAATCCTTCACCTCCAGTCGGACCGGCACTCGGTGCGAAAGGAGTGAATATAATGGAGTTCTGCAAGCAGTTTAACGCTCGTACACAAGATCAAGCTGGAAAAGTTTTACCGGTAGTCATTACCGTTTATATCGATAAGTCTTTTGACTTCATCGTGAAAACTCCTCCTGCAGCTGTGCAACTCCTTGAAGCTGCCAAGCTCAAATCAGGTTCTGCTGAATCAAATCGTCTAAAAGTGGGAAATGTTTCCTGGGATCAAGTTCGCGCGATCGCAGAAGATAAAATGCCCGATTTGAACGCTTTCACAGTAGAATCTGCAATGAAAATGGTAGCAGGGACCGCACGTAGCATGGGGATAAATGTCAAGGGTGCAAGCCCTTTTAACGGTTAAAACTTTTTTATGCGAGTATCTAAGAAAAGAAAAGAAGCGCTAGGCAAGTTCGATCCAACTAAAGTCTACTCTCTGGAAGAAGCATCTGGTATTGTGAAAGAAATTTCTATTACCAAATTCGATTCCTCAGTAGATTTGGCTGTTCGGCTTGGCGTGGATCCTAGAAAAGCAAACCAGATGGTTAGGGGAAGTGTTTCCCTACCACATGGTACAGGTAAAGACGTCCGAGTTTTAGTACTCTGCAACCCTGACAAAGAAGCTGATGCCACTGAGGCGGGTGCTGATTTTGTTGGATTAGACGAGTACATTGAAAAAATCAAGGGCGGCTGGACCGATGTTGATGTAATTATTACAACTCCAAACGTAATGGGGAAGGTTGGGGCATTAGGAAGAATTTTAGGGCCACGTGGTCTTATGCCTAATCCCAAAACTGGAACTGTAACGATGGATGTTGCGAAAGCTGTTAGTGATGTAAAAGCAGGTAAAATCGACTTCAAAGTTGACAAGTACGGCATCATTCACGCTGCTGTAGGTAAAGCATCTTTTGATGCTCAGAAAATTCGCGAGAACGCAAAAGAAGTTTTGCAAACTCTCATGAAGTTGAAACCAGCAGCAGCTAAGGGAGCCTACATTAGAAGCATAGCACTTAGTGGTACTATGTCTCCGAGCGTCAAAATTGAAGCTAAATCAGTTTCTGCTGAATAACGGTAAAACTCAAAAAATGACTAAGACAGAGAAAAATCAAGTTATCAATGAGTTGGCCGAAACGCTTTCAGCTGCAAACGTAATTTACCTTGCAGACACTTCGGAACTAAATGCTGAAGCGACCTCCAATTTCAGAAGAGCATGTTACAAAAAAGAAGTTAGTCTTAGCGTTGTTAAGAATACACTTCTAAGAAAAGCCTTAGACAAAGTCGAAGGAAAAGACTTTTCTGACATGTACGATGTATTGGCAGGGCCTACTTCCATTATGTTGAGCGACACGGGAAATCTTCCTGCTAGACTCATCAAAGAGTTCCGAAAAAAGCATCCAAAGCCAATTCTTAAAGCGGCTTACGTCGAAGAGATGTGTTTCGTAGGAGACGACCAGTTAGATGCATTAACCGAAATTAAGTCTCGTGAAGAGCTTATCGGAGATGTAATTGCCCTTCTTCAGTCACCAATACGCAATGTAATGGGAGCTTTAGAGTCAGGCAAAAACACACTGGGTGGTCTTCTTAAGACACTCGAAGAACGTGAAGCGTAATTTTTTTAAACAAACAGAATCACAAACTTAAAATCAAATAAAATGGCAGACGTTAAAACTTTAGGCGACCAATTGGTCGGTCTTACTGTAAAAGAAGTTAACGAACTAGCAGAATACCTCAAAGAAGAGCACGGTATTGAGCCTGCAGCAGCAGCAGTTGTTGCAGCTCCAGGTGCAGGAGGTGGCGGTGAAGCAGTCGAGGAGCAAACAGAATTCGATGTAATTCTTAAAGCTGCCGGTGGTGCTAAATTGGCCGTTGTGAAACTAGTTAAGGAACTTACCGGACTTGGTCTTAAAGAGGCCAAAGGTGTTGTTGATAGTGCTCCGAGCCCTGTGAAGGAAGGAGTTTCTAAAGAAGAAGCGGAATCGCTTAAATCACAACTTGAAGAAGCCGGTGCTGAAGTTGAAGTTAAGTAAGACACAAACATATTCTTACGCTTATTGTTAGGCTCTAGGTCATCTCGCTTCGGCGGGATGGCCTGAACCTATTTTATGCCTTATTTAAATCAGGCGTTTTTTCTTAATCACACACAAACCCTGCAGTCTTGGCTACACTTACAAAGAAAAAAGACGAGCGAATAAATTTCTCTTCTAGTAAACACAAGATTGAATTTCCTGACTTTTTGGAGGTTCAAATTAAGTCGTTTCAAGAGTTTTTTCAGCTCGAGACAAATCCCGATGACAGGGAAACTGAAGGCCTCTACAAGGTTTTCACAGAAAATTTTCCTATCACAGATACAAGAAATCAATTTGTACTTGAATTCTTGGATTATTTCGTAGACCCACCCCGCTACAGCATTCCAGAATGCGTAGAGAGAGGCCTAACTTATGCCGTACCGCTTAAGGCAAAGTTGAAGCTGTACTGTACTGATCCTGAGCACGAAGATTTTGAGACCATTGTCCAAGATGTGTATCTGGGTACCATTCCCTACATGACCCCTCAGGGTTCATTTGTAGTTAATGGAGCAGAAAGAGTTATTGTATCGCAGCTTCACCGCTCACCTGGAGTTTTCTTCGGCCAGAGTCGTCACGCTAACGGAACGAAGCTCTACTCTGCAAGGGTGATTCCTTTTAAAGGATCATGGATCGAGTTTGCAACGGATATCAATGCCGTAATGTATGCATACATCGACCGTAAGAAAAAGCTTCCTGTTACTACGTTGCTTCGAGCCATTGGTTACGAAAGCGATAAAGATATTCTCGAGATTTTTGACCTTGCCGATGAGTTCAAGGTGACAAAAACTGGAGCCAAAAAACTACTGGGAAGAAAACTGGCAGCTCGTGTTCTTAAGAGTTGGATAGAAGACTTCGTAGATGAGGATACAGGAGAGGTAGTTTCTATTGAAAGAAACGAAGTAATTATTGATCGTGAGACGATCATAGAAGACGAGCAAGTAGAGCAAATTCTAGAATCAGGAGCAAAAACGGTAATTCTCCACAAAGAGAACATCAATGCTGCCGACTTCTCGATCATCTACAATACACTTCAAAAGGATACTTCAAACTCGGAGAAAGAAGCGGTGGAGCACATCTACCGTCAGTTGCGTAACGCTGAGCCGCCAGATATGGAGACTGCTCGTGGTGTTATCGACAAATTGTTCTTCTCCGAAACAAGATATGACTTAGGAGAAGTTGGGCGTTTCAGAATCAACAAGAAGCTCGGTTTGGATACCGATTATTCTGAGCGCACGCTTACCAAAGAAGACATCATCAAAATCATCAAGTATTTGATTGATTTGGTGAATAGCAATACCGATGTGGATGACATCGATCACTTAAGTAATCGACGTGTACGTACCGTAGGAGAGCAGCTTCACAACCAGTTTGGTGTAGGTTTAGCTCGTATGGCCCGTACCATCCGTGAAAGAATGAACGTCCGTGATAACGAGGTGTTTACGCCAACTGACTTGATCAATGCTAAGACATTGTCTTCGGTGATCAACTCGTTCTTTGGAACGAATCAGTTGTCGCAGTTTATGGATCAAACGAATCCTCTTTCTGAGGTAACTCATAAAAGAAGAATGTCTGCACTTGGACCCGGAGGTCTCTCCAGAGAAAGAGCAGGTTTTGAGGTTCGTGATGTTCACTACACGCACTACGGTCGCCTTTGTACCATTGAAACACCAGAAGGACCAAACATCGGTTTGATCTCTTCTCTTTGTGTGTTTGCGAAAATCAATAGACTCGGATTTATAGAGACGCCTTACCGTACAGTTTCGAACGGTGCAGTGGACTTGGTGACAGAGCCTATTTACTTGAGTGCTGAGGAGGAAGATGAGAAAATGATTGCTCAGGCCAATGCTCAGGTAAGCGATAAAGGGATTCTTGAATCTGAAACAGTGAAAGCTCGAAAAGAAGGAGACTTCCCTGTTGTCGGGCCTAATGAGATTGATTTGATCGACGTTGCTCCCAACCAAATTGCTTCGATTGCTGCTTCACTTATTCCATTTTTGGAGCATGATGATGCCAACCGTGCATTGATGGGATCGAACATGATGCGTCAAGCTGTGCCGCTTTTGCGACCTGAATCTCCTATTGTAGGAACTGGGTTAGAGAAGCGTGTTGCTCAAGATTCACGTGTATTGGTTTCTTCAGAAGGAACAGGAGTTGTAGAATACGTTGATGCGAAGAAAATCGTAGTTCGTTATGAGCGCAACGATGAGGAAAAACTCATCAGCTTTGACGGCGATACGAAAGAATACCCACTTATTAAGTTCTTAAAGACCAACCAAGGAACGAGCATGAACTTGCGTCCGATGGTGGCCAAAGGAGATAAGGTAAGCCCAGGTCAAGTATTGACAGAAGGTTTTGCTACTCAAGGCGGAGAGCTAGGAATAGGTCGAAACTTGATGGTGGCGTTTATGCCTTGGAAGGGGTATAACTTTGAGGATGCGATTGTAATATCGGAAGAGGTTGTTCGCGAGGACATCTTTACGTCGATTCACATCGATGAGTACATTCTAGAGGTGAGAGACACAAAACGTGGACAGGAAGAATTGACTCCTGATATTCCAAACGTAAGTGAAGAAGCCACAAAGAATCTTGACGAGAATGGAATGATCCGTGTCGGAGCTGAGATTCGCGAAGGTGATATCTTGATTGGTAAGATCACTCCGAAAGGAGAAACTGATCCTTCACCTGAAGAGAAACTTCTAAGAGCGATCTTCGGTGACAAGGCAGGAGATGTGAAAGATGCTTCCTTGAAAGCTTCACCATCATTAAGAGGTGTTGTCATAGACAAGAAGCTATTTGCCAAGGCGGTTAAGACCCCAAAGACGAAAGCAGCGGAGAAAACTATTGTTGAGGAAATCGACAAGCAGTTTGCCAAAGACTGTTCAGACTTGAAGGTGTCTTTGATTGACAAGCTGAATAGTCTCGTAAGTGGTAAAACTTCTCAAGGGGTGTTCAACAACTTCAAAGAAGAGCAGATCAAGAAAGGAGTTAAGTTCACGCAGAAGGCATTGAATGCGATTGACTATGCGATAGTGAATCCAAGCAGATGGACGACTGATGACCACATCAACCTTTTGATCAAAAAGCTAATTCACAATTTCAACATCAAACACAATGATTACGTAGGTGCACACAAGCGCAAGAAATTCCAAATCACCATTGGTGATGAGCTACCAAGCGGAATCTTGAAGCTGGCTAAAGTGTACATCGCTAAGAAGCGCAAGCTTAAGGTGGGAGATAAAATGGCGGGACGTCATGGTAACAAAGGTATTGTTGCGAAAATCGTACGTAAGGAAGATATGCCTTACCTCGATGACGGAAGTCCAGTAGATATCGTACTTAACCCACTTGGCGTACCTTCAAGGATGAACCTTGGTCAGATCTATGAAACCGTTCTCGGTTGGGCAGGTCAGAAACTTGGGGTGAAATTTGCGACTCCAATTTTTGATGGTGCAACCATTGATCAGATCAATGAATACACTGATAAAGCTAACGTTCCGCGTTATGGAGTGACTACACTTCGCGATGGTGGTACAGGAGAGCACTTTGATCAGCCAGCAACCGTAGGTGTTATCTACATGCTGAAACTTGCTCACATGGTTGATGACAAAATGCATGCACGTTCCATCGGACCATACTCACTTATTACACAGCAGCCACTCGGAGGTAAAGCTCAGTTTGGAGGCCAGCGTTTTGGAGAGATGGAAGTATGGGCACTTGAAGCATTTGGTGCAGCAAACATCTTGCGAGAGGTTCTTACAGTTAAGTCAGATGACGTAGTAGGTAGAGCAAAAGCCTACGAAGCTATCGTGAAAGGAGAGAATATGCCTGAGCCAGGTATTCCTGAATCATTCAATGTTCTCTTGCACGAATTGAGTGGTCTGGGACTTAAAGTCACTCTAGAGTAAAGTATTGTGTTAACGGAGTTTTCAACGAAAGAAAATCATTCCTATGGCCTTAAAAAGGGATAAAAAAGTAGAATCAAACTTTAATAGCATCACCATCAGTCTTTCATCTCCTGAAGAAATTCTTGAGAAGAGCCACGGTGAAGTTTTAAAGCCTGAAACCATAAATTACAGAACTTACAAACCAGAGCGCGATGGTTTATTTTGCGAGCGAATTTTTGGTCCTGTAAAAGATTACGAATGCCACTGTGGCAAGTACAAGCGAATCCGATACAAAGGAATCGTTTGTGACCGATGTGGTGTAGAGGTAACGGAGAAAAAAGTGCGTCGTGAACGTCAAGGACACATTTCTTTGGTTGTTCCTGTAGCTCACGTTTGGTACTTCAAATCATTACCAAATAAAATCGGATACCTTCTTGGTCTTCCTACAAAGAAGCTTGACCAAATTATTTACTACGAGCGCTACGTTGTAATCAACGCAGGGCCAGCAGTAAATGAAGAAGGTGAGCAACTTTCTCGTATGGATTTCCTTACTGAGGAAGAGTACATCGATATTTTGGAAACGCTGCCAAAAGAGAACCAATATTTGGATGAAAACGATCCGAATAAGTTCATCGCCAAGATGGGAGCAGATGCGCTCCACGATTTGTTAAAGACGACCAATCTTGATGAGCTGTCATACGAGTTGCGCCACAAAGCCAACACGGAGACTTCTCAGCAAAGAAAGAATGAAGCGCTTAAGCGTCTTCAAGTGGTTGAGGCATTCCGTGAGGCAAACACGCGCATTGAGAATCGTCCCGAATGGATGATCATAAAAGTGGTTCCTGTTATTCCACCAGAATTGCGTCCACTTGTCCCACTAGATGGGGGACGTTTCGCAACCTCCGATTTGAATGACCTTTACAGACGAGTTATTATCCGAAACAACCGTTTGAAGCGATTGATCGAGATCAAGGCTCCAGAGGTGATTTTGAGAAACGAGAAGCGTATGCTACAGGAAGCTGTAGATTCACTTTTCGATAACTCTCGAAAGTCGTCGGCGGTAAAAACCGAATCAAATCGACCATTGAAGTCCCTTTCAGACAGTTTGAAAGGAAAGCAAGGTCGTTTCCGTCAAAACCTACTCGGTAAGCGTGTTGATTATTCTGCACGTTCAGTTATTGTGGTAGGTCCTGAGTTGAAACTTCACGAATGCGGTTTGCCAAAAGATATGGCAGCTGAGCTTTACAAACCATTTATCATCCGCAAGATGATAGAACGTGGTATTGTAAAGACTGTGAAATCAGCAAAGAAAATTGTTGACAGAAAAGAGCCAGTAGTTTGGGATATCCTTGAAAATATATTGAGAGGTCATCCTGTACTCCTTAACCGTGCGCCTACTTTGCACCGTTTGGGTATTCAGGCTTTCCAGCCAAAATTAATTGAAGGAAAGGCAATCCAACTGCACCCGCTTTCGTGTACTGCATTCAACGCCGATTTTGACGGGGATCAGATGGCAGTTCACTTACCATTAGGAAATGCAGCGATTTTGGAAGCTCAGCTTTTGATGATTGCATCGCACAATATTCTTAACCCTGCCAACGGAGCGCCTATTGCCGTGCCTTCTCAGGATATGGTGTTGGGACTCTACTACATCACCAAGGGTAGAGTTAGCGATAAGGAACATACTGTTAAAGGAGAAGGGAAAATCTTCTATAGCCCAGAAGAAGTTGAAATAGCCTACAATGAGGGCAAGCTTGCTTTGCATGCTCACATCAAGTTCCGCTATTTAAACATCGAGGGTAAGACAGAGCTCCTTGAAACTACTACAGGTCGTGTGCTTTTCAATAACATGGTTCCTAAGGAAGTAGGATATTTGAACCAAGTTCTTACGAAGAAAGCTCTTCGAGATATCATCGGTACAGTTATTAAAATTGTAGGGATGGCTCGTGCAGCTAAATTCTTGGATGATATTAAGGAAGTGGGTTACTACATGGCCTTCAAAGGGGGATTGTCATTCAACTTGAATGATGTAATCATTCCGCCAGAGAAAGAAGTTCTTGTAGAAAAGGCCGTTGAAGAGGTGAAAACCGTAACGGATAACTACGGAATGGGTCTGATAACGAATAACGAGCGTTACAACCAGATTATTGACATCTGGACACATACCAACTCGAAGTTGACCAATATTTTGATGGACAACCTTAAGAAAGACAAGCAAGGATTCAACTCTATCTACATGATGTTTGATTCTGGTGCACGTGGATCCAAGGAACAGATTCGTCAGCTCTCAGGAATGAGGGGACTGATGGCTAAACCGCAGAAATCTAGTGCTACAGGAGGTCAGGATATTATCGAAAACCCTATTCTTTCAAACTTTAAGGAGGGACTTTCCATCCTTGAGTACTTTATCTCAACTCACGGTGCACGTAAAGGACTTGCCGATACGGCACTTAAGACTGCCGATGCAGGTTACTTGACTCGTCGTCTAGTAGATGTTGCGCAGGATGTTGTGATCTTAAATGAGGATTGTGAAACCCTTCGTGGCTTGGTAGCAACTCCATTGAAGAAAAATGAGGAGATCGTAGAGACACTTTACGAAAGAATCCTAGGACGTACTTCCGTTCATGATCTACTTCACCCTGAAACGGACGAAGTGATAGTTGAGTCAGGAGAGCAGATCACCGAAGAACTGGGTATGATCATATCCGAAGCTGGAATTGAAGAAGTAGAAATTCGTTCAGTACTTACTTGTGAAGAAAAACGAGGGGTATGCGCGAAGTGTTACGGTAGAAACCTTGCTACGGGTAGAATGGTGACCAGAGGAGAAGCTGTCGGTGTTATTGCCGCTCAGTCTATTGGTGAGCCAGGAACGCAACTTACGCTTCGTACTTTCCACGTAGGGGGTACGGCTTCTAATATTGCTGATGAATCAGAGATTAGAGCAAAAGCTGCTGGTACGGTAGAATTGGAAGAATTGAGAACTGTAGAAAGCGAAGCTGCCGACGGATCCAAGAAAATTATTGTGGTTGGCCGTTCAGGCGAGATGCGTCTGGTCGATGCGAAGACTGGCGTAGTGATTGCAACCAATAACATTCCTTACGGAGCTGAAATCTTCATCAAAAATGGAGCTAAGGTTAAGAAGGGAGACGCGATTTGTCAGTGGGATCCATACAACGCCGTGATTATTTCGGAAGCAGCGGGTACCATTAAATTTGACAATTTCGAAGAAGGTGTCACTTACCGCGAAGAAGTGGATGAGCAAACTGGTTACCGTGAGAAAGTAATTACTGAGCGTCGTGACAAGAAAAAGAATCCAGCAATTCTCATCGTTGACAAGAAAACCAACGAGGTTGTAAAAACTTACAACTTACCTGTAGGGGCTCACGTGAATGTTGTGGAAGGAAAAGTGATTATTTCAGGATTTATCCTAGCCAAGATTCCACGTATTTCTGGTAAGACGGGAGATATCACTGGAGGTTTGCCAAGAGTTACTGAGCTTTTTGAAGCACGTAACCCTTCAAATCCAGCAGTTGTTAGTGAAATCGATGGTATTGTTTCTTACGGAAAAATCAAGCGAGGTAATCGCGAGATTATGGTAGAAAGCAAAACAGGCGATATAAAGAAATACCTCGTTTCCTTGAGCAAGCACATACTCGTGCAGGAAAATGATTTTGTACGAGCAGGTCAGGCTCTGTCTGATGGAGCAATTACGCCAAGCGATATTTTGGCTATCCAAGGACCAACAAGAGTCCAAGAGTACTTGGTAAATGAAATCCAAGAGGTATACCGTTTGCAGGGTGTGAAGATCAACGACAAGCATTTCGAAATCATTGTTCGTCAAATGATGCGAAAGGTGATTATTGAAGATCAGGGAGATACGCGATTCTTAGAGAAGCAAAGCGTTGAAAAGATCGACTTCATGATTGAGAATGATAGCCTCTTTGGAATGATGGTAGTTGTTGAGTCAGGTGATGCTGCTAACATCAAGGCAGGTCAGATCATATCCGTGAGAAAGCTACGAGATGAAAACTCGCAGCTGAAGCGTAAGGACAAACAGCAAATAGAAGCGCGTGAAGCAATTCCTGCAACGTCGCGTCCATTGCTTCAAGGAATTACTCGTGCTTCACTTCAAACTAAGAGCTTTATCTCTGCTGCATCTTTCCAAGAGACTACAAAGGTTCTAAACGAAGCTGCAGTAAACGGAAAGCGAGACAACTTGATGGGTTTGAAAGAAAACGTAATTGTAGGACATTTGATTCCTGCAGGAACTGGTTTGCGCAAATTCCAAAAGGTAAATGTTGGCTCGAAGGAAGAGTATGAGAAACTCTTACAGAAAAAGAGCAAAGAAGTCACCGAGGTGGAGGCTGGAGAATAACTTCAAACACAAACAAAAGGCCATCCATAAGGGTGGCCTTTTTTTATATTAGTAATTATGGCCGATCCAAAACAAAATAACGACCCAAATAAGAATCAACTCAATATTGAGTTGAAAGAAGATATTGCTGATGGCATCTATTCAAATCTCGCGATCATCACACACTCAAATGCAGAATTTGTTGCCGATTTTATTCGAGTAATGCCAGGTATGCCAAAGGCTAGGGTGAAGGCGAGGATCGTTTTGACACCTCAGCATGCCAAACGCTTGATGCGAGCTTTGCAGGATAATATTCAGAAATTTGAGGCGGTTCACGGAACCATTTCTGATAGCAAGCCTAATGATGGAGGCGGAGGCATTCCAATGAATTTTGGAGGTCCTACTGCACAAGCTTAAAGCTCGTACACGCTTTTGTTGAAGATGGTGTATCCAAAGTTGAAGAAGAAACTCCAAGGGCCTTCTTCTCTGCTATCGTAGTAGTTCAGATTCAGGCTTACAGGACCTAGAGGGCTGTGGAAAACCAAGGTAGAAGCACCGATAAAATAACGGTCTTCAAATGGTGCGGTGAACTCGGCATCGTTAGAACTGTTTCTTATGATCTCTTTGCCTGGCTGAAAGGCATATCCTTCTATTCTCAATTCTAAATTCTTTCTGATCTCTAGGATTGATTTCAATCCTAACGCGACATATTCAGTAGTTCTAAACTCGTCTAAAAAGATGGTTTTACTCTCGGGAATAGGAGTGTAGGCTGGCGCTGATATTAATGAGGCAGTGTAATTTTCAAAGAAAGGTTTGTTGGAATACAAAACTTCTGCATCGAAGCCAAAAGTTAATGGGCCCAAATGCGTAAAGTAATTCTGGTATTTAATTTTTGCCTCAAACCAGCTATGTTCATCATTAAACTCAAAAGAACCTTCAGAACTAGTGGTGCCGTATTGGGTTAATTCTTCCCCGATTACACCTCTTACTGAAATTTCTAACCTTGTTCCATTACTGGGGTAAACTTTTCTATTAAGTGTGTTGCGATCAATTCCAACACCAATTGTTCCCAAGGTGAAATTAGTTACATCTGAAGTGTCTGCAACCGTAAAATCCTCGGTTTGGTAGTATCGGTCTTCGGTTTCTCCGTAATTCAGGTCGGTAGTTAAGATGGTGTTGTTGCCAAGAGAAGCAATGAAATCCAATCCTCCATAGGTTTCATTTTTCACAATGAACGAGGGTCGTGAAAGCTCAAAAAAAGTGGCGAAGCTTCGGAAGTAATCCCAGCGATTCAAAACGGCGTGCGGTGCAATACTAAAGCGGCTCTTTCCACCGAAATCAAAATTGGCGCGTAAAAGAACTGATCCGTAAAACTTCCCGAAATAACTGTTGGCCATAATGCTGGCCGAGGTTCTTCCAAAGAGATTGTACCTAACACCAACGTAGCCAAAGTTAATGGGACGAGAAGAAAAATTTCCGCCAAAGTAGAGCTTCAGATCTTTTTCAGGTCGAACGTTTAGACCTATACTATATGCATTCGAATCAGTATTGAATGTGGCATAGGGTTGTGTATTCCTTATTTTTCCGTCTTGTGCAAGTCGCAGAAATTGCGGTTTGAAATCTGAAAAGGTGAAGGTGTCTTGGGATTTACTTGGGCCCAATGTGCTGGCGATGTATGCTTTTTGTTTTGGCCCCAAGTCACCTTTAATACGGATATTTGAAACGTTCTTTTCGGGCAACTGAGATTTGAATTCTTTTCTAAGACTATCAAGATCTTTACTGGTGCGTTGTCTTTTTACATCTGCCAATATTTCGTCCACCTTCATCAAAGCGCTGAGGTAGCCACTTTCTATTTGCCGATCTACAGAAGAGAAATCAAATACACCAAGTTCTGATGGTGGCTGAATGAGTACTCCATTTTCGCAATGCAACGAAAAGTCAGTTCGATTGCTAATCATGTTTCTGACTTGTGAAAAGAGATCATCCTCCGTAGGAGGGTCAATTGCCGATGCGACATTACTCCCAATCACGTAATCAGGAAGAAATTCGTTGTACATAATGTCCGCAGGAAAATTATTGAGCAACCCTCCATCAAAAAGTAATGTGCTGTCGATTGTTATCGGCTGAAAATAAAATGGATAGGTAGTTGACGCGCGTAACGCTCTTGTCAGGCTTCCATCAGAAAAGATGACTTGCTCTTTTTTAGCAATATCTGTCGCAACACAACGAAAAGGAACCATAAGGCTGTCAAAATCATAGTTGGCGACAGCCCCAGGACCTGAGAAGATATCCATGAACATGAATTCCATGAGGTCAGGTGTTACTAGATTCGTTGGAAGGTTAGCCCTCAGAACATTTTGAGGATTCACTTTAATTCGAATGATCGAAGCATCCAATAAATCTTGCGAGAAGTAGTAGACGTCTTTCTTATCGAGTTGCCCTTCGATGGCCAGCAAAAACTCAGGGCTTTCAGTGAATTCGATAATTTCTTCAACTGAATAACCCGAAGCGTACAAACCTCCAATAAGGGCTCCCATGGAAGTGCCCGTGATGTAATCGATTGGGATATTGTTTTCTTCTAGGGCCTTGATGACGCCGATATGCGCCAAACCTGCTGCCCCGCCACCGCTCAGTACCAATCCCACTTTCTGGGCATGAAGGACACATGTAGTGAGCATAAAAATCACAAGAGTGATCACTGATCGCAGTCGGATGCTCATATTCATTGGGATAAAGCTACTGTTTTAACTGTGCATGAATCAATGGAAAACGGCTCAATTTTGACCTTAGTTTCTTAAAAGACGTGAAAATTCTTTTAGGTAGTCTATTGATTTGGCTTGACGAGAACCATACCATGAGAATGATTCACCATCGCCGAGCAGTGTAGGTATACCTAATGCCTTGTAGATCAATTCACGGTGTTTTTCTTTGAAGGGGTAAGGCTCTGAGCTAAGTAAGATGAAATCAGGGTCGAGCACTTTGATTTGGTCGGAGTCCACTTCGGGATAGCGAAACCCCCGTTCACCCCAAGTGGACATGACATTATCAATACCCAGATGAGACATTAAATCAGAAATGTAGGTATCAGTACCTGCGGCCATATATGGCTCCTTCCAAATCAAATAAAGTGCTTTTGGTCGTTTTTCAAGAAGTGAGATGGACTTAAATCCTTCTGAAATGATGTGAACGAGCTCTTGAGCTTTCTTGGTAAACCCTCCAATTTCACCCAACCTATTAATGAGATCGAGGCTTTGAGTTACGGTAGAGACATCACTAATAAAAACAGGGATACCTGCTTGGATAAGTCCTTCAACCGCTGTTTTGGTGTTTTCTTCTTTATTGGCGAAGACCAAATCAGGCTTGAGCTTTTTAACCAAATCCACTTTCACATTCTTGGTGCCACCAACTATAAAAGTAGAGTCTAGATTCGTAGGATGAATACAGAATTTTGTTTTTCCAATGACCTCAAAACCCAAGTCGTGAGCCAATTCAGTTATAGAAGGGACCAAAGAGACCACCCGAATCGGTGTCTCGTCAAAGCATAATTCTCTTCCTGCTTGGTCGAGAATTTTCATGACTATTGAAGAGAGGAAATGAGGTCGTGACGAGAAATGATGTGGTAGTTGTCCTCATCAATTTTTACAATTACTGCCGTACTCTCTTTGTTAATGAGCTTAGTGACCGTTCCGATTTCCTCATTGCTTTCCACAATAGGGAAAGGCTTGTTCATTGCGTCCTTCACTTTAATCACGGCAGTGTCTACTCCATCGCTGATCAGCTCAAACAATCTTCTTTCTTCAATTGCTCCAACAAAGGTTCCATTGTCCTTTACGGGAACTTGAGAAATGTCATACTTCTTCATTTTCGCAATGGCATTGCTCAAGGGTTCTCCAGAACTTATTGTTACCAAGGGTTGATGAATATGCTTGTTAACCAAGTCAAGCGCAGTCTTATTGAGAACGTTCAAGAATCCACGGTCGCGCATCCAGTCATCATTGTAGATTTTCCCGACATAGCGCGATCCATGATCGTGGAAAAGTACCACTACCACGTCGTCTTCGGTTAGCTCGTGCTTCATTTGCTCGATTACTGCATAAGCTGATCCACAGCTATAACCGATAAGTAAACCTTCCTTTCTTGCCAAATCTCTCGCATAGAGCGCTCCGTCTCGATCGGTTATTTTCTCAAAATGATCTATTAGACCAAAGTCTACATTCTTCGGTAGGATGTCCTCGCCGATTCCTTCAGTGATGTAAGAGTAGATTTCGTTTTCGTCAAATTCTCCTGTCTCGTGGTATTTTTTGAAAACGGAACCATAACTATCGGCACCCCAAATCTTGATATTAGGATTTTTCTCTTTCAAGTATTGTCCCACGCCAGAGATGGTACCTCCTGTGCCTACTCCTACTACAAAATGAGTGATTTTCCCTTCTGTTTGCTCCCAAATTTCAGGGCCCGTTCCTTCGTAATGAGCTTTTCTATTGCTCGGGTTGTCGTACTGAAAAGGGTAGAATGAATTTGGAATTTCTTTGTTCAGCCTTTCAGCAACGCTGTAGTACGATTCAGGATGATCAGGAGCCACGTTGGTAGGACATACGAGCACTTCCGCGCCCATAGCACGTAGAATATCCATCTTCTCTTTGCTCTGTTTATCACTCAAGGTGCAAATGAGCTTGTACCCTTTCACGATGCATGCTAGAGCCAATCCCATACCTGTATTTCCAGAAGTACACTCTATAACCGTTCCTCCTGGTTTTAGCCTACCGTCTTTTTCGGCATCTTCAATCATTTGCAGCGCCATGCGATCCTTGGTGCTGTGGCCTGGGTTAAAGTATTCTACTTTTGCGTAGACTTTTGCGGGAATGTGAGAAGCAATCCTGTTGAGCTTAATCATCGGAGTTTCACCGATGGTTTCCAGGATGTTATTGTATATTTTGGAGTGATTCATGTCTAAATTTTTGCGAAGGTAAGGACTTAATTAAAGCGAATGGCCTTAGAGGGGCGTATGCCGTTAATGGCCAAAGTTGGTAGAGTCATCATAAGCACGCAGATGATAAAGACACCGACATTCAAACTCAAGATGTAGTCCATGCGCAACAAAACAGGAACTTCTGAGACGTAATAGTTTGTCGGGTCTAATTTTAAAAAGCCATAGTCTCTCTGAAGAACGCAAAATGAAATTCCGATGGTATTTCCCAATGCCAGACCTACCAAAATGATGTAGCCTGCTTGGTAAAGAAAAATTCTTTGTACTGTCTCTACGGAGGCACCGATGGCGCGGAGGATGCCGATCATTGGGGTTCTTTCCATTATGAGTATTAACAACGCAGAAGTCATATTGATCACGGAAATTAGGATCATTAATGTAATAATAACTGCTGTGTTGAGATCAAGCATTTCGAGCCAATTGAAAATCTCAGGAGACTTTTGGCGAATAGTGGTCGTTCTTAAATTATAATTGAGGTGCTTGTAAATAATCCCCTCCATTTTCCCCAGCTTCTGGTAGTCGCTGAGCATCACTTCAAAACCTCCAGTGTAGTACTTTGCACT
>JBLIDT010000008.1:0-132612 GCA_047632755.1 Cryomorphaceae bacterium
ACTGACGATACTCAATTTAACTATGACCCATTGGCCAATACGGATGACGGTTCATGTGTAGCAGTGGTACTTGGTTGTACTGACGATACTCAATTTAACTATGACCCATTGGCCAATACTGATGACGGTTCATGTGTAGCAGTGGTACTTGGTTGTACTGACGATACTCAATTTGGTTATAACCCATTGGCCAATACGGATGACAATTCATGTGTAGCAGTGGTACTTGGTTGTACAGATCCTTCAGCAGATAATTATGACGCAACAGCAAATACAGATGATGGTTCTTGTATAATACCTTTAGCTATAGGTGATACTTATGGAGGAGGTATTGTCTTTTACTTGGATGGAAATGGCGGAGGCTTGATAGCAGCGCCATCTGATCAAGGAAACACTACATGGGGTTGTTGGGGAATCCCAATCGCTGGAGCCGATGGAACTGCAATAGGTACAGGTGCTCAAAACACGATTGACATGGAAACTGGATGTGCTGAAGTAGGCGCGGCTGCCGATATTTGTGCGAATTTGACATTAGCTGGTTTTAGCGACTGGTTTTTGCCATCAAAGGATGAGTTGAATGAAATGTATTTAAATATTGGACAAGGAAATATTGGCGGTTTTAGTACAACTACATTCTATTGGAGTTCTACCGAGATTGACCACTCTAATGCTTGGGGGCAGGAATTCAATACTGGTGTCCAGTTTGCCCTCCTAAAGTCTTATTGGCAGACAGAGGTGCGTGCTGTTCGGGCTTTTTCTTCAATACCTGGCTGCACCAATCCCACTGCTTTGAACTATAACGCTTCAGCTAATACGGATGATGGTTCTTGTATAGCAGTTGTAAATGGCTGTACAGACCCATCTGCTCCTAACTATAATGCTGCAGCCAATACAGATGACGGTTCTTGTATAGCAATAGGTGATACTTATCAGGGAGGCATCATCTTTTACTTGAATGGCAATGGCGGAGGCTTAATTGCTGCACCTACAGACCAATCGACTGGAGCCGAATGGGGATGTATTGGAACTTATATAGGAACCGGAGTAGCTATTGGAACAGGAGCTCAAAATACAATTGATATAGAAGCAGGATGTACAACAGTTGGAACAGCTGCTGATATTTGTGCTAACCTAACTCTTGGAGGATACAGTGATTGGTTCCTACCTTCAAAAGATGAATTAAATGAAATGTATGAAAACATTGGACCAGGAAACGCTCTTGGGTTAGGTAGTCTTGGCAATTTTGCTTTTGACGTCTATTGGAGTTCTACGGAGTACAATAACAATGAAACCTGGCAACAGGGTTTATTTTTTGGTAATCAGGGCTACGCCAATAAGAACTACTCACGCTATGTGCGTGCTGTTCGGGCTTTTTAATGACTTAGCGCAGCGGTCTCACGAACACCTTTAAAATAAACAAAGAGTGAGTAATTTATCCATTGAACTATTTTTTATAATGGGTACTTTAATGCGACTTGTGCTGAGCTTGTCGAAGCAAGCGGTCAAATTTGAAAATGGTTTTTCCTACCAAGTAAAATCCCTCCACCTCGGAGGGATTTTTTTGAGTTCTGTTTTTCGGGAGTCGCTGCAGTTACTAGAATCCTCAGTGTATTGGGCAGTGTGGGCAGTTCGCCCTCATTACAAATACACATTGTTGGGAGTATTTTTTTATTTAATTTCTATTTGTTTCTTGCTTTCAACTTTGGAAGGTTCAGATTTTGGTAAAATCAATTTCAGCAGGTCATCTTTATATGCAGCTTCAATATTTTTATCATCCACATTGTCTGGTATTTGAAAGCTTCTATTGAATGAAGAATAATTAAACTCTCTTCGTGTGATTTTATCTCCATCCTTCTCTTCCTTCTCTTCTTCTTTTTTTGATGATATGGTAAGCACATTATTTTCAACAGTAATTTTGATATCATCTTTGTTAAAACCAGGTAGTGCTACCTCCACATCAAAACTATTTTCTGCCTCTTTGATATTAACTGCTGGGATACTTGTGCCCAATTCCAATCCTTTGGTAAAAGGACCCTTGATGAATAAATCACCCCACAATGAATCAGAACGAGGAAACAAACCATTTTCTTTTCTCTTAATTAAGGTCATGATTTTTAGAATTAATTGCTAAATTCCTACTCTAAAAACAGTTTTCGGCAATCTCTGTGCTTACTTTCTTTTTTCGTGTCGATGTTCAGCAACTTACCGACTTCGGGGGATTGGCCCATTATTAATCTGTCCTACTGTGAAATTAGGAAGTATTAATAGTTTAGAAAATGACTTAAATCAGTTTTCGCCATAATTGTCATTCATTCAATCTTTGAATGTGGTACTCATGGCTGCCAGTGGTGGGCGTATTATGTCTTAGCTATCCGTGAGGGTGGATATGTAAATTGCGCATTGCGGTGCTTAGTGATCTGTGGTTGCCAGATGGAGCGTAAATGAATTAATAATAAATACTTGTTTATCATTATCCCAATAGACCTCTTATAAGGAAGTGTATCACGCATAAACCGGCATTATAGGATTTTAAAATATGGATTGCTTTTTTCGTTTTAATTTTCCTTCCATTTCTAATGGGGAACAATCTAGAACCCAGGAATCCTGTTTGGGTAGTCACCATCTTTTTGATTCCAGCGTTTTTTATTTTCCATTTGGTTATGCGAAAATTCCTTTATTTTTAAAATTAATTGACACATGAAAACCACCTACTTCCGTCGAGGGTGCATTTTGAGAAAACATTTTAAATCACTTATAAACAAATGCTTAAGAAGATTGTGGAGGTGTTAAATGATTCCAACTTTAAATTGGTTGAAGTGGTTAAATACAGATTCGAAATTTTAGCAATTTCATTTAAATCTTGGGGTGAGAATCTATATATAAGCTGCGAAACGAGAGGAAATGAAACCAAAATGAAATTTTGTTCAGCAGCGCGATTTCAAATATTCTCTTGGGATAAAAATGAGAAAAAAAATATCCCATATTCATGGAATGAAGAGTTCATGAACGATATAAATAGAGAATTAGGGCTCTTGTAGTGAACTTAGAAACAATGCTGACTAAACAGAAATTGAAATTTTTTTTAAAAAAAAAACTTTCTGAAAAAAAGGAGGGGCTATCAACAGTCAATCTTTCAATGCTAAAACTAGGGAAGTTTAAAGCAATTCGATTTTCAACATTAAATGCAATTTGTTGAGCATTGGACTGTCAGTCTGGTCATATTTTAGCTTATGTTGAATCATACTAGATTCTACCTTTTATTTCCGTGATCTCTTGAATCTTTGGCTGTTCTTCCCATCATTAGGCACAACGGTAAATTGTCTGGCAAGTGGCGTTTCGCAGAGATATTTCTGGTCAGGTGCGCATAAGTTGATGCGAGAACTGAAGCTGATAAAGGGTGCTTTACCCGCTTTGAGCTCTGCAAAATGTTACGGGCTTTTTTTGATTATTTTCCTTCCTGTCAGGTAACCAATAAGGACTAATGCCAGAAATAAAGCAATCAATCCAACAAGGTAGCCCAATCCGTATTCTGTAAGCTCATTGAAATCATTAATCAAAATACCACTGATTTTAAGCAATAGAATTATTGAAATTAGAATGGATAATCCAAATATTATGTTTTTCATAAAACCAAAATTGAAAACACCGTAAGAGTTTAATCCTACGGTGTTTTCTTTCTTATTTTTTTACTGTTGTAGTTGTAGGGGTATAAATACCAAATGTTAATCCAGAAACAAGTCCATTTACAAATGATTGTCTTGTTGTTACTTCATAGTTTTCTGCATCTCCTGCCATTTCTTTGCTGTCAGAGACACCTACAGGAGCTAATCCATAAATAACATAGTGATTCCATTTTGTTACTTCTTTGTTGCCTTGTGCACCATCTCCAACGACACTCGTGTAAGTGTAACATGATGTCAATAGGAAACAGCTTAGCAATGTTCCGCCTAAAACTTTTAACAAACCTTTTTTCATTATTATTTGAATTATTTATTTTTCCTACTCGTATGGCTTTTCGGAATTCGCCCTGTTTTTAAAATGGTTTCTGGTCTCCATTTAGTTTTGTATGATTAGTTTCGAATTCAGTCGTCTTTTTAAATTGCCCATAACAAGCGAATCAGCGACACTAGTTTCGCTGATTTCACCTTTGGCTTTGCTTGATTGTACATTCATTGAAAGGTCTCAGCTCAAGTGTATGTTACCTTACAAACATAGCAAATTAGAAGCGATCAAGTGGTCCAATGCTCGGTGACTTTTCCGAGTTGCCCACTGCAGGGTTGTGTGCCCTGCTCAGCAGCTATCAAAGTGTTCCATCCCTAGCAAAACCCAGTAAGCCTCAAGCGGGGTTACCCGCTATTTCGACCCCAGCCTTGTGTTTTTTTTGAACCAAGCCCAAACAGTTCGCTTCCAGGCCTGGCAGTTTCGGTTGTGAGTCTGGAAATCTCGGGACAGTTTTCAAAGATTTTGTTTGTCTGTTGTCAACTTTGCCTCAAAGCCAATTTTCTTTTGGTGTCAAAAAATCTTTTTTTAGTCGGAAGGAACTTTTTTTGGGCTAAAAAATATTGGTTTTAGTCGAAATTGCGCCCGCATTCGCTGAGGTATTTTAGCTGAGAGGAATGCATAGACCATGGCTGTGACGACGGTGAGCAGCAATGACCGTTTGCTCGCAGCCACGTCGTGCCCAATCCCATCGCTACGGCATTGGACGCAGCCTCAAGCCGCTACCTGATCCACCTCCTCCCAGTCCAGTCCACCAGTATATCGATGTGAAACCCTACCAGCCTCATCCATCGCCATGAGGTATATCCAGCCATTGTCACACAAGTCCTTTACTCCTCCATGCTTTTCTAGGACGGTATTCATGGCCTCCATCGGTGCCTCTATGATAACACTGAGGCGAAGCGGCTCATGCTGAAATTGCACCCCATCGTGGATCGATTGCATGGGCAATCCTACCCGCAGATCGCCGGAGTATCCTTCTAGCACGCCAACTCCCGCTGTCACATTGTGCAGGGTTTTATTTCCCGACCCAAAATTCTTGTTGTCTACCGTAGATCCGTAATACTGCAAATTGATCCAGCTAGTCACTACCATGGGCGCGGTCATGATCAGCTCCAAGATAGAAAACCCTTGATCCTTCTGCCATTCATAAGAATGCAAAAACGACTTCCCTTCAAAGTCGATTCCCTTTGTTCTTTCGCGGGGTGCCACCACAAATGCCGAGCACCCTGCCAGTCCCCATTCTGGTCGAATCTGCGCCCAGTCTTTGCTTCTCGCGATCATGGCCTTGTCTAGCTGTGAAGGAGTATCGGAAATGAGCTTCACGGAACGCTCCGTTCTGGCTGCGTGTCCCGCCATAGCGAGTGATTTCTTGAGATCCCGCAACTCTTCCGCTTTATTGCTAGGCACATCTCCCTGATTCAAGATGCTCACTTCATCGGTCGTGGTATCGTGAAGGCAGGCGAGGAATACGGTATTGACCGGGATGGAAATGTTTGCTTCAAGCAATCCTTTTCTCACTGCTGGGTTATTCAGCACCGCCGCCGCTACTCTGGCATTGGCTTCACCCGTATGTCCTCCGCAAGCGCCACAGTCATACCCTGTAGCATGCGGATTATTCACCATGGTAGATCCATGCCCTACGATCATTACAAATTTGCCAAAGTCACTATCGAGCGACATGGCTTTCAATGCATTTTGGCCCATTTGAATCTGCTGATCCAAGGGAATGCCTACCGTCGGATCGCTGCTGTTTATAGCTAGGCTTATGGTTTTCTTTTCAGAAAAGTCATTTTTCATTCCTACCGTATTGGGGTTGGGAACGGGTCTAGTCCAGCCAAATGCATCAGAAAACAACTTGGGCAGGTAGGAGAGGCCCATCGGGCTTACAAAGCCAAAGCAAGTCACGGCTCCTGATTTAAACGACTTCCAAACCTGCTGCACCTGTCGGTGGAGGAGGCGGTGGTTCAGCGCCGATTGATGTTCATGTTGATTTGGCATTTCTTCCCTGATCGTGCGGCCAGTCTGCAGTAGCACAGGGCAATTTGCCTCTCCATCTTCATGGCCCATGGGCACATATTTGATAGCGAATGCGAAGAAACCCGCAAAGCCCAGCGTTTCGATCTTGGCATCTGCCAACTCGAGATTTCTGCGGTACACTTCTGATCGCACATCGATGCAAAAGATTGCCTGCGCTTTTGCTTGTTCAGCCTTGTCGTCCTTAACGATCTTCTTGCCGTGAAATCGACCGATCAAATTACGCTGCGCCGATACATCAAATGCCTCCTGAAGGATGAGTTTTTTGACCAGCTGTTTGTTGAGGTCTTTTTCCACATTGACTTGCGAAAGCATGGCTGTGGCTCCTTTCCACTTGGCATCTAGTTCGGGTCTATTGAGGCTTTCCAGCAAACAAGCTTCCCAGCAGGCTAGCACCGCCAAAAACTCGATGAGCTTTCCGTCCTTCCCACCGTATAATTCGCTGTCCCAATCTAGGCGCGCAGCGTAAGCTGACCAGCCACCCACGCGGAGGAGAATTCGGTGGAGGTACAAGGCCATGCCATCCTGCGGAATTCCTAATTTTTCTAAAGCAACCTGAGTGGCAGCCACGGGATGATCTGGCAAAGCTTTGATCAATTTTCTAAACCCTCTCAGTCCGCTCATCTCGGGTGTGCGGTCAAGAGACGCTTCTGCCTTCCAAGCCTCAAAGAGCCCTGACTCTTGATCGGCTGCGGACCAGATGGCCTGTCCATTGTCAAAATAGGAAGCTGCCCACGTCGAGATTCTTCCTACGATAAATCGACCCCAGTCTTTGTTGGTCACCTGAGTAGCAATATCGGCTACCGTGGCAAGGGTCGACGTTTTATCATCGTGGTGCTGCACATTTCCCAAACTCTCGATAAACTCCTGAGCGTTGGTGCTTGAATTCCTTTTCTTCAATACCGTGGCAATGTCATCGGCAGTAATGCGCCCTTCCTTGATCTTTTGCACGTAAAAGGAAGTGGGCAAGGTCATCTGAATTCCTCCGGCTGCCGCCAATTCCTGCGCCACCGAACCAAACTTTTTATGGGTGAAACCCAAGTATGGATTCACCGCTACAAAGTTTTCTAAAGGCCATACGGGAGCAATTTTTTTGCAGGCCTTTCTCAAGGTGGCTACAAGCCGCTCTTTGCGGGTGTCCAAGTTTTTAAAGATGTCCACTTGTCTGTCGGCTATGTTGATGTCTTTCATGTGATGCAGATTGGAATGAGTGGTTGGAGCGGGCGCTAGACGGTCTGGGTCTCGCGTTGTTTTGCTTCGCTAGCTGGTTCGCGTTCTATTTGGTCGAGATGCTCAATCACCTGAGGTTTTTGCTCATTGCCATGCGAATACAGAGAGCGTACGGTTCTATCAAAAACGGTATTGACGTAAAGTCCATTTCTCAAATGAATGGCCCATGCTCTCGAAAAAGGCGAAGATGAAACAACGGGTGCCATGATTTGGATAAATACCGCCGCTCCAAAGGTGACGAGTATGCCGCCCATCAGGATTGTTTCCATCGATCCAGCAGCTGATAAGTCGGGCAATTGGAAGGCCAGTAAATGGTGCATTCCAGATTCCAACGCAAAGAATGCGACCGTTACAATAAGCGAAAGCAAAGAGGCTCTCAAAATCAGTTTTACACTTCCATTGCTATCCAATGCGGAAGTAAATAGCCTGGAAAGACCCAATGCGATCACTCCGCCAATGACCAATAGTGCGCGTTCTTTTACCGGGTCTATTCCCCAAAGGATGGCAAAGCCCGCGTAAACACCCACGCCTATCATTATCCCAAGACTTATTCTTACAGGACTACCGATCCTCTTGGCTGCTTTAACTTTTGATGATCTGATGGTGTCAATGATACTTCCCGATGATAGGAATGAATGTGCCTTATAAAAGGAATGAGCTACCAAGTGGAGCATGGAGGCAGCGTAAGCGCCCATTCCGCAAGTCATTAAACTGAAGCCCATGTGCGCAATGCTCGAATAGGCCAGAGCGGTCTTTACCGAGGTTTGTGTAAGGAATACCACGGAGGCAAACAAGGCGGTAAATCCTCCCAAAACGATCAGCACCATGGGAGCATACGTACTCGCATCCATGACATAGGCCATTCTTATAATGAGGAAAGGCCCAGCATTCAGTAGCCCCGCGTGGAGTAATGCCGATACTGGTGTTGGGGTTTCCATCACTTCTATGAGCCATCCGTGCGTGGGGAATTGTGCCGATTTTAGCAATGCCGCTGCGGCCAGAAATCCTGCTACGGCTTCGATACCGTCGGGCGTTGTTCCCGATGCGATGGTAGTTTTCAATGCGTCAAAAATGACTTCTAGGTTTCCCGTTCTGAATTTGGAATAAAGCAAGACCACAGCCGCCAGTAGGCAGGCATCTCCGAGTCTCGCGAGAATGAACTTTTTACGCGCCGATACGATGGCTCCCGGTCTTTCTTTGTAAAAAACCAGCAAGCGGTGAAGGGACACACTGGTGAGCACCCACGATAGGAAAAGAATACCCAAATTGCCCGAGAGCACCAAGAGCTGCACCGAGGCAATGGTGGCAGCAAGCCGACCTATAAAAGCACCTTGCCGATCGTCGCCATCGAGGTAATTGAGGCTGTACAGCACCACCACGAACCCAATGAGGGCTATCATGGTAAACATGAGTATGCTGATGGAATCAAGTCGTAGGCTGATGCCAAGTCCTTCGGCGCCAATCAAGGGGGTTTCCAGCATTCCGTAATGGAACACAAAAAAACCGCTTAACGCGGCTATTGCAATACTGATCCACGTTGAGGTAACGGCCAATTTCTTAACCCGCGCTGGACGTAAGCCGGGCTCAAACCAAGAAGCGAGTGCTGTGACTACAAAAACCACAGGCGATGCTAAAGCTACTATGAAAAGGAGGGTTTGATTCATTGGTTAGAATGTTTGGGTACTTAGTAATTGCTTAAATGATTTCAATGGATAGGCTAGACTTGATCCGCAAGGTTCTTCCTTGTTTTTTTGCCAATTGAATGAATTCATTCATAGACGTTTTGCTCTCCTTCAATTCTTCACAGCGCAGCGCGGAATTTTCATCTATACCACCGAACCTGATCTCGGTGCTAAAACGTTTCAATCGGTGGAACCTGATTTTCTTGTCAATCAAGTAATTCAGAATTTCCGAGGCTTCATCTGTTGTAAAGTCTCCTTTGATGAGATCGAAATCTGCTTTATCAGCCAATTTATTGTCCGTTAGTTCCAACTTTGAATTTGCCATATCGTTGTTTTTTTCGTTTGCGCCGCAAAGGTCAGTAATCAGAGACATATATTTGCATATATATTTATTATGATATATATAAACGTTTCTTTATGAATTACACGATACATCAACTCCATATATTCCTAAAAGTGAATCAAACTCAGAGTATCACTAGGGCATCAGAGGAGCTCTTCATGAGCCAGCCAGCCGTCTCGATACAGCTCAAAAAGCTGCAGGACCAGTTCGATATTCCGCTCACAGAGGTGATAGGTCGACAATTGTATATCACGGAATTCGGGAAAGAGATCGCCGTTATCGCAGAGCGCATTGTTCAGGAATTGGAAAATATCAATTACAAGACACGGGCTTTCCAAGGCATCATGACGGGTAAGCTGAGCATCTCTGCCGCCTCTACGGGCAAGTATGTGATCCCTTATTTTCTATCTGATTTTCTAGATAAACACAAGGGAATAGATCTTTTGCTCGACGTGACGAACAAAACGAAGGTGGTGGAAAGTCTTAAAAAGAATGAAATCGATTTTGCCTTGGTTTCGGTACTCCCAGATAAACTGAGTATTGAAGAGGAGGTCTTGATCGAAAACAAACTCTACCTGCTCGGCAGTGAAATGGAGAGGGTAGAAAACAAGCCATTGATTTATCGAGAAGAGGGTTCTGCTACGCGAATGTCTATGGAATCCTATTTTGCCTCGCGGGTGGGCGAGCAACGAAAGCAAATGGAACTCACCTCCAATGAAGCGGTAAAACAGGCCGTCATCGCGGGGCTTGGTTACTCGATTATGCCTTTGATCGGGTTAAAAAATGAATTGCTCAACGGTCAGATACATATTTTAGAAGCGGAAGGACTGCCCATCAAAACCGAATGGCGTTTGATTTGGCTCAAAGGAAAAAAGCTCTCTCCCGTAGCTCAAACCTATCTGGACTTTGTGAGAACTCAAAAGCAAAAAATTCTAGTGGAGAAATTTGATTGGTATTTGAAGCACTGAAGGGAGCAAAGGTCAGCTTTCAAAGAAAAGAGGTTAGTTGGTCGAGATCAGTAGGTAGATTTGAATGATCAATTAAAAATGAAGAATGGTTTGCACATGACCGATTGATTTATGGGGCATAGTTGTAACCACTGATTCTGCCATGAGATCCTTTACCTTGATATTCATGAGTTGTGGTTTTTTTAGTTGAACGAGTTTAGTTTTGAGTCCTCTTTTCGAACGTGTTAAGGCGCCACTTTAAGGTAAGAAATAAAGGGGTTTGATTAGTCGATTTGGTTTTACCTTAGAATACGGAGCGGGTTTAAACAGCGTTCCCATTAGCTATGAAATCAGCGAAGTTTAATGGCATTAAACTGGTATATCCCTCGCTATTGAATGATGAGCTTTTTTGCAAAACTACCTCCGATATATTCAAGCTGTAAGAAATAAATCCCAGTTCCTACATTTCCTAGATCAATTTCATTTTTAAAAGAAAAGCCTTTTTTATTTTGATATACTCGCCTTCCACTCAGATCATAAACACAAACACCAATTGGAATAATTTTAGAAGAAATGGAAACCTTCCCAGTGGAAGGATTTGGAAAAACTTCAAATTGATTTCTCTCAACATCCTCTGTATTGAGCATTATCAAATCTCCACATTCAGTACCATTAATATTTGAATAAGTTTGCCCGATTGATTTAGATGGATTATCCTGAAGAGAACCATAATATGAAAACGACGTGCCTGTGTGCCCCTTGTTTTCTTTATAGCTCCGTGACTGTACACTGCTACCAAAACCATCTGTACTTCCATAACAAAGACATGAATCACAATATGATGCGAATTGGTTTCTCAACCTAATCGCGTTGTCTGTGCCACATTCTTCAATATCATCTTCGCCATAAAAAAGATAAGGATTAGAATTATCTCGAATGGCAAAATTGTGAGGCTTATCTAATATTAAATCATCGACGTGAAAAGCAATTGGACTTGACAAAGGAATGTATATGCCTGGAAGTGCTTGACTTTCTGGATCCCAATTCGCAACCACAGCCACTTCACTTGAATAATAGATATAAACTGAATCTTCTGTCACAATCCGCGATGTAACGGTCATCGTCTCGTAAACTTGCTTGGATACAACATAACCTCCTCCTGAGTAGGACAAACTGTAGCTTCCTTTATATTGAACCACATCTCCTTCACTCCAAGGATACGCATCCAGATAAGTCATCTGATAATCACCCAACAATGGGTTGGTTTGCCCTTTTAATTGAATTGGTATGAACTCATTTGGAAAATGATAGCAATCAATAAAGGATAGAATTCCAATCTCTTTAGAAATCTTAATTTCAAAATCACTTAATGTCGTATTTTGAATTTGGTCCAAGCCATCGTATGACTGAACAGTGAAATATTTACAACTATCCAATACACCTAGGTTGTCTTCTTGAATTATTGAAGTGTAATGAATGAAAAAACGCATTGCCTCAGAAGAATAAAACAAAGCAGAGTCTCCAATTTCCATATTGAAATTAAAATTTAAACTATCGCCCTCCTCATTTAATAACAATAGATTTTTTAATACTTCATCATAGAAAACAGTATTTCCGAGCCAAGTCGTATCTAAACCAACTCCTATGGTTCCACCCCAAAAACCACACTCATCTTCCCCTGGGACATCATCATAGTCAATACTCTGAGTTGAATAATATTGCTCAAATTTGATTACATCATCAATACTCGTATCGGATGTTGAATAGAAAAAATAATCGTCATCGGCTTCATCATTTGCATTCACGAAACGTTTAGATACATCCGCATTAAAAGGAGAATATTCCTGCGCGATGAGGCCATGACAAAAAAAGAGTAAAACAAAAAGAAAAAAATGTCTCATAATAAGTAGGTTATTATCTAAATATATGAAATCATCCTCTAGCTTAGCCTACTTCGGGGGTGGTAATATGGAACAATACATCAACTGGGATTTTGATTTATGGAGAATTAAGAGCACGTCATTTGCGATACAACATGCTCCGTTGTATTGCAAACTGCGAAGAAGATCAGCGAAGCTTCGTGCAGCGCAGTGGCATTGGCGGTTTTATTGCCGCAGACGCAGTTCCAGCATGGCAGGTGTTGCAACTAAGAGCAGCGATCTCACGGAGCACAGCAATTACAACCAACGGAGCGGATGCTGGAATGTGGCAAAGGGTGGAGCAATCAAACACAAAACTCCTTACACTGCCTTCCTTAAGACCTCCAGAGGAGGCTTGCTCAAAATACTACGGCTATTGCTGAGGCCAATCAATACCGTGAGGAAGGTGATGCCGAAGTATACCGCAAGAAGCACAAGCGCGTTAGGTGTGAGAGAAGTCCCAAAACTGAGCCAAGCCAATAGACTTCCAGCAATCAAGGCTATGGCAATGCCCGAGAGTGCCGACAAGCTGCCCAGTAGGAAGTACTCCAAGGCGTTAATGAAAAGGATCTGATTGCGGCGGGCACCGAGGGTGCGCAATAACACGCTCTCCTGCATGCGCTGGTATTTGCTGATGAGTACCGAACCAGTCAGCACTAAGAGGCCCGTAAAGATGCTGAAGAATGCCATAAATCGGATGGCAAAGCTCACCTTGGAAAGCACCGTATCGATGGTTTCCAGCACCAACTGAAGATCGATAACTGAGATGTTGGGGAATTCCCTGACCAACTTTTGCTGGAAAGAAGCCGATTGCTCAGGCGATTCAAACCGAGTAAGGAGGACGTGAAATTTCGGCGCATTTTCCAAGACGCCCTCGGGGAACATCACCAGAAAATTGGTTTGCATGCGCTGCCAATCGACCTCGCGAATGCTCCCCACGTAAGTCTTCAGCCGCGCTCCCTGCACGTTGAAAATAAGTTCATCGCCGAGGTCTACTTTCATGTCTGCACTCAAGCGTTTCTCGAGGGAAACGAAGATGCTGTCGCTTGGCCCTCCGACTTTTTCTTGCCACTGTCCGCGCAGCAAAGTTTCCGATTCGCTAAGGCTGTCGCGGTAGCTCACGCGGTACTCCCTGCCTAACACCCAATCACGGACGCCCGAAGTGGTATCGGCTCTCAGTTCATCCATGTCGCGGCCCTTGATGCCTGCTAGACGCATGGTTACGATGGGCACCTCGTTGATAACGGGCAGGCCGCTTTGGTGCGTCAGTTCCTTTACTTCGTCAACCTGATTCGATTGGATATCAAAGAGCACCATATTGGGGCGACTCTCGGGTGCCGAGGTTAATTTCACCTTGTCTACAAGCAGCTCTTGGCTGATAAAAAGTGTGGTGATCAGCGCGGTTCCTAGTCCGATGGTTACCACCAGAATGAGGGTTTGGTTGTTGGGCCGATAGAGATTGGCCAGCCCCTGCCTCCAAACGAAGGGGCTCCTCGATGGGAAAAAGCGTTTCGCAGCGTAGATGGCAAGTTTGGCCAAACCAGCCAAAAGGGCAAAGGCCACCAGAATGCCCAAAGAAAAGGACAGCGCACTGCTCCATTCGTTGAGCTGCAAGCGCGAAAAAAGGATAATAAAAACGAGAATTCCTCCTGCTGGCAGCAACGGTGCTTTGTCCTTTGCGCTCGATTCGATGGAACTGCGGATGGCTCTGAGCGGCGATATTTTGCGCAGTCGGATCAGGGAAAGAAGGGCAAACAATACGGCGGCAACAACGCCCGTGAGAATTCCTTCAAAAATAGAATTCCAACTAAGGCCAATGGCGACATCCACCACAAGGAAATCTCCAAAAAGGGCGGGTAGAAAATATTGGATAGCCGCACCCAGCGTTGCGCCGAGTACCGATCCGATTATGGCCATGGCCAAGACCTGAATAAAGAAAATACCCATGGCTTGTTGGCCCGAAGCTCCGAGACAGCGCAAGACTGCTACAGCCGTGGTTTTTTCCTTGAGATATATATGGACGGATCCCGCCACCCCGATGCAGCCCAAAATGAGGGCCACAAAAGCCGTGAGGTTCAAAAAGCCCGTGAGGTCGGAATAAGCATCGCCTATTTGTTCTTTCCGTTCGGCCACATCGTCGAAACCTAGCTCGGTAGTTTCTAGCCACGGCGAGAGGTAGTCTTTATAAACGGCATTATCGAATCCCTCTGGGTACTTCGCGTAGATCTTATAGCTGATTCGGCTGCCCAATTGGTTCAGTCCCGTTTCTTCCATCCACCCGAGTGGAATGAACACGGGAGGTGCTACGGTGGTGCTAATGGCCGATTGCCCCGGTACTTCCAGCACACTTCCTTCGATGAGGAAGGTCACTTCACCTACTTTCACCGAATCGCCTGGCGCGGCGTCAAATTGGAGCAAGAGGGTCTGGTCTACCAAGGCTTTTTGCCCGTCGGTAAAGTCGGTAGCCCTATCGGCAGGTTCCGTGATGATCTCTCCGTAAAAGGGAAAGTTTCCTTCCACCGCTCTCACGTTGATGAGTCGCGTTCCGCCATTCTTCGGAAAGTAAACCATGGAGGCAAAGTTCAGCTCCTCCGCCATTTCAAATCCGAGGGAATCAAACCGCTGCCGCACCGCATCAGAAATGGGTGTGCGGCTGCTTATCTCGAGATCGGCACCGAGGAGGGCTTTCGCCTCTCCGTCGATTTCATCGCTTAGGTTGTCACCAAAAGAGTTGATGGCCACGAGGGCTGCGATTCCCAAGACGATGCTGCTCATAAAAAGGAGAAGGCGCGAGGCATTTCTTCGGCTGTCGCGCCAAGCCATTTTCACCAACCAACCAAATCCTGCTTTCTTCTTGGCCATCACGATACGGAGTCGACTAAGCTATCGGAAAACAATTTTCCGTTTTTCATGCGGATCACCCGTCCCGCGCGCTTGGCCAGATCGAGATCGTGAGTTACTAGAATCAAGGTGGTGCCCGCGTCTGTGTTCAAGCGGAAGATCAGTTCTTCTATTGTGGCACCCGTCTCGCCGTCTAGGTTGCCCGTCGGCTCATCGGCAAATAGAATGGAAGGCTCATTGGCGAAAGCCCGAGCGACCGATACCCTTTGTTGCTCACCACCCGAAAGCTGGGCGGGATAATGACCTGCTCTGTCGGCCAGCTCTACTTTTTCAAGCAATTCTTTTGCCTTTCTGCGTGCCTTTTTCTCTCCTTTCAACTCCAATGGAATCATGACGTTTTCCAAAGCGGTGAGGGTAGGGAGCAGGTTAAAACTTTGAAAGATAAAACCTACATGGGCGCTGCGGACTTGCGCCTTTTCATCTTCGCTAAGCTGGTCGAGGACAATACCATTCAGGGTAACCGAACCCGAAGAAGGCACGTCGAGCCCCGCCGCTAGCCCGAGCAGGGTGGTCTTCCCACTCCCCGAAGGCCCCACAATGGCGCAGGTAGATCCTCGTGCTACATCCAGACTTACCTGGTTGAGCACGGTCAAATCTCGGGATCCGCTTTTGTAGTTCTTCGTAAGTTCGCGTATCCTTAAAATGGGCTCGTTTGTCATGGAAATATGGGATTCAGGTCAAGAAAGGAATAGTTTCAAAACCGCTAAAGCAGCAAGATGTTTTGCTTGATAAAATTCGATTATGCTAATTAACAATATTAAACCATTTATTGTCATCGCGGGGCTTTTGATCTTCGCCGCTTGCGCGGAAACTCCAAGTGAAGAAGCGACCGAGAAAAAGACTGATTCTGCTACTGAAAGTTTGGAGCCCGCTGAGAGCAGAAAGGTGATTCTCTTTTTTGGCAATAGCCTGACGGCGGGTTACGGTGTGAAATCAGAGGAGAGTTTTCCCGCTCTGATCCAAGCGCGCATCGACTCGCTCGGCTTAGGCTTCGAAGTGATAAATGCGGGTGTGAGCGGCGAAACCACGGCTACGGGACTCAATCGCCTCAATTGGGTGCTGGACAACTACGACGTGGATATTTTTGTGCTGGAGTTGGGCGCCAACGACGGATTGCGCGGCCTTCCGCCCGAGCAGACTCAGAAAAACTTGATGGAAATCATCGAACAAGTGCGTGCTAAGGAGCCAGATGTTGAAGTGGTGCTCGCGGGGATGATGGTGCCACCCAGCATGGGCGCTGAATACATGGCGGTCTACAATCCCATTTTCAAAAATATTGCCGATGAAAAAGGCGTAGAGCTCATCCCTTTTCTTTTGCAAGGTGTCGGTGGAATAGATTCACTCAATCAAGACGACGGTATCCATCCCAATCCAGCTGGAAATCTCATAGTGCGCGAGAACGTTTGGAAAACCTTGGAGCCGATGATTCTGGAGTAGTCGCTCTTACCATTGGAGCTCAGCACTTCTCATAAAAAAAAAAGGCACCTTTCGGTGCCTTTTAATTAGAGTTTGTCAATAGAGTCAAGTGTCTTGAAATCTATGGGCAGACATTAATTAGCGTCTGTCCATTTAGTCACTAAAGTCCTAATTTCTTCGCAAGATCTTTCGGGATAGCATCCTTGTGTAAGTAGATGTTCATCGTTTTCAACTTTGCGTAAGCTTCGCTTGCAAAGAAGTAACCATCGAGCTCATTGTGCTTCGTTCCCCAAGAATTCTTCACTAGGTAGTACTTGTCGCCGTTCTGGTCTTCTAGGATTCCCGTCACTTGCATGCCGTGGTCATCGGTCGTTTGCCAATTGTCAAATTGCTCCTGGCGCATCTCCTGATCCACGTCCATTTGCTTCACGGGCATTTCAAAAGCATTACTCACTTTGTCGGCACCGGCATCGTTGAACTGTGTATTGTCTTTTCCCTTCACATCAATGGTAGAAGCATCTTCGGGTAGGATTGCCAATCCTTCGCGGAAGGCAAATCCCTTTTCCGATACATCGGCTCCCCAGGCAAAAGAGTAACCGTTCATTACAGACTCTTCCATCACGCGCATCAATTCGTCCAATGGCAAGTTGTAGCTCTGCACATGCAACCAATTGTCTGGAATTTCGAGCACAAACTTCTCATAAAATGGGTGGTGCGTGTAGCTGGTAATTGACACATAGTCGTTCATGTCCAAGCCCAAATCATCGGCGTAGGTTTTTGGCGTGTAGCTCTTTCCGCGGTATTCAAATTCCGAAGGCACTTCGCCGAGGTAAGCTTCTACTACGGCGTCATAACCTTTCTGCCAGCTGGGCGTCAGATTTTTCTGCTTATTTTCCACCACGGCTTTTACGTAGGCAGTAAGAATATTGTCTAGCTCAGAGTGGTTGTGTGTTTCTGAACCGTATTCCAATCCGTCGTAGATTTCTTCGGGTACCATTCCATACTTTTTCCAGACGTGGGCGATGTCCACAAAAGCACCACCTGCACCGAAGTTGTTATTTCCGTGCATGCGCACATATCGATCAGCTTTTTCCTTGTAGGTATTGTTCACCACGTACATCTCGCTCAGGTTGTGTTCACCTGCTCCTGTGCGGATCAATTCGCTTTCGAAAAACCCCAAAGCCGAAAAGCTCCAGCATGTTCCCGTGCGGTTTTGATTCTGAACGGGCGTAGCTTCAATGTCTTTGACCACCGTAAATGAGTAGCCACTTTCGGGCTTTATTTTAATGGTCTCTCCGTCTTGCGCATTCGCACCCAAGGCAATCGCCAGAGCCGCGGCTCCGAGTATAAATTTGTTAAGCATGTATTGTTTGGATTTTAGAATGCTCAAATTACACAATTTAAATGGTTGGCGGCTTCTTGACTTCTTGGTAAAATCGAGCTAGGCAAAGAGCAGTTCGCCAATCAGATTGTCTATTTTTGCGTCATGCCTCAATCGACCTCAGCCACTCTTTCAATCGAACGAAAGACTATTTCCTACCGCGATACGGGATACTTTGGAAAAGCCGTCCTCGACTATCTCCGCGACGATGAAAAGCTGAAGCCATTCTACGGGCGTAGACCTGAGATTGAATCCTTCGAGGCTCAGCTCGTGGAAAAGGCTGCCAGCTACGGCCACCGCGACGTGCTGGTGAGCGCCCTCAAAGAGCAGTATTCCAAAGCCAAGTTGAAGTCAACTAGCATAGAAGCGCTGGCAGATGAGAAAACATTTACGGTGACCACGGGACACCAAGTCTGTTTTTTCACTGGGCCACTTTATTCCTTTTACAAGATTATTTCTACCATCAATACCTGCAAGAAGCTAGGGAAGACACACCCCGAATATCGGTTTATTCCCGTATTCTGGATGGCTACGGAAGACCACGATTTCGACGAGGCCAATCACTTCTTTTTGCCCAATGGCAAAATAGACTGGGAGAGCGGCCAAGGCGGCGCAGTGGGTAGAATGGACCTTGTCGGGATGGATGAGATCCTGGAGTTGATGAAGGAGAAACTCGGCATTGGTTACCGCTCGGGCGAGATTCTGGAGATTTTCAAATCGGCTTACCTCAAGCACAAAAATGTAGCCGATGCCACGCGCTACTTGGTGCACCATTTCTTTGGATCTTATGGGGTGGTAAGCCTCGATGGAGATGATGCCGTTCTTAAAGGGGCGATGGTTTCGGCTTTCGCCAAAGAGATCACGGAACAGACTTCAATCAAAGCCATTTCCCAAACCAATAAAGAACTACAAGAGCACTATTCACTGCAAGTCACACCGAGGGAGATCAACTTGTTTTACCTCCACGATCAACTCCGCGAGCGCATCGTGGAGGCGGAAGACCGAACTTACGAGGTGCTCAATTCCACCATTCGATTCTCAGCGGCAGAACTCAAAGAAGAGATGGAGCAGCACCCCGAGCGGTTTAGTCCCAATGTAGTTTTGCGGCCACTTTACCAGGAAGTTATCCTTCCTAATCTTGCTTATATCGGTGGCGGCGGGGAGTTGAATTACTGGTTTCAGTTGAAAGGCGTCTTCGAGTCATTCAAAGTGCCGATGCCCATTCTCATGTTGCGCAATTCGGTGATGGTGATCGATCAAGCTTCGTCGCACCGCATGGACAAGTTGGGCTTGACAATGGAGGAGCTTTTTAGAAATTCTGCCTTTGAATTGGAGCAAGAGTTGGTAAAAGAAACCAGCGACGAGGAACTAAACTTGAAAGATGCGCACGAAAAGTTGGAGGCGCTCTTTCTGGAAATGGAACACAAACTCAAAAGGGTAGATAAGCTTTTGGAGCGATCGGTGCGAAGCGGCTATGCCCGCTCCGAGCGAATCGTACAAAACCTCGAAAAGAAAATGCTGCGAGCCGAGAAGAAAAAACACAACATCCTGATAGGTCGATTGGACAAGTTACGTGCGGCTCTTTTTCCTAGAGAGGGATTGCAAGAGCGCAACCTCAACTTTGCCGTTTTGTACGAAGAGTTCGGCTCCGACTTGGTTCCGATGTTGGTCGATAACCTCGATCCCTTTTCTGGGGATTTCACCGTCCTTCGTGTGAAATGAAGATCAATGCCGACCCTTATCGAATTGACCTAAAGCGACCCTTTCGGTTAGCTACTGGCAGTCGCAACCACACCAATGTGGTTTACATCCACTTGAGCTCAGGGCCACTCACGTCGGTCGGCGAGGCTTCTTTGCCTCCATACTTGGGCGAGAGTATAGAATCCGTTGTGGCTTTCGCTAACAGTATCAACCCTTCGAAACTCAATCCCGAAAATCTCGAGGATTCGAGATCCTATTTGGATGGTTTCCATGATGATAATCTCGCCGCAAAGGCGGGAATTGAAATGGCGCTTGTTTCGATGGCGGCTAAGATGAAGCAGCAAGGCGTCGGAGAATTCTTTGGAATCACCGATCGACCAATTGAAACATCCTACACCATTGGTATTTCCGAAAAGGAGGAGATGAAAGAAAAGCTTGCCGAGGCAGCACCTTTCAAAACCTTAAAATTGAAACTCGGCTCAGCCGATGATTTGGCCTTGCTGCGCACCTTTCGTGAAATGACCGACAAACCCTTTTCTGTGGATGTGAACCAAGGATGGGGCAGTTTGGAAATGGCTCTGCCAATTGTCCAATTGTTAGAAGAAATGAACTGTCTTTTTATCGAGCAGCCCTTTCATGCCGAAGACATTCCCTCGCACGCCAAGCTCAAGGAAATAACCGAAATCCCCATCTTCGCCGATGAGTCGATCAAGCGATTGAAAGACCTCAGAGAACACGCCGCCGCTTTCGATGGGGTAGTGGTGAAGTTGATGAAAAGCACAGGGCCAATCGAGGCGGTAGAGATGTTGCGAGAAGCCAAGCAACTCGGCTTGAAAACAGTGATGGGCTGCATGGCCGAGTCGAGCGTGTCCGTTGCCATGGCCAGAGCCATCGCTCCACTGGCAGACTACGCCGATTTGGATGGGCCGTTTTTGATTAAGGGCGATCCTTATGGATTCGTGATTTACGAAGGTGGGAAGATTGGGTATTCAGATGCCAGGTATCAATGATCAATTTTCTATGAAGAATTAAAAATGACCAGAGTGGTATGGTCTCCGTCTTAGGCGGATTTGGGCGTGCGAGAACCTATCATTCTCAAGGCATTAATTGGAGTCTTTTCTTACGTCTAATATTATGAAATAGAGAGTTTTATAGCAATACGCACGCAGCTATAAAAACCAAGGAGTTGACAGTTGTTGATGACTGTTTTTAAAACAAGTGGAAGGAAGATAGCAGACTTTTTAGACTGACTCTAGTTAATGTCGATAACCCTTCCATGTGCCGCCATAGCGATAGAAATCACCTTTCGCATGTCTTGTCTGACAGTCAGGGCAAACAAAAATCCACTCTTTTCCTTTCTTGATCTGGATACGGTACATCACTTCATCCGAGTTCTTGCATGTATGACATTCTTTTGTTTTCACGTAAGTCAAAACCTTTTCGCGCTCTATTGGTTCAAGGTTCATGCTAAAGCAAATTATTCGACCGGGAATAGTCATCATCATCGGGATCATCTTCATGGCCTTAAGCAATCCTTCCGAGCAGAAGTTTCTCGATAAGGTATCTGCCGAGTATGGAGCGGTTCATGGTGGAACGAGTTTTAGCCACGCAGACTTGCTTCAGATGGGCGAAAGTCGGTGTCAGTCGTATTTCATTTTCAGTACTTACGAATATGAATTTGGGACAATCGGTGTGCGATACGTTGGATTTCTGTTCAGCATTTTTAACATGGAGAGCTATCGAAAGGATGAGATTCTTGAAAAGAAAGAAGATGTTATCGTTTAGTTCAGGTGCAAATTAGGAATGGAGAATTTCGTCTTTTCAACGCAGTGCTATTTTTGTAATTTTGAGTCATGGATAAGTCCACAGTGATTGAAGCCCTTGAACAACTTTCCGAGGATTTCATGGCAGAGGAGCTAAGCCAAATAACGATATAGGTCAAAAGTCAAAAGAGGTTATCAGAAAAGTAAATTGAAGAACTTTAGAACATCGGTCATCCGCTTTGGGTCAACTATTTTCCCAACTTACTTCACACAAAAAGCATACAATCATATTGTAAATCCCCAAGTTAAAAAACTTCGCTCTCACGAGATGGAAATCTTGGAGCAGGCGGTTCAGAATGATATATTATTCGAGGATTTTACCATCAAGACCTACACGTGGAATGAAGGTCACGAACCCATTTTGCTCATTCACGGCTGGGAAGGTCAGGCGGGCAATTTTGCCGACCTAATTGAAGCGTTGATTCAGGGCGGGTATACTGTCCATAGCTTCGACGGCCCTTCTCATGGATTCAGCAGCAAAGGGGCCACGAGTGTTCTCGAATTTACTCAGCTCGTTGCTGTGATGATTCGCAGATTGCAGGTGAAAAAGTTGGTGAGTCATTCCTTTGGAGGAGTGGCAACCACATTCGCGCTTTGGCAGAATCGAGATTTAAAAATTGATAAGTACGCTTTGCTCACAACCCCTGATCGTTTTACACAACGGATTGATCAGGTAAGTGCACATGTCGGGATTTCTGAAAAGGTGAAACTGCGCTTAATTGAGAATCTGGAAAGAGAATTTGATGTTGTAGTGGGGGATTTGAACGTAAGCGATTGGGTGAAAGAGATCAGTGTGCTTCAGGCCTGTATTTGGCACGACCGAGCGGATAAAGTGATACCCCTAACTCAATCACAGAGCGTGAATGAGACTTGGCCAAATGCCGAATTGAGGGTTGTTGAAAACACCGGTCACTTCCGTATTCTGAGAACGAAAGAAATAATCGACAGCCTAGTCGGTTTTTTGAAATAAAGGAACAGAATTAGAGAAGCGAAGCCTTAAGCTACCATTTACTCACAGCTTTCTTTTGCAATTCAGCAGGTGCTTCAACCGCATTCGCATTAGGTGGAAAAACAAAAGTGTCGTAACCCGAAAAGCTAGTAATTCCTTGTGGAGGATTTATGGCAGTAGCACAGCGCACTTTCCATTGGAACTCTCCATTCCCTAGGGCATTTGAACTCACAAATACGAAAGAGGGATCTGAATTCAGAATGGTGAGACTCGCACCATCACTTCCACCAATGGGTCCACCGCGTACTTCGCAGCCCATTGCTCCCACTGGCAGGTCCCACGTCATTAAAACGCCATTAACGAAGACCTGAGAAGTAGGGTTAAATGTATCGTCAGTTTCGGGTTCTTGGTATATCCTTACGTAATCAATTTCCATGGACGACTGGTCAAAACCCTGAGTGATGTTTCCATTTATCGCTAGATTTAAAAGCAGGTATTGATCGCTGTCAAAAGGCCAAGTACTTTGGGTCTGCGAAGCGGGCTCATATGTATAAAATTCATTGCCATCTACACTGAACACGATGCGCTCAGGGCTCCATTCCATTTCGTAAATGTGAAAGGTGTTAAATACGTCAGGAAGGTTGGTTCCTCCTACGTTGAATGTGCCTCCGAATGACGACGGAGTGTGTAAAGCTGCTGAAATATAATTGGGATTTGCGCCCCAATGTTCCATAATGTCAATTTCTCCGCATGCGGGCCAGGCTTGTGATCCAAATTGGTCGAACCAATATCCGCCAGGTTCGGTGATATCCTTTCCCAGCATCCAAATAGCTGGCCATGTTCCTGCTCCTTGAGGAAGTTTGGCTTTGACTACTACACGGCCATAAGTAAAGGCAAATTTGGAATTGAGCCTGGCTGAGGTGTAATTCTTGGTAATTCCTTGATCAGAGAATGTTTCATTGATGGCGCTAATGAATAATGAGCCACCACTTTGATAAGAGTTTTCGTCGCGATTGGTATAGTGTTGAAGCTCTCCGTTGAACCAACTATTTCCATTTGGAAGCAGAGTTTGATGGTGCCACTTGGAAGTGTTTATGGTGCCATTCCCGTTGAATTCGTCGGACCATACTAAATCGGTGTAAGGCGAATTGTTTGATTGGGAAAAAGAAAGTAGACAGAAAACAGAAAATAAGGTAGTCAGCGCAGATCGTTTCATCACAAAATTTTAAGAACGCAAGATAAATGATTTATAGGTTCTTTTCCTAGTTATTTTAATACAAGTCCTCATGACTTCGGTATTGAAACTTAATTGAGTTCATTCATTCAATGGCGATTGGCTTTGGATCGAAAGCGGTTTCTTTGCAGTTCTTGAACCCTAGAATCAAAATGATGCTCACAGATCAATTGAAGCCAGTTTTAGTAACTGGTGCAACAGGTTACGTAGCAGGCTGGCTCGTAAAGCACCTATTAGAATTGGGAATTACCGTTCACGCTGCAGTGCGAAACCCAGAAGACAAGATTAAGCTAGCACACTTGGATGCCATGGCCGCAAAAGCTTCGGGTAAGATTAGGTATTTCAAATCAGATCTACTCTTACCAGGGTCTTATGCCGAGGCGATGGATGGATGCGAGGTGGTCTTTCATACGGCATCACCATTTATTACAAATGTGAAAGATGCGCAAAAAGAACTGATCGATCCTGCAGTAATAGGTACGCAGAACGTTTTGGAACAAGCCAATAAAGCGGAATTCGTAAAGCGAGTCGTATTGACCAGTAGCTGCGCTGCTATTTACACTGATTGCAGTGATTTGGCGCTTACGCCAAACGGGGTTTTTACGGAAGAAATATGGAACACGACCGCTTCTTTGAAGCACCAACCTTATTCATTTTCAAAAACCCTTGCCGAAAAGGAAGCATGGAAAATGGCAAAGGCTCAGAATCGTTGGGATCTGGTAGTAGTGAATCCAAGTATGGTAATGGGGCCGTCGTTGAATGCCAAGACCAACACTTCTGAGAGTATGAACTTACTCAAGAAAATGGGAGACGGCACGATGAAATCAGGAGTTCCCAATGCGGGAGTGGGGGTTGTTGATGTTCGGGATTTGGCCGAGGCTCATTACCAGGCGGGCTTCAAGCAAAACGCTAAAGGAAGGCACATCATTAACGGACACAATACTAATTTCCTTGAGCTGGCGCAGATTCTGCATACCGATTTTGGAGACCGCTATCCGTTACCCAATAAAGCACTTCCGAAGTGGTTGCTTATGATCATTGGCCCGATGGTCAATAAGGTGGTCACAAGAAGATGGGTGAGGAATAACATCAATATGCATTGGAAAGCTGACAACGCAAAGAGCAAGAAAGAGCTTGGCATCACCTATAGACCATTGCAGGAAACCATGTGCGATGGTTTTGAGCAAATGATTGATTCGGGAGTTTTGCCAAGGAAATAATAGACCAACTTTCTTAGGTATGGAACCTATCAAGTTCTTTGATACCTTTGTGCTTTCAAAAACAGGGAGTTTTGGCGTATTGCAATTTAACCATTGAATCTGTCTATTTCCTGTTTCCCCCATGCTCGCAGCCATCAAATACTGTTAATACACTCTGTGCGAGCTAATCTTTAATGACAAAAATGACATTCGAACAATTACATTTAATACCAAACATCCTTAAATCATTGAAGGATGAGAATTACACAACACCCACAGATATTCAGGCCCGAGCTATTCCATTAATTCTTGATGGAAATGACGTGCTTGGCAGCGCGCAGACAGGTACAGGGAAAACGGCAGCCTTCGCTATTCCTATCATTCAGCACTTAGAACTCGATCAAAACAGGGGGCACGGTAAGAGGAAGATTTTATCGCTGATCGTAACACCTACTCGAGAACTTGCCATCCAAATTGGCGAAAGCTTTAAAACGTACGGTAAGTATACCAATGTGAAAAACACCGTCGTCTTTGGTGGTGTTTCTCAAGGAGCTCAAACCAATGCCCTCCGCGCAGGAGTGGATGTATTGGTGGCTACACCTGGACGACTCCTCGACTTAATGGACCAAGGCTACATATCGTTGAGCGATGTGAAGTACTTCGTTTTGGATGAGGCCGACCGCATGCTCGACATGGGTTTTATTCACGATATTAAAAAGCTTTTAAAGGTCCTTCCTCGTGACCGTCAATCGCTTTTCTTCTCGGCTACGATGCCAAAGAGCATTCTCAAGCTTTCGCAAGAAATACTGAAGAATCCGAAGAAAGTAGAGGTGAGTCCAGTTTCTTCTACGGCTGAGACCATCCAGCAGATGCTGTACAAGACGAATAAGTCCACGAAGAAAGATCTACTTCATCACATATTAAAGAACCCTGATCTCGACCAGGTATTATTGTTTTCTCGCACCAAGCACGGAGCAGATAGAATTGTTAAGGAGCTTCGAAAGAAGGATATCGATAGTGCAGCCATTCATGGCGATAAGAGTCAGGGACAGAGACAGCGAGCTTTGTCTGAATTCAAAGACGGTAAACTCAGGCTTTTAGTAGCTACGGATATCGCCGCTCGAGGCATTGATATTGACAAACTGCGCTACGTGATCAATTACGATATTCCGAATGAACCAGAAACATACGTTCACCGAATTGGTCGATGCGGACGAGCTGGAGAAGAGGGAGTTGCAATCTCGATTTGCGAGCCCGAAGAAAATGTTTTCGTTCAAGACATCGAGAAATTGATCAAGCAAAGCATCGAAGTAGTCAAGGACAATCCCTACCCTCAGACGGATAGGCCTATGAATACGCAAGAGAAAAAAGAAGCTGAGAAGGAGAAGCAGCGCCGCAAGCAAGAGTTCTTTGCCAATCGGAATAAGAACAATGGTGGTGGTAACCGCGGCCGAGGAAGGCGCTAGATCGATTCTTAATCAGTCGCCGTATTCACACAGAATACAGGAATCCCCTCTTCGTTGAGTAGAACGTCTTCTTTCTCCATCTTTCCGAAGTGCTTGTTGCGCTCTGAAACATTCGATATAATCGATACCAAGTCCATTCCAGCTTCTTTGACCTTTTCTAAGGTTATTTGAGCGTATCCGTGGCTTTTGTTTTCTCTTTCGAATGCGAGAACACGGGATTTTATTTGGTTTTGATCGAGGTACGTCTTGGTGGCCTCGAGGTTGGCTTTTGTGTCTTCATCAAGATCTATACCAGTTCGCTGCACAGTTAATACTACGATCTCTCCATCGGAGGCCATTACTTTTACAGTCTCGGACACTATTTTCAAGAACTTGGGATGGGGAGAAACGGGAAGCATTATTTTCTTGAATCCTTTTTCGGCCACCACAGAGTCAGTTGGCAAGACTAGCGAGCTGTAGGGCATCTCGCTTACTAGCTTGTAAATGGCCGATCCGCGAAGTACCATATCAAAACCCTCGGCACCTCTAGTGCCAACGAGCACTAAATCGGGGTTTAGGCGATGGGCAATCTTCGTTGCCGTTTCAAAGAAAGCTCCTTCCTCAAAAATCAACTCCGTATTCAGATCCGCTCCTTTTACTTGGTTTACGTAAAGTTGGAGATCAGACTTTAATTTCTCGGGATCGCTCTTTCCATCTGAAATGTGTGAAATAGAAATATCAGCACCATGCATGCGTCCAAAAGCGATCGCCTGATCCACTGCGCGTTGCGATGCTTGAATGAAGTTCACGAAGACGAGTATCTTTTTCATACCTATACCTTTTGGAAATTAGTTTTCAAAAAAAACCACCCACGAATATAGCGATAGATGTCATTCTCTTCGGGTATTCATACGTGCGAATTAAAATGGGTCTATTTTTTTCGACTATTCTTTAGGAGTTTTATCCCTATTGGTAGCTCCGATTGGGATGTTCGCTTGAATGTAAAAGCTGCTATTGTTCGAGTCCGACACATCCTTGTACACATCTAGAATTCCATAATAGTATCTAGCGCCGATTGACATTCCCGCTCCTTTTAAAAGGGTGTAACCCGCACCAGCCGTAAAACCCATATCAAAACGATTTAGTGCATCCGTGTTCGTTTGCTCACTGACTGTCGACACATCATCCTGTCCTGTTTCAGATTTGACAAGTCCATTCTTCAATAATCCGAATTGAGGACCCAAGGTGGCGTAAATATGATTATCGAATTTATACTTTGCGAAAAGAGGCGTGATGAAATAACTTAACTCCTGACTATAATCAACTTCCCGAGTGTGAAAATTTGCACCGATCTGATTAAGATCTTTTTCAGATAAGCCCTTGACTCCAAGGTTTGATTTAAGGAGGACTCCTGTGTAAATCCATAAATTGTTTTTTGCTCTGATATCAAAGTATAGACCTAAGTTGAAGCTTCCAAGGCCTTCGTTGGCATCTAAAGAATTAATGTCTGACCAGCTAACTCCTCCTTCCAGGCCAAATTCAAGATTTGGGGAATTTAATTTGTCTCCGAAGAGAAGTGAAATAAGAATTTGTGATTTTGCTTGGTAGCTAAAAAGGGCAAGCGCGAATAGGAGAAGAAGCTTTTTCATGTGGGTGAAATTCATTCTAGTTGTGTGCATCCAGTTAAGTTAATAGGCCAAGGTACAAGTGTTAATTTAACGATATCAAGAATGAAATAAACATTTACATACTGGCACTCGTTTTGATAATATATTTAAGATAAATAATGTTATTAACTGAAAACATACATAAAAGATAATATTTAGTATCGATGTGTTTTCCAAATAAAATAGAACCATGAAAGCTTTCACTATCCAAATTTCGATGCTTTGCGCAGCAGTTGTTCTTCTCTCAAGCTGTGTTACCATTCGTCAAGGCACCGTAGGTGTAAAAAGAACCATCGGTAAAATTGATGAAAACGTAGTTCCTCCCGGCGCCAGATTGTACAATCCATTTGCTACCCGAATTATAGTCGTTCCCGTTCGAACGGAAAATCTAGAAGTCAGCCTAGACCTTCCATCGAAAGAAGGGGTCAACGTCCTTGCCGAAATCTCCATTCTCTACCACGTTGAACAATTAAAGGCCACCGATGTAATTGGCAACATCGGAATGGACTACGAAAATGTTGTCATTCTTCCAGTATTCAGAGCCGCCGCTGCCGACGTATCTGCTCGCTATATGGCCAAGGATATGCACACGGGGAATCGGTATGAAATTGAAACGGAGATTAAGGAACAGATGATGAAGATTCTTGGAGATCGCGGTTTTGCTATCGAGGCCGTACTGATGAAAAGCATTCAGCTACCACAGGGACTTTATGCGTCTATTGAAGACAAACTCCAGGCTGAGCAAGAATCGCAGCGTATGGAATGGGTATTGCAGAAAGAGCGCCAAGAAGCGGAACGACGCACCATCGAAGCCGAAGGAATTCGCGATGCCAACACGATTATCTCGGAAGGGTTGACTCCTCAAATTATTCAATACAAGACCATCGAAGCGTATCGAGAGCTGTCTAAGTCTCCCAATGCCAAAGTCATTATCGGAGGAGGAGATCAAATGATGTTGATGGAGCCGTAGTCTTTTCAGGAGACTTATGGAAAGAAAAAAGGCAGTGTCATTTGATACTGCTTTTTTATTTGACGATACTTGGAGCAGTTAATCTCCTCATCTTTTTTTCAGTTCGAAACAAGGCGGTTGATTGCTTTAAACGCTCATTTTGAGTATGCTTCGAAAAATAGTACTTGTTCTTGCTTCAGTATTTCTAGTCTACCAAACTTGTCGAATAATGGAAAATCTGGTTTTTAACCAAAGTGAGGAATTCACATGGTATCTGGACTTGATTTTTGCCTTTTTGCTCAATCTCTTTACCACAGGGATTTTCGCCTTCGTTGGGTTTGGATTCCCTACACATAAGCTTTTACCAAAGAAGTATTACTCAATCCAAAGCCCTCAGGTTCTTGCGAAGTGGTATGATTTGCTCGGAGTTTCTGTTTTTAGAAAATTTCTAATGCTCACCTTTTGGGGAAAAGAGAAGAACCGGAAGAAGTACTTTAACGGAACTCGAAGTGGCATCCGAAATTTCGTTTACCAAACGAAGCAGTCAGAATATGGACACTTGGCAGCGCTGGTCGTGATTGGGATTCTCAGCATCATCTTGGTCTTTCATGATTACTATTTGATGGCCCTTATGGCGACAGGGATTAATATTATTGGAAATCTCTACCCGATTATTTTACAGCGCCACCATAGGATGCGGTTGGGTAGTTTGGCTGATTTGAACTAAGATCAAGTGATACTCTTTTTATACCTTTAAGATAATTGTTAAATTTCTCGACGATGAAAAAGGTATCCTTTTTAATTCTCTGTGTGTTGCTCTCGACGTTCTCCTTTTCTCAGGATGATGAATATCACCCTTTAATAAGACCAGGACTAGAGTGGAACGTGACCGAATACGCAAATTTTGACTACATTTTTCCTTTCGGTAAAAGGAAATACTTTTTTGGAGAAGATACGCTGATTGGTAATCATGTTTATACCAAAATTCTTTATCATCCTTACGTAACCGAATACGATGAATTTGGATTTCCAGGTCCTTGGCTTATTTCTGGAAATACGATCATAGAAAGTTGGTTGTACATCCGCGAAGATGTCGATGAGCGGAAGGTATATCTTTATGATTCAGATAACGATGGAACGGAAGGTCTAATCTATGATTTTTCTTTGAATACAGGAGACACTCTCAATTATGACTACCCTTCATGGGGTGCCGTTGAAATAGAAGTCATTTCTATTGAGTCTGTTCAATTGGTTAATGGAGAGGAGCGAAAAATCTTTTATTTTGACGGAATTGATCCATATATTGAAGGTCTTGGCGGGGTTGAGCAAGGCCTTCAATTTCCGCTTCTGGGAAATTTAAGTGGTGGGGCATACAATGCTGGCTGCATATCAGAAAATGGAGATGTGCTATGGGGTGCCCCTGCTAGCTCTTCTTGTGGTTTGTATTTATCAACAGCCGACAAACAGCATAATACTGACATTTCCATTTACCCGAATCCCGTTTTGAATGTTCTGACAATCGAAGTTCTGGATAACTATGAGAAATATAGAATTGCAATTATTGACTTGCAAGGACGAGAGCTATTCAGTCAGGTGGCAATACGGTTTAGACAGGAAGTCGACATTTCCGAATTTCCATCAGGTGTCTATCTTTTAGTGGTAAGCAATGGCAATGGCGTCTCTATTCAGAAGAAGCTTGTGAAAATTTAATGATTAGATTTTGGAGAGTTCATTCTTCCTCCGCGCAAACCACCATACATAACTATAACAAGCAATCGGTAGAAGAAACGCCAGCTTAAAACCGAGCCCGTCGGCCAATGCCCCGAAGAGCGGGGAGATCAATGCTCCACCGAAAATAGCGGTGCAGAGCACCCCCGAAATTCTCGGTTTTAAATCGCCTTGGCCTTCTAGCGTAAGTGAGAAAATAGTCGGGAATATGATGCTATTGAACAAGCCCACCGATAGAATGGCAAACATAGAAACGAGGCCATGGGTACTCATGGAAATCACCACCATCAATACGGCCATGATCGCAAATCCTGCCAACACCTTTCTGGGAGAAAGAACGTTGGTGAGCAAACTCCCGATAAAGCGGCCCAACATGGCGCCACCCCAATAGATAAACACGAAACTTCCCACCACTGCTTTTCCGTCAATCCCCTGGAGATTTCCTCCTGAGAATACCGAAGCAATGCTATTCATGAAGCTGCTTTCGCGAATGGGTTCCACCAAATTCATGTCCATAAAATAGCTAACTAGGTAACTCCCTATCGCTACTTCAGCGCCCACATAAAGGAAAATTCCCAGAGCTCCTAACAGCGTTCTTTTGTCTTGAAGCACTTCTTTGTAGTCGCCATGAGGATGGTCTTTGATAATTTTTGGGAGCGGTACCAAGATGAAGAAAAGAACTAGCGACCCAATGGCAGTTGCCAACCAGAGAAACGGTCCTTGAACGGCGCTCGCCTCAGAAATGTAATACTCCATTTGAGCCACCTCGTCCAGCACATCTATTTCTACTTGGGTCTTGATGGTGTCGCTCAGCAAGAACGCTGCACCCGCAATCGGTGCTATGGTGGCTCCAACACTATTGAAGGCCTGCGCCAAATTCAGACGACTCGAAGCTTTGGATTCATCGCCTAAAACGGCTATGTAAGGATTTGCCGCGACTTGCAGAATAGTCATCCCACCCGCCAGGGTGAAATAGGCCAGCATAAACAGGCCAAAGATTCGTTCGCCAGCTGCGGGGTAGAAGAGGAGGCATGCGATGGCCATTGTCGAAAGACCGAGGACGACTCCCTTTTGGTACCCGATTCGCGTTAAGATCAATCCAGCAGGAATCGACAAAACCAGATAGGCCAGGAAGAAGGCAAATTGAACCAATCCCGCTTGAAAGTAAGTGAGCTCAAAAACATCTTTGAGCCGAGGGATAAGGCTGTCGACTAAAACGGTGATAAATCCCCACAAAAAGAAAAGGGACGTGACAATGGCAAAGGGAACAGTGTACTTATTTGATTTCAATGCTTCTTAGCTTTTCAGGTGATAGTCGGATTCGATTCTTTTGTTTTCTCCTTCGCGGAATTCCATTCGGGCAAACCCTTTTTGAAGGCAGAAACTTCCAGTCTCGCCTGCCTTATTGATGGCAATGTAGCCTATTTGAAAGTCTTCAATATTCTTGGCTTTCTTGACCGTTCGCATTACCGCTTCTTTGCAAGCCTCTGTCGGGCTCATGCCGTTTCGCATTAATTCCACAATCAAAAAACTTCCAACTTGCTTCATGATTTCTTCACCCAAACCTGTACCTGAGGCGCCGCCTACTTCATTGTCGATGTACAGGCCGCTGCCTATGATGGGCGAGTCTCCGACTCTGCCCGCCATCTTATACCCCAAACCCGAAGTGGTGCAAGCACCCGCAATATCCCCGTTTTGGTCAAGGGTGAGCATGCCTATGGTGTCGTGATTCTCGATGTTTATAATGGGCTTGTAGTCTTTTTCTTTTAACCATTCCTTATAAGCAGCCTTGGAATCTTCGGTGAGTAAATTCTCTTTCTCAAATCCATTTTGATAGCCGAACTCTTCCGCTCCATTGCCAGCGAGCATCACATGAGGAGTTTTCTCCATAACCATTCGCGCTAGCGAAGCCACATGAGTGATGTTTTGAACGCAGACCACGCTCCCCGCATTTCCATCTGGCGACATCACACAGGCATCGAGGGTAACCCTTCCTTCGCGGTCAGGTGTTCCACCTTTTCCAACCGTGGTGTTTTTGATGTCCGCCTCTTCAATCGATACGCCTTCGATAGCAGCATCCAGCGCCGACTTCCCGTTTTCTAAAGCGTTCCCAGACACTTGATTTGCATTCACAAAACCCCAAGTGCAGATCGAGACAGGCCCATTTGTGGAGGCATTGATTGCTGATGCTTTTTGCTCGGGGTCGGGATTTACTCCGCAACTTGCCACGGCAAGACCCAGTCCTACTTGACCCGTCGAGCGAATGAATTTTCTACGCTTCATTATTCGATGCTTATTTCGTCGATGAATACCCAAGTGGTTCCTTGGTATTCGTATCCAATGTGCCATTCGGGCAATGGGCCCACCGTTTTGGCGGTGAGCCGAACCGTTCTTATTTCCTTTTCAGGAAAACTTAATTTTATTTCTTTAACCGCGATCTCGTCGGTCTGATCGATTGATTGGATATCAACTGTTTTGAGTGCTGCCCAAGAATTCCCGTCAGCCGACACTTCAATTTTTACTGAAGTGGGATAAAAAATCCAGCTCTTCTGATCTTGTAAAAAGGCCGTTTCGATGTGATTCACTTTTTTTATTCCACCTAAATCTATTGTTGCAATGACATCTTGGTTCAGAAATCCTTGCCATGACCCTGTTCGGAAATCACTTGTTCCACGAATCCCATCGATCAAAGCATCGTTACCACCTGCGCTGTATTCATTGGCAAACTCGCTTCCCAGTTCGATGGTCACATTAGGGTCAATTTTGAAAAACTCGGTTTCCAGATGCACACTTTCTTGGCTTTCCTTTTTGGAATAAACGCTCAGCAACCCTTTCTCCGAAAGTTCAAATGGCTCTGTGTAGATGTTGAATTCGCCTTCGTTCCATTGGTAGTACATTTCGACAGTTGGATCTATATGTCCGAGTTCGATAGTGGTGGAATTTTTAAAAGCCGACTCTCCGTTTGCGATGAATGGTGGAGTGAGAATGAGGTGGTCGCTAATTTCAGTTACAGGGATATTCACATCGGCGGTAGCCCAATCGGTGGACATAGCTGAGAGCTCAAAAACCAACGTTCCACCCGCCATAATCTCCTCGTGCTTCAGGTAACTTCTTTCTAGTGGATTTCCATTTAGACTAGCGGCCTTAATGTAAGAATACCCTTCCTCGTAGCCATCGGTCACGATGGTGAATTGGTTTCCGTTTTCTAGGTTGATCGTGGCTCTTTCAGCCAATGGCGATCCTATAATGTATTGATTGCTTCCAGGCGTGACGGGGTAAAATCCCAATGCCGAAAACACATACCAAGCACTCATCTGACCGCAGTCTTCATTTCCCGAAATACCGTCGGGAGTATTGGAGTAAAGTGTGGTAAGTATCTCCCTTACCTTCTCTTGTGTCTTTGCTGGTTTGTTTATGAAATTATATAGGTAAGCCATGTGGTGACTCGGCTCGTTGCCGTGGGCATATTGACCAATCAATCCCGTAATGTCGGCTTGGTGCCTTCCTGCCGTTTGATTGTTGGCACTGAAGAGCTTGTCTAGATGAGATTCGTACTGTTCTTTTCCGCCCATTAAGGCTATGTGTCCCGAAACATCTTGCGGCACGTAAAGGCTGTATTGCCATGCATTTGCTTCGGTATAATTGAAGTTGACTTCGTAAGGATCGAAAGGGCTGAACCAGGTGTTTCGGAAACGAGCGCGCATAAATCCTGTCGAAGGATCAAAGTGGTTTTTGTAAGATTGAGCGCGCTTCTGATAGGTTTCGTAATCACCCATTTTGCCCATCGCATTTGCCATTTGGGCAATGGTCCAATCGTCGTAGGCATACTCCAATGTTTTGGAAACCGATTCGCTTTCTGACTCTACTGCTACGAAACCGTTTTTCATGTAGCCTTCAAGTCCCAGGTGCTCTCGGGTAGCTGAATGCTTCATGGCCGTGAAAGCGAGCTCAGCATCGTAGTCGTTGATACCTTTCAGATAGGCATCGGCGATTACGGGAATCCCGTGATAACCGATCATGCAACCCGTGTAGCCTGCCGATAAATCCCAAATTGGGATGATTCCACCTTCGTTGTACTTGGCGAGCATCGTGTTGATGAAGTCGTTTGTGCGCTCTTGCTCGATGATGGTAAAGAGAGGGTGGGCCGCTCGGTAAGTGTCCCACAAAGAAAAGACCGTGTAGTAGTCGAAGTCTTGCGTTTCGTGAATCTCTAAGTCCATGCCGCGGTAGCGCCCGTCTGTATCTTGGTAGAGATTTGGAGCGATCATACTGTGGTAAAGTGCTGTGTAAAAAGTAGTCTTTCTATCCAAGTCGCTTTCTTCAATCGCAATCTTTGAAAGCTGGACATTCCAAGCGTCAAAGGCTTTTCCTTTCACTTCATCAAAGTTGAGAGTGCCCATTTCATCCATCATATTCCGCTTAGCACCTTCTTCGTCAACCGCAGAGATTCCCACCTTGACGGTTACGGGTTCATTCTGTGGATTGTCCAATGTAAAAGCTCCCATAGTCGGTTTCACTTCTAAATTGAACGCTTCGCTGGAAAAGGGATGCGAAAATTCGATGTGAAAAAAGAGTCGTTGATCCTCGGCCCATGCTTCTGAAAATCGGTATCCCGAGAGGGTGGTAGGAGAGGTTTTCTCCATTTTGTGATCGAGTAACTTATCGCGGTGCTCGAGATCCAAAATGATAATTTGATTCTCCTCCGAAGCGAATTGATAGCGATGAATTCCAGCCCGTAACGTTGTCGTCAATTCCACTTCAACATTGGTGTCATTCAATTTTACTTGGTAATACCCAGCTTTGGCTTCTTCATTTTCATGAGAAAAAGAAGAGGAGTAACCTTCAGTTCCATCGGCGCCATTATTAAAGATGACCGCATTGGTAGGCATGAGAAGAATGTCGCCGTAATCGCTTACGCCCGTCCCGCTCAAGTGCGTGTGTGAGAATCCGAAGATGACAGAGTCGCTGTAATGGTAACCGCCACAACCATCCCATCCATCGAGCCTTGTGTCGGGGCTGAGTTGAACCATCCCGAAGGGTAGAGTAGAACCTGGAAAAGTGTGTCCGTGGCCACTGGTTCCTATGAAAGGGTTCACGAATTGGGTATAGTCGCCTTCTGGCGAAACTGGAGTAAGATCCAAATTCTCATTTCCCGAGGAACAAGAAAATATAAAAGCGAGGATGGCGAGGGAGCTCAAAAGTCGAAACATCGCGCCAAGATAGTTGTTTAGACGCTAGTTTTTAGACCATATTTATTTGTTGAACAGAAGCTGAATTGGGTGAATAGAGCAGGAATTGGACGAATGCTATTCGGATAGAAATTCACTCGAAAAATTTATCCATTGATCGGAATTTCAAATATCCTTTCTCATATTTGATCTTATGATCCACGGAACCCACAACGCAATAGCCGATTCTCGTAACGAGTCAGTTTTGATTTACATCAACGGAGAATTGCTGCCTAGGCAAGACGCCAAAATATCTGTTTTTGATAGCGGCTATTTAGTTGGAGACGGGGTCTGGGAAGGCATCCGACTTCATTATGGGGTCTTGTGCTTTGTCAACGATCACCTCGACCGACTCTGGCAGGGTGCGGCGAGTATTGGGATGAAACTGCCTTTTTCACGAGAAGAATTGATTGAGACAATTAGAGATACGCTTAGCGCAAACAACATGGAAGACAACGTTCATGTGCGTGTGATGGTGACCCGTGGAATCAAGAAGACGCCGTCGCAAGATCCGCGATTGACCATTTCGGGGCCGAACTTGGTCATCATTGCCGAGCACAAAAAGGCTTCGGAAGAAACACGGGAAAAAGGGATTACGCTTTTCACTTCTACGATTCGTCGCGGCTCTCCAGATTACCTCGATCCGAAACTGAATTGCCACAGCAAATTGCACGAAGTGCAAGCCCTCATCCAAGCTTTGGAAGCTGGAGCTGATGAAGCGCTGATGCTGGATGTTCGCGGTTTTGTTTCCACCTGCAATGCCACCAATTTCTTCATCGTGAAGAAAGGTGAAGTTTGGACCTCCACAGGTCAGTATTGCATGAATGGCATCACCCGAGCCAAGGTGATTGAAGTTTGCGAACGAAACGGAATCAATTGCCAACAGAAGGATTTTTCGCTCTTTGATGTCTACGGAGCCGACGAGGCTTTTGTAACGGGAACCTTTGGTGGACTGACTCCCGTTACCAAAATTGACGGCCGAATAATTGGCGAAGGAGCTTATGGAACCATGACCAAGAAACTTCACCAACTCTATCAATCGTTGATCAAAGAAGAGGTTAACAATGACTGATCAAACCAAAAGAATTTGTCTTTGGTCGGGACCGCGAAATGTCTCAACGGCCTTGATGTATTCATTCGCGCAGCGGAGCGATTGCCAAGTTTTTGACGAGCCACTTTACGCGCATTACTTGAGACATACCGATGCGGATGAATACCATCCTGGAGCAAACGAGATTCTCGCATCAATGGAGAACGACGGAGAGAAAGTAGTGGAGATGATGATAGGATCACATGAAAAACCAGTGGTTTTTTTTAAGCACATGACCCACCATTTGATAGACCTCAACCTCGATTTTCTCAAAGGCTGTATCAATGTGATTCTTACGCGCGACCCACGGGAGATGATCGTTTCATTCGATAAGGTGATTCCCAATCCCACTATGCAAGATGTCGGCTACGAGGCTCACCTTATACTGATGGATCATTTGGAACGAATTGGGCTGAAGGCCATCGTGTTGGATTCCAAAGAAATTTTGATGGACCCAGAAACTGCGCTGACCAAGTTTTGCAAGGCTATTGGAATTTCCTTTGAAGAATCGATGCTTTCTTGGGAAGCTGGTCCAATTTCCGAAGATGGTATCTGGGCGGAGTACTGGTATAGCAATGTGCACAAGTCCACGAGTTTTCAGGCCTATCGAAACAAGGAGGTTGATTTTCCTGACAGGTTAGCGCCGCTTTTAGAAAAATGTGAGCGCATTTATAGAAAAATTGTCAGCACCAGTCTGTAGAAATGCCATGGAAAAAATAAGACTGATTTTACGGGAGCAAGCTCTACGAAATCACAACTGGTTGATTTTTAAATGACATTTGACTATCTATGATTTTAATAATCTTCGTTTTGAGGTTTCTTTTAAAAAAGCAAGATATTTATCTTGAAGTCAACCTTATCAATGATGAAACAATCAATCAACCTTTCTCTGCTCTCAATGCTACTTTTTTAGGGGCCTGAGCACAATTTTCTACAGAGCGATTTTATTCCGGTGGGTCTAAGACATTCAACATTTCAATGCAAACGGTAACGTTTGATGGAGATTCCGTATTTGTCCCTAATTACCATTGGAACCGGAACAGCGCGGAATGCTTCTTGCCAGAATCGACATCCATTCTCGGTCGTGAAATTCGCGTTTCGGGAGATGGCTTATTTCAATTTAAAAACGATGAAGTGACGAAGTTTTTATTTCGTCAAATGCTTCGTTCTTTTCCTTTTTCAGTTGGAATATCGTTGAGGCTTTCACCGACTCTACAAACACAAAAATACTATCAATAATTAGTTTGAAAAATGACTTATGTCATTCAATTTTTGCCTCCTCGGGGGTAACTTCATGTTAAACTCTGAAAAACTATTTACATGAAAACTACTGCGGTTTTAGTTTTGTTGGTTGTGATCCTCGGCGCCTTTTTTTCCTGTGATCCAAAGCAATCTCCCGTTCAAGAAGAATATGTATTGACACACACACACAATTCTACACGGAGAATATCATGAAAAACCATTCGGTAATCATGAAAGACCATGTAGCGTTTAAAAAGTAATACGACGGAGGCAAGATTGCTGATGATGAGCTAAGGGCCAAACTCGACTCGATGAAACACGATCATAACCACATGGATGATGACCATGAATACGTGATGGATATGACTACTCAGATACGATCAGAGCACAACGATATGCGCCGAAGATTGAATGAAAGCTTGCAGAAGAAAAATAGTTAGCTGCTTTTAAGAGACTTTGACTCTTTAAAAAGATTGTGTCATGAATTCATCTGGCGAGTAAGCCATGACCTATTCAGGATTTATGCTTCCAGATTTTTAATTTCTTTCTTAACTAATTTTAAAACCTTGTTAAGTTGCTCAGAGGTCTTATTCAATTGGCTGGTTTGAATGTTGTACATCTTCTTTTGAATGATTATCGTGTTGGCATATTCTGAATTTTCCACCAGCTCTTCGTAGTTTTTTGGATCGTAGAAATCCATTGAGAATTCATCAAAGTCTGGCATCTTGAATTCCATCCTTTGTTTGATGACAAAAAGCTTATTGGACTGAGGGCTGAGGTTATTATCAATGTGGTTTGACAGCATTTCTTGCCGCTTTTGAATATCTCTAAAATCACCTTCGTAAAGTTGTGCGATACTGTTTCTCAGTTCGCTATTTTGAATCAATGTACCCAATGAACCGCTCATTTGCGAATACCCTGAAGTAGCCATGGTAAAGAAAAACCTGCGATGCAGAAGGGAAGTGTGTAACGCCACACCTCTGATTTCTTCTTTGGTGCGAAACCCTTCTAGGAGTGAGTCTGCCGATGCTTTCGAAATCTCCATTTTATTGAGCATAGACTCAATCTCATCTGAGTTTGATTCGAGATCAGCTTTAATTTGATGGAGCAATTTGACTTCCTGTTTTCTTTCCAGCCGATTTTGATTCCAGTTATTCACCTGAAGGGCAAGGAGAATCCCAACCATTACCAAAAAGATCTCACCGATTGCGTAGAATGTGTATTTCTTCAATTTCTCCTGTTCTATTAGCTTGATGCGCTCACGGCGAAAATAACTGAGCATAATATTGAGAATTTAAGCTGCCGAAATATCGAAAAAATTAGAGGGGCGAGAGGTCTACTCCCGATTTAAGTCGGGGTAGTATTCAGAATTACCGATAATTTTTTTCTTTTCAGGAGCGGATATCACTTGACAATTGCTGATCAGAATTTTAGAAAACTTCCATCCTGGATCGAAATCCGTATCGCCTTTGTAAAACTCATATTGCACATTGAAAGTACCCTTGAAATGAAAGTCGGTAACGGGTTGATTGACCATAAGCTCCGCTTCCGTTTCTATTTCATAAAGATCTCTTGAGAGTTCTGAATCACCGACAATGAATGATTTTATTTCGTCAAGTGAAGTCACATCTAGCTTGTGCACGGTTTCGTAGCAGGGAATCAAAATGCCATTGAAATTGTAGTCTAAAAAAGTAGCTTGAAGATCTTCGAAAGTAGGATTCGGTAATTCCTTTCGCAATGAATCACGCAATGTTGTCTTCTGTTCATTGGTCATTCTAGCAAAGTCATCGGGGCTTCCATTGCGTGACTGCAAATCATTTACAAGAGCAACAATTCCAATGGCTATGACAAAACCAATAAGACCAATAATGGAGTAATACAAACCCTTGGCGAATACCTTTTTAAAGGGTGTGTACTTTGGTGTCGTGATTTGACCAATCAGTAGTGAAACGAGGAAGATGATGACTAAGCCGATATAGAAAAAGCGCATGAATTATTGCTGTTTTCATAAAGGTACGATGAAATTTACCGCTCAGCGATTTTCATAAATTTTTGTCGGCTTTGCAGAGCTCCTGAAACTACATTGATCAGGTACATGCCATCCGTCAAATCATTCAATTCTATGGTGTAGCTTTTACCTGCAGAAACACTTTGGGATTGGATAAGCCTTCCCGATAAGTCATAAATCTCAATGCGATCAACCTCTACATCCTGAGCCCAGGTGAGCGTGATACTCTGACTTGCAGGATTCGGGAAGAGCTTAGTTTCAAATTCAACTTCGTTCGAAACACTCAGCGGGTTTTGGAAACCAGTCACCACTGTGTTAGTTATGATCGGCTCATTGAAATCGAAATAGATGTATGCCGTGTTCTCAATCAGGTCGACTTGGCTGAAATCGGCGATCGGCGTGATTTCATAGCGCACATGGCCGATACTTCCGTCAAAGTCGGTAGCGCTGTCTGGCAGGAATATTTGGTCGAACTCGAAGTAGAGTACATTGTCTTCCCTTACCAATTGCATATTGTGCGAAGTAGAAATAATGTGAAGCGAATTGAGGTCGAGATCGCTGTCGATGGTATCGGCTATCACCACACGCTCGGCGTAGAAGGTTCCGGTGTTTTGGAATCGGATGGTGTATTTCAAAGGAGAGCCGTCATCGAGAAATTCATCTCCGATGGTTGTCGCACTTACTTGCTTGTCGTTGGGGTCGTAGGAGCCTACTACTTCCACTACTGATGTGAAAGTATTGTTCAGTTCATTCGGATCCTCATCCGAAACGTTGGCAGAAATGGTCGCTTCGAGCATCGTGCCGAGGCTTACCGTATCGTCAAGTAGAATCGTCAGATTTAATTCAAATGGCCCGAAAGGACAAACTTGTGACACGTCGATTGAAGCTGCATTGTCGGCTATAATCAGGTCGGGATTAGCGGAACTTACGATTTCCACATAATCGGGAAAGTTGATTTCGACACTGATATCATCTTCGCAGATTGTACCAATATTACTCACTTGAGCTAAATAGTTTGCTTCGAAACCTGGTCTGTTTGGTTCCAGAGAGATGAGATCAACTGCTACATCCGAGATTAGTTCTGTCGCGGTAATTGGGATCAAGACATCTTCGAGCTGATCGCCATCCATTAAAGAGATGTCTGCGTCAGCTGCCTCATAGTATTCAGGCACGTTGAGAACTTCGAGTGTTCCATTTCCTTCTTCTGAGCAATTCCAAAAGTCCCCGTTCTCACCTGCAAAAAACTGATCTCCACTAATAGAGTTTTCAATTAAAGCATATGAAAATCCTGGTTCAGGATCGTTTTGTACGCCATTTCCATTAAAATCGTAGAATGCTTTTCCCTCTACCGAAGCAATACACGGCACGCCGTTTAATGTTAAACAAATTCCGAAAACCATTCCATCGTCGAGATTGAGATTGTCCACTATCGTCAGCGTCCATTCGCCCGCCATGGGCTCGCCGATCAATACGGACAGAGGCTCGTTCGGTAAAAAAATACCACGCGGACCTGGACTGTTATTATTGACGTCGGGAATACCTTCATCAGCTTCATCTGTAAAAATCACACTAAACCCCCAACTTGAACCTAAAAAGGCCTGACCGATTTCCAATAATGATACTTGTGTGCCATTTGGATGGGTCAAGTAGATGCTTAGATCACCGTTAAATGTATGTCCCAGATCAATGAAAGCGCTGAGTGATTCTACAACTTCACCATTGTCGGGTACGGTAAATCCGATTTCGTAAACCGCTCCGGATCCGTCGGGAAGAGGTTCGAAGGGTTGGTATAAGCTATCGCAATTAAAACCAGACTCACCCACCAATGAGTGAGCACTGAGATAAAATTTTGTTGAGTCTGAGTAAATACCAGCTCCACATTCCACGCTTAGGTATGCGGTGAAATAGACTGCTCCTAGCGGAGTCCAAGGGGTCAAAAGGCTTTGACTCACACCAAGGGTTACCGTATTCGTGCCTGTCACTGCCGATCCGCTCGTCGTTAGTATTTCATTGATACCAACCTCTTCGGCATAGTCTAAGTTCAAGTCGAGTTGATAGTCTCCTGTGACCGAAGACTCAAAAGTGATGTTGAATGTGCTATCATTCACAGCTGACCAATCCACCAGTTCAGGTGCCTCACATTGGGCTTGGACAATTGAAGAAAAAACAAGAGCTGCAAAAAGAAGGGTTATCTGTTTCATGGCTACTGATTGGTTAAGAACCATGAAGATAGAAAAATGATGCTATGTCAGAAGATCCGATTCATGCTGTTTATAGGATTCTAAACAATGAAATTAGTTTGCAAACTATATTTGCATTAAGTAATTTTGATTTGCATTTCGAAGCCCGATGCTGATCGCTTTTCAATACATGTTTCCCACGCACACATACTATTCATTCAAGTATGGAACCCTCTCGCCCGAGGAAGTTCTCGAGGCCGCTATGGCCAATGATTACGAGGTGGTGGCGCTGGCCGATATCAACAGCACTGCGGGGTCGATCAACTTTGTGCGGATGGCCTACAAAAAAGGCATCAAGCCTGTTCTCGGCATCGACTTTCGCAATGGGGCTCAGCCCTGCTTTGTGGCTTTCGCCAAAAACAATGAGGGATTTAAAGAGATCAATGTTTACCTCTCGCAGTTCCTCCATTCGGGAGAACCGATTCCCGCCGAGGCTCCCCCGTTTGAAAACGCTTTTGTCATCTATCCCTTTTCGATCTTAGATGAAGAGGTAAAGCTTCGCGCCAACGAATTTGTCGGTGTTCATCCCCGCGACTTGGTTCGTCTGTCGCGCTCGCCGATGGCCAAGCAGAAAAATAAGTTGGTGATGTGGCACCCACATAGCTTCAACTCCAAGCGCCAATTCAATGCCCACCGTCTTCTGCGGGCGATCGACAACAATTGCCTTCTTTCTAAACTGCCCAAAAGCGAGGAAGGCCAGCCCGACGATCGTTGGATGCACCGCAATGAGATGATGGCGCTCTACAACGATTATCCACAGATTATTGCCAATACTACCCACCTCCTGCAGCGCTGCCGCATCAACTTCGAGTTTGGCGATGCCTACCCGCACAAGAACTTGCGCACCTACACCGGTTCGGTGGAAGAGGACGAGGAGCTCTTCCGCAAGCTCTGCTACGAAAACATTCACTACCGCTATCCCGATGTCAATCAAGTGGTGATCGATCGCCTCGAAAAGGAACTGGAAATCATTACACAAAAGGAATTTGTCTCCTACTTTTTGATCAATTGGGACATTACATCCTACGCCCGTCGGCAAGGTTATTTCTACGTGGGGCGAGGGAGTGGCGCCAACAGTATGGTGGCTTACATCTTGCGCATCACCGATGTCGATCCCATCGAGCTCGATCTCTACTTCGAGCGTTTCATCAACCTCTACCGAAAAAATCCGCCTGACTTTGACCTCGACTTTTCGTGGCGCGACCGTCCCGATGTGACGCGCTACATTTTCGAGCGGTTCGAGCATTGCGCCATACTGGCCACCTACAATACCTTTCAATACCGTGCGATAGTGCGCGAGCTGGGGAAGGTTTTTGGTTTGCCAAAAGAGGAAATCGATATCCTGAGTACGGGGAAGTTCAATGCCTCAAAACTGGATGAACTATCGGTTTTGGTGCTGCGCTACAGCCAGTTCATCCAAGGTTTCCCGAGTCACTTGAGTCTGCACGCGGGTGGTATCCTCATTGCCGATGAGCCCATTCACACCTATTCGCCTACGTGGATGCCGCCGAAGGGATTTCCCACGGTGCAGTACGACATGGTGGTGGCCGAAGACATCGGTCTTTACAAATTCGATATTCTCGGTCAGCGGGGATTGGGTAAGATCAAAGACAGCTTGGCCATCGTAGCCGGAAACCATCCCAACGATCCACCCATCGACATTCACGACCTGAAGCGATTTAAGCAAGATGAGGCCATTCGCGAGATGCTCCGAAACGGCGATGCCATCGGTTGTTTCTACGTGGAAAGCCCCGCCATGCGGATGCTGATGAAAAAACTACGGGTTGACAATTACATCGGATTGGTGGCGGCCAGTTCGGTGATTCGCCCAGGAGTGGCCCGCTCGGGAATGATGCGGGAGTTTATTCTCCGCTACCGTTTTCCCGAAAGGAGAGAAAAGGCCCATCCTGTGATGCTTGAGATTATGCCCGAGACCTACGGCGTGATGGTGTACCAAGAAGATGTGATCAAAGTGGCGCACTACTTCGCGGGCCTTACCCTAGGAGAAGCCGACGTGCTGCGCCGTGGCATGAGTGGGAAGTTTCGCTCGCGTGAGGAGTTTGCCAAAGCCAAGGGCAAGTTTTTTAGCAACTGCAAAAAGAAGGGTTACAAGGACGAGCTCACCGCCGAGATTTGGCGGCAGGTAGAGAGTTTTGCGGGTTACGCTTTCGCGAAAGGGCACTCAGCATCCTACGCTGTCGAAAGCTACCAGAGCCTTTTCCTCAAGGCCCATTATCCGCTGGAGTACATGGTGGCGACGATCAACAATGGCGGTGGTTTTTATAGCCCTGAATTCTACGTGCACGAAGCCCGAATGAAAGGCGGTGAGGTGCTGCCACCTTGCATCAATACGAGTCGCCACGAGGCCGTGATTCGCGGCAAGTCGATCTACCTCGGGATGGGGATGCTCAATGCCATCGAAGACGAAACCATCCACCGCATTTTGCGCTCTCGTGAACGGGAAGGTAATTTCACTGATATGGAGGATTTTCTCGATCGGGTGCCCATCGGGGTGGAGCAAATCGACATCTTGATTCGCATTGATGCTTTCCGATTTATGGGGAAGAACAAGCGGGAACTCCTGTGGGAAGCTCGTTTCAAACTCGACCCGATTAAGAGAACCATTGAGCAGCAAATGCTTTTTCGCGAGCCGCGAAAAGATTACGAACTGCCCACGCTAGAGAGCAGCCTGCTGGAAGATGCCTTCGATCAGATTGAGTTGCTGGGCTTCCCGCTGGTCGATCCGTTTGGCCTGCTGGAGAATGAGCCCGACAGCCGAGTACTGGCCCGCGACTTAACCACGCGCATAGGGCAGCGGGTGAAGATTTTTGGATACCTCGTTACCCGAAAAGAGACGAGCACTGCGCGGGGTGACCGCATGTCTTTCGGAAATTTTGTGGACTTACACGGCGAGTTTATCGACACGGTTCACTTCCCCCAAGTAGCGCGTGATTTCCCCTTCCGTGGGCGCGGGGTGTATTGCATAGAGGGAAAAGTAACCGAAGAGTTTGACTGTTACTCGGTGGAAGTGGACAGGATGGAGAAGGTGAAGTTGGTGCCAGATGCGCGGTATGTGGAGGGGTGAAAGGGCTGTTAGTTATTTGCCGTTAGCTCGCGTAGGAGTAATCGAGATAGTTTAAACTTTTTGGATCATGCCGAACAGAAAAAAGGCAGCACCTAAGCACTGCCTTTCCAATTCATTTTCAAAATCTAATCAGAGCCAATGCTGCTCATTGGCACTGCATCATCGGTCGCTTTATTTTGAGAATACGACTGGTTGAATAGCACAAAAGCGTCGACTCCATATCCTTGTGAGCGACCTAGGATTTTCCACTTTTACCCCAACCCATTTATCTGGATGAATGCCACGGATTCCGTATATTCGGGCAGACAAAAAATGATATGAGACTGATCAAGAATATTTTGTTTTGCTTTTTTTTGACACTCTTTATTTCCTCCTGTGAGGAGATTTTCGAGGATGACGCTCAAAATGATGGCGTAGAGTATTTCGAATGCAAGATAAACGGAGAGCACTTTGAAGGAGTAGGTATTCCTAGCCAATGCAACAAACTGACTTTTGATTATTTCACAGAACCCTATTTGGATTTGCCTGCAGGCTACATGGGAATGGGCGCAAATAACTGCGTCGACACCATGGCACTGCTTCTAACTTTTCAAGGGGTGACACCAGAAATTACTGGTGCTAGCTCGCTCGAATCCCTCAATTTTGCCGATTCATTTAGACCGTTATTTAGTTCTGCCAATGGCAAAATTTATAATCGCTTACTCGATGGAAACTTGAAAATCGATCAATTCACTGGACGAATAAAGAATGCAACCGGAAGGTTTTCCGGTACTTTTGAAATGAGATTGATAGATTCCGAAAAAACGGATACCCTTACCATTACCGATGGTCAATTCAATTTCTATATTTCCAGAAGGCTTCATTGAAAGAAATCAATGAATAGAGACATAAAAAGCCGCTGAAAAGCGGCTTTTTGGTTTAGTCACATTCGGTACTACTAAACTCCACATTTTCGCTGGTGGCCTCATTTTGCAAGAGTTTAGGGCTTACATGGAAATGAGTTGCCAAATTGAATTTTCTTGTAACCGTTGTTCTTTCCATCTTTGTCGCAGAAAACTAAATAGCCTATAGCTGGCTCTTTTGCCGATGAAAAGTCGAATTAAAAACTTCCTGAAAGATAGATTTCTTATTCTCAAAATCAGAAACAGATTCAATCCGTCAGTCCAGATCGGGCAGCGGCAGATGTTTCTGCAATACCGCGAGCAAGCAGGAAAAGATGAGTTGCCATCCATTTCGGAAACGGGGTTTCGCGTGTTTTCTCAATTCGAGGAAGACGGGATGTTGCTTTTCATCTTTTCGGTTCTTGGAATGGAAAAGAAGGTTTTCGTGGAGATAGGGTCTGACGATGGAGTAAACAGCAACTCGGCGAATCTCTACTTCAATTTTGGATGGCGAGGTTTATTCATCGATGGCAATCCAGCTAGCATCAAAAGAGGAAAGCGATTTTTCAGTAAGTATCCACATTCTTGGTTTTATCAGCCGAAGTTTTTATGCGCTAAGGTCAACCGTGAGAATGTCAATGAACTGATCAAGAACGCTGGAATCACGGGCGAGATCGGAATGCTTTCGATTGATATTGACGGATATGATTACTGGGTCTGGGATGCCTTGGAAGTGATCCAGCCACAAGTGGTGATTATTGAAACGCACAACGAATTTGGAATGGAAAACATCGTGGTGCCTTACGATCCGAACTATTCCTATCCAGGAAAGCATCCAATCTACCACGGTGCTTCGCCAATAGCTATGACCAAACTGGCCAATAAAAAGGGCTATCGATTGGTGGGTGCCAATGAGCTTGGCTTCAATTTCATTTTCGTAAAAAATGGATTGGCCGATAGCCAAATACCAGAAGTTTCTGTTGAATCGGTATTGACTCATCCGTCCGTAGCAGAAGGGCATGAGCAGTTTGAAGAGATCGAGGATTGGGAGTACTTGGAGGGGTAATGAGCTAAAGACTTGATTTCACAAAAGGTATTTTATCTATGTTACCTTTATTCAAACTTCACTCACATGGAACAGACGGTAACACCAGCTCAAAAGCCCTTTCCGAAATGGATTTTGCCTTACTCAATTGCTGTGACTCTTTTGCATGGGGCAGCTCTTGTTTCATGGATCGTTCTTTTCAATCTTACTCCAGAATTAGGTCATGCCGAGCGTGTTGATCTCTTTAATGGATATTGGATTATCCCCGAGTTAATCGGAGCCAGATGGTTTAGTGGAATCTTACTCTTACTTTCTCTTAGCGTGGTCATAATTGCTGGAAGAATGGCCGATCAAGGAAAAGGCTCGACAGCGATTATCGTTTTGGTTCTCAACCTCTGTTTTGTGCTGATGAGTGGCTGGAGTTTGCTCTAGGCTCATACTCGTTTATAAGCTTCGAAGATGTCTTCTTTTGGCCATGTCAGGGACATGATGGCGTGGTACACCGCCAATCTCAAGATTAGAAGGTTCGTTGCAGCGAAAGCTCAGCTCAAAGAACTAGATAAAGCCCAGTGAGAGCGAATCAAAAAGCATATCAGAGCCAATAAGAGAAGAGAGAAACGGCTTTGGATTTGTGCATCAGCCATAGTTCTGATTTCCTTACTATTGCTCATCCATTGGTACCTTTAATTGTTTCAAACTAAAGCACTGTTTTTGAGGCTATTTTCACTTTTCAAAAAAGTACGTTTTCGAGCCGGCTAGTCACAATACCTCTCTACCTAAAGCCCGTTGCCGAAACTTTTTGTCTTTTCTTACACGCTTTCGATAACATCAAATCGTTTTTCGGTTGAGCCAATTAGTGGCCACTTCTTATTTTATTCAGACACGACGAGAATAGAGATTCCCTTGTCGTTATTGATGAGGTTTTCCCGATCTAATGATGAGATAAAGGAGAGATTTCCGCTATCGTTTGCCATTACTGCGATCATTTTAGCGCCTACTTTTTCTGCGTACTTTATTGTTTGATTGGCAAATCCAACAGAGAACTCCGTCATTTCTTCCCTCACACGTTCACTAGATATTCCCTCTTGGGTAAAAAACTCTTCGGCTTTTTCAATGTTTTTATGGATGCTTTTGCTGATTTCAGCAGCGGGCCGATTGATCGAATAGAAGTGAACATCGGCATTAAAATGGCTGGCTAGCATGGCTACCGAATTCACTTTATTCTCAAATTTTTCGTGACCTCCAAAAGGGAATACTATACTGGTGATTCCTGATTTGGCATCAACTACGTCAGGAACTGTCAACACTGGAGCAGGAGACCTTTCGGCTATTTTTAAAGCATCGGCGCCAAAAAGTTTTTGCCTGATTCCCTTCGAGCCATGGGTCCCCATCACGACCAATACAATTTCGGGCTCTGAAGCCGCCGCAGGGATAGCTGTTAATATGCTGCCCTCTTGAATGCTGTAATTGGCTGTTACTGCATGCTCAACCATCGCGCTCTGGCACAATTCGTCGAGGTACTCCTCTAATTGATCTAAAGTTCTGTTTTTCTCTTTGAGAAGTTTTTCAGTTGCTCCACCTTTGATATGTAGAAGCTCAATCTCTTGCTTACCAACTGCTGATACTTGGCAAGCGAGTTCAAATGCATTTTCAGCTGCAGACGAGAAATCAGTAGGAACTAATATTTTGTTCATGAATATTGTATTTCTGCGCTAAAAGTGCAAAGTTTTTTTGAATCAGATGACGAATAGATTGCTAGAGAATTGCGTTGGATTAGGAAACTATTAACTTAGGCACGCAGTATAGTAAGCGACGACTCAACTTTTGAATGATAAAATACAAGAACATTTACGGCAGTATCTTCAAAAGACTTGAAGATAATCTCGATGAGAACTTGACGTACCATAATTTAGAGCATACCCATTTGGTGCTTAGCAGGGCACGGGAAATCGCCGAAATTGAGGGTGTTAGCGAACGTGAATTCATACTCATTGAAATTGCAGCGGTTTATCATGACAGCGGTTTTTTGGTTTCTCGTCAAGAACACGAGAAGCGCGGATGTGAGTTGGCCAGAGCAGAATTGATAGATGAGGATTTTACTCAGGATGAGATCGAGTCCATTTGCGGAATGATCATGGCAACAAGGATTCCGCAAACACCCACCAATCAGATGGAAAGAGTGCTAGTGGATGCCGATTTGTATTACTTGGGTACTGAGGATTATGATAAATATTCGAATTTTCTCTACGCAGAATTGAAATTTTTCAATCAGGCACTGAGCGATGAGGACTGGAAACAGATTCAAATTAAGTTTCTAGAGACCCATCAATATACTACTGACTTCGCCAAGGATCACTTGGAGCCCGCCAAGAAGTTACACCTTGAGAGAATTAAAAAATCATAGCAAGAGAAGTGAATAACTTTAATTCTGAATCGGATTTTCACAGAGAGAGTGATTTAGGATTAAACTTCATTGAAAAGCACGTGGTGCCGAGCCCCTCTCAAATGCGTTTGAGCGATTACGCCGTTGCTAAATTCGAATCTTTACCTTCTCGAAAAAGCGTCAAAAAGGCCATTAAGCGAGGACTTCTCTTGGTAAATGGAGAAGTGTCCGAGACTGGACATTGGGTTAAAGAAGGGGAAATTCTCACCGTAATAACTGACGAAACAGTTCGGCCAATCTACGAGCGATCCATTGAAATTCTCTTCGAGGATGATCATTTAGCTGCGGTGCAGAAACCCGCCGATCTCCCCGTAAGCGGAAATTCATTTCGCACACTTCAGAATGCGCTTTCATTCAACTTAGTTCACTCTTCTCAAAAGGATGCTTTAACCGTTCCGCGGCCTGTTCACCGTCTTGATCGACTAACAGGTGGTGTTATTCTGATTGCAAAAACACTGAGCGCCGCCGCCCATTTAGGAAGTCAATTTGAAAACCGAACAGTAGTAAAGACTTATCTAGCTTGGGTTTCTGGCGCTATCGAATCAGGGATGATTTTTGAAAACCCGATCGAAGGAAAAGAAGCCATTACTGAAATTGAACCAGTCAGAAGCCTCAATCACCGTCGATTTTCTGAGCTTACATTGGTGGAAGCCAAACCAAAAACGGGTAGGAGAAATCAAATAAGAATCCATTTATCTGACACAGGCTGCCCCATCTTGGGTGATATGAAGTTCAGCGGCCTTAAATCAGGAAAGGGACTCTTTCTGTTCGCGAAGAAGATCTCTTTCGTTCATCCATTTTCGAATGAGAAGCTAGAAATCGAAGCACAAGTTCCGAAGAAATTTGAATTGGGTTAAGCCTCAATCACTCTTTATTCAAATCGAATAAAGTCCACTTCTAAAAGAAAAGGATCTTCCTTTTTGTCGCTTTTAATTATTCCCATTCGGATAATTGAGGCAAGATCATCTTTCGAAATCTTGTCTCCCGTTTTATCACCTATTCTCCATTCGTCAAAGTCACCTATGCCAAAACTGGTTTCTTGCCAATCTTTGGTCGGAGTGAATTCTGCTTTGTAAAAAGGCATGTAGAATGGTTCGGAGGTTTTAAGTCTAAAGCCAAAGGTGCCGCCGAATCCACGGTGTCTGATCGTTAGCTTTTTGTACTTCGAAAGATCAAACTCTCCTCTTGGCCCTTGAAATGAGGCGAACCCTCCATTGTTCGCTAGGCTCAATATGCCTTCGAAAATTACTGAAGTTTCGGTGTAGTCAAGCTTGCTTTGAGAAAGCCCACCCATAACGCCGTCGTTGACGACAGTCCAGTTATTTGTGTCTGCTTTGTTAAAGTCCAATAAATAGGATGAAGTAATTATTGTCAAGAGGAGTAAAAGCGATTGCATAAATATCAAACAAGCTAAATGGTCAACTGTTCTAAATCAGTTGCATTTGGGTATTTCCCGCTCCTTCTGCTCTATCGAAGTTTCTCATATTAAGAACACACTTTACGGTAAAATCTATTGCTCTCAAAATAAGTCCGATTGTGGCGATGATTATTTGACCAAGCCGTTTGGCACGGAAGTTCTGTTGCTGAAAATTGAAGCCATATTGGGCAGAAGGAGTTTCAAAGTTGCAAGAGAAGAGAAAATCAGCATTGGAAATTTCGAGTATTTTCCTGCAAAATGAGAACTTGTCTTCCTTGGTGAAACCATCAAACTTTTGCCAAAAGAGAATGCTCTCTTGGAACTCCTCCTCAAATATGTCAACCGCTTTATGCAGCGCTCGGAAGCTCTGCACAAGATTTGGGGAAGTGAAGATTAATTTACCATTAGGAGTATGGATGTATGTGTAACGAAGCTTCTCAAAAAGCTTAGCATGGTTGCAGGAATTAGCATTGAAAACATCCACGGAACTGGTTATAATCTTCAAGTCATTGAGGAAAGGTAACGCTGATTCTCCAGTGTCTTTTATGCAAAGTTTCCATCCAAAGCCCAGCTTCTTTGCACATGTCGAATAAGCAAGATTGTTTTGGGTGACTCGTGAAGGTATTCCAGCCTGAACATTTATTATTCCATTGAAATCCCCCTGCATCATGTCTAAAACCATTATAGTATCAAACCGTCTTCCCGTCAGAATTGAAAAGGACGGTGACCAATTAAGCTATAAATCTAGCGAGGGCGGACTTGCTACTGGTTTAGGTTCTATTTATAAGGAGGGGAATAATATCTGGATTGGATGGCCTGGCGCTTCTTTTGACACGGAAGAACTGAAGGAAGAAGTTTCGCGTGGACTGGAAGAAGAGAGCATGAGACCCGTTTTTCTGACCGAAGATGAAGTGGAGTCATTTTATTTAGGTTTTAGCAATCAAACACTGTGGCCAGCTTTTCACTACTTCATCCAATACATAGATTATAGGGACGATAATTGGGAGAGCTATTGTCGAGTAAACGAAAAGTTTGCAGAGGCAATATCTCAAAATCTCGACGAGGATGATACCGTTTGGATTCACGACTACCAGCTGATGCTTGTGCCTGAATTGCTGAGGAAAAGTCATCCAAATATTACCATCGGGTTTTATCAGCACATTCCATTTCCCTCTTATGAAGTATTCAGAACGCTCCCTTGGCGCAGGGAATTGCTGGAGGGAGTCCTTGGCTCAGATTATATTGCCTTCCACACGTATGATGATATGCGGCACTTCTTGAGTTGTGTGCATCGATTGGTAGGATATCCTTACCAAGGCAATGAAATTCAAACCAAGAGTAGGATAGTCGTTGCAGATTCACTTCCCATGGGGATTGATTACAAAAAGTACGAAGAAAACTCTCGTCATCCCGAAGCACTAGAAAGAGAAGAGAGATACCGAGAATCCTTGGGAGATCAGCGTCTTATTTTATCAATGGATAGGCTTGACTATTCAAAGGGAATCCCACGCCGTTTGAAAGCATTCGATGTTTTTTTGGAAACCTATCCTGAATATAAGGAGCAAGTGTCCTTGATGCTCATCGTAGTGCCTTCAAGAGATAAAGTTCCGAATTACCAATCCCTCAAAGAGCAAGTAGATGAGCTCGTGGGCAAAATCAACAGCAAACATGGAAGGATAAGTTGGACACCTATTCATTATTTCTACCGCAGCTATCCGTTCCGAGCTTTGGGTGCATTTTACAGAATGTGTGATGTGGCGATGATCACGCCACTTCGAGATGGAATGAACTTGGTTTGCAAAGAATATGTGGCTTCTCGAGAAAACCAAGACGGCGTTTTGATTTTGAGTGAGATGGCGGGTGCTTCCAAAGAGCTTTCTGATGCGGTGCTTGTCAATCCGACCAATCAAAAACAAATGGTTGAAGCCTTAAAGTTGGCTCTTGAAATGAGTGTCGAAGAACAGCGGGCTCGGATGAAATTAATGCAGGCAACGGTCAAGAAATACAACATTTTCAATTGGGTAAATCTCTTTTTTAATAACCTCCAAATTGCAAAGGACAATCAAAAAGCCAGAGCAGTATTAAAATTGGAGGGAGCGAAGGAAAAAGCCATGATGGAGAAGTACCGAAGTGCTGACAAAAGATTGATTCTTTTGGATTATGACGGAACTCTGGTCGAATTCAATGAAGATCCTGAGGCCTGTTCTCCCGATGCAGATTTAGTTGATGCATTGATCGAACTCGGAAAATTGAAACAGAATAAGATTGTAATCATCAGTGGGCGCAAAAAGGAAACGCTAGGGGCTTGGCTTAATAAATTGCCCGTTGACCTAGTCGGTGAACACGGCATGTGGTCCAAAGAAAAAGGTGGGAGCTGGATTCAAAACGGCGGAAATACTGACACAGAATGGAAGGAAGAGTCCATGGATATCATGAACTTTTATGTAGACCGAACGCCTGGATCATTTGTTGAGGAAAAAAGTCATTCGCTGGCTTGGCATTACCGAAAGGTTGAAAAAGGACTTGGTGAGGTGAGAAAGAGTGAATTGACGAGTCATCTAAAACACATGATGAATGAGCGCGGATTTCACGTTTTGGACGGCGACCACGTGATCGAATTAAAGCCTGATTACACGAACAAAGGAAAAGTAGCAAGGCAAATTTCCGACCAGCATCAACCCGACTTTACTATTTGTGTGGGAGATGATACCACGGACGAATATATGTTTGAGGCATTGCCAAACGAAGCGTTCACCATCAAAGTGGGCATTGGCTCTAGCCACGCCCGATTTGGATTGGAATCAGTGAAAGAGGTAAGAGCTCTACTAGACAGACTTATTAGTCTAGGATAGAAAGCCTGGCTTGTCCAACCTGTTGTTAATTCTTGCCGCTGCATTTATCAAACCCACATGGCTGTATGCTTGTGGGAAATTCCCCCACATCGATCCATCTTTCGAATCGACATCTTCGCTCATAAGTCCCAAAGAGTTGGAGTATGTGATCAGTTCTTCAAATGCTTTTCTAGCATCGTCAACTCGTCCGACACAGGCCAATGCTTCGGCATACCAAAAGCCGCAAATAAGAAAAGTAGAATCTGGTTCACCAAAGTCATCCTTGACACGGTATCTGTAAAAAAGTCCATCATTGACTTTCAATTCTTTTTCAAGTGCTATCAAGTGATTTTTGGCGGCATCTGAATCATGCGGAATGTATCCCATGATGATTAGCTGCAAAGTGCTAGCATCCATGTATCCAAATTCTTGTGCTGCACCATAGGCCTTGTGCTCTTCGAGATAAGTTGACTCGATATGGTCTTTAGCTCTTTTTGCCAATGCTTCCGCCTTCTTTTCAAGTTGTTCGTTGCCAAGTCTTTTCGCCACTAATGCGGCAGCTTTACTACCAGCCCACTGAAATAGATTGGAATACGCATGCCGCTGAGATCTATTTCTGAATTCCCAAATACCGGCATCGGTTTCGTCAATTGTCGCATCTATTTTTTTCAGCAGCGTGGCGACCAAATCCAATGATTGAGCACCCTCATGGTCTGTGAATCTATTGTCGACATACAAGGGAAGTACGGCCATCAATATCTGTCCGTACACATCATTTTGTATGTGAGTGTATGCGTCGTTTCCCGATCTTACAGGAACGTTGCCTTTGTAACCGGGAAGATCGTGTTCAATCTCAGTCAACTTTGATTCACCCGTGATGCTGTAAAGGGGTTGTATTCGATTTCCATCAGGTACAGGTAGGTTTGAGATAAAGGAGAAGTATTTCTCCATTTCTTCGAAGTGACCTACACTATTAAAAGCCTGCAAGGTGTAGTAAGTGTCTCTCATCCAGCAAAATCGGTAATCCCAATTCCTGGTGCTACCTGGAGATTCGGGCAAAGAACTCGTTGGAGCTGCTATGATTGCACCCGTATCCTCGTATTGGCATATTTTCAGTGTCAGCGCCGATCTTATCACCTGCGATTGATACAAATTGCCGATGCTGGTAGATTTGACCCATCGCTGCCAATAGGTTATCGTTTTATTGAGAAAGCTTTCCGCAGTCTCTCTTATAGGCCCTTCCAATGGAACACCATAGGTGAGAATCATATAGTAGGTTTCTCTGAGGACGAATTCTTTTTCCTCGGCAATATAGCTCAGAGGGATGTTGGTCGTAAGACGTAAGTTTTCCTCAAGACCACCATAGCGAATATGGTTACTTCCCGTTTCGACTTCTAAATCATTCTCACCGTAATTTCCTTTCGGCTTGCACATGACCTTCACCCTTGGGTTTCCCCTCGTAGGCTCTATTTTTCGAATGACCATCCTCGGCCTATAATACCTGTCCAACTGCATAAACCTGGGCGCAAAATCAGTGACCTGATATTCATGTTCCCCCTCACTGATGGTTGTGCAAAGCACATTGGTGTTTTCGATATACTTGTGATCGGACGAATAGTCTGCGCTGCAAGGCTTCACACTAAATTCCCCACCTTTTTTTTCTCCTGCTATCAGAGACCCAAAGACAAAGCTGCTGTCGAATCTGGGCAAACACATCCACTCGAAGTTGGTGTCTTTTCCGATTAAAGCGAGGAATGAGCAATTGCCTATCAGGCCGAAGTCGTAAGTATGCTTATTCATGTGTCGTATTCTTGTATTGCTTTTGGTAAAGGGTACAGTTTAATTACTGAGGTTGGATTTTCAATGAAAGAAGATACGAACGTGTTAGTATTGCAAAGGATGTATTGGTAGAGCTGTTTTAGTACAATTCTTGCATTTCTGAAAAACGAATTTTGACAGCAAGTCTTTAGGCAATTGATGTTAAATCACCTTTCTTTTTTGGGGTATTCCATGAAAATGTACGCTCAGTTTTATCTAACATGCTTATATTTCCAAAACCAATGAATACCAACCAACACCAATTCCTCCAATAGACGTTTCTCTCAAAAAAGCAATAATCAAGGAATTTCAACCTTATAAGAAAGAGGTGCTTAATGATTTTTGTCAAAAGGAGAGAACTCGTTTGGATCAAGTCACTAATGACAATATGGATAAGAGGCATATCTATTCTAAGAATGATGAAACACATCATGAAATGGATTTCCTGACACATAGCATGGAGATTTTGGAAAGGGATCGATGCATTTTGCGCAGCATACCGACTGGGGTTTCGAACGACAGAGTAGAATTCGGGTCGCTGGTCGAAACAGATAAACTTTTAGTATTGGCAGGGGCAAGCTAATGAGAGGATGGATATGGAAGGCTTGGTCGATGTCGGTAGCTCTTGCCACACCTCTAATGCTAGCCGTGAAAGGCAAAAGAGTAAGTGAAAAGGCACAAGTAAGGTCAATCAGCCATGCCAACAAAGAGATTTACTGATTTATGGATAAGAGAGTAGTTGTTCGACGGATTGATGACAGTCTTCATTTTGAGGCAGTAAATCCTTCTGGTAAAAGGGTTGAAGTTGATGGAAGTGAAGACGAAAAGGCAATGTTGCCAATTGAATTACTGCTTGCGGCAATTGGTTCTTGCAGTGCTTTCGATGTAGCAATGATGTTGGAAAAAAATGGACAAAAAATTGATGATTTGCGTGTGGAGGTGGATGGCCTTAGAAGAGAAGAGGGAGAATGCAAGCCATACCACGCTATGCATATGGTTTTCATTTTTAAGGGCCAGATTGATCGAAATAGAGCAGAGCGTGTCGTTGCATTAGCCGTTGATAAATATTGCTCTGTGGGTGCCACTTTTCGCTCTGAAACCGAGGTGACTTATGAGATCAAAGTGGAAAGTTGAATTCACTTTCTCATCTCCTCAGGCTTTTCTTTTTGTAGTCGTGGTTGTTGTGTTCAGGTGTCTTTTTTGATTTTATTTAACACTCTCTTAATCAAGCAAAAATCTATATTTGCCGAGCAATAAAAACGAAATTATGTTAAAGAGATTCACTCTTACTTTATTTGTTATCAGTTTTTCTATCTGTGCATTTGCTCAAAGCCCTATTGGCGAAGGCGGAAAACAGCTGAACCTCGGAGTGGGACTATTTGATAGCGGTTTCCCTATTTACGCTGGGATGGATTTCGGTGTGCACCCCGATATTACCGTTGGCGGACAGGTGGGACTTGACTTAGGGTTCGACTACTTTTCCATTTCGGGTAGAGGAGATTACCACTTCAATACCTTACTTGAAATTCCTCGCGATTGGGATTTTTATGCTGGATTGAGCATTGGATTCTTGGGAGGAATTGAGAATGACTATGATTCTGGTTTTGATTTGGGCCTGCAAGTTGGAGGCCGCTATTACTGGAACAGCGATTGGGGTATCAATCTGGAATTCGGTGGAGGTAATAATCTTGCTGGGGGTAGATTTGGCGTTTCCAAAAGATTCTAATATTTAACAAGATTTACCATTGAAACGCCAACCTGAACAACAGTGTTGGCGTTTCTTTTGACGACAAGAAGCAACAGATGAAAATTCTAATCGCCTTAAGTATCTTAATTGGTCTGAGTCCTTCCATCCAAGGACAGCAAAAGACAGATTGGTTCAACCTGTCTTTCATTAAAGGGGGTACTGCTGGGGCAGAAGTGGATGATGCGCTAAAGCTGATTGGCAGTCGACCTCTTGATTCCGTTATTGTTGCGGTAATAGACGACGGAGTTGATATTTTTCATGAAGACTTTAAAGGGAAAATTTGGACGAATTTGCACGAAATTCCAGATAATGGTATTGATGATGATGGAAACGGATACATCGACGATGTTCACGGTTGGAACTTTCTTGGAAACCCGAGAGGTGAAAACATAAAAAATGAAACGCTTGAGATAACCAGGCTCTTTCGAGAATACTCTAAGAGATTTGAAAATAGAGAGATTTCATCCATTTTAAAAAAGGAAGAGAAAGATCACGAAAAGTACCTTCAATACAAGGAGGAATTTGAGGAAGAGATGAGTGCCATCGAGTCTCAATTCGCTGAATATGCACAACTCGCCTCGCTCTATAAAGGAGCTCAGGCCTTCTATTTCGAAGAAGTACGTGGTGATTCGTTTTCCGCAGAAAAGCTAGCAGGATGGAATCCGAAAACACAGGACGGTGAGCAGATTAAGAATTTTCTTCTCTTAGCTGAACGAGAGGGATTGAATGCATACTTGGACGGTGGTGAAAAGTATTTTGAGAACAACTTAGATTACAATCTAAATACAGACTTTGATCCTAGGTCTTTAGTAAATGAGTCAGAGCTACCCGTAGGTTATGGAAACAAGATGGTATGGGCTGAAGACCCCTCTCATGGCACACATGTAGCGGGCATTATCGCGGCAATTCGGGACAATAATAAAGGCATAAATGGAATTGCTCCCAATTCCATTATTATGCCTTTAAGGGCAGTTCCTGGAGGTGATGAGCGTGACAAGGATATTGCATTGGCCATTCGCTATGCAGTTGATAATGGAGCTAAGATCATCAATATGAGTTTCGGGAAAGCATACTCACCTGAAGCTGAGCTTGTTTTTGATGCAATAAAGTATGCTGCCAAGAATGATGTTTTACTCATTCATGCGGCGGGAAACGATGCTTCGAATAATGACAAAATTATGAATTACCCAGACGGAACTCTTGGAAAGGGAAAGAGTGCCAAAAATTTTCTCACGGTCGCAGCGGGCAGCTTCAAGGCCGGATATTTATACCTAGCGGACTTTTCAAATTACGGTCGAAAGTCTGTAGATATTGTGGCGCCAGGAGTTGAGATTAACAGTTTGGCACCTAATAATAGAACAGAATCTCAGTCTGGGACTAGCATGGCCGCCCCCGTCGTATCAGGAGTAGCAGCTCTTGTTTGGGGTTTAGATCCCAGCTTGTCAGCTAAAAAACTGAAGAGCATACTTGTCAAGTCTGCAAATAGGCTTGAAGGACTAGTGGTTAAAATCGGTGAACAAAACTCACCTCTTTCGGATGTTTTGAGAAACCCTGCAGTAATCTCGGCTAAGAATGCCGTAGAGCTATTGATCGACTGAACCTTAATGTTTCATCAGGAATCTTGGCTCAAAGTTTCGTACCTTACGGAGCAGATTTTGAGCTTATGTTGCGAGTAAAGCCTATCATGCTAATACTAGTTTTTCTCTTTTCGGCCTTCTCGGCCCGAGCGCAGTCAAATAATGATGGTAAGTCCAACTCACTAAACGATTTTTTCGGTTTTGATGGTTTAAGGATAAACAATCCTGATCTGCTTTACAATCAACGATTCCTCAGAGATTCCACCTATTTCTTCGAGAAACAAGAGTCAAACATTGACTTTGAATTATTCAAGAAAATCATCTTTGATTATGACAATCAAGGGAGGCTCTTAGTCGAAAATGAGTTTGAGAATAAAGTGGACATTTGGAAAAAATCGGTCAAGCGAAGTTTCAATTACAACGACGATGGCTTTGTTGAGTACAGCATTAGTGAACGATGGGATGCATTCAGTGAAGAATTTGAAAATCACCAAAGAACATTTTTCGCTAGAAATTACTTGGGCCTTGTTTCTGAAGAGATTGTAGAAATATATGAAGCTGATGAATGGCTCCCTTACTCGAAAGACGAGTATCTCCACAATGATGACAACAAAATAGCTGAAGAATTAATTTTTAGATGGGACTTGACATCTATGGCATGGCAGCCGCAGAGAAGAAAGCTCTTCGAATACAATGAAAATAACAAACTTCGTTCTGAGGTGCAACAGGTTTGGGTAGATACGCTGGGTGTTTGGTTGAATACTTCCTCGCAAGATTACGAATACAATGATGAAAATCAGCTTGTAAATCTGCTGCAAAGTATTTGGAATCAAGGCTTAGAGGAATGGGTTGAGCAATCCTTTCAAGCACTTTCCTACACCCTATTGGGTCAAGTAGAGAATGCCAATTCTTACGATGTTTTTGATTCCGATGGAGATGCAAAAGAAAGTGTCGAGGCGACTTATGATGATTATGGTAATCTGAATACCACTCTTTTTAAAGAATGGAACCCAGAGCAAGATGAGTGGAATTCATACGAAAAGCACGTCCATTTTTGGAGTCAATATCTTATTGGAAATCTAGATTACACAAATAAAAATATTGAGTGTTTTTACGCAAACCCACATACTGTCGGCTTGCCTTGGTATTGCAACAGTCTTTTGAATAGTGAGACTTATAGTTTATCCGTATTTGATCACAACGGTGTTCTTCACCACTCTCAGCAATTTCGAGGAAGTGATACATTTAGATTGACCAAGAATCTAAACAATGGCCTATACATGATTGTAATTACTGGAGGTCTTACAGTTCACACCGAAAAAGTTTTAATAAGAAATTAAGCTGCTTCGTTTTTACGCCTATTTTAAAATTGAAATGCAGGATTGGAAATTCTATGGAACCAACCACCGAAATTAAGGTTGCAGAAATCTTAACTGCTCAAGAGCTCCTCGCAAAGCGTTTTTTGGAAATAAGAAATAGAACTGAGGAAATATGCTCTCCGCTTAAAACCGAAGATTACCCTGTTCAGCCCGTTACGGATGTATCACCACCAAAGTGGCATCTTGCTCACACGACATGGTTTTTTGAGACTTTCGCTCTAAAGAATTTCGCTAAGGGTTACCAAGAGTTTGACGAGACCTTCGGGTTTCATTTTAATAGTTATTACGACAACGTCGGGAAACGTGTTCTTCGTTCGAATCGAGGTTCGATGTCACGTCCCGAGACCTCCAAAATATACGAGTACCGCAATTATGTCAACGAAAAGCTAATTGAATTGCTTCAAGCCAAACAGGTTAGTCCGCAACTGTTTGAAGTTATAGAGCTCGGTCTGCAGCATGAAATGCAACACCAAGAATTGCTGCTAACAGACATAAAGTACATCCTGGGTCACCAGCCGTTTTTTCCTCTTTACGATGAAGGTTCAAGTATAGACAGTCAGCCAGCGCGCGTTGACTTTAGTTGGATCAAAATCGAATCGGGATTGAAGCAGATCGGATTTGAAAGTGATGGATTTTTCTTCGACAATGAGAAGGGAAGCCACCAAGTCTTTTTGGAACAATTCAGCATAGCAAGCAGGCCTGTAGTTTTTGGTGAGTTTATCGAGTTTATTGAAGCAGGAGGGTACAAGGATTTCAACCTATGGCATTCCGATGCTTGGGAATTCATCAATCGAAATGAGATTACTGCGCCACTTTACCTTCATAATGTGCGCGGGCAATGGCACCGGTATACCATGTCGGGCCTAAGAGCGGTAAACAAGAATGACATTCTTGTTCATGTGAGCTATTACGAAGCTGCGGCATTTGCGCAATGGAAAGGGCTTCGACTTCCTACAGAATTTGAATGGGAAGTAGCTTCAGAAAAATTCAATTGGGGTCAATGTTGGGAATGGACCAACAGTGCTTATCTACCGTATCCTCGTTTTTCCAAAGCTCCTGGAGCTTTGGGAGAATACAACGGCAAGTTCATGATTAATCAAATGGTATTGCGAGGAGCTTCTGGCGCAACAACTCCTGGTCATAGCCGCAAAACATATCGAAATTTCTTTCACCCTCACCTACAATGGCAATTTGCAGGTATTCGTCTAGCAAAATAATATGGGATTAGCAGAAGATGTGGCCACGGGCTTATCGTCAGAAAACAAATATTTACTCTCAAAATATTTTTACGATGCAGAAGGAGATGACCTCTTTCAGCAAATCATGAAAATGCCAGAGTACTATTTGACAGATTGTGAATATGAAATATTCTCAACTCGTGGAGCAGATATTTTAAAGGCTTTCTCTAAAGGTTCAAGGCCTTTTGATTTGCTCGAATTTGGGGCAGGAGATGGCACCAAAACAAGAATTCTGTTAAAGCGTCTTTTGGAGAACGGAGCGGACTTCCGTTACATACCAATAGATATTTCAGGCGATGTTTTAGAGAACCTGGAGAGCGATCTCTCCAAAGAGTTTCCTCAATTGACAGTGCGACCAGAAAATGCGGATTATTTCGCTGCGCTGGATAACGTGCGAGTTGAATCAGATAGACCAAAGCTGGTTCTATTTATCGGATCAAGTATTGGTAATTTTCGCGAAGAGGTGATCGATCGCTTCATGTCAGAGCTCCATAAGAAGTTGAATTCTGGTGATCAAGTGCTTCTCGGATATGACTTGATGAAAAACCCGCATGCCATTCTTCGCGCTTACAACGATCCTACGGGCATAACCAAGGCATTTAATCTCAATATTTTGAGAAGAATTAATCGGGAACTTGGGGCCGATTTCAACATCGAAGCATTCGAGCATTATCCCTATTACGATCCAGAAACGGGATTGGCAAAAAGCTATTTGGTAAGTTTAAAAAGCCAGATAGTCGAGATTGATGCATTGGATCAAAACTTTAAGTTTGAAACGGGAGAGGTTATACACACTGAGATCAGTCGAAAATTTAGGGTAGAAGAGATAGAGGCATATTTTGAAACAGCTAGATTCGAAGTCGTAGAACATTTCTACGATTGCAAGCATTATTTTGTAGATACCCTTGTAAAGAAACCATGAAAGTCTGAGCCACATCTAAAGGACAAGCAATTGCAGAAAGTGAAAACACCAAGCGATTAGAAGAAAATCACTATTTCCATTTCAGATGTGAAAAAAGAACTCCTCAAGAGGTCTGATACGCATACCATGTGTCCCTGGAAAGGGACAGTGTCTTACTACAGCATAAAGCTATAGGGATGAAATAGGTTCTGACGCTGCGCAGTTCTATCCCGAGCCCAAAGACGCTGCCGCGGCTATCAAAGATCACGTAGCTTTTTGGTGGGGTTTGGAAGTAGGCGAGGTTCAATTTTTCGGCGTAAGCCCGAGCTTTTCACCTTCTTGGATCATGAATAGCCGAGCCTCCTCAGGGTCGCTCGAGATTTCCCCTTCTAGGATAGCTTCCTTGATACTATTTTTAATTATACCCACTTCTCTGGATGGCTCAATGCCGAATATTGCCATAATCTCATCCCCAGAAACGGGTGGTTGCCAGTTGCGCACCTTGTCTTTTTCTTCTACTTCAATCAAGCGTAGTTTCACTCGTTCGTAATTGGACAAGTACTTTCTGACCTTCTTTTCGTTCTTGGAAGTAATATCAGATTTGCAAAGGATCATCAAGTCATCGATATCATCTCCTGCATCAAAAAGCAACCTTCGAATAGCTGAATCTGTAGCTTCTTCCTTCGTTAATGCAATTGGCCTTAAGTGAAGCGCGACCAACTTCTGGACATACTTCATTTGGTGGTCCAAAGGGAGCTTCATTCGCTTGAAAATTTTTGGAACCATTCGAGCCCCTTTGTCTTCGTGTCCATGGAAGGTCCACCCAGTTCCTGGCTGAAAACGCTTGGTGGGGGGCTTGGCAATGTCGTGAAGAATGGCGCTCCATCGAAGCCAGAGGTTATCGGATTCAGCAGCCACATTGTCTAGCACTTCAAGCGTATGATAGAAGTTGTCTTTGTGTCGCATTCCATCTTGCTCCTCCACTCCTTGAAGGTTCACGAGCTCAGGGAAAAACTCATTCAATATGCCTGTTTTGAAAAGCAGTTTAAAACCAATTGATGGCTTTTCTGCCATGATGATTTTATTGAGCTCTACGCTAATGCGTTCCGTGCTGACTATTTCCAGCCGATTCTTCATTTCTGTAATTGCCGAAAGAGAATCATCTGTAATGGCAAAGCCAAGTTGAGTCGCAAAGCGAATGGCTCTCATCATTCGCAAGGGATCATCACTAAATGTGGTATGCGGATCTGTGGGAGTCCTGATAATGCCTGATCTCAAGTCATCCACCCCATTGAAAGGGTCAGACAATTCTCCGCGGTTATTTTTATTCAGGCTTATCGCCAAAGCGTTAATGGTGAAATCTCGGCGAAGTTGGTCATCCCTTAGTGTACCTGGTTCTACTTCTGGGTTGCGAGAATCTCTGGCATAACTTTCTTTCCTTGCACCTACGAACTCCAAGTCCCACTCTCCGAATTTGAGCATTGCAGTCCCGAAATTCTTGAAAATTTTCACCGGTTGATTGTCCAGTTTTTCACTCACACTTTGAGCGAAGTCGATTCCGTTTCCTACAGTCACTACGTCCAAGTCTGTCACTTTTCGACCCAATAAGAGATCGCGCACGAAACCTCCGATAATGTACGCCTCAGTTCCTGTTTCATCAGCAACTTCCGACAGCGTCTTGTATATCGGCATATCCAAGATTACTTTATGGTCGTTAAAGTCCATGAGGGTCAGGGTCGAATAATTTTCACTTCCCCGTCTAGGTTGAGCTTGACAATGGGAATCTGTTTTTTGTCTTTGAATTTTGAAAGGGTGGACAAATTTAAAAGATAATCCACCTCTTCCAAGAGAGAATCTTCCGCTTCTTCGGGTTTTGAAACTGGTGTACCTGAAGAGTCGAGCAATGCGGTAGACACCACTGGGCCATTAACCATTTGCACAAGCTTTCTTTCTGCTGGATCTTTGACCATTCTGATGGCAATGCTACCATCTGCTGCTAAGGCTTGCTTGTCTACGTTTCTGCCTTCTGGAAGGATCAGTATCAAGTTGCCGTCACTCGTATCTAGAATGTCCCACGCTATAGCGGGTACTTCCGAGACCAACCTATTTAGACGGGCGTCACTTTCAACTAAAATTGTAAATCCACTTTCGGCACCTCGATTTTTAAGCGTTCGCAGTGTTTTCAATGCTTCTGCATTTCGGGCATGGCACAATAAGCTCCATCCAGCCGTGGTGGGAGCAAGAAGGAGATTTCCCTCTTTTATTTTAAGATGGCCATTATCTTGATTTATTTTTTCCAAATTTCAAGATTTCAGAAGTATCAATAGTATAAGCACATTTGAAATGTCCTTTTGGGCAGGTTTTCTTTCCATGCAGTCCGCAAGGCCTGCAATCCAAACTTTCAATAGTCTCTATTACGCGAGACTTTTCGCTGAGCGGTCCAAAGCCAAATTGAGGAATGGTGCTGCAGAAAATAGCCGTGACCGCCGCATTCATTGCAGAGGCGATATGAAGCGGGGCAGAGTCGTTGACGAAATTCATTCTGGCGCCTTTCATTAAGGCAGCCGATTGCAAGAATGTGAGCTCTCCTGCCAAAATGCGAATGTTGCCGTGAATAGATTTTTCTTGAATCTCTGCGCAGGTGTCTAAATCACCAGGAGCTCCAAGAAGGTATATAGGGATATCATGTTTTACCTTATCAATCATTTCAATCCACTTCTCAGCTGGAAACTGTTTGGTAAACCATACCGATGCAGGGGCAACGCAATAGTAGGCACCGCTTTTTTGTAACGAAGCTATCTTTTGAAAATCTGACTCAGAAGGGTAGAGGACAGGAGCTTGAAAAGAACTGTCGGTCAACCCTTCTATTAGACTGAGATTTCGATGCACTTCATGCATCTCCTGATCGATGACATGCGGGAATTTGTGCGTGTAAGCAAATGAAAATGGGTTCTTGGCAAATCCGATTTTGACTTTTGCTTTAGACGATGTCGTCAACAAGCCAGAGGAGGCAAAGCGTTGAAGATTGATTAAGAGATCATATTTGTTGCTTCTGACTTCTCGTCCCAGTTTGGCCAGGCTGTTGTACTTCGAGTTCTTTTTATCCCAGATAAGGATTTGATTTATTTTGGGGTGGTCTTTGAGTAATCCTTCATTTCCCTTCCTCAGCAGAAAATCTATCTCCGATTTCGGGTAGAATCTTTTTAGCTTCTCAATAAGTGGAGTAGCCAAAATCACATCGCCAATGAAGGCTGTTTGTATGATCAGAATTCTCTTCATGTACTGATTAAACAGCTACTTGATACTCACGAAGAGCATCATTTAATGAGGTCTTTAAATCTGTTCCAGCATTTCTCTGGCCAATGATAAGAGCACAAGGAACCTGATAATCTCCGGCAGGAAAAGTTTTGTTATAGCTTCCAGGAATCACAACTGATCTCTCTGGAACCTGTCCTTTGTAAGTGACTGGTTCCTTCTGTGTGACATCGATGATGTGTGTGCTCTTGGTTAACACTACGTTTGCCCCTAGCACAGCTCCTCTGCCCACTCTTACGCCTTCTACCACGATGCTTCGCGAACCTATGAAAGCTCCGTCCTCTACGATTACTGGAGACGCCTGAAGTGGTTCTAGTACTCCACCGATTCCAACTCCACCGCTCAGGTGAACATTCTTTCCTATCTGTGCACAGCTTCCCACGGTAGCCCATGTGTCTACCATGGTATTTTCGTCTACATATGCTCCTATATTTACGTAGGAAGGCATCATAATGACACCCTTGGCTATAAAAGCTCCATATCGCGCAATGGCATGGGGAACGACTCGAACTCCTTTTTCCTTGTAGTTGGTCTTGAGCCGCATCTTGTCGTGAAATTCAAATGGACCAACCTCGATTGTCTCCATTTTCCGCATGGGGAAGTAAAGAACTACTGCTTTTTTCACCCATTCATTCACCGTCCAGCCATAGTTTGTAGGCGAGGCACAGCGTAGCTTACCCAAGTCTATTTTTTCAATAACGTCTTCAATCGCTTGACGATGAGTGGGGTTATTGATCAGCTTTCTATCGCTCCAAGCTTCTTCAATAAGTGACTCTAAATCCATGGTGCTTTCTTCAGGATCAACAAAGATAAAATAACCTCAAAGCTTCGGGAGCTTTGCAGTGGTTGAACAAATGCCTTAATTTTTATTTATGACGAGCAATGTTCCGTATTGAGTGCCATTGTGTGTAATGGTGAGAATGTAATTCCCATTTGACAAATCACTCACATCGAAATTTGACAATTCCGAATTCAAAACTTGTTCCTTGAGCAAGCGACCACTGATATCGTATAAAGCCAATTGTCCGTTTCCAAGGGCAAACCTTACTTGCACCAAGTCCTTTGCAGGATTTGGCCAAATGGCAATAGCCTCTTCGTCAACATTGGATACGGATAAAGTTGAAGAGCATTCTGATGCCAATCCTTCGAAAAAATTAAATGCAGCCTGTACTGCTGGCACGACGCATCCGCCATGATCAGCACCTGGTAAAACATTGGCTGAGCTCACATCGGCAGCTCCGTTGTCGGTCATGATTTGTTCGGTGGTAGTGCTATTGGTAAAGGCTACTTGCTCGTCCCCGTCGCAGTAATACATGCGCATAGGCATTTCAGGAGCCCAGTCAAAAAGATCATTGTCAGCGAGAGCGATTCTGAGGGGATGATTTGGGTTGTTTTCAAAATTGGTGAGAACCGAATCTCTCAGCAGTTCGCTAATGTTCTCTGGTAGAAGATCGTTCACCACATCCATTGTATACTCATCTTGTTCGCCATCGAAATAAGGAGCTACTATATCGGCATATGGATCTTGCACTAAATCGCTTAACTCATTGTACAGGTTCCCGTAAACGCTTTGGTAACTAACAACAAGGTAAATGATGTACCCTGGAGTCGGATAGGGCTCATCGCTCAATATAAGATTGGCTTGTGAGCCAGACATATTATAAGGCCCACTTAATGGAGCGCCAGCTACTATGCCGAGTTCCTCGACTAGCTCATTGTCTTGGGCATATTTGAGAGCTGCCATTGCCGCATGCCCACCTTGCGAATAACCTGTGATAAACACTTCTCCATTGTCCTGATAATCTGTCGACGCTAAATATTCTCTCGCTGCGCTAATTAGGTCTAGTGTAGCCGTGGCTTGAGATTCTGCATGCACATAAGGATGAATTCCCTCGTTTATACCCATACCTAGGTAATCTGGAGCAATTCCAATATATCCTGCCGATGACAGAATGGTGAGAATTAAGCTTTCTGGGTTTCGTTCAGAAGGAACATCAAAGCGCTTGAGAACAGTTCCATGACAATACGCAACCATAGGAAAGGAATTGCATGAATTGGACACGGGAATTGACAGCGCACCTGATGCTATGGTAGGTTCTCCGTTTAAATCTGTGGTTGTGTAGGTTATTTTGTAAAAGTCTACAGCATAGTCCACAGGAAGCGGAAAGCCGAGAAAGTTAATTAGGCTAGTAGTGTAATTATAGACGAATTCGACTGAAACGAGTTCTTGGGCTTTTGCACTATTGAAGCTTCCCAAAGTAGCGATCATCGCTAGTAAAATGTAAATTCTTTTCATCTGGTGTTTATTTTTTCGAAGTGTGAATTTAGGTGTTTCAATCCTATTACTTTTGTGCTGTGCCTAGAATACTATCAATTGATTACGGAACAAAGCGCTGCGGCATAGCCGAGACGGATGATATGCAAATTATTGCGAGTGCATTGGAAACCATTCCTCGTCGACAATTGTTCCCTTTCTTTGATCGATACTTCAAATTGCGAGAAGTGAATGAAGTGGTAGTGGGACAGCCATTTAAAATGACGGGAGGATTGAATGAACTCGAAGATGAAATCCTGAAGTTTTTGCACACATTTACTCAGCGCTATCCCAAGGTGGAAGTCCACCGATTGAACGAGGCATTTACCTCAAAGATGGCTTTGGAATCTATGATAGCAGCAGGAAGCAAAAAAAAAGACCGCCGAAAGAAGGAAAACATCGATAAGATTGCTGCAACCATTATCTTGCAAGACTTTTTAGAAAATAGAAGAAATCAACGTTGAACATGAGCGAAAAGGAAAAAGAAGATAAAAAGAAGGATCCAAGTCTTTCAAAATTGATTGAAGATCAATACGTCAAAGAGCGTAAAGTATTTCTTTGGGGTAGTGTAGACGATGATTCTGCAAAACACGTCATTGACCGATTGCTGTATCTAGATGCCAAAGATCCTGGTAAGGAAATTACCTTGATCATCAATAGCCCAGGAGGCTATGTTACTTCGGGTTTTGCCGTTTACGATACCATGAAAACGATCAAGAGCCCAGTAAGTACTGTCTGTATGGGCTTGGCAGCTTCCATGGGTAGTATCTTACTTTCTGCTGGTGAAAAAGGCAAAAGATTCATCTATCCGCTCGCAAAGGTGATGATTCACCAACCGAGTGGTGGAGCTAGAGGGCAATCTACTGACATCGAAATTCAAGCAAATGAAATTCTTAAAACCAAGCAAATTGGTGCAGAGATTCTAGCTGAGAATTGCGGTCAAACTGTGGAGAAAATCTTGAAGGATTTCAACCGTGACTACTGGATGGATGCCGATGAGAGTCTGAAATATGGGATTGTAGATAAGGTGATGAAGTATTGATGTTAGTCCTTAGCTACTCTTAGAAAGTTGTTGGTGTTTTGATTATTGTTTGGGAATCTCAAACAGGCTAGGATCAAAACGAATTATTTCAAAATTCAAAACCCCATTCTTGATTGAGTGGGTTTTTTTTTCGACGGAGCCTATTATCTACAACCTGCGATTAGTCAGTAGATACTAACGTCTGTTCAAAATTAAAACGGATATCCAATCGCAAAATTCAAAATCATATTGTCGCCTACCCAGCCATTGTCTAGCGTAATTTGGTCAAAGAGCCATTGATTCCCAATTTCAAAGGAAGGATCGCGCAAAGGCAGAGCCAAGTCAAAACGAACGATGATGTAATCAGCATCAATTCTCAATCCTGCGCCACCCGATACAGCCAGTTGGTTTAGGAATTGATTCCAGATAAACTCCCCACCTATGCGATTGGAGGATTCATTGATTAGCCAAACGTTACCTGCATCAATGAATAATGCCCCTTTGAGGTAGCCACCCAAGTCAAATCGGGATTCGGCATTCCATTCGAGCATGATGTCTCCCGTTTGATCAAAGAAACTATCGTCTGTTCCCTCGGTGTTCTTGTATATGCCAGGACCTACCGCTCGGGGTTGGAAGCCTCTCAATGAAGACGCCCCTCCAACGAAAAATTGCTTGGCAAAGGGCAAACTCCTAGAATTCAGATAGGGAATTCCAACGCCTACATTTTGGCGAAGTACCAGCTTCGTATACTCAGCTACATCCAAATAGACGCGAGCGTCGATCTGTGTTCTGGTATACTGGGCAAACGGAACCCCGACGACCTCAAACTGTCCATCCTCATTCACTTCTGAATTGGACCAGTTGTAGACACTGTACAGGAGATTTCCAGAAAAATCCAGACTCCCTCCGATAAAATAATTGGCGAAATTGCCTTTTCTTTCTGGGCTGAAAGTCATGCTGTAGCTGGGGCCGAAGATGAGCTGGTCGTTAAAACTCTCTCTGTCTAGGACACCTTGATCAAATAAGTCTTCCAAGCGTTCAGAAGATTGCAGTAGTCTCACATAATCCAAACGGAGCAATTTAAAATCGTGAAAAGTGGTCTTATTGCTCAGCCATTCATATCCGTAGCTGGCTCCCACGTTGCCTTGCGCGTAATAATCGGGCTGGTTAAATAGACGGTAGTTTAAGCTGTATTTCGTTTTGGGCACATTTCCGCTGAGTTTTTTTGGTTTAAAAGGGCCTGAAACTCGTGGTATGAGCAGATCAGCAGAGAGGTCGATTTCGTAGGAGGTCAATCCTTTTCTCGATCCTGTCAGCTGCTGTTCATAACGCCCTGTGGCACTTAACCTCAGTTGTTCTGCACCTTTGAAAAGATTCCGATTAGTGTAGCGCAGTTGCAAGCCTGGCCCAGTAAAATTCGTAGATGTTGTGGTCAGAACCACCTGTGCTCTGAGGGAGTGTTTTGGCCTTGGAGAAGCCAGAATATTAGCTCTGAGTAAATTTTTTCCATCTGTGGTATCCGCAGTAAAACGGAGGCTTACAAAGTCAAAGATCTCGAGCTTGTTCAAGTGTTCAAGGGTCAGAGCCTCGTGTTTCTTGTTGTAAATTTCGCCTGGCTTCATGATGATGAAGGGGCTGAGTTTTTCGGGTTTTATAAAGAGCTTTTCTTTGTCTACAATCGCTCTAAGGCTATCGCCAATAATCTCGGTGTTCTTTGAATCAGCAGCGAGATTAATGGTGATTGAATCAATGCTGAATTTCTCAATCGCCGCTTTGGGCGTATTATCTTTTAAGTCAAGACTTAGCCTTACACGCCGATTCGAATAGCTACTATCTGCGCGATAATAAAGCAGCGAGGACGAAAAATAGAAGTACCCTTCATTTTTGAGTCTCTTGGAAATCTCCTCTCGCTGAGAAACAACACTACTTTTTCGAAACAAGTCTCCTGCCTGAATGATTGGTTTCTCTTGGTAGACTCTTCTGAGCTCTCCCGACCAAGAATAAGGTTGAGAAGATATTTGGAGTGTATCGAAATAATAGGGTTGATTTGGCTCAATGCGGTAAACTATCGAGGCTTTGTTCTTAAATGTATCTATGCGTTCTTCGACATTGACATTGAAAAATCCAGCCGCCTTAATACGTGATTCTATGACTTCTCTATTCTCTTCTATTTTGACCTCATGGAGCAGAGAGGGTTTATTTCCAAGTCGGTATTTGATGAAGTACTTAAGCCCTTTGTCTCCCGGAACAGAATCAATCTGATAGTAAATCCAAGTCCCTGGTCTACTGAGGAAGAATCTACGAGTAGCGTTGGGTTCTATTGCCGTCAGGATAGAACTTCTGATATCTTTCGGGATTTCACTTTCTCGGTCAACGTATTCTACTTCAAAACCCTCGAAGTATTTTTCAGCCGGTTTTAAGTATTTATTCGCTGAGCAAGAAGCCAAGAGAACCAAAAAAGCGATATTTCTAAAAAGCCTTGCCACTATTTCTTCGTATTGTCTTCCTCTTCTATTTCCGTAGATTCCTTCTCGGGTTCATTAAAAATGTACCTGAATCGGTCAAAATCTTTTTGAAAGACAAACCCTCCACCAGAGCGGGTAATTCGTCCGATTACGATGTCTTCTAAATCTGTTTTACTAAAGACAAGTAGGCGGTATCTGCCATCCGGTGTGAGCTTGTATTCGAGCTCGATATTCGTCATGAACTGTTGTTGCGAAGATTGAGCAGACCCAGAGTTCCCCTCCTCTATAGCCATAGTACTTCCCACTTTCACTATAATTCGATCGTCGGCAAATGACTTGGCCAAGTTGACGCTCAAGTCAGTACTTCCTTGTCCAGCGCTGCCACCATATGAGTACATATCAAAGTTTATATCGACACCTTTCACGTATTTATCGGAGAGGTTATTGAGTTGGTTGGTAAGAATTTGGCTGGCGCTATTTCGGGCTTGGTTTGCCAAGACATTCGAATCAGAACCTCCATCTTGGGGTAAGAATGACCCGAGGATAAGGAGTGCAAAAACTTGCTTGTTTAGTTGACTTTCGTTTTCTCTTAAATCATTGAGTCTAGCCTCCACAGAGCCGCTTAGGGATCCTTCAGCTTCCTGGGCCAATTGGATGTCGAAAGTAATTTGCGGCTCCAGCAATTTTCCATCCACATTGAGCAAAACGATGAACGGGAGTTGTTGCTGAAAAGCATCGTCGTAAGAAGCGGAGCCATCGGTAAGCATCAGGTTCGAAATTCCTGCGCGCGTTTTGTATGACGCAGAGATGTCGATATTGGCATTGGTAGGCTCACCATTCCATACCAATTTACTTCCTTGGATGAAGTTAAATTTCTTCTTTTGTATGTCGTAGAAGGTCATTTGATAAAAACCATTATCTACCTCGTAGACCCCGTTGAAGCGGAGAGCACCCGTTCTATCGTAATCAATATCCAGTTTTCCACTTCCTTGAATCTGCAAGTAGTCGCCAGCCGATGAATCCACAATTACTTGAAAAATGGCTGATTTATCGATGATTAATTCCCCCTTAATTTGAGGATTACTTGCGAATATGTTCCCTTCTAATTCTTTCTCTTGTTTATTTCTTGTGACAATATCGTCCTCGGGATTCTCTCCGAAATTTGTCCAAACAAGAAGCGATTTATCGAAGGCCTCTATATCGGCTTTGGTCGTTACGATGTATGTAAAATCTGTAGGCTCGTTGATTTTGACCTTTGCATCTACCTCAGGAGAAGTTGGCGGACCAGTTATCTCCAAATTGAGATCTGCTACCAGTTTTCCGTAGAAAGGACTATTTGCTGATTCCAAAATATCTACCAACGTAAAATTCTCACTTCTGATTTTTAGATCCAGTTCGGGTTGGGCGAATTTCTTGTGCTTTATCGTTCCATCGATGGATAAATTGCTGCCATTTTCGTCTGTCAAAGTGAATTTTTCAAAAGCCAACCCCTCAGGTATAATTTTCACCTTTTCATCATTTACCATGTATCCTGATCGAGCGCCATCAGGACGAATTGATGCATTCTTAAATTGAAGAGCTCCACTTAATTTCGGAAAAGTGGTTGTTCCATCGATTGCGATTCCACCCGATACCGATCCTGAAGCCTCAGCAATATTATTGGACACAAGTTCTTCTAAAAGGTGAAGATCAAATTGCTTGATCTTGACGTCGAGATCGAAAGTAGATAAAGAGTCGTTTTGCGGAAGAATATTTCCATCCACAACAATGTCGATGAATTCTCCCTTCGCGCTAATATAAGTCTCAAAGTCCCCATTTTCGTTGGAGGCTTCCCATTCTAAAGTGCCAAAATCGGCTCCTGATATTTTGAAGTTCGTGATGTTTCCGTCTCCTTCAAAGCTATTGTTCCTATTGAATAAAACACGTCCATTGATTATTCCTTGAAATAGCTTTTCCTCTGTGTTGATAATACCTGTGAGTGCGCGTAAGGGGAAGTTTTCTACGGTAATAATCAGAGGTGAATCACTTTCTTCTTTTTCAAGCTGAAAGACTTTTTGATCGCTGTAAATTCTGAAATCTTGAAAACTGATTCCATTTTTATCAGATTTCATAAAGCAATCCTTTTCGTAAAACCACTGATTGCCATCCAAGATCAATGTATCATTAAGCTCAAAGGTGAACCCATTACTTAGTTTGAGCGAGTCTGGCTTTAAGTTTGCTCCAATTTGATAATAGTTTTTAGATGTGTCAGGATTGATTGTGAGCAATGTTTGAGTGCCATCCTCATTTTGATTCATTGTCAGACTTAGATCTTTTAAGGCCAATGTATCATAGGCCAAAGTGTTTATGGATAGTTTTCTTTTAGTACTCCCCCCTCCGTCAGTGGTGGTAATTAGCAAGCTATCGAGGTTAAAATTGCCGTATTTTATTCCTGGGAACATGGCGGTGGCGACCAGTTCATTGTCGCTTGCAGAAAAATTCATTTCAGCAGATGAAGGTTTGAATTCCTTCAGGTCTAGAAGAAAGAGAAGACCGATATCTTCGAGGTCTGAGGTTTGGAAAGTAGCTTTCCAATAGGCCTCTTTGTCTAAAATAGATTCGTTTTCACCAAGAGCTAGAAAATCTCTAATGACACTGCTTAGCGAATCTAATCTTCTGTTCGAAACGGAGTGCAGTTGTATAAACCCTCCTTCGATCATGGCTGTGGTAGAGTCGAGACCTGTATAAAATGATGCTTTTAGAGGGTCTAGAGGAAATCTTTCGCCCTCTTTCACGAACAGGATTTCTTCAATCTCTGTAGATGCTTGAGCAGAAATACTGTCGGTTTTGAATTTTGCGTTAAGGTTGAAACTTCCTCTAATATCCTTTGTCGCATAGTTTAAACCTTGCAAATCTATACCCTTCACTCGACCAGAAACGACAGCATCTATACCAGAAGTGAAATCAACCATTCCTCCTATTCTAGCATACATGAAAGTATCTTGAACTGAGAAGGCATAGATAACTTCTTTGCCAATAATATCAGCGTTTAGATTAAGATTCGCAAACTGATTATGGGCAAAATGAAGGGTGTCAATTCTTAGTTCCGTGCAGAGATGTAAGCTTGAATCTGTTAGATTTTGAGTCTCTAATTTTAAGGAGAAATCGGAGTTCAATTTCTCTGATAGTTTTAGATAATCTCCGACTCTTACCTCATTAGATTCAAGTAGAACCGATAGCCCTTGTTTTTTTGTCGACCACCCGTCGCCTTGAAGATTTATGGCAATATTCCCGAAGGGAGATTTTATGATGCCTTCAGCATCGGCGTTTTTTGAGTTGTAATTGCCTTTCAGCTCAAGAGTGAGAAACGATGGAATCATCGCTGTATCCACATCTATGTAGCTTATGTAAGGTATTAAATCACTCTTTTTAAGACTCAATTCTAAATTCCTTAGCGTCAAGTCTTTTTGCCAAAGGCTATCACTCAGAGCGGTTGCGCTGCCCTCGATAAAGAAAAAACTACTGCCCGTTTTCACCTTTAGACTAGTGAAGTCTATTGTGCTTCTATCCCCTTCGATGTCAAGGTTTATGAAGATGTCTTCAGCAGGAATGGGAAGGCTATCCAATTCTAAAATGGTATATATTTTTTTCACGTCGCTTGAAGCGATGCGTGTGTCATCTAAACTGACGGCTAGAAAATCAATGTTCAAAGAGTCTAGAAATCCTGCTACGTCATCATACTCAATCACAGCTTCGAGTTTGATGGTTGATTGCCCGTAGCGGAGCTGCATATTATTTGCCTTTGCCGCTGAGTTCTGAAAAGCAAAATCACCATGAAATTCTTGCAATTCATCGAATTCGTTGTACTGGCCCGAGAGACTTTTTAAATCCAAAGTGAAGCCCGAAGAATTGGCGGAGATGTCTTCAGCTGAAATGGACAAACGCTTTAGGCTATGCAGCGTGTCGTTTTGATCGAAAGCCCTTAAACTTATGTTTTCGAGTTCAAATTCTTCAACCTTGAGATCTATATCAACAAAGAAACTGGTAGATTGGTCAGTACTCGAATAAGTAATGGAATCAGTGCTGGCGACTTGAGCAGGCAGCGGAATATTGAATTGTGAATCAACCAGCAGAAGTTCTTCTACATAGAATTTATTTTTGTTGAGATCGATTTCGTCGGTTTCCACGAAAACCTGACCCAGTTGAAATTCATAGGCAGGCTCGGTTCCCAATTTCATTGAGATATGAGCGTTCAGAATCTCGAGTTCCTCCAAACCTATTTCAGGCAGAAGACTGGATGTATTTGAATCCGATTCCTTGGCCCTAGCAGGTATGGCTGCATAAATACTACTGTTCTGTAGCGATATGCTTTCAGCTTTGAAGGCCTGATTCTCCAAATCAAGCACATCCATATCTAGTTCGAATGATTCGATTTTTAAGTCAATTGAGTCTCCTGTTGTTCGGTCGGCGTATATGAAATCGAGTGATTCTATATTCAGATCGCCGATCGAGAGCTCCCAACCTGAAGACGCAGAATCCGCAGGAACGGTCTCTGTGGCAGCGGAATCATTGAAGCCTTCTGTGATGAAGTCAAAGTTGAATTCCCCGTTTTTATTCACAAATATTTTTCCTTCTATTCCGCTCAGATTAATTTCGTCAATTCGGATAGTCTTTGCGAAAAGCATGCGCCAACTTGGGTAAATTTCAAGGCCGTCTATGGTGGCAAGTTTCAAGCCATCAGGGGATAGTAAGTCAATATCTTCGAGGCCTATAAAAAATGGGAGTCTTAGATCTACTTTACCAATACTCAGTTGACCTCCGGTTTTTTCATTGAAGTAAGAAGTTCCTTTGTTCACTGCGTATTCGTGAATTGAAGGAACTTTCCAGATGGCAAAGACTGCCACGAATAAAATGATGAATGCGATAAGGATCCATTTAAATACCTTGGCGGCAATTCGCATGGATTTCTTAAAGAATTCTTTCATTTAATTTTGCTTGATAATTGACTGCCAAATGACTAGCCAAAAAGTGTTGAAAAGTACGAACTTTTCAGGGGTTACAAGGACTTTCAGCTTGGTGCTATTGGCTTTTTTTTGCGCCTTGTTTGTTCATTTTTTGAACCATCAATTTCTAGCCTCCGAAATTCCAACTTCACTTAGAGATAGCATTAGTGTAATTACCTCGGATGATGCTTCTTACATCAGGCCAGCACTCAATTTTCTTGATTCGGGAGTTTGGAAAGGATCGAATCTTGGTGTTGGCGCCTATGTGCTCAGGTCGCCTGGATATGGGATGGTCTTTGGAGTTTTTGCCTACCTCTTTGGTGAGACGAACGGTCTGTTGGCAATGGTTTTGTTTCAGTTAATCCTATGGAGTTTGGCTGTTGGCGCCATTCCTTTTCTGGCTCGGAGTCTTGGTTTGAAAGAAAAGGTATCCTGGTGGCTGGCCGTTTTCATTTCGTTGATGCCCATGTTTTATGGATTTTTGAGCTACACACTCACGGAGGCAATAACACCTTCTTTGGTGATCTTTTTCTACACTTTTCTTTTTCTCGGTATCGAGAAAAGTCGAAAGCTTTTGTTGATCTCTGCTATTGTACTTGGCTTTTTGATCCTCGTCAGACCTCCGTTGATCCTTCTGGTTCTCTCTTACCTTCCCTTCTTTCCAGTGCTCAGAAAAAGACTCGTACCAGTTCTATTCATTGCGCTGGCACCAATTTTTTTATGGCAATTGCGCGTGCACCGATTTACCGGAAGGTTTGATCTTCATCCTATTTATCAATCCGATGCTTCAGATTTATACAGACCGCTGCACAAAGCTGCTTGGAATTTTCATAAAATGACTGGACAAACGGGAGTTGAGTTTCACCATTCAATGAATTTGTTGTGGCAAGCCGCCGAAGGAAACATCGATGATACCGACGCTACCAATACTGCAATGAGCTCTTTGCATAGCTCTGTTCTGACTACGTTTGGAGAGGAAGATCTCGCAGCCGTTTATTCTCAATACATCACAATCTTGAGACAGCAGGTTCCTTATCAGCTTGCCAATGTGCCAATCAATTCTTCATTGGTTGGTGAGGGTGAACTGATCTTGAGATTTGAATCAATGCAGAAGGAATATGTATCGAATAATTTCGCTCACGCCTGGTTGGCAGCCCCAGCGAGCGTAATCAAAGACTTGGTGCTCCACAGCAACTTATCGTTGTACATGTTTCAAAAGCCGCTGCGCGGAAATGCGTTGGTCGAAACGTTAAGATGGCTTTCGTTAGCGGTTCATTTGTTCATTTACCTGTTTGCGCTGGCTTTCCTTTTCAGGAAAAAGAATCAAGTTTCTATTTCCATTGCAATGCCCGCTATTTTATTTTTTTTCTATTTAATCTTTATTCAAAGAGGAATTGAGGAGAGATACATGTTGCCTTATTTGGTTCCGTTACTTTTACTCTCAATTCACACCGTCACTTCATTTTTACCCGAAAGGATAAAAGAGGTATTTCTACAAACTGACTAAAGATTTTTTGATGAATAGTATTGCTGTTTTTTGTGCCTCCGCCAGAGGAGTTGATGATCTCTATTTCGATGCCGCTAGGAGTGCTGGGGGCACTTTGGCTTCAGAAGGTATCCAAGTGGTTTTTGGTGGCTCTAAGCTCGGTTTGATGGGAGCGGTAGCTGACGGCGCTTTGGAAAATGGGGGAGAGGTGATCGGAGTGCTTCCAAGCTTTATGCGAAAGAAAGAATTGGAGCACAAAGGCCTCACCGAATTGATTTTCGTGGAGTCGATGCACGAGCGAAAGCTCAAGATGCACGATTTGAGCGATGGTGTCATTGCACTCCCTGGCGGATTCGGAACTTTCGAAGAGTTGTTTGAAATGCTCACATGGGCACAATTGGGACTGCACACCAAGCCAATTGGCATACTCAACGTATCTGGATACTATGACAAGCTTTTGGAGATGTTTGACCATATGGCTCAAACGGGTCTCTTGCGACAAAGCTGCAAAGACATGGTTTTAGTAGCGGAAGCGATGCCCGAGCTCTTAAGCCAAATGAGAAATTACGTAGCTCCTCCTTCTGCTTTATCGCTGCTCAAGGATCAAACCTAAGCGCTATTTCTGCTTGCGTTGATATTCCCGTAAAGGGAACGAACCACGAGCTTATTGTAGCTCTCCTTTAGTTTTTCGTTTTTCTCTCCCTTCGAGTTTTCCAACTCCTTAATGCGAATCATGGCATGCTGCTGAATGGTCAGTAGCGGTAATACGATGTTTTCCCTCAGCTTTATGCTGGCCTTGATGTCAGGATTGGTTTGAAGCAATTCGTCCTGCCCTGATATGAGTAGAAGGTACTTCTTCGCACGCACCGACTCCTCGTAGATCAGCTTCCAGAACTCTCCGAACTCCTCGTCTTTTTCCATGTAGCGCGTTAGCTCAAAGTAGGTTTTGGAAAGCGATTGCATGGAATTGCCCAAAAGCGTTCTGAAGAAAAGTGAATTGGTGTAGAGTTCTTGAATTTCTTCGAGTCTTCCTTCTTTGTCAAACGCTTCGAAAGCCCTGCCCAGTCCGTAGAAACCAGGAACATTTTGCTTCAGCTGACTCCAAGCGCCTACAAAGGGAATGGCTCTCAAATCTTCAAACTTCAATTTGTCGCTCTTACCTCGCTTCGAAGGTCGGCTTCCGATATTGGTTTGACCGTAATATTTAAGCGTACTCATCTTTTCTAGATAAGGAACAAATTTAGGGTGAGCCTTGAAGTCGCAATAGGCTTGGTAGCTGATATCAGATAACTCCTCCAATATTGATCGCGAATCCTCGCTCAGTATTTTTTCAGGAGAATGAATTACCTGATTTTCGAGTCCTGCTGTAAGCAGCTGTTCAAGGTTATGACGAGAGGATTCTTCCGTTCCGAAATTGGAGCTGATAGTTTGCCCTTGGACAGTTAGCTGTATCTGGCTGCTGTCAATGGTTGGTCCAAGAGAAGCATAAAATTTGTGCGTGTTTCCACCACCACGAGCAGGAGGCCCGCCACGACCATCGAAGAATACAACTTGAATTCCGTGTTCTCTAGAGACTCTGGAGATTTCTTCTTTCGCTCTAAAGATGTTCCAGTTTGCCGAAAGGTATCCGCCATCCTTCGTTCCGTCTGAGAAGCCAAGCATAACTACTTGCTTCATATTGCGGTTTTTCAGATGCTTCAAATAAGTAGGATTGGCGTAAAGCTTGTCCATCACGCCTCCTCCAGCTTTTAGGTCATCTATGGTTTCAAAAAGTGGAATCACGTCCATGAACATCTTAGTTCCCATTCCGCTTAGCTTGGCCATTCCAAAGACTCTGGCCATATCAATTTCTCCGCGGCAATTGCTGATGATGTATCGGTAACATCCTGAAGCACCATTTCTTTCTTGAATTTCTTGCATAGCATAGAACGATGAAATGGTATCGTTCAATATGGGGTCGTCTAATCTTGGTTTTAATTTGAGTGGCTCAAGTTCTAAAAGACTCGCAAAGTTATTTTGTAATCCGTCAGGCCCTTTGTTTTTTGATATTTTTGGAAGAAGCGCTTCAAAGGTCTTCGCGATTACACGACTATCCTGGCGAATGTCCAAGCTGGCAAAATGAAATCCGAAAACACGAATCTTTCTTCTGATTGATTCGACTTCTTCAATGTAAAGGCCACTGTGTTCTTCTTCGATCACGGCCTTCAATTCATCGAGCCTATTTTCGAGCCACTTTAGCTTAATTACTGGGTTTTCAGGATTGACAAAAGCCGACTTGTAAAGCTTTGATTCTATCGCTTCAACGATTTCCAGCGCTCCCCTGAATGTGATTCTTCTTTTGAGTTCGCGAATGTCCTTGTAGTAACTTTTCAATACGCTGGTGCGCAAACGGTCTGCGACCTTTAGGGAAGTGTCCACGCTAACGAATGGATTTCCGTCGCGGTCTCCGCCTGGCCAAAAGCCTAGTTGCAGCAGTGAGTTATTTCCCAAAATTTCCTCTGCACTTTCATTCAGATGAGCACTAACGTTGTCGTAAATTTGGGGTATACTTTTATAGAAAACATTTTCTAGGTACCAGATGAGGCTAACAGCCTCATCATACGGCGTCGGTTTTTGCTTTTTGAAAAAGGGAGTTTTACCGAGTTGAGCTAAATAAGACTTGATATTTGGAAGGTCATTTCTTCTTATGGCCTCTGAAAGATCGGTGATGATTCCCAGCACTGGCCCTGGGTAAAACTGGGTAGGGTGCGCTGTTAGAACTATTCTCACACCAAAATCTCTGAGAGCAGTCTTTAGAGCTTCGCTGGCATTCCTGTTTGCCGTTTGATTAAAGAAAGCATTGACAGAGCCATTTCCATCTATATTATTCACCACGTCATAGGCAGCATCTTCCAATGCGTCTACCAGGACAACTTGGCGTTCTATGTATTGGATAAATCTGAAAAGTTGATCTATCTGATTCTCCTCAGTTTTGTATTCTTTTCTATCGGCGAAAAACGAGGCGATAATTTCATCTGGAGATTTCCCTTCTTGCAGCCCATCGGCACATTGTTCCTCCAAAAGTGGCAAGAGAATGCCTGTTCTGTGCACTCCATCAAGGTCAAGTGTTAAAAAAATAGAATTATAAATCTTGAATCGAAGTAGCACTAAATCGTTGAAGGCGCTCACGTTATTGTTCATATCGAGGGTTAAGTTTTTCAGCTGATGAAGGTACAAAAGGAAAATGGCTCCTTTCCGTTTTCGCTACCCATACATTCTCGTTAACTTTGCGCCGTTTTTATGGAAGATAAAGCTACAACAGTATCTGTGATTGAAAAAGAACTCTACCCTTATCAGGCAGAGGCAATTGAAAAAATATTTACCGTATTTGAAAAGGTGAAGGGCAAAGTTGATGTCCTATTTCAATTGCCTACCGGTGGGGGAAAGACCATCATCTTTAGTGAGATAGCCAAGAAATTCATTGGGGATACAGGCAAGAATGTATTGATCTTGACTCACCGTGTCGAGCTCTGTGCGCAGACATCGAAAGCCTTGAGCGAGATTGATGTAAAGAATAAGATCATCGATCGCGATGTAAAGGAATTGCACGACCGCGAGGAGTACAATTGCTACGTGGCAATGGTGGAAACGCTGAACAATCGACTAACTGAGGACGACCAGTACCTTAGAAATGTAGGTCTTGTGATTATTGATGAGGCGCATTACAATTCCTTTAGAAAGCTTTTTAAATTTTTCAAGGAGGCGAACATGCTCGGAGTAACAGCAACGCCACTTTCATCTAATCGAAATTTACCGCTTAATGAGAACTACAGCGAGCTTCTTGTTGGCCACAGCATCAAACGGCTAATTGCCGATGAGTATCTAAGTAATTCTACCACGTATACATTCAATGTAAATCTACGCTCGCTCAAAGTGGGCACTGATGGAGATTACACGATAAGCTCTTTAGATCGATTGTACAGCTTGTATACCATGCAAGACAGACTTTTGGCAGCTTACCAAGAACGTGCAGCTGGTAAGAAGACTTTAATCTTTAACAGCGGAATTGCTACCTCTGTGAGAGTATTTGAGCTATTCAAGAATGGAGGCTTTAATGTGAAGCATTTGGATAGCACTTTTACGGCCAAAGACAGAAAAGAAACTTTGGAATGGTTTCGAAATACTGATGATGCCATTTTGACTAGTGTCGGTATTTTGACTACAGGCTTTGATGAGCCCTCTGTCGAGAGTATTATTATTAACCGTGCCACGCGGTCACTCACGCTTTATCATCAGATGATTGGTCGAGGATCTCGGAGCACCAAGACCAAAAAGCAATTTACCATTATTGACTTAGGAAATAATGTTGAGCGATTGGGTTTGTGGCAAGACTACATCAACTGGCAAGACATATTCAAGTTTCCCGACAAGTATTTCGAGAAGATCAATGATCGGGACAATCAACTCATGGTCGACTACCATTACGAGCGTCCAGAGTGGCTTGAGGAGCTCTTTCCAAAAAATGTCGTCGAGGATCAATTCAACATGAAGCGCGTGTATGCTGGCTTGGCTGATCGCGGCGAAAAGCCAAAGAAGGCTGTGGATGTGAGCATCGACAATCACATGAAGCAAATCATAAGGAATTCTGAGGATTATTACGATGCGCTCGAACTCGTAGACCACCTCAAAGAAGAGATCGAATACAGGTGCAGGCTTTATTGCTCTTGCCTGCACAATGCCACGGAGAGCTATAGTGATTGGCTAAAAGAGACTTACATCAGAAAACTCAAAAACGGGTTGAGGTTGGAAATGATGTAATGATACAGGAGGTCAGATTGCATCCGTCTTGGGAGGCAGTTTTGAATAAGGAGTTCAAAAAGCCGTACTTCAAATCTCTTATTTCTTTTGTAGAACACGAATACGCCACCCAGTCAGCATTCCCTCGTAGTGAGCTTATTTTCAGAGCTTTGGATCAAACCCCTTTCGAAGAAGTAAAGGTTGTCATTCTAGGGCAGGATCCTTATCACGGCTCTGGTCAAGCCAATGGCTTGTGTTTTTCGGTGAATGACGGAGTAGCTATACCTCCATCCTTGAAAAATATATTTGCAGAAATACGTGATGATTTAGCTATCGAGGAAACGGGTAGAGGCAACTTGGAAAGATGGGCAAAGCAGGGAGTGCTTCTTCTAAATGCAACCCTGACGGTACGTGCCCATGAAGCTGGCTCGCATCAAAATATAGGTTGGGAGATATTTACCGATGCGATTATTAAGGCAATCAGTCAAAAAAGAGAAGAGGTAGTTTTTATGCTTTGGGGCAGCTATGCCCGAAAGAAAGGCTCTGTTATTGACGGATCTAAGCACTTGGTCTTGGAAGCTCCACATCCCTCACCATTATCTGCTTATCGCGGATTTTTAGGGTGCAGACACTTTAGTAAGGCCAATGCTTACTTAAAGGATAATGGTAAGGAGTTCATAAACTGGTAATTAGGATGCCATCCAGATGAGCAGTACGACAATGGCTAGAATGAAATAAGCAAATACAACGGGCATTGCGATTTCGGGCTCTAAATCTTTATTTTTCTTTTCCAGCATGACTTAATCTTGATTGTTTGGCAAATATACATTTTGTGCTTCTGAATCTGAAATGATTCAAGTTTTCATTGAACGATCAAAATTTGCTATCTTAACTCCTGCCAAAACTAAGGACGATGAAAAAGCAATGTTTAGAATGTCAAGATGAATTTGTAGGAAGGGTAGATGCCAAATTTTGTTCTGATTCCTGCCGAAGCTCTTTTCACAATAGAACGAATATTGAAGGAAGAGAGGAAATAAAAAGAGTCAATGTTATTCTGAGAAAGAACCGCAAGATATTGGCAGGATTCAATAAAACAGGAACTGCTCGGGTGCGTCGAAGCCTTCTTCTTACTGAAGGATTCAATTTTAATTATTTGACCAACGTCTACATTACGTCAAAAGGTAAAACATACAAATACTCATACGACTATGGGTATCTCGAATCCGAAGATGACTACCTCACAATAGTCATTAAGAAAGATTACGTGCGGTAAGCTTTTTATCGCGCAGCTGGAAAAAATAATAGAGGCCCAGTCCTGATATGATGTGCCAGATACCCCACCAAGCGGCTATCATGGCCATACCTCCGTTCCCGTCAAAGAAGTTGAAGATTATTATCAAACCAAGGCCCGAATTTTGAATTCCCGTTTCGATAATCACCGTTCTACTTAAATCTACTTGAAGAGCGAAAGCCCTGCCTGATAAGTAGCCTGCTAGCATGGCCATTCCATTGTGAACAAAGACGAGCACGAAAACCAGGTGAATATGTTCCAAGAAAGCATCGAGATTTTTAATTAATCCGACTGCTATAAAGCCCAGAAGAACCAACATGCTGGTGATGCGAATGGGCTTTTCAATTTTAGAGGTGATATGAGGAAACCTCTTGCTAAACAGCAACCCTAAGATCAACGGAACAACCAGCAAGATTAAAACAGTTTTGAGCATATCGAAAAAGCTTAGCTCAAATGAGGTTAGAAAACCTCCCGCATTAAGGACTCGATTTGAATAAAAGTCAAAATTGAATGGTGTGAAAAAGGGGCTCAAAAAAGTGGCCACAGCGGTGAGTGTTACTGACAGAGAAACGTTGGCCCCTGAGATGGATGAAAAGAAATTGGAGATATTTCCTCCTGGGCAGGATGCTACTAAGATCATGCCTAGCGCCAAAGCAGGGTGGGGGTTAAAAGCGAGAATTAAAACAAAGGTGAGTAAGGGAAGTAAAAGAAACTGGGAGCCAACCCCTGCTAAAACTGCTTTTGGATTCTTCTTCAGTTGGTTGAAATCGGCTGTATTTATCCCAAGTGCCACTCCAAACATGATAAAACCCAAGCACAAGTTGAGCAGCACTAGGCTGTCGTCAGAAAATGAAATGGAAATAGTATTGAGAGATGTTGTGGGTTCCAAGGTCTTTGATTTCTACAAAGAAAGAAGAAAAACAAAAACCGCAAGTGTGTCCTGAAAGCGATTCAAAGAATCGATAACCAATCAATCTAAAACAACCATTAAAGATCGGACCTCACTTGCGGCTGTTAGCATGCCGAAGCAATACTAACGGGCTAACCAAAACCTCGCTGTATTTCTTGAATCGAAATACGATACAAATATAACTCAGATTTTGTTTAAAAAGAAGCCCTAATCTGATATTATGAATGCAACATTGGAAAGCCAATTGCACCGCTTTTCGCAAGGACTATTTTATCTATCGACTAAACTTATTTATAATGGCATGAAACAGTAAAAAACGTTCACCAACGAACGATGTAAGGATTATACCATTGAATTTGCAAACTCATTGTTCAATCGAAATAACTTGAAAATTTGTAATTTCCTGATCTTCAACTGAAACTTTTACTTCGATAGGATTACAACAAACTTCGCAGTCTTCAATATATTCTTGCTCAGGCAATGAGACATCGATCAACATAGATATCTCTTGGATACAATAGGGGCACGTGAAAAAATATTCTTCCATTTTTAAAAACTTGGTCTGAACTATCAACCTTTGAAACTTTAAAGTGTTTTGAAGAAAAGCAGAAAATAATGTTTAGACAAGGAGATGTCTTATTGGAGAAGTTAAACGCTATACCAGAACGAAGTAGCACAGATGAAACGCTCTTGGTAAGAGGGGAGGGTCGCAATCATGGTCACTTTATCAAAGGAGAGGCGGTGGAAATTTTGAATGCTGAAGAGAACGAACTAACGGGTGGCGGAGGCATAGTAACTCAATACCTGAACGTAAAGGCTGAAGCAGCTCTAGAGCACCTGCTAATCGATTCAGGGGAGTGGACGCAGGAGCATGCGCCTATTATTATTCCTCCTGGAAAGTACAGAGTAATAAAACAAAGAGAATACAACCCATATTCAAAGGCGATCAGAGCAGTAAAAGACTGATTTGAACTTGGCGGAGATGACAAGAGAAGAGGCGAATGGGCTTTATACGTTCAAGAGAAAAGTTTTGAGTAAAGGCTTTTTTGGAAAGATTGATAAAATTGAGCTGGCTTCATGCTGCTTGGAATTTTACATCGAATTTTTAGGATTGCCAATTCCCAAGGTCTTTATCAGTGCCGGACCAAATGAGGCTATTGAGATGTTAAATCACCTTGTGGGTGTTTCTCAATCAGAGAAGCACATAGAGGTCATGGAATTCGCAAGTCATTTCAATAGCTGCTCAATCCGCAAAGAGATAGACCGTGTGGTTTTTGAACAAGCGAAGGCTTCAAAAGAGCTGCTCAAAAAGAGATTAGGTAAAGAGCACTTTAGCGAAGTTCGTAACATTTTGTTTCGCGATTTGAACTTTCAATTCTCACAGTCTGTTTACCAAGTCATTGAGAGAAGTTTTTATCACAGTTTAAAAGGAAGGGATACGGCAATGACGGAGTTTTCAGCACACCCTTCTTTTGCCGATCGGGATTGGCTCAATTTCCATCTCGGGTGTTCAGCTGTTTTTGAAACCAAGCAGGTCTTATCAACTGGCTATTCTAGGTTCGTAAATTCAGGCTTATTCTGTGGATACTTCTACAAAGAGTTCGCTATTCTAGTGCCTATGCCCGAATGTTTGAGCAAAAACGAAAACCTCGTTTTGCATCATGAAGATGCGGCAGCTGTGAGCTGGGGTGACGGGACGAGCCTAGCGTATTGGAACGGAGTTGAAGTGCCACAAAACCTTGTTTGTGACCCTGACAACGTAACGGCAACAGATATTATTAACGAAACCAACGCCGAGGTGCGAAGGTGTTATCAAGAAAAACTGGGCAGTGAAAAATTCGGCAATCTACTCGGCCTCATCGATCTAGATAAAAAGATAGATCGATTCGGCAATGAGCTAGTCCTTTATCGAACGGAGAAGATCGATAAAGTGGCAGGCGATTTTATTTATTTCGCCAAAGTCGTATGCCCCTCCACAGGGAGAAATTACTTTCTCTGCGTTCCCCCAGGATTTTCTGGCATTGAGGAGGCAGTATCATGGACATTTGGCAAAAAGCCAGGCGATTACCGCCCGTCTATCGAGACTTAGGCAAACGTTTTCCCCGATCTTTTGCGGTCTTGTTCTTTCAAGTGAACCTTTCGAATTCGAAGTGATAGCGGAGTTGCCTCAACGTATTCATCCCCTTGAATATATTCTAAAGCTTCTTCCAATGAGAACTTAACTGGTGGAGCAATTTTCAACTTATCATCTGCTCCTGAGCTACGCATGTTAGACATTTTCTTTGTCTTGGTAACGTTGATCGTTAGATCTCCAGGGCGGGTGTTTTCGCCAATTACTTGTCCTTCGTAAATTTCCTCGTTCGGATCGACAAAGAATTTACCTCTGTCCTGCAGGTTGTTTAGAGAATAAGGGATAGCCTTACCCAATTCCATGCTTATCAAAGAGCCGTTTTGTCTTCCGCCAATGTCACCTTTCATTGGTTCAAAACCAGTAAAGCGGTGTGTCATTATGGCTTCACCTGAAGTGGCAGTCATAAGGTAAGTTCTCAAACCAATGATTCCACGAGAAGGAATATTGAATTCCAAAACCATCCTTTCTCCTTTTGGATTCATTGAGGTCATTTCTCCCTTTCGGAAATTTACTTGCTCAATCGCTTTTCCAGAATAAGAATCTGGTAGATCGATGCGTAAATCTTCCATTGGCTCGCACTTTCTACCATCAATTTCTTTGATGATTACTCTTGGCTGGCCAATCTGAAGTTCATAACCTTCTCTTCTCATCGTTTCGACCAGAACAGAGATGTGAAGAACTCCACGTCCAAAGACTCTAAAAGAATCGCCCTTCTCAGCTGGCTCGACTTTTAAAGCCAAATTCTTTTCAAGCTCTTTCTTTAATCGCTCTTTCAGGTGATTTGAAGTAACGTATTTACCCTCTTTTCCGAAGAAAGGAGAATCATTGATGGTGAAGAGCATACTCATTGTAGGCTCATCAATATCAATGGTAGGGAGTGCTTCTTGCTGATCAGCATCCGAAATAGTATCACCTATTTCGAAGTTTTCGATTCCCGCAAGTGCGCAGATATCACCCGAGAATACTTCGGGCACTTTTCTCTTTTGAAGACCTTCAAAAACGTAGACCTCTTTCACATTTCCTTTGGGTGCAGTGCCATCTCTTTTCAAGAGAGCAATTCGCTGGTTAGCTTTTATAGTACCTCTTTTCACTTTTCCCACGGCAATTCTGCCTAAATATGGAGAGAAGTCCAGAGATGTAACTAACATCTGAAAAGGACCATCCTCTACATGAGGTTCAGGAATTTCTTTGATAATCATGTCCATGAGTGAAGTAATGTTGTCCGTTGGATTTTTCCAATCTTCACTCATCCAATTGTTTTTCGCACTACCGTAGATAGTTTGAAAATCAAGTTGCTCCTCAGTGGCTTCCAAATCAAACATCAAATCGAAAACAGCCTCATGTACTTCATCAGGAGTACAATTTTCCTTGTCAACTTTATTGACCACCACAATAGGCTTCAGTCCAGCGTTTAGTGCTTTTTCCAGAACAAATCGAGTTTGAGGCATCGGTCCTTCGAAGGCATCTACTAAAAGTAGAACTCCATCAGCCATATTCATGACTCGTTCTACCTCACCACCAAAATCACTGTGACCAGGAGTATCAATGATATTGATCTTGTATCCCTTGTACATCACGGAAACATTCTTCGCCAGAATCGTAATTCCACGCTCTCTTTCTAAGTCGTTGGAATCCATAATGAGATCCCCTGGTTTTTCGTGTTCCCCAAAAATCTGACCCAATTGAATCATTTTGTCAACGAGGGTAGTTTTACCGTGATCAACGTGGGCAATAATGGCAATGTTTCTGATTAAACTCATGATGACTGTTTCTGAAATTGGCTGCAAAGGTACGCTTTACTTTTGCGTATAGGACAAAAAAAATCCCACCCAAGAAGGGTGGGATTTAACTAGTTATGTTAAATCGATTAGTTCTTGCTGATCATCAACTTAGTTGCTACAACTCCTTTGTTCGTTGTCAACTTGTAGATGTAGATTCCATCAGGAAGATCTGTTGCTTCAATTTGAAGACTGTATGTCAGTCCTGCAACGGCTTCTTGACTGAAAACAACCTGCTGTGTTCTTCCGTCGAGGTCAATTAATTCGATAGATGTGAATCCATCTTGCATCACTTCAAAGTTGATGTTTGAAGTTCCTTTAGTTGGATTCGGGTATGTGTTTAGAACGGCAGGAATATTCTTTGCAAGAGCAGAAGCTTTCGCTGCATCAGCGTCAACTGCTTCTTGCAACTCAGCAATATCTGGTCTACTAATGCAACCAGCGGCCATATCTCCAGCTCCAAGTTGGATGTCAATGCCAAGTGACTTAGCCATTAACACTCCCGTTTTAGGATCAACTAAGTTGAGCTCGAAGCTCCCTAAGCTTGAAACGATGTATGTTCCATCTGCTAGCCTCGCAGCTCCAGTTATATCTGCAAGACCAGGTGCGAAAGTTGACCCACTGTCCGAAAGATTTAGGAACGCACCATTGAATCGGTTGGCGATCCAAAGATCACCATTTTGATCGAAGACCAAATCACCACCACTTACTTCTGTCTCAGCGTATATTGCCGCTTCACCATTTACAGGATTAACTTGATAAACAGTGTTGGTAGCGGATGATGCTACAAAAAGAAATCCAGTATTGGGATCTACTGCTGCTTGTGGTGTGTTCGTTACTTCTATGCCATTGTAAGTGATTTGAATTGGCACAGTACTGTTTCCAGTTAAAGGATCGTAAATACTGAACTTACCGTGAAGATTAGCCACTGCATAAATCTCTCCGTCTCTTCCTAATGCAATGTGTAAACCTTCTTCAAAGTCTCCTACTTGAATTAGAGAGGCTGAATCACCTTCAATAATTACTTCGTACAAATCTGTACCCTTACCCTCTTCAGGGAGATTGGTGAGGTAGATTTTATATTCATCGCATAGTTCACAGGCTGGGTCATTATAAACTATACCTGTACTAAACCCAATTGCTCCAGCTGTAGAAAGCATTCTTCCTTCTACGCTTGCATTTGCTCCTGCAGTGCAGGCTCCTCCATGAGAAATAAGTGTTCCCTTCATGTAACTAAAAGTTCCTACAGAAACAGCACCTGTGGGAACTCCAGCGCCACCAATCCAAAAAACATTGCATTGTTTCGCTCCATTTGTCAAAATTACTCTTGATTGTGCCGCTACAGAAAATGCTCCTGCGAACTTAAAAACAAACATTGCATCGGGATCGTTTTCAGCATCTAAAATGACAGTTCCTGCTAAAGATCCTGCTCCTGCTATAAAATAAACTCCAGCAGTTACCGTTTCTCCAGATCCAAAAGCTGGCGGGTGAGCAAGGTCCGTATTTGGGATGGTCATGATTTGAGCGTAGGCGTTATTTAAATCCAGCACGGCTTGAGCTGTCGTAAGGCCTGTAGGAAAAAATTCTCCAATATTAGTTGAAGTAGCAAAACCACTTACGGCGCCTCCATTTGAACCAATATCGCCGATAATACCCGATGTAGCAGCATTTGCTACAGCACCAGCGGTTGTGAAAAGTGCGTAATTTTTAATGCTTCCTAAAACATCAAGCAGTGGATTAGGAAAATCTTGCCCGGAACATTTGATTGGAATGGTGATAAGGCTATCGGGCATCTCTGCCACACAACCAGCTGCAATAGTTATTGCTCCTTCTGAGCTCAAGAGCCTTCCTTGAATAGTACTACCTACACCAAGAGTAACAGCTCCTGGGTGCGCAAATAAAGTTCCTTTAATGACACAATCAGTCGCTACAGAAATGGCTCCTTGAGCAATCCAAAAAACATTAGATGCTCTTGCTCCATTAATTAAAGAGATTGATGAACCCGCTCCCACGGTAAATGCTCCTTCAAACTTCATTATAAAAATAGCGTCAGAATCCCCTTCTCCATCAAGGATAAGAGCTCCAGCTATAGATCCTGCCCCACCTATAGAGTAAACGCCAGGGGAAATGGTTTCTCCACTTCCAAATGCTGGGAGATGAGTGCCAGGATGAGTAACAAAAACGTCGTCAAGGTGAATATATATCCTCATCAAATCTATTCGAGACCTAACCGTGTTAGCGTTATTGTTGTTCACCGCATTAAAACCGCCACCGCTAACTATCCCAGCATTGGTTCCAGCATCACCTGTTACTGTTCCGCCATTAGTAATGGCTCCTACTCCTGCAAAAGCCGTGTATGGGAAAAGCGTTTCTAAGTTAAGTGTTTGACTAAAGATAAGAGTTGGTGAGAATAAGAGCAGAGCACCTAAGACTGCGGTTTTATATTTTTTGATCATGATGTAGCTGTTTGTATTTGACTTATATGGAGTATTCAGGTCGCAATATTTTTGTACCTGTAATAAATGTGTTCACGACAATGTGACGAATCAATTAAATTTAATACTGTCTGGGTTTCACTAAAGTTGGTCCACTTGTTTCGTTTGGAACTGCCCACTCGTTTTATAGGGTAATTCCTTCCTGGTGTTGTTCTCTTAATTCTTGGAGAACCGAGAACTGACGCGAAGCGTTTCGTTCTCTTAGGTTTTTAAGGAATGGCGCTTGTGTGTCGCCTTAGGCTGCTAATGCAGGGTACTATTTCTTCATGAGTGGATTTTTGATAAAACTTATGGTTAGTGCATCCTTTTGTGAAAACTTCGTTACAAAAAAATCCATGAGATTGATTAATAATTTTGTTACGCTTTTGATCACAACGAATTTGGTTTTATGAGGCACGAAGGTGAGGCCACAAATTGGGGAAGTCAAATCATTCGTCGTTAATGTATTGCCATTGGTCGAAAAGTTGACCCTTTTTTTAAATATTACGATGGTTTGCTTAATGGCTATCTTTGGCATTCTAAAAAAAGAACAAAAATGGTAGCACCAATTATTATAGCGGTAATTTTATTATTAGCTTACCTTGGAGTTTTCACGGTAAAGCAGCAGACGGCCGCTTTAGTAGAAAGATTCGGGAGATTCCATAGTGTCAGGAATTCTGGTATTCAGTTTCGAATACCTCTTGTTGACAGAATAGCTGGACGGGTTAACCTTAGAATCCAACAACTCGATGTGAATGTAGAAACCAAGACCAAAGACGATGTTTTTGTCAAAATGAAGGTCTCCGTGCAATACTTGGTTTTGCAAGAAAAAATTTACGACGCTTACTATCGACTTCAGAACCCCAATGATCAAATAACCTCTTATGTTTTTGATACCGTCAGAGCGGAAGTACCAAAATTGAGATTAGACGACGTTTTCGAGAAAAAGGATGATGTAGCCATTGCAATAAAACGAGAATTGGCACAAGCCATGAGTGAGTATGGTTATGGAATCATTAAAGCTTTGGTCACGGACATTGATCCAGCGGAAGAAGTAAAAATTGCCATGAATCGAATAAACGCAGCCGAGCGACAACGTACAGCGGCAGAGTACGAAGGAGAAGCAGAAAGAATAAGAATAGTAGCCAAAGCCACAGCTGAGGCTGAGAGCAAAAGATTGCAAGGGCGAGGTATTGCCGATCAAAGAAGAGAAATAGCGCGAGGGTTGGAAGATTCGGTGATTGTCTTGAACAAGGTAGGAATCAATTCTCAAGAGGCCTCTGCTCTAATCGTCGTTACTCAGCACTACGATACGCTTCAATCGGTAAGTGAAAAAAGTAGAAGCAGTTTGATTTTACTTCCAAACAACCCAAGTGCGGCCAGTAATATGTTGACGGAGTTGACTACCTCGTTTATTGCCGCGAATAAGTTGAAGGAGCTGGAGCAGGAAGATGATAAGCAGCGGGAAGACGGTAAGCAAAAGCAGCAAAAGCTAGATTCTTAAATCTTGACAAAGCGAATTCGATTCTTCTTGCCCCTATTATTAATCTCCAAGATGTATACTCCGCTTTGCAATTCTTCCACGCCAATTCTGAAGTAGCGTCTGTTATTGTAAACGAATACTCTATCGTCACGAATTAGATTTCCCGATGCATCGTAAATGCGGTACTTTATTTCTTGGTCGAATGAATCATTAGAAGTGATGGTTAACAGATCTTCAACAGGATTTGGAGAGATAAATAATTCATCACCCTCTGCTAAGCTGCCAAGGGTTCCTTCGCAATCGGGGTAAATGTTTCTGGAATCAGTTGCCTTGAGACCACCTGGGTCGGTAACCTCAATAACCACCTCGTACCAATAAGTCTCAAAAGGACTGCATCCAGTGGGGTAAATGGTTAACTTTTCTCCATTTCCAGATAAGTAATCTAGGTAGTGGAAATGTGTATTGTGATGAAGGATATGTATCCAGTCATAGGTCATTTCTGATGGATTACTCTCGTCATCAGTCACCGCCGCAATTAAGTCGAATAGGGTAGGGCCAAAAGTGGAGTATAACTCGCCTTCCGCAATACTAGAAAAATCTACACTTGGTGGAGTGTTGTTTAGAGAGACAGGAATAATTTGTTCTGAAGCTGCTCCTAATGCGTCCTCCACTCTCAGGAGAATGGTTTCTGAAGATATATTACCGTTCAAAGGTTCGAAAGTCTTTGTGATTATTTCACCAGTCATTTGAGAGCCATCTTCAAAAGTCCAGCTGTACGTCAAATCTTGGCCTTCTGGGTCATAACTTTCTGATGCGTCCAGATCAACGACTAAAGTCCCTATGCCATACACCGTGTCTGGAGTTACCTCAAGAACCGGTTTGAGATTTCCTCCAAAGCAAATTCGTTTTATTTCTGATGGTGAGATCGTGGTCACATATAAACACTGGTCAAAAGGGCTTTGAGTGATGTGGACAACGGGACCAATTGATTCGTTCCAAGTTTCTATTTCCAGTGGCTCGTTTGTCTCATCAAATTTTATCACCCGAAGCCATCCCGAAAAATCTGCCAGAGTATACCACCCTTGATACTCTTCAGGTATCCCATCTCCTTCCATAAAAACTCCTCCGCTTCCGCTAATACCTGTAAAGCTAGAACCGATTACCCCTGCATCCTCGACTGAAGTATAGTTGGCCTCTCCGTTCCCATCAAAAGTGGAGGCAGCGGCTATCAACGGCACAATCTCATTGTTTGCGTTAGCAGAATTAGCAAAACTCAGAGCAGGTCTTTTGTGGACGAAGGTCGTTGTCTCCTCATCTATTGTAAAAGAAGGATCACATGGATTTGGAAAGAAATATTCGTGCTGAAGATTCTCTTGTAGAATAACATCTTGATAATTCAAGTATTCACTACAAGACGAAGAACCCAAAGGATTGGGAGCGTTCACATTCTTCGTTGAAACATTTGCATAAAAGCCATAGCGCATAGGACCTTGGAAAATAGGCCATCCGTAATTCCCACCTGACTCTGTGACAAAGTTTATTTCTTCCCAAACCCAATCACCGACATCAGAAAGCACGATAGTTCCTGGAGCACCTGACTCTAAGTTCCCTCCGCCTGTATTTGGCTTAACTGTAAATCTATATGGATTTCTAAAGCCCATTGCCCAAATTTTGGACCGAGGTGAAGAAGAATTGCTAGCGTCATAAAACGGATTGTTGGGAAGTCCTTCGCCTGTTTCGGGATTGATTCTGAGAATTTTTCCGTTCAGCCCGTCTAAGTATTGAGCTCGGAAAGCACCAAGCTGCTCTTCTTCCTTGAGAATATTATAATCCAGAGCGATGCTATCGTGAGCGTATGCAGGAAGCGGCCCCTGTCCATTAAATCCACCTCCAGAAGGAGAACCCACCCAAGTGTTTCCGTCTCCTGTCGATGCAATGAGAGAGCCATCATTACCAAACATCAATTGACCAACACCATGAGCTGGTGCGCAGATAGGAAGTCCTGTTCCCATTTCATCACCGAGTAATATTTTCCGACTATTATCGAGCAAAACCAGGTTTTCAAGATCTATGGTATATCGTGTAATTCTTCCCATAGATACCTTGCTGTCACTCGCGTTAGGGTCATAATCTTCTGTTCCAAAGAATCGTAAATAATGCGTATCGGCACAATAGAAAAGGTAGATGAAGCCATTCTCCATGAAATTTGGATCCAGTGTCGCTCCTATCATTCCTAAGTCTCCATAAAAAGCGACCTCTTCTGAGATATCAATTACAGGAGTATCTTCGACTTGATCATTTGAGATTAACCAAACAGTTCCGTTAAGTCCCCAAACAACGGACAGATTGGTGTCTGCAAATAAGATCCCAGCAGCTACATTGAATTGATCATATGCTACCTCTTCTACAAATCCATCGGGATACTGGGCTTGGGCTTTTTGAGAAAGGGTACTGAACACCAGCAGACACGAAATCAAAATTCTCATCATAATTTTCTTCTATAACACTAGCGAAACTAAGAATAAGACTTGGTTGGGTCCAAATCAGATTTGCGCTTTTATCCCAATTGTGCTAGAATTTTCATTCTGGCCATATTCAAAAGTAATTTTCCTAACTCTCCATTAAATCTTCATGTCAGTTGAAGAGAGCATTCTATAATGCTCCATTTTTAAGAATTTCCCTCACGAATGTGGACTCTAGGGTGCCGCTCAGTTTTTTAAATCAGCACGTGAATCTTTTGGATCTCTCTTATGTGAGAAAATTGTTTGTACAAAACCTGAATTGAAAGGTGTTCATTCTATTTTTGCAGCATGAGAAAGATTGTAATGGTTAATTGGAAAACTGTTCTTTTAATTTTAGGATACTCTATTTTGAGTCTAGACCTGTTTTGCCAGACTCTGCCTGCAGGATTTCAGATCGAGACAGTAATCGATGATATAGAATATCCCGCTGGAATGGTTCACGACCACGAAGTCTCCTATGTATGGGAATTAAACGGAATCATTTGGCCAGTGATCGATGGTGAAAAGAACTCCGAGCCTCTTTTGGACTTAAGTGATGAAGTAGGATTTTGGAAAGATCACGGTTTGTTATCTGTGGCTTTGCATCCTAGTTTTTCAGAAAACGGGTGGATCTACCTTTTATATGTCGTCGACAGACATCATCTTCTGAATTTTGGAACGAGTTCTTATGATCCAGAGGTAGATCAATATGAGGAGGCTACCATAGGAAGAGTGGCTAGATACACGGTAAAAATCGATGATCGCACTCAAATAGTCGTTGATAGCAGAGTGATTTTAATCGGTGATACGAAAGAGAATGGTATTCCCATTCCTACAATTTCTCATGGATTAGGGACTTTGTGCTTTGGGGAAGATGGATCATTGTTGATCTCAGTTGGTGATGGGAATTCTCCTGGCTCTGATTACAATGGAACAGGTGAATTGCCTTCTTTTGGATATGATGATCAAGCCCTTGCTGACGGCATATTGAAGCCTGATGAAAATGTTGGCGCTTTTAGGTCTCAGCACTTGAATACACTTTGCGGAAAAGTTCTAAGAATTAATCCAGAAACAGGTGGAGCCTATGAGTCAAATCCCTTCTTCGACCCATCTAGGCCCGATGAACCCATTTCCAAGGTTTGGGCACTGGGGTTTCGCAATCCGTTTAGAATGTCGCTTATACCGAATACGGGTTCTACAGACCCTGCTTTGGGTGATCCTGGGTCAATAATCATTGGAGACGTAGGAGATTGGAGCTGGGAGGAAATCAATATCATTAATGAATCAGGGTTGAATTTTGGTTGGCCAATTTTTCAAGGCCCTGAGTATTACTATCTTTTTGAAAATAATTTCACCGCCGACCCTGAACATCCACTTGACTTTCCTTGCGGAAATTTTTCGTTCTATACTTTCCAAGACTTAATCGTTCAACCCCGAGAATTCCATGACGAGCAATGGACACATCCATGTGGTGGTCAGATCTCGACTGATATCAGGACGTTTGCGCATGAAAGACCAGTATTGGCTTATGCAAACAATATAATCGCTTCAGGTTCTTTTGCTCCCGAAGATTCTGTCGTTATGCCGGGCTTTAATTTGGATGGGAGCGCTGCTCTGATCGGAGTTTCTTCAAGTGAAGCAAATATTATTGGTGCGGAGGAATTCACGGGTAGCTCTAGTGTTGCGGGAGTTTTTTACACAGGTGAGTCATTTCCTGAAGAGTACCACGGTATCTACTTACAAGCAGATTTTTCGGGGTGGTTTAAAGCTTTTCGATTTAGTGAATCTTACGAACTGACTGCTCTGGAAAATTGGAGTAATTCAATTGGAAATGTGGTCCACATTAGTGAAAATCCCTTCGACGGAAGTGTTTACTTAGCCACTTTGTTTCCAGGTGAGATCAAGCGGATAAGCTTTGCAGGAAACTTGTCGCCTGTAATCATTGTCAGTCCTGATACTATCATTGGGAATAGTCCCCTTTCTGTATTCTTTGATGCTTCAGAAACTTACGATCCTGAGGGTGATGCCATCACTTTCGATTGGGATTTTGACGACGGTACATTGGCTTCAGGGCCCTTAGCCAATCATACTTTTATTAGCGAAGATGGTTTGCCCAAATCTTTCAGGACGGTGCTAACCGTGACAGATAGCTACGGAAATTCAAGACAAAAAACAATACTGGTGGCGGTCGAGAACACTCCCCCCAAAGCGGAGATAGTATCTTTTTCAGAAGATTTTTTGTACTCAATTTATAGTCCGACTTCCCTCAATCTCGTAGGAGACATTTCAGATATGGAAAATGAGGTAGATGAATTGGAGATTAGATGGGATATTTACCTTCATCACAACTCTCATTTCCATCTTGAACGCACTTTTTTCGAAGAAGAAGCCTTAGCCCTGATCCAACCACTCGGCTGCGGGATAGAGACTTTCTGGTATAGATTTGATCTTACGGTTACAGACCCGCAAGGATTGACAACAAAGACTTCCAAAGAAATATTTCCAGATTGCGATGGTTCGGGAGGGTATCAGAATGACGTCTTAATCTTCCCCAATCCGACTCAGAATAGGTTTCAAATGAACTATCCCTCTGATCCTGGCAATGAGGTGACCTTGAGAATCTTCAATTATTCAGGAATCTTAATTCGATCTGAAATATACATACCTCAAGCAGGCGAGATTTCTCGATCATTTGGGACGAACAATATTTCATCTGGGACTTATGTGGTGGAATTAAGAGGTCCCAATTGGGTTAAAAGAGGATCTCTAGTTATAATCAAGCTATAGTCTTTAAAGAAAAAGACTTCATAAAAGAGTCCTTCCTATAATCGAACAAACTTCATTTGATTTCTCTTTCCATCAAAAGAGAGGTCCATCGTATAAACCTCTACAGGGAGTTCTTCAATATTTAGCCTAAAAATTGGCTAGTCGATTGGATTTGGTCTTTTTCGTCAACCTTTATGGCACGAATCCAACCAGTATAATCTCTGAAGATAACGGGATAAAAATTCAATATAAAACCCAATTGACTTAGCAATTGGGTTTTATATAAACGTCTTATATAGAATAGAAATAAATTCTTGTATTACTGAATCAGCGATTGTCAATCTCATCAACGCCAGGATGGTCTGACATGTCAAACACAAATGTGTCATCTCCATAATCAGCAGTAGTGCTGAATGATACTACTGCGTACGTGTAGTCAACGCCTTGTTTTCCCTTGATCTCAATTTGAGATACTTCCATGTTGGCTTTATCAATATAAACCAATATGGTATGATACTCCTTGTCTTCTGCATCCACGGGAACGAGCTTAATGACATGAGTCGGTCTTCCGTTCAAGTTCTCTTCTGCTTTGTAGTATTGCTTAAAACCTGACTCCCAAATAGTGTAGATATCGCCTGGGTTTAATACCTCATCACCTGTTTCGGTAAAGTCGATGTACACTTCATTCATTTCTTCACTAAAGGTCCATCTGGTATCTCCGTCTGAGTATATATGATTGTCTCCAAGAACGATGTAGTATTTCTTACCCTTCATTTTGATCGAGCCTTTCTGCTCTTGGTCTACATCCGCAGCCTTGTCCTCAAGGGTAAAGGTAAATTCACTGGTCACGGTAGGGTATTTTCTGGTTTTGTTGCTCAGCTCATCGAGAATTGCCTTTGCCTTGGCATCTTGAGCCTGGGCATTGAATGCTAGTATTGCAATCAGTAAGGTAGCAAGTACTTTGACTATATTTTTCATGAAATTAGTTTTCGATTTTCTCAGACTCAGCTTTCAACAACTGTTCCAAAGTGTATTCGTCAGGAATAAGGACCTGCCTGGCTTTACTCCCTTCAAAAGGACCCACAATTCCCGCAGCCTCCAGTTGGTCTATTATTCGGCCCGCTCTATTGTACCCGAGCTTCATCTTTCGTTGAATGAGAGAAGTTGACCCTTGCTGAGTCGCTACCAGCAATCTGGCGGCATCTTCAAACATGGCATCTCTGTCGGCAATGTCAATTTCTAGATTTCCACCCTCATCATCGCCAATGTACTCCGGCAGGTCAAATGCAGAGGGATATCCTCTTTGATTTCCAATGAACTCTGTTATTTCATCTACCTCGGGAGTATCAACGAATCCACACTGGATACGAATAACTTCATTTCCAGTCGAAAGCAACATGTCACCGCGACCGATCAACTGATCTGCACCACCTGCATCGAGAATGGTTCTGGAGTCAATCTTTGACGAAACCCTAAAAGCAATTCTTGCGGGAAAGTTTGCCTTGATCACACCAGTTATAATATTTACCGAAGGTCGCTGAGTGGCAATGATGAGGTGAATACCAATGGCCCTCGCAAGCTGAGCCAAACGCGCTATCGGTGTTTCCACTTCCTTGCCCGCAGTCATGATCAAATCGGCAAACTCATCAATGACCAGAACAATGTAAGGCAGGTATTTATGACCGTTTTCAGGATTTAGTTTTCGCTGTACGAACTTGGTGTTGTACTCCTTCAAGTTTCGTACCCCTGCATTCTTGAGCATTTCGTATCGATTATCCATCTCGATACAAAGAGAATTTAGAGTCTTAACGACCTTCCCAGTGTCTGTAATAATCGAGTCCTCCTCGTCTGGAAGTTTGGCGAGATAGTGTCGCTCTATTTTATTAAATAGAGTGAGCTCCACTTTCTTTGGATCCACCAAAACAAACTTGATTTGAGACGGATGCTTCTTGTAAAGCAGAGACACTAAGATAGCGTTTAGCCCCACGGATTTTCCTTGACCAGTAGCTCCTGCCATTAAGAGGTGAGGCATCTTGGCCAAGTCGGCCACATAAGTCTCGTTGCTAATTGTTTTCCCAAGTGCTATTGGCAATTCAAATTTGGTGTTCTGAAATTTTTCAGACGCGATGATCGATTTCATCGAAACTGTGTCAGGAACACTGTTTGGTACCTCTATTCCTATTGTTCCCTTTCCGGGAATGGGAGCAATGATTCGAATTCCCAATGCGGCCAGACTCAAGGCAATGTCGTCCTCGAGATTTCTGATTTTGGAAATCCTTACTCCCGGCACTGGCACGATCTCGTAAAGCGTCACGGTGGGCCCGATGGTTGCCTTAATCTTTTCTATTCCGATTTTGTAATGGGAAAGTGTCGTAACGATTTTGTCTTTATTAGCTTCGAGCTCTTCCTTGCTTACCGTTACTTTTCCACTGCCGTGATCTTCCAAAAGATCGATTCTTGGCATTTGAAAATTCGATAAATCTAAAGTGGGATCGTACTCACCGAAGTCTTTTACTTTTTGGTTCACCTCCTGATCCGAAAGTGCCTTTTCTTCCTTGGGAGCCTCTACCGTAAACTCTTCCTTCTTATTCTCGGGTGGCGAAGGCTTAGACTCTACATCCTCAAATTCTTCAAAGCTGGTGGGCTGAGGACTTGCCGATACTTCTACATCAAGGGATTCTTTTTCTACCTCTCTTTCTTTCGTGGGCTCTATTACTTCAAGTGGTGTGTCTTCTTCTGCATCCATATCTGCCATGGCAAGATCTGCTGCGCTCGTCTCAGTAAAGTTGTCCATATCGCCGATGGTGTCTTCAAAATGCTTGACTTCATCGAGTTCTTCTTCGTCATCTTGTGCTGACATCCGAATTTTATTCCCTGCGGAATTGAAAAGACCACTCATCTTGGCCGAAGCCACAGAAAACAAACTTCCTAAAAACGAGAATGAGGGATTGAACACGATAGAAACATAACCTGCAGTTATAAAAAGTAGCAAAAAACCAGTTCCTATTGTTCCGACTTTACCTGCTAACGTATGATTCAATTCGAAACCGTATCGACCACCCAAAATTTGATAGTCAGGGGAGTCAAACAAAAAAGCTAGGACAGGCGAAAAGATAAGCATGGCAAAAACAGAGGCAAGCGTAGCTTTCCACAAGGGCAGGAGGGTTTTACCAAACAATACCCTGAATCCATAAATGAATAGTAGGAAGATGAACAAGAAGCTCATCACACCAAACCATTCGTGTATGAAGAAATGGCCCATCATTGCACCAAGGGGCCCTAGCCAATTTTCTGCTTCATAATCTCCTTTGCGAAGAACGACCCACCAGTTTTCAGAAAGAAGAGACTGATCTTCTTTCCAAGTAAACATGAAAGCGGTAAAGGCGATCAAGAGATATATGCAAGAGAAAAACAGGAACAAACCTTCGACTCTCTTCACTCTGCGATCTGAAAGCAGAGCCGGTATATTAAACCTCTTAGTCGAGGGGGTTTTCTTCTGAGTGGATTTACTGGGTGTTACCCTGTTTTTTTTGGCCATGTGGTGTAGCGTCTTTTTGAGACGGGATCGACTATCAAAGATAAAAGGAATGAACCAATGAAACGGCAAAGGAGACTGTCGTATTTTAACAGGGCAATGTTAAAGGAATTAAGGTTGAATTCCTCGGGTTATTTAATTCCAGCATCCACCGTTTTTGAAATCTTATTTATCCTCTTTTTCGGGAAAAGGAACTGCTGAGATTGCAACAAAATTGCAAATGAAACTGTTCCGAAAGGGACGAATAAATTACCTTTGTTTTAGGTGCAATAAAGAGATACGTAAGACGTCGACAATTTAATAGACCAGAAAATTTAAGAGCAGATGTCAATAAGTAAAGAGATGAATGAATTGCAAGAAGCCACTTTTGGCGCAGGTTGTTTTTGGTGCGTGGAGGCGGTTTTCCAAGAATTGCATGGCGTAAAGCAGGTTTACCCAGGATATAGTGGTGGTCATATAAAGAACCCTGCTTATCGCGAAGTTTGCAATGGGACTACAGGTCATGCAGAAGTGGCTAGAATTGTATTCGACCCAAGTGAGATTGCATTTACCGACTTACTTCGGGTGTTTTTTCAGTCCCATGATCCGACTACCTTGAATCGCCAAGGTGCCGATATGGGAACCCAATACAGAAGTGTTGTCTTCTATCACGACGAAAATCAGCGAGAGCTTGCTGAGAAGGCAAAACAGGCAACGGATAAGAGTGATTTGTACTCGAGTCCAGTAGTGACCCTGATAGACCCAATCTTGAGCTTTTATAGAGCCGAAGAGGATCACCACAATTATTACATAAATAACCCCAGTGCTCCTTATTGCCAGGCGGTCGTAAGGCCAAAAGTGGAAAAGTTCAGAAAAGAGTTTGACGACCTTCGGAAACAAGAACTTAAGTAGCAGAGGTCGATCCTTTTTATCGATTCTTTTCTTTTGGCTTTTCAGCCAAGGATTATCTGCGCAAGAAAGTTTTTATCCCGATACACTAAATTCTAAGCGACTCAACGCTGTAGCGATTACAGCTGGGGTGGGTTATGTGGGAACTATGACTGCTCTTTATGGGCTGTGGTACTCGGACTATGAATCAACATCATTCAATTTTTTCAATGATTCAGATGAATGGTTCGGGATGGATAAAGCAGGGCATGCACTTAGTGCTTACCAGATTTCACGGTACGGCTACGGAATTCTCCGTGGAACGGGGCTAGAAGAACGAAAAAGCATGTGGTGGAGCAGTGGGGTAGGCCTTCTGTTTCTTACCAATGTGGAGGTTTTTGATGCCTATTCAAAAGGGTGGGGATTCAGTTGGGGAGATTTCGCTGCCAACGTTTCGGGTGCTGGTCTTTTTGTGGGGCAGGAGTTACTTTGGCAAGAACAAAGAATGATGTTGAAATTTTCGTACTCAGAATCTGGTTTGGCCGAATACAGGCCAGAGCTTCTAGGTTCGAATACTTTAGAAAAAATCTTCAAGGATTACAACGGTCAGACTGCTTGGTTGTCCGTTTCTCCAGGCTCATTTATGAACGATTCAAAAGTGATACCTCCATGGCTCTGTTTCTCTTTTGGATACGGAGGTCAAAATATGCTTGGCGGCAACTCGAACCCTGAATTTAATGAGGAAGGCGATGTTTTGCCTGTGCTCAATCCTTACCGCCAGTATTACATGAGTTTGGATGTGGACCTTACAAAAATAAAGACCAAATCTCGTTTCCTAAAAACGGTATTCTCGACTTTTGCCATTCTAAAAGTTCCTGCACCAACTGTAGAGTTTAGTCAAGGGCAAACCCAATGGCATTGGTTGTATTTCTAGTAAGCCAAAATGGTGTAGACTGGCAAATGGTCGCTGTAGCCTCCTAGATATTCAGGCCCTCCATAAGTTCTTTTTGGCTTCACATCTCCATACTTTGGATGTGTATACAGCATGCTATCCGTGAAGAATGGGGCCGTGCTGCCACTCACGATGTCGGGAAGGTTCCCATCAATCAGCGAGCGAGAAACAATTATTTGATCTAGGAAATCCCAATCTCCTCGGTAATTGTAAGATCCTCTTTTAGCTTCCTTCAAGCCACTCATTAAATTTGCTAACATGTCTGTTTCTCCAGTCGGAAGAAATTCTGTTAATGACCGATTGTCTGGATAGTCATTAAAATCGCCCATACAGATGATTGCTTCATTGGGATACAGTTGATGAATGCTGTCAGTTTTTGCTGCCAAAACCTTTGCGGCAGCAATTCGCTTCGGCTCACTCTTTTCTGCCCCGCCATATCGAGACGGCCAGTGATTTACAAAGATGTGAATGATTGGCCCACCTCCTTTGAGCGCCCCTCTTACGTGCAGAATATCACGGGTTGGACGTTCGCCGTCTCCTAGATTTACCCTGTAGGAGTTTGTTGAGATTGGTTTGAATAGTTTTTTGGAATAAAGCAATGCCACGTCGATCCCTCTTTGATCAGGTCCTTCAATTAGTATGGGTTCGTACTTGGCTTTTTTTATTTGTGCATTGGCCGAAAGGTCATTGAGCACATCAATATTTTCAACTTCACAAAGTCCAATAATCGCAGGGTTGGAGGCACTACCCATCGAGGCAATGACCTCGGCTAGCATTTCGATTTTTTGGTCGTACCTGTCGCTATTCCAGTTCTTGGAAGAGTCCGGGGTAAACTCGTTGTCCTTCTTTAAAGGGTCGTCGATGGTGTCGAAAAGATTCTCAACATTGTAAAAGCCAATGACAGCTGTCCTTCTCTTTCCATCTTCCAGCGGTTTGGCATAAGCCAAAGCATAAAGAGAGAAACAAAGAACTACTCCGAATAAAATGCGATAAATCAAGGTGGATTTCATGGAAAAACTAATAAGGTTGCGAAATTAGCATTTTGAACGAAGTGCCATGTATATTAATAGATTATGAAATTTGAAATAGGCGATCAAGTAGAATTCCTAAATGAAGTCGGTGGAGGAATCGTTGCTGGTTGCGAAGGAGACTTTGTATCAGTAGAAGACGAAGATGGTTTTATTTTTTCCTTTCCCGAAAGTGAATTGGTGCTCAAAGTAGATTGGCAGCTAAAGGAAACAACCATCAAGGAGAAGGTTAAAAAGTCTGTTCGACAAACAGATGAAACTGATGGCTACACCATTGTGCAAGGAAGAATACCCTATATGGAGGTTGATTTACACATTCACATGGTAGTGGACGACACTAGAAACCTTTCCAATCATGATATGGTGATTGTTCAGCTGAATCATTTTGAAAAAACGCTGGCTGAAGCTAAGCGCCGAAGATTATCCAAAGTGGTTTATATCCACGGCATCGGTATCGGGCGATTGAGAAATGAGCTGAGAAAAAGATTAAAATCACTTTCGAACTGTGATTTCGAAGATGCGGATTATAGCCGCTATGGGCAAGGAGCTACTCAGGTCAAGCTTTGGTACAATTAAAGCGTGTCCATAAAACTCACTACTATTCCTTCGGATTGATTTCCGATCTGCATAAGCTTAAAAAAGAACCTACAGTGAAATAGCAAATGAGCGTGCGAAATCTGCAAAGGCCATTGACTTCATACCTGGCGCTGCATTAAATTTGGATTCGTCTATGGTGGCTTTTTTTACCTCAACGGCAGTGTAAGTCATCTTTACCCCACCTCTTATCAGTTCATATTTAAGAGGAATGCCGTTCACATTGGCAAACGGAGGAACACTCGATTCTGATTTTAATTCGTTTGAGAAAAATAATTCCAACGTATCTGTATCTGAAATGGCCAAAGCTTTATTGCACATATAGCCAGCAATAGTTTTCTTCTCTTTCGCAGGTATGATGTCCAGTTCCTTCGCTTTTTTTAGAGACTCTATTTCGTCTTGACTCATTTCTACTTTGTAGCCTTGTCCCAAGAATTGCATGACTAAAACCCCTGATCCTTTTTCTGCATCTATAAAGAAAGCTTGTCTTCCTCCGCCTGCAACCTCTTGCTCAAATAGAGATAGCTGGCCCTTTACGTAAAGGAGGCTTTTTTGCGGGAGCATGGAAAGCAATTCTTGCTTGTCTTCTTCTAAGGCCTCGTAAGTAACTTCATAAACCACTACTCCCTCGAATTGAGAGAAAGAAGAGAATGGTAGAGTAAAAATGAAAAGAATGAAATAGAATACTCTTATCATAGTTCAAAAGTTTGAACAAGTTGTTCAAGCTCTATATCCATCATTTCTCGCGTGATTTCTGAATATTCAGCTTCTGCCTGAAGCATTTCAGGGTTCTGAAGAGGAGTTTTCACTTCTGCAGCTTCCAGCCTCATTCTAATTCCAAATTCTACTATTTCATAAGCCATAAGTACCCCTTCAATTTCGTGATATTGGGTGCACCAGTTTGGCGAATCCATCTCTATCTGATCCGTGTAGTATACTTCGATTTCCTTAATATCCATATCTTCAAATACAATCAAGGCCTTCTTGCAGTGGTAACCAGCTATTGTATCAGTTTGACTCGTTCTGATTATAGCAGCTTTGGGATAATCTGCAAGCATCTTTATAACATCAGTTTCTAGCATCTTGGTTTGAATTTTCTTTCGAAAAATCTTCAATTGATGATTCACTGTTCGAGTATTGCGATTAGCCACAATCTTATTTCTAAAAACACCTCCAGCTGTTTCAAAATTCGAAGCAAATGAAGTCGGCGTAAAAGCGTAAGTCATTTGATCGGGTAGAAGCGTGGCTGTGATGCTCTCGTCTGATACGTCAGGGAAAGAAATTTTGTACTTGATGATTCCCTCTGAAGGTTTTGAGTTAAAAACGTTACTGGATATTTGCGAACAGGCAGTTACCAAGAGGAGCATGATCGCAAACGGAGCGAACCATACGCCTAACAGTACGAGTTTTGAAAACTTTGATTGGAGGGGATTTGACGACTTCACGAGTATGGTCTTTAATGAGTTAAATTGGATAAACATCTGTCATTACGGATACTGTGGCTCAAAGTTTCAAAAGCCTTTTGTGCACGTGACTCCAATGCTTAGAAATTCATTCCGTTATCTACCTTTGACGCATCAACACCACCTACATGTTTAAACTAAAAATTCAAAACGAGACGGATGTGCTCGAAGCTGTGCTGCTTGGCACGGCCAGATCACCAGGTCCTGTGCCGTCCGTAAAGGAGGCATATGATCCAAAATCCAGGTATTATATCGAAAAAGGAGAATACCCCAAAGAAGACGCTATGGTCATAGAGATGACCGCCTTCGACGAGGTTCTCAAAAAATATGACGTCCAAGTTTACCGGCCTGAAGTCTTGCCTGATGTGAATCAGATTTTTTCAAGAGACATCTATTTTGTCATTGGAGACAAGCTTGTTATTCCCAACATACTGAAACACCGAAGAAGGGAGACTGAGGCAGTGCAATATTTACTCCAAGAGATCGACCCTGATCAAATCATAAGAATGCCCGAAACAGCGAGAGCTGAAGGAGGTGATGTTATGCCTTGGAACGGTCATGTTTTCGTGGGTTATTCCAAGTCTGAGGATTTTGCCAAGTACGAGGTGAGTAGAACGAATGAAGCAGGAGTGGATTTTATCGTCAACAGCTTTAAAGATTGGGAAGTTCATGCTTTCGAGTTGAATAAATCTGATATTGACCCACGGCAAAATGCATTGCATCTAGACTGCTGTTTTCAGCCCATCGGAAAGGACAAAGCGATTCTTTTTCCAAGTGGATTCAAAAATCTCGAGGATGTTGAGTTTCTTGTCCACTTTTTTGGAAAAGACAACATAATCGAAATAGATAGAGAGGAGATGTACAATATGAATAGCAATGTTTTTTCAATCTCGCCCAACGTCATCGTTTCTGAGAATAAATTTGAAAGACTGAATTCAGTATTAAGACAAAAAGGCTTTACAGTGGAGTCCATTCCCTACGGCGAGATAAGCAAGCAAGAAGGTCTATTACGCTGCTCTACAATGCCTTTAAGAAGAAGATCATGAGCAAACAAATTACTTCTACCATTATGATGGTAAGGCCCTTCAATTTCCATTTTAATGAGGAGACAGCCGCCAATAATTATTACCAAAAAGTTTTGGAAGGACTGGATTCCAAAAAGGCTAACGAGCAAGCTGTGTCTGAGTTTGATGCTTTTGTGGAGAAATTACGCGGTCATGGAATTGACGTGGTGGTTTTTCAAGACGATGAGTTTCCATCAACACCCGATTCAATCTTCCCGAATAATTGGGTGTCGTTTCACGCCGACGGAAGAATAGCCACCTATCCCATGAACGCCGAAAATCGTCGGGGCGAGCGACGCGAGGAAATGTTCGAAATGCTGGCAGATGATTTTGGTTTTCACGTGGAGATGATTGAAGACTTTAGTGGCTTTGAATCAGAAGGAATTTACTTGGAAGGCACGGGCAGCATGGTTCTCGACCGAGAGAATCATATAGCCTATGCGGCGATCAGTGTCAGAACTGACATCCACGTGCTCGAGACTTTCTGTGAAAGGTTCGATTACGAATACGTAGCCTTTACGGCAAGTCAGACCGTGAATGGCGAGCGCTTGCCGATTTATCACACGAACGTGATGATGTCCTTGGGCAGCAGTTTCAGCGTGGTTTGCTTGAACTGCATTGACGATAAGACTGAAAGAAGAGATGTGCTTGATTCTTTGAAAAGAGCGGGCAAAAAGCTTATCGAAATTTCTGAAGCTCAGAAAGAGCACTTTGCAGGAAATATGCTGAACGTCTGCAACAAAAAGGGGAAAGAGTTCTTGGTGATGAGCACTGCCGCTCACTCCAGTTTGCGACTCGATCAAATTGAGGCCATTGAGAAGCACGCGACTATTATTCACAGCTCATTGGATACGATCGAAGCTTTGGGTGGAGGAAGCGCCCGCTGCATGATGGCCGAAGTATTTTTACCGAAAAGCGAAAAAAAATGATTGAGAATTATCTCGCCGCGATGTGCGCCGAAGGAGTGAAAACTCTATTCGACGCTGAGGTGTCGCCAAGCGATATCCAAGTGCAGCCTACCCGTAAGGACTTTGAAGGAGAACTAACCATTGTTACTTTCCCTTTGGTTCGTTTTGCCAAAAAGTCGCCCGAAGAGACAGGAAGTGCTTTGGGAGAATACCTCCAATCCAGAATGGGGGAAGTGGAATCATTTGGCGTAGTCAAAGGATTCTTGAACCTCACTTTTACTTCTCAGTTTTGGGTAGAAAACTTGTTGAAGGCAAGTCGCCAAAAGGATTACGGTTCTGCTGAAAAGGAAAGCAAACCACTTGTTATCGTTGAGTACGCTTCGCCAAATACCAATAAGCCGCTGCATTTGGGTCACCTTCGCAACATCTTTTTGGGTTATTCGGTTTCGGAGATTCTGCTCGCAGCGGGCCACGAGGTGAAAAAGGTGCAGATCATCAATGACCGAGGCATTCACATCTGCAAATCCATGGTGGCATGGGAGAAATTCGCGGATGGTGAGACACCTGATTCCACGGGTATGAAGGGAGATAAATTCGTGGGTAAGTACTACGTTCGTTTCGATAAGGAATTTAAGAAAGAAGTCGCTGCTTCGATAGATCTAGGAATGTCTCAGGAAGAAGCCGAGGCGGCATCACCGATTATGCAAGCGGCCCGAGAAACTTTAGTAAAATGGGAGCAGAAAGACCACGAAACATATTCATTGTGGGAAAAGATGAACGGCTGGGTTTACCGAGGATTTGAAAAAACCTACTACCGAATGGGTGTCGACTTTGACAAACTCTACTACGAAAGCTACACATACCTTCAAGGCAAGGAGCAAGTGCTGAAAGGAGCAGAAAATGGAATCTTCAATCGACGCGAAGATGGTTCGGTATGGGTCGATTTAACTGCTGATGGTTTAGATGAAAAGCTTCTTCTCCGAAAGGATGGAACGACCGTTTACATGACTCAGGACATCGGCACGGCCATTTTGCGCTACCAAGACTTTCCTGAAGTATCTCAAATGGTTTACACCGTGGGTAACGAACAGGAATATCACTTTAAAGTACTCTTCCTTATTCTTCAGAAAATCGGCTACGAGTGGGCCAAGAATTGTTACCACCTTTCCTACGGTATGGTAGAATTGCCGGAAGGCAAAATGAAATCGCGTGAGGGGACCGTAGTGGATGCGGATGACATCATGCAGGCTATGGCCGACACGGCCAAAGAACTCACCGAGGAGTTGGGGAAACTGGAAGGACTGGAGAATAGCGAGAAGGAAGGACTCTATGAGACGATAGGAATGTCGGCTCTCAAATATTTTCTTCTAAAAGTAGATCCCAAGAAAAATATGCTCTTCAATCCAAAAGAAAGCATCGATTTCAATGGGCACACTGGGCCGTTTATTCAATATGCCCATGCTCGAATTCAGTCGGTATTGAGAAACATCAAAGGCGAATTTATTTTTGATCTAGCCAACATTAAAGTAGATGAATACGAGCGCCGTGTTCACTTCAAAATCCACTCTTTCCCAAAATTGATCGAAGAGGCTGCCGCCGAATACAGTCCTGCTATTTTGGCGAATTACACCTTCGACTTGGTGAAGGATTTCAACTCCTTTTACCAAAATTCAAGCATCCTTCATGCTGAGACGGAAGACTTGAAAAATTACCGCGCACTCTTAGCGAAACAAGTAGGAGGGATCATTAAGAAATCAATGGCTTTGTTGGGAATTCAGTCGCCCGATAGAATGTAGACATATTGCTAACTTTGCCAACCGAAAATAAGTCATTATATGTTCGAAAATCTTACCGAGAAGTTTGATAAAGCGTTTCAGGTCTTAAAAGGCCAAGGCCAGATAACCGAGGTTAACGTAGCCGAAACGCTTAAAGAAGTGAGAAGAGCCCTTCTTGACGCCGATGTCAATTACAAAACGGCGAAGGACTTTACCAATGAGGTAAAAGAAAAAGCGCTGGGACGCGATGTGCTCACGTCGTTGAAGCCTTCGGAGCTGCTCGTGAAAATCACCCACGAATCGCTCGTCGAGCTGATGGGTGGTGATCAGGAAGAAATCAACCTTTCGGGAAACCCTGCTGTCATTCTGATGTCGGGTCTCCAAGGTTCGGGTAAGACGACTTTTTCAGGAAAGCTAGCAAACTACCTCAAAACCAAGAAAGGAAAGAATCCGCTTCTCGTTGCCTGTGATGTTTACCGTCCTGCGGCAATCGATCAGCTGCACGTTGTCGGAGATCAAATAGGAGTAGAGGTATATTCCAATAAGGAAGAAAAAGATCCCGTCAAGATTGCACAAGCAGCCATCCTTCACGCAAGAAGCAATGGTCACAATGTGGTCATCGTCGATACTGCCGGTCGATTGGCAATCGATGAGCAGATGATGAGTGAGATCGAAGCGGTAAAACGCACAATCGAACCATCGGAAACGCTTTTTGTGGTCGATGCCATGACTGGTCAAGATGCCGTGAATACTGCCAAGACCTTTAACGAGCGACTCAATTTCGATGGAGTAGTTCTTACCAAGCTCGATGGTGATACCCGAGGTGGAGCTGCGATTTCCATCAAAACGGTGGTAGACAAACCCATCAAGTTTGTGGGAACGGGAGAGAAGATGGACGCTTTGGATATTTTCTATCCAAGCAGGATGGCCGACCGAATCCTCGGAATGGGAGATGTTGTTTCGCTTGTGGAGCGGGCCCAAGAGCAATATGATGAGGAGAAAGCGCGTAAGCTTTCAAAAAAGATTGCCAAGAACGAATTCAACTTCGATGATTTCCTGGATCAAATCCAGCAGATCAAGAAAATGGGGAATATGAAAGACCTCATGGGTATGATTCCCGGTATGGGAAAAGCCATGAAGGGAATGGATATTGACGATGACGCTTTCAAAGGAATTGAAGCCATCATTCATTCCATGACACCTCAAGAAAGGAACGATCATAAAGTCATCAACGGATCGCGGAAGAAGCGAATTGCCAGAGGAAGTGGAACGGATGTGCAGGAGGTGAACAAACTCATCAAGCAGTTTGAGCAGACGCGGAAGATGATGCAATTAATGTCAAACAAAAAGAACATGGCCAACATGATGAAAATGATGGGTGGCCGTGGAATACCAGGAATGTAACCATGACAGAACCAAAGATTCTCAGCGGAAAAGATACAGCGAAAGAGATACGGCTAGAGATTGCCGCAGAAGTCGCGAAGCGAAAAGAGTCGGGGTTTAAAGTTCCTCACCTCGCCGCAATACTCGTGGGAAACGACGGTGGAAGTGAGACTTACGTCAGTTACAAAGTAAAGGATTGCAAGGAGGTTGGATTCGATTCTTCCTTGATTCGGAGAGATGATAACATTACTGAGGCAGAACTTCTCGAGCTTATCGATCAGCTGAATGCAAATGATGACATCGATGGATTTATCGTTCAGTTGCCTTTGCCAAAGCACATTGATTCGCAAAAGGTAATTACCGCTATTGACCCCAATAAAGACGTAGATGGATTTCATCCGATGAATGTGGGGCGAATGAATCTTGGACTGGACGGTTTCTTGCCAGCCACACCTTCGGGAATTATCGAACTGCTGAAGCGAAATGGAATTGAGACTTCGGGAAAGCACTGCGTGATTTTGGGAAGAAGCAATATCGTTGGTTCCCCGCTTAGTGTCTTGCTTTCGCGAAACAAGGAAGTGGGAAATGCCACAGTTACTCTTTGCCACAGTCGCACAAAGGATCTTCCACACTGGACACGTCAAGCTGATATTTTGGTGGCTGCCTTAGGAATCCCTGGATTCGTAACTGCAGATATGGTCAAGCGAGGCGCCGTAGTAATCGACGTGGGGACTACCAGAGTTCGTGACGATTCTAAAAAGTCAGGCTTCGCCTTGAAAGGAGATGTATTGTACGATGAGGTAGCACCGCTCACGGAAGCCATTACACCCGTGCCAGGTGGAGTAGGGCCGATGACACGTGTAGCACTGCTGTTGAATACACTGCAGGCTGCAAAGAGATTGACAGACTCTGATTAGAGTCTGTCCATAAAGTCCGCTATTTTTTTTCCACTTTGCTCTGAAAACAATCATCTTGCAGTATTGCGGGACTCCTTTGAAATACCAATTACTAAGCCAATTGAATGAAGAATAGTTTGTTGTTGAGTTTATGTGTGTGTTCACTCCTTTCTTGTTCGGAAAGCCAAGTGATTGAGCAAAATTTTGACCAGGAAAATATTGGTTCTATGCTCATTTCCAGCTATAACGACATCTTTTTATTGCAAGATGTTGAAGGTGGTGTAGAGAATATTGAAAAGTATCTATATCAAACAGATTTCGACACATCGTATTTTGAACCCTTTAATGCGCTGATTACAGGTTACACTTATATTGGTGACTTTGAAAAAGCAGACTCCCTTCTTGCGTTAATCAACCGAGATAGCTTGTCGCAAAAACAAGATTTATATTGGATAGAGCATTCATACAATTTAGCTGTTGTATCTGAAGGGTATAATCTGACATTAGAGCCTTTGGGAAATAGTCACCGTCATCCAGCAGATATAACTAATTCATTTATAGTTGATTACAGCAATGATCTTTCGAAATGGCATACTCACACGCAATTGCAGAATTGGGACTCTTCACATTTCTATTATACTGAACTGATCGAATCTCTCAGAGATTCTTCTGATTTAAAAGATTTTACTGCACTGGGAGAGCAGGATCTTAATATTCTCGAAAGTTATTTGTCTGGCAATTTAGCGCACCCTGATTCGGCGAGCGCAAAATCGGCTGTTCTAGATATTGAGGAGTAATGTTCTTTGTGTGAAACATTCCTCAAGGATTTTGGAAGCTTAATGAGCGCGGTGTGGTTTGAGATTTTGGAGAATCAATAGTTCATCTTGAATCCAAGACTTCAGTTTCTTACTTTGAAGAAAATTCTTGAATTTCAGGAAATGGGTTGGGAACCGCAGGGCTGCAATCCCAGCGGAGCAGAGATTTGAAAATAGAAAGCACAGTTTGGGAACACTTAAAGGCGCTTGAATTTTTGATGAAAATGAAAACAAATTTAACCGTAATTCGAGATAAACTTATCGAGTTAAAATCGACTAACAATACGTACATTTCTAGTGAAGACTTGGAAATTAATAGTCACAACGGGATGGTTTTATTCAAAGAACGGCTTACGGTTTTTGAAGATACACTTACCATTACTGAAGAGCTAGAGTTGAGTGATTTTGAAATCAGTCTTGTTATTTCTTTAGAGGATGACGAGATTTCTAGAGCTTTTGTATCTACGAGTATATCAACTTTTATTAATGAAATTGATCCTGGTGACGTTCAAAAAAATGATTTTAAGCAAGGCAGACCACTTTTTTCCAGAAGGCCATTTCCAGCTGGGATTTATCGCGTCCCAGTTCAAATGGACGGACAACATAATCTATTAGATTTTATAGATGTGTACTACAAAGAGATGTATTTCATTGATGACTTGGATAAAAAGATGCCTTTTAGCCGCGATTTAAATTTGGTGTTTAACAGCAGCTGGGTAATAAAATGGCTCCTGCAATTTTCATTTTCGCTTTCTTCGGGTTCCTTTAATGATAGGTTCCTAGATTAAGAGAAGTCACAATTGTCAAGCTTGAATAAAGAATTCCGCTATCCAAACTCTACGTTGCATATGTTCAAGAGACTGATTTCAGTTTTCACTTAATTTAGTCCCACAAAATTCTTGGTATGGATATAGAAAGCTACAATTTAGGAATAGGTGCGCGTGTAAAGCACCCCACTTTCGGTGAAGGAATCGTGGTAGACATGGACGTTTCTACTCTTCAGGTATTTTTCAAAGGGGATGGTGACCGAGAGATCTTCAGATCATTCGAAGGATTGGATGTGTTGGAATCACCCAACGTAGTGAATGAGTCCATCGGCATCGAAGATGTCAAATCTGCAATGAAGTCCATCCTCAAAGACTTTTCTGACTTGAGTCACGTCGTAGATCTTGGCGATAAATGGAACGGTGGTAAGGTTGTCCTCGTTCCAGGTAACCCCGATCTTCAATCGAAGGAAATTGCGATTGATACCTTCTTTCACAAAATTGTGATGGTAAGAGACCGCTTAAGAGTCTTGGAACAAAACATTAACGCACACGATGTGTTGACGGATAGTGACAAAGTTCACTTGCAACAATACATCAGTCGGATCTATGGTTCCCTCACCTCCTTCAACGTATTGTTTGCCGAGAAAAAGGACCATTTTTCGAGCAAGTAATTTGCTCTTGTTTGGTTTTATTCCTCAGGTAAAACATGTAATTTTGTCGTCAAGGAAGTAAACGAACTCCCGTGCGAGCATCAAGTTTGAAAAACTAACATTTTATTTATTGGAGCCCAACTTGCTTTGGTTAGGGCGGGCCTCGATCCATTCGTTGGGTTTTCGCGCATTGCGAACGAGAGGATTACCGATCTAAGGCGGAAGCTTCATTCATGCCGTTTTAGAGTTTTTCTAAACACACGTTTCGCACGGGTTTCTTTTCCACTATCATGCCCCTATCTCCTAAAAATTCTGAAGTGCAAGTAGATCTACTCCCCGTAATGGAAGAGTTTTACACCATCCAAGGCGAAGGTGCTCATACAGGCACAGCCGCCTATTTCATCCGCTTAGGTGGATGTGATGTAGGCTGCGTCTGGTGCGACGTTAAAGACAGTTGGGATGCTTCTGCGCATCCCAAAAAGACCATCACCGAATTGGCCGATAGAGCCAAATCATCGGGAGCCGAGGTAGTCGTGATTACAGGTGGTGAGCCAGCCATGTATAACTTGGAAGCCTTGACATCGGCGCTCATTGAAAAAGGCCTTAGAACCCACATTGAAACATCAGGTGCATACCTACTTACTGGAAAATGGCACTGGGTTTGCTTCTCACCGAAAAAATTCAAGTCGCCGATAGACTCGGTTTGTGAAAAAGCGGATGAACTTAAAGTGGTTGCTTACAACAAGCACGACTTTAAATGGGCTGAAGCTCATGCGGCCAAGGTTCGTAAGGATTGTCTACTTTATCTGCAACCAGAATGGGATAAGGCAGATACCATGACTCCACTGATCATTGACTATGTAAAAGAAAATCCGCAATGGCGCATCTCTCTTCAGACTCACAAATACATGGACATTCCGTGACGAAACTATTGAAGCTATTCATTCCCGCTCTTTTTTTATTCGCTTTCTATTCCAACGCTCGAGCTCAAGACTACACGACTTCTGATAAAAAAGCAGTTCGCTCTTTCGAGAACGCTCTCAACGCTTTTGACGCTAGGAATTATGATTTGGCCCTTGCCTTGATTGACGAGGCGCTGGAAAGAGAGAGTGGCTTTATAGAAGCCCATCTTTTGGGTTTTGAGGTTTGCACCGAAATGCGTGACTATGATTGCGCTAAGAAATCACTGAAGAAAGCCATCGCTATTGATCCTGATTTTTATGCGAATGCTCATTTCTATTTGGGTGCATTCGAAATGAACGAAGGTGCCTACGAAGATGCCAAACAGAACTTCGAACGGTTCTTGTCATTTGACCGCATAAGCCTCGAAATGAGTGAAAAGGCGAACGCCGAATTGCTCAATTGCATTTTCGCTCTAGAGAAAATGGAGAATCCAGTAGATTTCGATCCAATCAACTTGGGTCAAAACATTAATAGCCCGTTTCCCGAATACTACCCTACCATCACAGCCGATGACCGTCAACTTATCTATACTCGGCTCATCGATGATCCAGAGGCCTATCGCGGTAAGAACGAAGATTTTTACATGGCTTTTAAGGACGGTGATAATTGGAGGGCTTCATTTCCGCTAAGTGACATCAACACTTCCTACAACGAAGGTGCTCCCGCCATTTCTGGTGATGGACGAGTTTTGATTTATACCGCTTGTGAGCTTTTCAGCGAATACGGGGGCAATAGAAAAGGATTCGGCTCTTGCGATCTATTTATGTCAGAGAGACAAGGAAACACGTGGTCGCTACCCGTGAACCTCGGCCCTGAGGTGAATACAGCGGCATGGGAATCCCAGCCTTCCCTTTCGGCAGATGGCCAAACGATTTATTTCGTGCGTGGATACCCAACTGCTTCTGGAAATAGGGAACAAGATATTCACGTGGCAAAGCGAACCACCGATGGAACTTGGGGTGGGGCAGTTAAACTTCCTAGAGTGATCAACTCACGCGGAAAAGAAGAATCTGCTCATATCCATCCTGATGGTAAAACCTTGTACTTCTCTTCAAATGGGCACGTAGGAATGGGAGGCTTGGATATTTATGTAAGCCAGAAAATGCCCAACGGAAAGTGGTCTGAGCCGATTAATCTCGGTTACCCTATCAACACACACAAAGACGAGAATAGTCTCTTGGTATCGCCAAATGGTGAGATCGCTTATTTTGCTTCAAGCCGCGAGGGTGGATTTGGAAACTTAGATTTGTACAGTTTTGTGCTGCCTAAGGAAGTAAGACCAACGCCCGTAACATTCGCCCAAGGTTTGGTGGTGGAGGCGGAAACAAAGAAACCCGTTGAAGCCAAGCTTCGATTGAGTGCAGTCTCTTCTCAAAGTCTCATTTCTCAATTGAATAGTGATGCCGTTTCGGGAGAGTTCTTGATTGCTTTGCCAGCAGGCCAAACTTATGCCTTAAGCGTGACTGCAGAAGGGTATCTCTTCCACTCTGAGAATTTCTCATTGATGGAGAATAAAAGCAACGAGCCCTATGCCTTGACGGTTGAGCTCCAGAAGATCAAACCGGGAAGTGCCATTGTCTTGCAAAATATCTTCTTTGACTTGGACAAGGATCAAATGAAGATGGAGTCCCTTTCTGAATTGCAAGAGCTTGCTGGTTTCCTCGAAGCGAATCCCGAAGTGCGGATAGAGATTTCAGGACATACCGACAATCAAGGGGCATCTGAGTACAATGAGGCTCTTTCCTTGCGACGTGCCAATGCTGTTAAAAAACACCTGGTAGAACGCGAGAGTATCGGCACCAGCCGTCTTGAAACAATGGGCTACGGCGACTCAAAGCCCATATCTCCGAACGATACGGAAGAAGGCAAAGCCAAAAACAGAAGGACAGAGTTTAAGGTTCTTTAAATCGATTCTTTTGATTTTAGATTAGTCCGAGAGACAATCAAAGCCAAATTTCGACGTATTTAGTTTGTTTATTGTACCAAAATGGTACACGATATACACGCTATTATGCTAGTGATAAGTAGTCGGGAATTTAGGCGGAATCAAAAGGAATACTTTGATCGTGCCGATAAGGGTGAGCAAATTATTGTTCAAAGAGGGAAGGATAAAGCTTATGCTCTTACTCCTGTAGGCGAGGATGATATGTATTTCAATGCTGAGATGATCGATCGCATCAAACAGAGTATCGAAGAAATTAAAAAGGGTGATACTCTAACTGTTTCCGCTGACCAAGAGATTGATGATCTTCTCGCTTTATGAGCTATGCCCTAGAATTCTCAAAGACAGCTCTGAAGGATATTTAAAAGCATAAGAAATCTGGAGATAAAGCCATTCTTATAAAGATCAGCAAGTTATTGAAAGAACTGATGAATGGTCCGACATAAGCGACAGGTCAGCCAGAAATGCTCAAAGGCAACTTACAGGGATTGTATTCAAGGCGCATAGACAAGAAGCATCGACTGGTTTACAGCATTGATGGGCAGAGGTAATAGTCCATGTTTTAAGTGCCTATTACCATTACAGTGATAAATGAGCGAGTACGAAACAATCGCCAAATTTCAACTGCCTCACGCTTTAGGATATAAACCTCCACTCTACCTGAAAAGACAAATACTAAAGCTGTGCACAAATAGGAAATAACCGCTTGACCAAGTGGGTCTACTCCCGTACATTTGCAGAACATGGAGATGCTTAAAAAACGGTTTTTCGTAGCATGGGGCTTTTCGGTTCTGGTCATGATGACATTGAGCTTTCTCTGGCACGGAATTATCCTCAACGACTTCATTCATGTCCCTCAGCCTTACGCCTTATTTTACAGCTTAGCAATGCTCTCCTACATCCTAATCGGATTCGTTCTCACGTTCGTTTTTAATTACCTCAGCATGGGTATTGGTATTAAGATGAAAGGCGGTCTGATGGGACTAGCATTGGGTTTTTTCATTTACTTGATCGCCTTCGTATTAGGGGTTTCTTTCAAGGGATCTGGAACTGAACACGTGGTGGTCGATTTCGTTTGGCAAATGATCGAACAAGGAATAGGCGGTGGCGTTGTGGGCTTTGTTTATCAAATGGCCAAGCGCCACGATCAAGTCTCGTTTAGCGACAATTAATAACCGTATTTCCCCTTCCATAAGGTGTTGAGCTGTTTCCTCATTTCCCTTTCACGCGCATTGTCTCCAGGAGCATAGAAGCGCATTTCTTTGATTTCGTCGGGAAGGTATTCCTGGGTCTTAAAGTTGTTTTCGTACGAGTGGGTGTATTTGTAATTGTCGCCGTATCCCAAGTCTTTCATTAGCTTGGTCGGTGCGTTTCTAAGGTGTAACGGAACCGCAAGATTTCCAGTCTCCCTGACTTTGCTCACGGCCATATTGATGGCTTCATACGAAGCATTGCTCTTGGCGCTTGACGCGAGGTAGACGGCACATTGGCTCAATACTATTCGGCCTTCCGGCAATCCGATCTTAGCTACAGCGTCAAAGGTGGCATTGGCCAAAACAAGTCCTGTTGGATTGGCATTTCCAATGTCTTCACTGGCAAGGATGATGAGCCTTCTGGCAATAAATTTTGGATCCTCGCCACCTTCGATCATTCGAGCCAGCCAATAAACTGCTCCATTGGGATCGCTTCCGCGAATGGACTTGATAAACGCCGAAATGATATCGTAATGCTGCTCGCCATCTTTGTCGTAGATGGTCGGGTTGTTTCGAACGACTTCCTTAACCCTGTCATTGGTTATTTCCTTTTCGCCGGAAGGCAAAGCCTGAATAACTGAATCGAGGATGTTCAATAGCTTTCTGGCATCTCCACCACTCAGTCGCAAGAGGTATTCATCTTCTTTCAGCAATACCCCTTCCTTTTTCAGCTCTTCATCTTGATTGATCGCGCGATTTACCAACAACTGCAAGTCCTCCTTTTCTAGCGGTTTTAGTACATGAACTTGGCATCGGGAGAGGAGGGCCGAGTTTACTTCGAAAGAGGGATTCTCTGTTGTCGCTCCCACCAATGTGAGGACTCCCTTTTCTACTGCTCCGAGCAGAGAGTCCTGCTGCGATTTGCTGAATCGGTGTATCTCATCAATAAAGAGAATGGCATTTCCTTGACCAAAAAGTCCTTGAGACTCGACTTTGGATATAATCTCTCTGATATCCTTGACTCCTGAATTAACGGCACTTATGGTGTAAAAAGGCCTATCGAGTGAAGACGCTAAAATTTTAGCCAAGGTGGTCTTACCCACTCCTGGTGGTCCCCAGAAGATAATAGACGGAATCAGTCCGCGGTCAAGTGCTCTGCGGAATACCGCGTCTTTTCCAACCAAATGTTCTTGACCGATATACTCGTCGAGAGTTTTTGGTCTCATGCGTTCTGCCAGTGGAATGTGATTCATGGTGCAAAACTAATCAAGCTTTTTTCGGGACAGCGTAAATACATTACGTTCTATGTAAGTAATATTGCTTCATATTAAAACAATCGGCTGTAGATGTTGTCATTCAATAAACTGATAAAGCACCACCAATGATGGAATACTTAAAAGAAGGGGAGGCCGCTCCTGAATTTACGGCTACCGATCAAAATGGTAAGGAAGTTTCTCACGCAGACTTTCGCGGAAAGAAAACAATTCTCTATTTTTATCCGAAGGATAGTACTCCTGGCTGCACCAAGGAGGCGTGTGATTTTAGAGACAATTACGAGATGCTTGCTAAGCAAGGTTTTCAAGTAATAGGCGTAAGTGCCGACACCGAAAAGTCACACAAGAAGTTTATTGATAAATACGATTTGCCATTTTCATTGATTTCAGATCCCGAAAAGGAAATGATTCAAAAATACCACGCTTGGGGGCCCAAGAAGTTTATGGGCCGAGAGTACGATGGAATTCACCGAATCACCTACGTGATCGATGAAGAAGGGAAAATTGAGAAAATCATAGAAAAAGTTAAAACCAAAGAAGCCTCCAAGCAGGTATTGGAAGCGCTCGCATAAAACCTATCAAAATGGCAGTAGAAGCAAACAAAGAAAAGCTCAAAGCATTACAGATGACCATCGACCGTATGGAGAAATCTTACGGAAAAGGTGCAGTGATGAAACTCGGTGATAGTGCAATTGAAAAAATAGATGTGATCCCATCGGGTTCTCTCGGAATAGATATCGCTTTAGGGGTAGGAGGTTATCCTCGGGGTAGAGTCGTTGAAATCTACGGGCCAGAGTCTTCGGGTAAAACCACTCTCGCCATTCATGCCATTGCTGAAGTTCAAAAGCTAGGAGGAATCGCAGCTATCGTCGATGCTGAGCACGCCTTTGACCGCTACTATGCCGAAAGTTTAGGTGTGGACACGGAAAATCTTTTTATCTCTCAACCAGACAATGGTGAGCAAGCACTGGAGATTGCTGAAAACCTGATTCGTTCAGGAGCGATTGATCTTTTGGTTATTGACTCGGTGGCTGCATTGACACCACGAGCAGAGATCGAAGGTGAGATGGGAGATTCTCAAGTTGGTCTTCAAGCTCGATTGATGTCGAAAGCATTGAGAAAGCTTACGGGAGCTATTTCGAAAACGGGTTGCTGCTGTATTTTCATCAACCAGCTTCGTGAGAAGATCGGTGTAATGTTCGGAAACCCAGAAACCACTACGGGTGGTAACGCTTTGAAATTTTACTCTTCTGTAAGAGTTGACATCCGTCGTTCGACTCAAATCAAAGATGGTGATACAGTAATAGGTAACCGCACACGTGTGAAAATCGTGAAGAATAAAGTGGCTCCGCCTTTCGTGAAAGCTGAATTTGACATCATGTATGGAAAGGGTATTTCCAAAAGTGGTGAAATATTGGATCTAGCAGTTGAACTTAATCTGGTGAAGAAAAGCGGATCATGGTTTAGCTATGGTGAAACCAAGCTAGGCCAGGGAAGGGATGCGGTTAAATCTTTGATCGAAGACAATCCTGAACTTATGGATGAACTGGAACAAAAACTAAAAGTTGAGATTGCAAAGGATTAGACATACAAACTAGTATTTGAAAGCCGAAGGTGAATTCACCTTCGGCTTTCCTTTTTTAGTGAGTTTCAAATCCTTTAAAAATGCGAAATTTGCCGACATGAAAATTGCGTTTAACATTATTGCCATGACCTTGTCCTTACTGGTTTTGGCCTCTTGTGAAGAATCGACTCAGGAAACGATCAATTCTCCTGAAGAAAAGAAGGAGGCTCCAGAGGATTACATCCAGCAACTGAGTGATCAGATTGTGCAAAGTCCCAACAACGGAAATCTATATGTTAAAAGGGCTTTGGCATATAGCGAGCGCAACCTGATGTCCCTTGCGGTGAAAGATGCAGAGCGCGCCTTGAGTATCGATAGCACGGCATCTTACTTTCACCAAATATTGGGTGAAGTAAATTTTCTGAAAGGAGATTTGCGTCCCGCCCGACTTAGTTTGGAACAAGCGGCCGAATTGGATCCCTCCAATACCGAAGCTCTCCTTAAGCTCGCCGAAGTCTATTTTCTTTTGCGTCGTTACGATGAAGCGATAACCGCCGTGAATGATGCCCTTCGTCAAGACAATCAGTTGGCACAGGGATATTTTATAAAGGGATATGTCTACAAAGAGACGGGCGATACGGTTACGGCAAAATCATCTTTTCAGACAGCCATCGAAGTGAACCCCGATCTCTACGAAGCCTATATGGAATTGGGGAGCTTGTATGCCTTTCAAGGCGACCCATTGGCTTTGGAGTACTTCAATTCTGCCCTTCAGATCAGACCTAAGAGTGCCGAAGCTTTTTATCACAAGGGAATGTTTTTACAAGCAGGTTATAGAATTGATAGGGCAAGGGACACTTATTTTGAGATGCTCCGAGCTGATCCCAACAATGTATTGGGTTACTACAACCTTGGCTACTTGTACCTCACTGAATACTTGGCTTTCGATACTGCTGTGGCTTATTTCGACTCGGCCATTGTGGAAAGGCCAGACTATGTCGAGGCTATTTACAACCGAGGCTTGGCTTACGAGGAAATGGAACTCTACGGAGATGCGGAGACTTCTTACCGCGAAGCATTATTGGTAAATCCTCAATACGACTTGGCAGCCAGAGGATTGAGCCGAATATTGGAATAGCTAATAGGTCTGTCCATAGAGTTGAATACCTGCGGTAGGCTTGCCCTGAAAACAGTCCCTTCGGCGGGTCTCAGCACAACGTATTCAAGAAATGTTAACTCCCTTTATTCAGACCTTTGTAAGCCTTTATTTTGAACTCTCTGGCCAAGACACCTGACTAAATAGACAGAAAGTAACTAGTGATTTCTATTCTCGGCCTTTTTCAGGATCGTAGAAGGTAGAAATGACATGATTAAATCCAGCTTGCTCCTCCATGTTTATTTGATGGTAGAAACTAACCTCTTTTCTGTATTGCCTGGAAGGATCTGAAATTGATCTAATGAACAGCGATAATTCAAGAGTGAAAGCTTGTCTTCTAACAGAAGGGTCAGGAATGAAAGTGAGCTGAACTTGTCCGTCGCTGAAGTCGTACTCAACCAATTCGACTCCCGGTGTGCGTGTATTGAGATTGACATCTTGAAAGGCAGTAGGATCGAGCTCATAGTTCGGACCGAGATCTAAGTTATAGGTTATCTCGTTTAAGCCATTACCTAAGATCAACTCAGCGCCATCGCGCAAATCCATCAATCCATTTCCTTTGCCACGGCCTACGCATTCATAGTTGATCAGCCCAATACTCCTCGCCTCACCTGTTTCCAGATTAAGGGTGCGGATTGCGCCATTTCCTGCATCAGCAATGATTAGAATGTTTCGGAGCATAGCCACATCCATTGGCTGGTTGAAGAGAGGATTGAGTCCATTTCGATACCCCGCGATATCGGGATTTCCAGCCACCGTCTCCGATCTTTCTTTGAAGGGTTCGATGGATCGAATGCAGTGGTTATATGTATCCGCTAGGTAAATTTTATTGTCATACGCTACAATACCGTTCGGGTATCTCAATTTGACATCTTCTTTTTTGCCGTCGGCATATCCATAGGTGAAGACTCCCTCACCAACAGACGTTCTGACTTTATCACCGTCAACATACCTTAAGGATGAAGCCTGAGCATCAGTAAAGAAAACTGCTCCTGATACATCGTTCGCCAAACCAGAAGGTGAAGCCAATTGAGACTTCAATGCTTCTCCATTAGAAAACCCAAACACTTCAGTTCCCGCTATAGGTTCAGCTACTTCCGTTCTCAAATCCATTTTCCAGATTTGGTTGCTGCCCTGCATGCTGATGTAAAGATCATTGCCGTCCAAAAGAAGATCGGTAGGAGAGTTGATCGCTGAATTTAGGCCTACTATCTTCTTCGGCATTTTTCGAGGAGGCCTTCCTACGCCCATTATGGTGGTCACCTCATCGTTGATGAGGTCGACTTTTCGCACCGCGTGATTATCTGTATCGGCAATGTATAGAATGAAATTCTCCGAGTCCATGGCCATTCCTCTAGGACCGTTGAGTGTAGCCTGTTCCAATGTTCCATCTTTAAAGCCTTTCTCTCCATTGCCAATACAATACATGACATTTCCGTCTATCGTAAGACCCAAGACTCTGTCTCCGAGCTGATCGGAAACAAAAATCATACTTTCACCTTCGTTTACCGCAAGGCCTGCTGGGTATTCCAATACCGTTCGTTTGTTCCATCTACCTGGAGGCATTCCATAAAAAGGTTCTGCGTGCCGATCCAAGTAAGGGCCTAAACGGTTGATGACTTCGGGAAGAGACATTCTCAATTCTGGAAGGTTTAGTCTTCCTTCGTGTGTTTCCAATAGGCTTCCCTGAGGTCCGAAGAACATGGTGGTTGGCCATAATTCGATACCCATGCATTCCCAAAGTTTAAAGCCTTTGTCCATGTACACGGGGAGAGGAATCTGTCTTTTTTCCAATTCGAAAAGAATGTCCTTCTCATCTTTTGGATAGCCGAATTTCGGATTCAATGAGATAATTACCCGAATATGGGGAAACTCTTTTTGCAATTGAGACAGGTCCTCCATATCGGCAGTTGACATGAAGTTGTCGAAAGTTCCAAAATGAACCACGGTTACTTTTCCGTAGTGTTCCTTCTCCATTTTGGCCATCTCCGAGTTCACCCAGCTTCCCGCATTCAGGTCACATAAAGTGGGAGCTGTTTTAAGGGTCTCTTTGAATTCACTTTTAGGGATGGAATAGAACTCTTCAAACTTTTGGGAGTAAAGAGAATTCATCGAAAAAAGCAGTACGAAAAATAGGGTCAATCTCATTTTACCGAAAGTATGGACACAAAAAAGGGGAGCAAAAATTGCTCCCCAAAAATAGGATTTCATTTCAGTTACTTAACCGAATCAAATATAGCTTTGAAAGCATCTGGATGATTCATCGCCAAATCGGCTAAAACCTTGCGGTTAAGTTGAATGTCTTTTGCTTTTACTTTGCCCATGAATTCAGAGTAGGACATGCCGTATTCGCGCGTTCCCGCGTTAATACGCTGAATCCACAATGAGCGGAAGTTTCTTTTCTTTTGACGTCTGTCACGGTACTGGTATTGCAAGCCCTTTTCCAAGGCGTTTTTTGCAACTGTGTACACGTTTTTTCTTCTACCAAAGTACCCTTTGGTTTGCTTGAGGACTTTTTTTCGTCTTGCCCTCGAGGCTACTGAATTTACTGATCTTGGCATTTCTAATTCTTTTTTTGAAAATAAGTGCCGCACTCATCGCGCGAACTTTAAACTCACCTTCTGGTTTTTTAACCTGTTGAATTTACTTGTTAAGCATTTTTCTGACGTTAGCTACGTCTGCTTTGTCAACCAATCCTGTTTGAGTGAGATTCCGCTTTTGCTTCGTCTCCTTCTTAGTAAGGATGTGGCTTTTAAAAGCATGCTTTCTTTTGATTTTGCCCGTACCGGTGAACTTAAAGCGTTTCTTAGCACTCGATACGGTCTTTTGTTTGGGCATGACCTGTTTGTTTTACTTGTTAATCTTTTATTTCTTCTTTGGATTGATCATCATGATCATCCGTTTACCTTCTAATTTCGGAAGCTGTTCTACTGCTCCCAAGGCGATCAATTCTTGTGCAAAGCGCAGGAGTAGTATTTCTCCACGTTCCTTGAACACAATCGTTCTACCTTTAAAAAATACGTAAGCCTTTATTTTAGATCCCTCTTGCAAGAACTTCTTGGCATGATTGAGCTTAAAGTCAAAATCGTGATCGTCCGTATTTGGTCCGAATCTGATTTCTTTCACAACAACTTTTTGCTGCTTGCTTTTAAGCTCCTTCTGCTTCTTTTTCTGGTCGTAGAGGAATTTTTTGTAATCTATTATCTTACAAACGGGCGGATCTGCATTCGGAGCAATTTCAACCAAATCAAGTTCTTGATCTTTGGCCAATTTTATTCCTTCTTCTGCGGTTAGGACTTGCGGCTCTTGGCCATCCACTAATAGCCTAATTTGAGGTGCAGTAATTCTTTCGTTGATCTTGTGAGGATCTTCCTTAATAACCCGTCGGGGTTTCCGCTTGTGAAATCTTTTCGCTATGACTTTAAGTTTTAGTTTCTTTTCAATTCTGAATCGATCTCCGTTTGGATCAACCCGGCAAATGCTTCGACCTTCATCGAACCCTTATCGCCTTCTCCTTGCTTACGCACTGAAACGGTGCCATTGTTTTCTTCTTCCTCACCTACAATCAGCATGTAAGGCATCTTTTCAACTTCGGCATCGCGGATTTTTCGTCCCACTTTTTCATTGCGCTCGTCAACGAGGGCGCGAATATCGTAAAATTTTAGGTTATTTGAAACCGATTGAGCGTAATTGTTGAACTTGTCGCTCACAGGCAAAATCTTCACTTGGTCGGGGTTGAGCCAAAGTGGAAATTTTCCTGCACAATGCTCGATTAAAACCGCCACAAAACGCTCCATACTCCCAAAGGGTGCACGGTGAATCATTACTGGCGTATGCTTCGCATTGTCAGCACCAGTGTACTCTAGCTCAAATCGTTCGGGCAAGTTGTAATCCACTTGAATCGTGCCTAACTGCCAACGTCTACCGATGGCATCGCGCACCATGAAGTCGAGCTTTGGTCCATAAAATGCCGCTTCTCCTTCTACAATAACATAGTTCAATTCAGCTTCTTCAACCACTTCTTTGATGGCATTCTCTGCTTTCTCCCAGTTTTCATCACTCCCGATGTACTTGGCTTTGTCATTTGGATCTCTAAGTGAGACTTGCGTGATAAAGTCATCGAAGCTCAAAGTCTGGAAAATATAAAGCACCAAGTTGATCACTTTCTTAAATTCTTCCTTCACCTGATCGGGTGTGCAGAAGATGTGTGCGTCATCTTGAGTAAATCCACGAACTCTAGTTAATCCGTGCAGCTCTCCACTTTGCTCGTAGCGGTATACCGTTCCGAACTCAGCGTAACGAATGGGCAAGTCTTTGTATGAGTGCGGCTGCGACTTGTAAATCTCGCAGTGATGCGGGCAATTCATCGGTTTTAGAAGATACTCCTCGTCATCATGCGGTGTTTGGATTGGCTGAAAGCTATCCTTACCATATTTGGCGTAATGCCCAGAAGTCACATAGAGCTCTTTGCTGCCAATGTGTGGAGTTATAACAGGAAGGTATCCAGCCTCCTGCTGAGCTGCTTTCAAGAAATTTTCCAACCGTTCTCGAAGTATGGCGCCTTTCGGTAACCAAAGGGGCAATCCCATTCCTACCTTTTGACTAAAAGTGAAGAGACCCATTTCCTTTCCGAGCTTTCGGTGGTCGCGCTTTTGCGCTTCTTCCAAAAGGTGCAGGTAGTCCTTTAAGTCTTTTTGCTTGGGAAAAGCCACTCCGTAAATCCGTGTGAGCTGTTTGTTCTTTTCATCGCCGCGCCAGTAGGCTCCTGCCAAAGACATGAGCTTGATCGCTTTGATTTTCCCCGTATCGGGAATATGTGGTCCACGACAGAGGTCTGTAAAATTGCCTTGGGTGTAGAAGGTGATGGTTCCATCTTCTAATCCTTCGAGCAATTCGAGTTTGTACTCGTCGCCTTTTTCTTTGAAGTAGGCTATTGCCTCGTCTTTGCCAACTTCTTTACGGACGTACTGGTTTTTCTCACGAGCCAACTCCAGCATGCGCTTTTCGATTTTTTCGAAATCCTTATCGGTCATGACTTCTTCGCCGAGATCAACGTCGTAGTAAAACCCGGTTTCGATAGGCGGTCCGATACCGAACTTGACATTCGGATAAAATTCTTGAAGCGCTTCGGCCATTAGGTGAGCTCCGGAATGCCACATGGTCGATTTTCCTTCGTCGTCGTTCCAGGTGAGAAGGCTCACATCGGAATCTTCTTCTATGGGACGACTGGCGTCGCGCACCTCGCCATTTACTTTTGCGGCAAGTACGTTGCGCGCTAGACCTTCACTAATGTCCATGGCAACATCCATGGCATTTGATCCTTTCGGGAAATTCCGTTTAGAACCGTCGGGTAGGGTGATTTCTATCTCCATTTGGTAAAGCTCGAATTTGGGCTGGCTAAGGTAGTAATTGGATGATTTGAATGAAAAATGAATTTGTGCTTCTTTTTTTCTGTTTTAAAAGAGAAGAAAGAGTCTGGAATTTCCGCAAGTTTGATTGCCGTTCGGACTGATCTTCTAGCTGAAATATTCACTGGTGGGTGGTTTGTCTATTCGAATGGTTTGCATGCGGGTCGAGGGTGGATTATTTCGAGAAGCTCTTCAAGGCGTCAAGTAGCTGCGAAAGTGTTCTCGATATTCCACAGGCCAAGAAGGGGCAACGGACGTGTATAAATTGAAGCGCTAACCGAACTGACTAAATTTCTCTATTCCACTTGAAGAAAGGTATTGCCTTGCTGAAGGAAACTAGCGTTTAAATACTTCGATTTCCTTTGTCCGCTTTACCAAGTCAGTAAACTTTCCGTTGAACTTTGTGGCGCGAACCATATGGTTATCAATCCAGTGGTAATTACCTCCGCGGGGTTTTCCCATAAGGAGGCCATGGTATTTGAAGTCATGCTTCTTGAGCCACATCTCTGTGATTTCTCGGTGATCTTCGGTGCGTGATGTGAAGAAGGTGATGATATGGCCTTCGTCATACCACTTGTTTAAGATTTCCAAGGCGTCGGGGTAAGGCTTGCACGTCGCCATCCTTTCGGGTTCCTCGTTCGGAACGTCGTCAGTAACGGTTCCGTCTATATCGATTAGGTAGTTCTTTACGTCCTCGTCGAGTTGAGGGGAAAGCTCGTTTCCTTGATTGTCGTAGAGTTTTTTAAGCGGATGGCCAGCAGATTCGGGCATATCGTCTGATTTTACTTGCTTCGCGGCGTGAGATCGCTACGTTAAGTACTTATGCAAAATTACAGGGTACGAATGAATCGGCAATGAAGTTATTGTAAAAATAACACTAAGTTATTCCTGAATAAAATTTATAGAAGCGAGCATTGTCTTAGACGGAATACTTTATACATTTGTGCTCCCATTCGGAGAGGTGGGTGAGTGGCTTAAACCGCATGTTTGCTAAACATGTGTACCGGAAACGGTACCGGGGGTTCGAATCCCCCTCTCTCCGCAAGTATCTAAACCCGATTTCACGCAGTGGAATCGGGTTTTTTAATGTTCCCAAATGCCGAGCTCGCTCGAGCATTTGGGAACATTAAAAAACCCAAGAACATGCGCAGCATGTTCGGGTTTGACCGCTTGACGACCCCCACCTGGGATCACCGATTCGCTGGAGGCGGATCGGTGAATCCCTAGAATCCCCTGTTTCTGCTTCACGAAACATTAATCCGAGCTCGCTCGAGCATTTGGGAACATGAAAAAACCCAATCATCGCGGAGCGAGGTTTGGTTTGGATGCTTGACGAACCCCCACTCGGGATCACTGATCCGCTGGAGGAAGCGAGGAGAATATCTTTTATTCAGAATTCGAGAACTCATTTTTCTTCAGCTTTTAGAGAGCCCTCGATGCCAGATACTGCTGCACTTTATAAATTAGGCAGTGGAGGCCAACTTTCAACGACCAACCGAATCGATCTAGAAAACTCTTTTTACGATGTCTTTCTCGAAATGGAGGATCTCGATATTTCTCTTATTCGGCTTTACTTCGATCCATACATCGAGTTAAACAAGTTGGCTGAACTCTTTAACTCGAGTTTTAGAGTCCATGGGAGTTGGGAAGATACTGACGTGCTCGATCTTGGTGGAACTTTCGAAGTCAATGGGCTTGAGATGACCGATTGCCGAGACGATAGAGTCTTGGCACTCGACCGTATGAAAATCGATGTGGATACAGTGGTCATGAAAGAGGCGCTTTACAATATCGATCACATTAAGCTGGATGGCTTTTACGGCCTCTACGAAATGTACGATGATGGCGACAATTGGTCGAATATGCTGATTGCATCTACCGATTCCGCGGTGGCCGATTCTGTTGGTTCATCGGAGGCCGAAGTGGAGATTGATTACTCCAATCCCTTTCGGCTGGTCGGAATCTATTTAAAGGACATTGCCAAATCCTACAGCGAGTCGTCTTACAAAGTGGAAGAGATTGCAATCACCAATTCGGCCTTTGATTTTAACGACTACATCCCTTCCGATCCCTTCCATCATCAAATCACTGACTTATTGCTGCACGCTGACTCGCTAAATTCTGCTGAAGAGCAACTTACCTTCAATGCAGAGTCGACCTTGAATGGGACGGGAAGATTTGAAGGTTACCTGAAGGTCTTTACCGATAATCTGGAAGACATTGAATTGCATTACAATACTCGGGGAACGGAACTTTCGTTTTTCTCACCCTACACTATAGACTACGTCGATTATCCAATCTCTGAGGGCGAACTGCTTTACACTTGTGATACCAAGATTAGAAACGGGATCATCAACAGTCAAAATGTGATCAAGTTCAAACAATTCAACTTTGGAGGGAAATACGGCGGCGAGCCGTTTTACAACCCGCCAGTGAAATTGGCGGTAAGCCTGCTCAAGGATTTGAACGGCAATATCGAGATGGACATCCCGATCCAAGGAGATTTGAAAGACCCCGAGTACAAACTGAGCAAGTTCATTTGGAATACCGTAAAGAATATTCTCCTCAAAGCGGTTACCGCTCCATTCCGACTATTGGCAGGAGCATTTGGGATGAAAGCCGAGGACTTGGAAAAAATCAATTTTGGTCACCTTCAGATGAAGCTGGATAAAGGCAATGAGAAGCAATTGGACGATTTCGCTAAGGTCTTGGGAAACAAGAAAGACCTGAACATTGAGTTCAAGCGAATCACCAAAAAATACGAGGCTATTGAAAACTACGCTATTGCAGAAGCCAAATACAGGTATTTATATAATGACGACATTCCAGAGATTGATGAAGCGACCGATGAGGTATTTGAAGCGATATCTAGCCTTGCCGTGAAGGACTCTTTATTTATAGCTTTTGTCGATGGGGAAATGTTGGAACAAGATCAAGAGCTGTCCATCCAACGGAAGTGCATGCTCATGGTGGGAGAGGAGAGGGCTGAACAGAAAGTTGATCGAGTCGGGTTTAAACGATCTACCTCTATTTCGGAATACCTCATTCAAGAAAAAGGATTGCCCGAAGAAAGAATTCGCTTTACTTCTATGCCCGAGGATTCATTGATCACCAATAGGAGCAATTCTGTATATGATATCAGTTTTTGGGTGGTTGAGTAGTGTTCATACCAACCAATTGAGTCTATTCAATAATGTCGGAATCGTTTATCGTGAACGTACATTCGTGATCAAATTTTCTAGGAATGTGCTGCGTTTGATCCGTTTCCACTTCCCAATTCGATCCTTCAGAAATATCTTTTTCAAGAGTTCCGCCCCCGCTTATCTCAACATATGCAGAGTCTATTCGTTCGGCACAATCAGGCTCATCCTCTTCTGCTTGATTGGAACTGCCTCGAGAAATGGATTCACTTGAATTGGGCGAAAGAAATAAAGTATCTCCTCTGGGGGCACCGTTATTGTACAATAACATTTTAACATCCCGATCACTATTGTTTCTTATAAAAGTCTCATAGCTAGTCTCTCCCGAGCAGCTCGTGATCAAAATTAGAAGGACGCAAATGGTAAGTCGATTCATGTGACAAATTTGCATCATAATTCTGGATGTAAATTTCTTGAACCGGGGAAAAAGTTTTCTATATTTGCGCTCCCAAAATGGATCTTTTATAGTTTCGAATTGGTCAAAAGCAATCTGGTAGTTAGCTGCCAGTAATTGCTAAAATAGTTCCGGGAATTAGTACAACAAATTTCTCGGGGTGTAGCGTAGCCCGGTATCGCGCCTGCTTTGGGAGCAGGAGGTCGTAGGTTCGAATCCTGCCACCCCGACGTTAAAAGCTCGACAGATTCTGTCGGGCTTTTTTGTGTTACAACTTTTCGTCCTCACCAATTTTACCCCGCCGTTAAACCCGTGTTAATCGGGTTAACCAATTACTCACATGAGCTTAACAGTGAGAGCGAGAAAGGAATCTACCTTCGCCTCGCCTAAATACCAATCACGTGAGAA
>JBLIDT010000009.1:0-116151 GCA_047632755.1 Cryomorphaceae bacterium
AGTCAATCCCGTTATTCTCGCAATTCCTGTATTCTTCATTCTTATTGGAATGGAGGTGGCCTACGGTTATTTTAAGGATCGAAAGATCTATCGGCTCAATGATGCCGTGACAAATATAAGTTGCGGAATCGTAGAACAACTTACAGGTGTCTTCGCCAAGGTATTTACTGTAGCTGCCTATGCTTTTATTTACGATAATTTTAGATTGTTTACACTCGAGGATACGTGGTATTGGATTGTTATCGCATTTATTGGTGTCGACTTTTTCTACTACTGGGCCCACCGTATGAGCCACCAGGTCAATCTGTTTTGGCTCGGCCATGTGGTTCATCACCAGAGCGAGGATTATAACCTCTCGGTGGCTTTGCGCCAAAGTACTCTTCAGAAAATGTTCACCTTTTACTTCTATTTTCCGCTGGCTTTTCTCGGTTTCAAAACCGAATGGTTTCTGCTGATGGGGGCTTTCAATCTGCTCTACCAATTTTGGATTCATACCGAAATCATTAAGAGATTGCCGGAATGGTATGAGTACCTTTTCAATACACCTTCGCATCACCGCGTTCATCACGGCAGAAACCCAAAGTACATTGACAGAAACCATGCAGGTACTTTGATGATTTGGGATCGGATGTTCGGGACCTTTCAGCGCGAAGAAGAAACACCGACGTATGGCATTACCACGCCAACCAATTCGTGGAATCCCATTATGGCGAATGTTCAACCTTTTGTAAGACTTTGGCACGAACTGAGGGCGATTCCTGGATTTATCAATAAGGTGAGATTCACTTTTGCACCTCCTGGGTGGTATCCCGAAGAAATGGGAGGTTTTCAAAAGCCGAAGGAAGTGGACAACCGGACTTACCAAAAATACGAGATCGAGATTTCGCCGAGTCTCAATTATTATCTTTTTTCTCAATACCTGATTTTATTGGCATTCACGGCTTTATTCCTTTTCAATCTCTCCCAATTTGAATTGCTTTTCCAACTGCTAATTGCTGGCGTGATCATTTACTCTGTTTCCTCATTGGGAACTCTTTTTGACGATCGACCTTATGGATTGAAAATGGAATCTATTCGCTTTTTTGTTTCGATAGGGGTGTTGATGTTTCTGTTCCTTCAAGACCTTCTTCCCCTCTGGATTCCGATTGCTGTAGGGGCTTTCTCGATAGTTTCCGCACTTGTTGTTTTCCGATTGAGCTTTCATAAAATTGAAAAAGTAGAGTGACCCGAGACGCCATTTTTTCCTTCGCCTACTTCGTGGTTTTGGCGGTTCATATTTTTGCAGGGGAGCAAGACCAAGGGATGATTGCCAATAGCACCAAGCCCGCTATTCTGGGTGTGCTCATCGTTTACTTTTCAGTCACTCTGCTCAAGAACGAAAGAAAGGGGTCCTTCGGAATCTTGATTTTAACCGGGCTCATCTTTTCATTAATCGGGGACGTTCTATTGATTTTTCAGGAAAAGATACCCGTTTGCTTCATGCTCGGCCTGGGAAGCTTTTTGATAGCTCACATTCTTTTTATTGCCGCTTTCACCAAGACTTATTTGATCAATCATGAGATCAAGTTTTTACAAAAGTATGGCTGGGTCATGCTATTGATTGTCGCCTATGCCTGGTTTTTCTTCGATGCGGTAAAGGCCTCTTTAGGGTCAATGATGGGGCCTGTTTTGATTTACATCATGGTCATTTCCCTCATGTTGCTCATTGCTTTGAATCGATTCAGAAAGGTGAGCGCAACTTCTTTTGCATGGATTACGGCTGGGGCTTTTTTCTTTGTGGCATCTGATAGTCTTTTGGCTTGGAATAAATTTGTTCGGGAATTGGACCATTCTCATCTGCTCATTATGCTCACTTATGGATTGGCGCAATACGGCATTGCTAGAGGAGCTGCGAGTCAATTGCGCGACGTATCGTCGAAATCTATCTCAACACAGCCTGAGGCAATTGGGTAGAGCTTTCCATCGAGCTACCTTTGCGCCGTGAAAAAGCAAATGGCCTTGATGGTCGTATTAGCGGGAATCAACTTTACCCATATCATGGATTTCATGATCATGATGCCGCTGGGGCCTCAGTTCAAGCGAATTTTTGGTATCGGCCCCGAAATGTGGAGCTCGGTCGTTTCGTCTTATACTTTCGCCGCTGCCATCTCAGGAGTAGCAGCTATTTTCTTTCTCGACTTCTTCGACAGGCGAAAGGCTTTGATCTTTCTTTACTCAGGATTTATTATCAGCACATTTCTAGTTGGCTTTGCCAATAGCATCGAAATGCTCTTAGCGGCTCGCGCTTTGACGGGGATCTTTGGTGGCATTATCGGGGCTTTGGTTTTGGCCATAGTCGGAGACGTGGTGGAGAACAAGGATCGCGGTAAAGCCATTGGAATCGTGATGACAGGGTTTTCGGCGGCGGCTTCACTTGGAGTTCCACTGGGCCTGCTTTTGGGTACCAAGTTCGGGTGGCAAGTGGCATTCTTCATGATTGCTGCATTTTCTACTATTTTGCTGGGTTTCGCGATCAAACTTGTACCCTCCATTGACTCTCACCGAAAGGAAAAAGGCACTCGATTGAAAAGCTCCTTAACTGCTTTGAAATATGTGGTTCGGGATAAGAATCAACTGCGTGCATTCGCGTTCACCCTGCTTCTTGTCTTTGGGCAATTCAGCATCATCCCCTTCATCTCTCCATACATGGTGAGTAATGTTGGTTTCGAGGAAATTCAATTGACCTATATCTACTTGTTTGGTGGAGCCTTGACTGTTTTCACGTCACCCTTTTTCGGAAGGATAGCCGATAAATTTGGTCGATTGAAAACGTTTCAGGTGTTGATGGTGATTTCATTGATTCCGATCTATGCTATTACCAATATGTCCCCTCAGCCCGTTTGGATTGTCCTGATCTTCTCGAGCATGTTTTTTGTGTTTGCGGCTGGTAGAATGGTGCCTGCCTCGGCAATGATTATTGGAACGGCTCACCCTGATTACCGCGGAACCTTTATGAGCTTGCGTTCTTCACTCTTGAGCCTTGGGCAAGGGATAGCAGCTTTTTGTGCAGGTTTGATCATGGTCGAATTCCCCGACGGAAGTTTCGGGAATTTTCACATTGTGGGATATATTGGGGTCGGTACCAGCATCCTATCCTACTTTGTACTAAGGAAGATCAAGGATCAGTATTAAGGAACTTTTTCGGGAATGATTCTCGGTGTCGCCATATTGGGTTCATCCCCTCTAATGTTGCGGAATCGCTTTCGAGCTTCTACCGCAAAAAGACTCCCAGGAAAATCGACCAGCAATTGCTTGTACAGATCAGCTGCTTTGCTCGGTTGGCCCAATTTCTCTTCGTACAATTCAGCACTTCGATAAAGTGCATTGTCGGCAGAGATATCAAAATAGTGATCTGTCATCACTTGCTCGTAAAAGGTAATAGCCAACTCATAGTCGTATTGACTCTCCGCCATGCGGCCCTCTAACATCAGAATTTCATCTTTCAATGAATGTCCAGGATATTCTGAAATAATTGAATCCAGAGTAGCCGTCGCACCCTTGTAATCGCGTTGAATTGATTTCAAGTCAGCACGCGAAAACATGATCATCGGATCGAGAATGGTGTCCAAATTAAGGTTGTCAGAAATCAATAGAGACAGCTCCATGGCATCATTGCTGATCAACTTTGAGGTACTTCCTTTTAGGATGTCGAGTTGTGCCTGCGCCCATTCAAAGTCACCGCTGTAGTAGCTTATTCGCGCATTGAGAAACTTAGCTTTCGATCCTAAAAGGTCATTTTTGAAGTCTTTGTCTACTTGCGAAGCGAGCAGTGAGGCATCCCAAATGTAGTCCTTGGCGATAAGGATTTCCGCCAGGTCAAGTTTTATTTCGGCGCGCATGCTCGGTGTTGGAATATTGGCTTCGAGCGCATCGTTCAGCGTGATGTTTGCCGCTTCAAGATCCCCTAAATAATACCCTTCCAGTAAAGCTTTCTGACGCATCAGGCCAATTGTCTCGCTGCTGGCTCCTAGTTCGTTTAAAGTATTGGTGTATTCAGTACTTAATGCCTTTAAGGCGGCAGTATCAGGTGGGAATGCAGTACTTAGATTTTGAAATTTCGATTTCAGAACACCCGTTCGAGCGTAGTTGTAATAAGGATTTTCTTTTCCCTTATCGGCAATGTAATGGTAGCATTTTTCGGCCACTCCGTATTCTTCATTATTGGTGCAGAGGCCAGCCAACTGAAGGAGTCGCTGTCCATCTTCACTTAAACGTTTATCCAATGCCTTTAGCTGAATGTAGGCTGAGCTGAACTCTTTGTCTTGGAGGAAAAGCCAGATGAGCATTTCGGCATAAATGACTGATTCGGGGGTTTTTTGAACGCGGCGAAGTAGCTCTGTTCTCAGCATTTCCACGCCTTCATCATCTTCTTCGAAATTGATGCTGCGATTTAAGGCATTTTGGATGGTTTGCATATACGCCTCGTTATAAACCAGCAGGTCGAGGTATTCAGCAATCATGAGCTCTTTGTTGCCCATTGTGCCATACAAACCTGCTATTTCATAACTGAAGGGATACCTCCCTTCGAGTAGCTTTTTGCCTTCTTGATATGTTTCGAGCGCTAACTCGAGTTTGTTCAATCGAATGAATTCATTTGCCGTTCTGATCACAATCCCTTGGCTATTCGGGAGTGCGTCTATGGCTTCACGGTATGCTTTTAGAGCATCCGCATCCTCGCCTTGAGCTTCGTAGACTTCCCCCAAGTCTATAAAGAGGGTATTCGAATTGCTTCTTTTCCCCTGTTTCTTAACGAGTTTTTCAGCTTCTTTAAATTCACCCAATTCTTTGTAAGACAGAAGAAGGCCCTTGTAATACTCAGAGGTTGGCTTCTTTTCGTAAAGTTTCTCGTAATACAATCGAGCCTTTTCGTATTCGCCTGAATCTAGGTAATAGGAAGCCAACTGTTCATCCCCCGTTTGTGCAGAAGCGAAAATGGCGGTGACAAAAAAGAATATGGTGAACAGGTGTTTTATGACTCGTCTTTTTTAAGTGCTTGAATGAGACTATCTATTCGGGGTTCAAGTTCTGCTCGTTTTGTTCGTGTGAATTCGCTGCTCAATTTAAGGTCTTGCACTGAATTTTCAACGACTCCTAACGCTTTGCGCTCATCTGTAAGCATATCTTGAACGAGGATTGAGTCCAAAAGATTGTTTTGTAGATCGTGCTTGAGATCTGTCAACTGATTTTTGGAAAAATTGATCTCTTCGAGTGTCCGTTGATAATTATCCTTAAGTCCCTTCGACGGTTTTTTAAGCATTCGATAATCCGACATGAGGAGGGCGACATCTTGTGGCATTGTGTCCTTACTAACGGTGTATGCTGCCTGTACAAAAGAAATGTTCTCCGTAAATTTTTGACTTAGTTTAGAAAAGTCGGTTGTATCTACCTTCTTGTGCATCAGGTCTAAGGTATCCAGCCTTACCATTAACGAGTCTATAGTTACAATTTCATTATCAAAATTGGTTTGCTCACAGCCAGTAGCAATGAGTGCAAGTCCAAATATCAATGCAATTCCTTTTTTCATTTTTTCTTTTCGATTTTTGAAAACCTAGTATACTCTTGCAATGCCTCAGGAATAACGATTCCATCCTCTTTTTGGTTGTTCTCCAAAAGGGCTGCCATGATTCGAGGCAATGCCATGGCCGACCCGTTCAGCGTATGAACGAATTCAGTTTTTTTCTCCTCAGAGCGGTATCTGCATTTTAAGCGGTTGCTCTGAAAAGTCTCGAAATTGGAAACTGAACTCACTTCGAGCCAGCGCTTTTGCGCAGCGCTGTAGACTTCGAAATCATAGGTGATAGCCGCGGCGAAGCCAAGATCTCCTCCGCACAATCGGAGAACACGGTAAGGTAGTTCAAGTTTTTTCAATAGTCCTTTCACATGCTCAACCATCTCATCCAGCAATTTGTAGCTGTCCTCGGGTTTTGAAATTTGCACGATTTCGACTTTTTCAAATTGATGCAATCGGTTCAATCCTCTAACATCTTTCCCGTAAGACCCAGCTTCTCTTCTAAAGCAAGGCGAATAGCCACAGTGCTTTATTGGTAGATCGCTGGGGTTAAGAATAACATCTCTGTATACATTCGTAATGGGTACTTCTGCTGTTGGGATGAGGTATAGATCGTCTTCAGTGACATGATACATCTGTCCTTCTTTATCGGGAAGCTGACCGGTTCCATACCCCGACTCTTTATTAACCATGAAAGGGGGAATAAGCTCCTCATATCCTGATTTATCTGCTTCATCTAAAAAGAAGTTGATGAGCGCACGTTGAAGTTTGGCTCCCTTCCCCATATACAATGGGAAACCTGCGCCCGTAATTTTTACTCCTGTTTGAAAGTCGATGAGTTTATAGTCGTCGGCTAAGTCCCAATGTGGCTTGCAGTTTTCTCCTAAATCGGGAATTTCACCTTCACTGTAGATTTCCTCATTGTCATCTTCACTTTTGCCAGCAGGCACCAAATCATTCGGGACATTCGGTATTTGGTACAAGACATTATTGAGTGCCTCTTCAAAAGAAGCAAACTCCTGTTTCATCTCTTGAGACTTGGCTTTGATTTCAGCCACTTTAACTTTTGCCAGTTCAGCCTCTTCGCGCTTTCCGTCTTTCATGAGACTTCCGATTTCTCGGGAAGCTTGATTCATCTCGGCCAAAAGAGCATCTGATTCGGCTTGCTTTTCGCGTTTTTTCTTGTCTATATCTAGGGCTTCAGCTACGAGATTTCTAAGGTTGTTGTCGCCTCTCTTCTCGAGTCTTCGAAGAATATCTTCCCTGTTTTCTCTGAGGATGTTTGTCTGCAGCATTTGAGTGATAATTGATCGTCGAAATTAGGAATTAATACCCTGATTTCATTTTAGATATGGGCATAAAAAAAGGGGTGACGAACACCCCTTTTTTTAATATGATCAGTGAAAGTCTAGTTTTGCTCGTTTGCCGGAACAATCGATACAAAGGACTTATCTCCTTGTCTTCTACGGAATTCAACTGTGCCGTCAGAAAGTGCGAATAGGGTGTGATCTTTACCCAATCCAACGTTTACTCCTGGGTGGTGCTTCGTTCCACGCTGACGCACGATAATGTTTCCTGCGATAGCGTGTTGGCCACCAAATATTTTTACTCCGAGTCGTTTACTTTGCGACTCACGTCCGTTTTTCGAACTTCCGACTCCTTTCTTATGCGCCATGGTGTCTTAGTTTTTTTCTTCAGTTTGAGTTGATTGATCTTCTTCTTTTGGAGCTTCTGCCTTAGGCGCTGCAACTTTTTTAGGGGCAGCTTCAGCTTTTGGCTCGTCTTTCTTGGCGGCGGCTTTTTGAGCTCCACCGATAGAAATTCCGTCGATTGCGATTTTAGTCAACAATTGACGGTGTCCGTTTCGGGTCTGGTAACCTTTACGTCTTTTCTTTTTGAAGATAATGACTTTATCTCCTTTCAAGTGCTCAACTATCTTTGCAGATACTGATGCACCTTTTACAGCCGGGGCGCCAACACTAATTTTGCCGTCGTTGTCGACTAACAAAACCTCGTCAAATGTCACCTTGTCTCCTGTTTTGTTAGGAAGACGGTTTACATAGACCTGTTGATCTTTTGCAACTTTCATTTGCTGCCCCGCGATGTTTACGATTGCGTACATAACGTCTGATAAATGGGGTTATACTAATTCTAAAAAGGGCGACAAATGTACGTAGAAATCCTTTGGATGCAAAGTTGCTAACCTCGATTGATTAAAAAGATTCCGGCAAGCATGGTTACGGCGCAAGCCACTTGGCTTGTAGCCAGCTTTTCGCCATCTGCCAAGCCCCAGATTATGGCGATAAGTGGAATTAGATAAGTCACTGAGGAAGCGAAAATGGTCGTGGTTTCCTTTACCATCTTGTTAAAGATCATTAGAGCGATTGCAGTGCCTAAAATAGCTAGAATGGAAATGGCTCCAATGCCTGTCCAAGCTCCTTCAATTGAGTTTACCCTCGAAACGAAGTCAGTGGAAAGAAGAATGACTAGTCCAACTGGGCTTACCAATACGAGAGCCAATCCCGTTATCGCCACTGCTGATTCATTTTGAAGGTACTGTTTGATAATGTTTAGGCTGATTGCATAGCAAACTGTTGCACCAACCACCAGCAGCGCATACCAAATGTTGATGCTGCTTCCATCTATGTGACCTGTGCTAAGAATGAGTCCAATGGCACTTCCAAGACCTACCAAAACTCCAATTGCCTGAAGCAGCTTTATTCTCACTCCAAATGCTGCTAGGCCAATCAACATACTGAAAACGGGCACGAGGGCATTAAGCATTCCAGCTAAAGCACTTGGGATTTCAGTTTGAGCTAAAGCAAAAAGGAACGCTGGAATTCCATTTCCAAAGACACCAACGGCCAGTAGGTATTTGAACTTACCATTCTTTAACGTTTGAAATCTGTTGTAGATAATAGGCAGCATAAACATAGCCGCAAAGAGTATTCGCATGGCTCCGACTTGGAGTGGTGTGAACAGCTCTTGCCCGTCAGGCGTGAAAAGCCCGCGTTTGATAAGGATAAAAGAACTCCCCCAAATTACGGCGGTGAAAAACAGCATTCCCCAATGGCGCAGTTCGGCAGGAGAATCTTGTGTCGGTGGTCGCTGTTTTGCCTTGGCTCTCAATGGTGAATTGTGTATTTTTGTCCTTGCAAAAGTCGTTCAATTAATTCAACTTAAAATGAAAATAAGGATTAACAGGATCACTCGTCCTTTGTTTATGGTTTCGCTGGTTATTCTAGGCGCATGTTCTGGAACTGATCAAGCTTCTGACGTTAAAACAAACTCGGAGGTAAATGTCACATTCACTGAAGTGACGGGGCCTTCTGAAAAGTATGTAGCCAATATTGGCATAGACGGCATGGCTTGCGAGATGATGTGCGGCAGCAAAATAGCTGGTGAGCTGAATGGTCTCGAAGGAGTCAAGAACACAGATATAGAATTTAAGGGCAAAGGTCAAGTAAACTTTGCACTTGTAGAATTTGACGCCAATACCGTGAGCGAACAAGAAATGATTGAAGCAGTTCAAGCCATTGCCAATGGCCATTACAAAGTGAATTCAGTAGAAGTAATGCACGTGGTAGCTGGAGCTCAAATTGAAGAAAAGAAAGAAGAGAAAGTAAGCGCGTACAAGCCTGGTCTTCAGTATCAGATGCCCAATATCTTTTCGGTGTTCACTCGTCTCTTTTAATTCTTAGCAAAAGAAATTTTAAACAACCCCTCCATTCGAGGGGTTTTTCATTTGTTTTAATTTTATCATGCAGAGAATTCTTTATCGACTTTCAATTGTTTCGTTCGTGTGCACTATGCTAGTGATGTTGGCAGGCAGCGTTGTTCGTATGACAGGTTCAGGAATGGGGTGCCCAGATTGGCCTCAGTGTTTTGGATACCTAATACCTCCAACTGATATAGAGACGCTGATTTGGTCTCCGTCTAGAAGTTTCGATAAGGGGAATATCATTATCGTAGATGAGGCTCTCTTAGTTGCCAATGCTGATTTTACTTCAGGAGGGGTTTATCAAGAATCCAATTGGGAAGCCTACATCAAGCATGATTATGCCATTTTTAACCCCTTTCATACTTGGGTAGAGTTTATCAATCGACTGATAGGCGCCTTCACGGGTTTGCCCGTTTTGGTCTTGGCTCTTCTTTCACTTAGCATGTTTAAAAAGGATTTGATCATTCCAATTTTGGCGTGGACTGGTCTTTTTTTACTCGGTTTTGAGGCATGGCTTGGAAAAGTGGTGGTCGATGGAAATCTGGTACCTCATCAAATTACTTATCATATGTTTGGTGCCATTGGACTGGTCGCAGTCTTCATTTTTTTGGCAGTCAGACTCAAATCATTGAAACTTACTTTTCAGCTGAAGCGGAACCGAACAACAATTCTTATAGGCGTTACTGGGATTGTGCTACTCTTGATTCAGATATTCTTAGGGACCAGCGTGCGCGAAGAAGTTGATGCCATTGGGAAGAACAATCTGATTACTGGTCCTGATTGGATTGAAAACCTCTCGATTATTTTTAAGTTTCATCGAACCTATTCGCTGGTAGTGATCGGTGTGTTGGGTTGGTTCGCGATTAGGCTTATCCAAGCTCACGCAATCTCTGCGGGCCCGCGTCTGCTTATTGCTTTCTTAATTGGAGAAGTGCTGGTAGGAACAGGATTGGCCTATTTAGAAATGCCAGCAGCTTTGCAGCCTATCCATTTGATGTTTGCTGTTTTTGATTTTGCCTTAGCTCTTTTCCTGCTGCTATATTATCGCCGGAAAACGAGTAGTGCCATTTCGTCTTAATCTTTCCACTCCAATTCTTCCACGAATCTGTCGATGTCCTGTTTAATGAATTCTAGAACAGGATCAATTGAATCTGGATTTGGACGTGCATTGAAATAGAGCGATCCTCTCAGAAAATGACTTGTGCTGTCAGTGAGGTATAATTGGACGGGAGAAGCCACTGCACCTCCTAGATCATACACCAAGCCGTAAACCGAACGAGAGGTGTCAGAAATTATTTTTTCCCTGATTCTGTTGGCCTTTGCCTGGTGCTCGTAGGTAAGTGTTCTGGATTCTTCAATTAATTCTCTTAGGTTTCCATCTACCTCTTTGTATGTGAAGTAAATCTTCGCGTCAAGACTTGTGTAGCTCAAATTGAACCAACATTTTGGATCGGTAGTCGAGGAGGTATACTCGATCCTTCCATTCTCCGATAGAGGGAATTTAATGGGGCAATATTCAGGCTCTTTCTCCCTGTACTTAGCTGCTGGAAGGTCTATGCGAAAGTATCCCTGAGGTTTTGGGGTGGGAGTCTCTTCTTTGCACGAAAGTAGAGTGACAGCAATCAAAAGGAAGGCTAATTTATTCAAGACTTCGCTGTGTTTTCTTCTGTAGACTCTGTTACCGTAAGTTTAACTCGTTTGATTCTTCTTTTATCTGCTGCTTCTACAGTAAGGATGTAATTCTCAAATTTCACTTTTTCGTTCTTCAAAGGAATTTTTCCGGCTTGTTCCAAAATAAATCCTGCCAACGTATCGGACTCACCTTTTGCATCCTCCCAATTCTCACCATCAAGATTCAAGATCTTATATAGATCTACAAGAGGCGTCTTCCCCTCAAAAACGTAATTCTTGTCGTCTATTTTTGAATAAAAGATTTTTTCATCGTCGAACTCGTCCGTGATGTCTCCAACAATTTCTTCTAAAATATCCTCCAAAGTCACAATGCCTGAAGTACCCCCGTATTCATCTACTACTGTCGCCATGTGAACCTTCTTCTCTTGAAACTCCTTCATGAGGTCATCGAGCTTCTTGTTCTCAGGAACAAAATAAGGCGGTCGAACAAGCGGAAGCCATTGCAGGTTGTCGGCATCGGCATGTGGCAATAAATCTTTGAGATAGAGTACTCCTTTTACTTGATCCAGTGATTCTTCGTAAATCGGCACTCTAGAGAAACCTTGCTGAAGAAGCTCTGCGAGCAATTCGGGGAAAAGAGTTCTTTGCTCAAATGCGACTACCTCCGTTCTTGGAGTCATAATTTGCTTTACATCCGTACCACCGAATCGCACAATTCCTCTTAATATTTTTTCTTCGTCGGGCGTTGTCTCTTCGTCTTTGGTCAATTCCAGAGCGTGCTCCAATTCATCAACCGAGTAATCGGTTCCCCGTTTCTTAACCCTTTTATTAATCACGTTGGTACTGGTGATAAGCAACGTACTCAACGGATAGAATACTTTACCAAGAAACTCCAATGGCAAGGACATGAATTTGCAGAGTGGCAAGGCATTCGCAGTTGCATAAACTTTTGGAATAACCTCTCCAAAAAGAAGTAGCAGGAATGTGATTCCCCCAACCTGAATGGCAATTGCAACCCATGCCTCGTAGTCTTCAAAGTTGAAGGATGCTGAAACAATAAATGCGGAAACAATTACAATTCCGATGTTCACGAAATTATTGGTAATCAGGATGGTGGCAAGCAGTCTTTGCGGTCTGTTAAGCAAAGCTAGAATTCGATCGGATGCAGTCGTCTTGGAGACTTCGAGCTCATTCTTTTCATTTGGCCCAAGGGAGAAAAATGCAACTTCAGAGCCTGAAATAAAGGCAGAGCAAGCAATGAGAAATATGGTTACGGCTATAGCTATCCACACCTCAAATGTGATAGGATTAAAAAGTGCCAGAAACAAACTCGGGGGCTCTAGATCGGGAGGTTCCAATAAACTGATTTTTCAACTACAAGGTAATTAAAATGGTAAATCATCGGCAGCATCTTCAGAAGGTTGAGCCTGATTTTGAGTTTGGTGGGCAGGAACAGGAACAGGAGCTTGCTGTTGGGACTGAGGCTGAGATTCGTTAGAATCAGGCCTACCTCCTATAAGTTGAAGTCGTTCACCGACTATTTCGGTTGCGTAGCGGTCATTCCCTTCAGGGTCTTTCCAAGAGCGGGTTTGAAGTTTACCTTCTATATAGACTTGGCGACCTTTCGCGAGATATTTTTCGGCAATATCTGCTAACTGGCGCCAAACCGTCACACTGTGCCACTCAGTGTTTTCTACTTTCTGCCCGTCTTTGTTTGTGTAAGACTCTGAAGTCGCAATTCTAAGACGGGCCAATTTAGCTCCGCTTTCGAGAGTGCGTACTTCGGGATCCATTCCCAAATTCCCTAAGATGATTACTTTATTTACACCTGCCATGATTCCAATTAAGAGTACAAATATACTTGAATTGAGCCGGCTCATACCATGCCAGTGTCTTCTAAAAACCGATGAATGAGTCGTGGGACTGCGTACTGATCAATGTCATCTTTATGAATAACGCGATAAGCTCCTTCGTCTTCAATAGTTCCTGAAACTTGCACTCTCCAAAAACGGGCCTCTATCCTCCGGTGACTCAGTAAGTGAGTGTATGATTTCTCAGGCGCAGAGCCAATTGATGAAACTTTGGCTTTGGGGAAAGTCTCTTGGACATAATTGCTCAAATCAACCTGATCTAAACCTTCTAAGTTTTCTATGGAGGCGAAATCGTAAAGCCCTTGCCAAATATCTTTTCCTTCACGTTTTCTCAATACTATCTCATTTCCGTTTTCGATTACAGCATAATCCATCCTCCTTAAAGTCTGCTTAGTCTTTTTCAGCTTAATGGGTCTACTAGCAATGGTCCCGTTTTGAAATGACATGCACTTGCCTTGCAAAGGGCAATGAAGACAAAGAGTCTTTTTAGGAGTGCAAACTAAAGCCCCTAATTCCATGATAGCTTGGTTGAACAAATCTGGTCGATCTTGACTGAGAAGGCGGTCGGCCAATTCTTGAAATATCTTTTTCCCCTCGGTTGAGTTAATGGGTGTGTCAATATCAAAGAGTCTGGACAAAACACGGTATACATTGCCATCTACGACCGCTTTAGGTTCTTTGTAGGCAAAGCTGGAAATGGCGGCAGCCGTATACGGCCCTACTCCTTTTAGCTTTATGATAGTATCGTATTCTTTTGGGAAGATTCCGTTTAACTCAAAGTGTATGTATTTGGCAGTGGCGTGTAGGTTTCTTGCTCTGGAATAATATCCCAAACCTTGCCAATTTTTCAAAATCTCCTCTTCACTTGCTTCTGCTAAGAGTCCAATGTTTGGGTAGGTGGATGTGAATTTTACGTAGTAATCAAGTCCTTGATCAACGCGGGTTTGCTGAAGGATTATTTCGGATAGCCAAATTTTATAAGGATCAATGGTATCTCTCCATGGTAGGGCCCTTTTTTCTTTTAAATACCACAAAATCAACTGCTCATCTATTTCCATCGGGCCAATAGTTAGGACTCATAGGGTTAAAAAACGAATTTAGCGAAAACACCTTTTGTACAACGCTTTAATCAGGTATCTTTGCGCTGAAATCAAAAATAAGTATTCAAACATATAAGTAAATAACACATGACTAAAGCAGACGTTGTTGCCGAAATTGCAGAACAAACAGGCCTTGAAAAGGTGGCTGTTCAGACTACCGTAGAAGCATTCATGAACTCGGTAAAAAAATCATTGACAGACGGCGAGAATGTTTACCTAAGAGGATTCGGTAGTTTCATAGTGAAAGAGAGAGCTGAAAAAATAGGAAGAAATATCTCAGCAAAGGAGCCAATCGTGATTCCAGCACACAATATTCCAGCCTTCAAGCCTTCAAAATCATTCGTTGAGAAAGTGAAGAAGAACGTTAAGGTAAAATAAGAAAGTAATGTTGAGACACCGTGGGGTTCAAATAGCATTGATTTGCGGTACTCTTCTTCTAGTGTTAGTGTTGATCTTTGCACCGCGCTTGCCAAAAGAAAAGCGCATTGCTGAGATCGGCCCTCTTGCTTTAGAGATAAACCAAGCGGTAGACATGGTCCAAAACGGGGAAAACCCGATGGCGGGAATCATGAAATTGCGCGGAATTCTTGAAGAAGATTCTACTCAAGTAGATGTTCATTGGCATCTCGCACAATTTTCCGTAACTTCGCGCCAAATTTCGAATGCAGAGTTGCGTTTCGAAAAAGTAATTCAGTACGATACCGAAGTGAAATACCCAACCGCTTACTTTTGGCTAGCACAAACCAAAGTTCAGTTGGATAAAGAAACGGAGGCTATCCCACTTCTTGAGACTTATTTGAATTACGAGCAAGATACGGTCGTAATTTCGGGGGTGGAAAGAATGCTGAATCAGTTAAAAGAAGAAAATAACTTTTAAATAAACTTTTATGCCAAGCGGTAAAAAACGCAAGCGCCACAAGATGGCCACGCACAAACGCAAGAAGCGTCTTCGAAAGAATCGTCACAAGAAGAAGTAGATTTTTCTGATTGACTTAGCGCGGGCTTAAAGCCCGTTTTTCGGCACATAATTTTTGGAACTCGTGAATCTTGAGCTAGTAGTAAATGCCAAGGGAAACGAAGTTGATATTGCCTTTCTGAAAGACAATGTTCTTACAGAACTGCACAAGGAGAAAGGAAATCAAGATTTTGCGGTAGGCGATATTTACCTTGGAAAGGTGCATCGTGTTATCCCAAGCCTTAATGCGGCATTCGTCGATGTAGGCTATGAGAAAGATGCGTTTTTGCATTACCTCGATCTTGGTCCCCAGTTTAAGTCACTTCACAAGCTGGTGAAGCGTACTTTGTCTTCGAAGTCGGTTCCTGCGTCCCTTCAAGATTTTCCTCTAGAGGAAGATATTGATAAGCACGGTAAGATCAACGACATCGTTTCCGGTAGTCAAAACATCTTAGTACAGGTTGCTAAGGAGCCTATATCATCCAAAGGCCCTAGGCTTACCTCGGAAATCACCTTGGCGGGACGATACGTCGTTCTTGTGCCTTTTGGTGACAAAATTTCTCTTTCTCAGCGCATTAGAAATAAAGAAGAGCGCACTAGATTGCGTCGTCTTCTCCAGAGTATTAAGCCAAAGAATTTTGGCGTAATAGTGAGGACTGTTGCTGAGAATAAAAAGGTTGCAGAGCTGGATGCTGACCTGAAAGATCTCTATGCGAGGTGGGAAAAAATCCATGAGAACCTGAAGAATGCGAAACCGCCTAAAAGAGTGTTGGGTGAGTTGAACAGGACATCAACCGTTCTCAGAGATTTGCTTAGCGCGAACTTTTCCAAGATCCATATTAACGATCCTGAATTGGGAGAAGAGGTAAAAGAATACCTTAGAAAGATCGCTCCGAAACAAGAAAAGATTGTAAAAATCCACGATGGTATCGATGTATTTGAAAAGTTTGGAGTGAATCGTCAGATAAAAACCACTTTTGGTCGTCAGGTTAATTTAAAGAGTGGAGCTTATCTGATTGTAGAGCACACGGAAGCCATGCACGTAATAGACGTGAACAGCGGTAGCCGTAAGGCAGGTGACAAAGGACAGGCACAGAATGCTCTTGAAACGAATCTGGAGTGTGCAGAGGAAATAGCAAGAGTACTACGCCTGAGAGATATGGGTGGTATCATTGCCATTGACTTCATTGATATGCCCGATCGGGCGCATCAAAAGCAGCTTTTCGAAAAGTTAAAAGACTGTCTAAAAGACGATAAAGCCAAACACAACGTATTGCCTCCAAGTAGATTTGGGGTAGTCGAGGTTACTCGACAACGGGTGAGAGAAGTAACGGATATTTCCACTGAAGAGGATTGTCCTTGCTGCGATGGTTCTGGAAAGATTCAGGCTTCAGTTTTGATTACCGATCAAATTGAAAACAACCTGAGGTATTTGGCAGAAGAAATGAAAGTGAAGAATGTCACTATCAAAGCCCATCCTTTCCTTTCAGCATTCTTGACGAAAGGCCTTATTTCTATGCGAAGGAAGTGGGGAATGAAGTTCAAAGTGAGCATAAAAGTGGTGGCTGATACCGACTATTCTTTTCTCCAATATAAATTCTTCAATACTCAAGGAGAACCGATAGACGATTAGCCAGAGCCTTTCCATTTAGTCCATTATTACAGTCCACTTATTTTTATAAAAGGCCTCTTTGACGGGACCTGAAACACCACATCTACAAAAGTCAAATGCCTGATTGCATCCTTTGACTGTGAGATGTCTTCGCCGCTAAGTATTTAAAAATTCGTGCATCTGACTATTGATCCTTCTAGCTCAAACACTTCACTTTATAGACAGACTCTAAATGGTGTCGTCAACCAAATGTTCAGCAATATCCATCTGGTCATCTCCAGATGAGAACCCTACAATGTCTTTGTATGCAGCATAACTTATGCAATAGCTGACTGGGAATGTGATCAAAAGCCCTACCACTAGAAACAACATTCCTACTATATTCAAAATTCCCAATATGAGCAGTAGCGCAAAGAAGTGAAACCATTTCTTGTTTACGAGCTTGACGCTCAGAGTAACCGATTCCCAAAAATCCAAGCCTGCAAAAATGATTAGCGGAATTGATAGGCTTATTGCAACGGAAAACCATATTCCCGGAAGGACCAGAAAGACAATTCCGATTGCAATAAGTATTCCCGTTACAAAAGTCACAAGGAATAACGGAACGATATAGTCGAATCCTTTGAAGAAATCGTTGAACTCCAAAGTGCCCTCTTGATCTAATTTCCGTGCTCCAATGAAAAGGCCTGCAGTCAAAGCAGGAGTTAAGAGGTAAGACGCTATTTGTCCTAAAATGGGTACAAAAGACAAAGCTGTCAAGATGAGACCTGCAACAAGTCCGTATAAAACAAAAGGACCAGGTTCTTTTTGAAAGAGGCTCCAACCTTCAGAGAAGTATTTCTCCAGTTCAAAAGAATACCCGTTTTGAATCTTTTGTTCGATTCGTCTATTGTCTTCTTGAATGCGCATGTGCGATAGATTTACTGGTAAATTAAATGATTCCTCGCGACTTTAGCTCCATGTACTTATTTATCACCTCTACAGAGAGCTGCTCAGGTTCACAAGAAATAGTTTGAATCCCCTGTTTTCTTAGCTTATTAGCGATCTCTTCACGCTCGCTCGCTTGCTTCGCGGCCAAAGTGACACGGTACACATCTTCTACTGATTCTTTGGGCTGGTCGGCCTTATCCATCAGCTCAGAATCTTTAAAGAGAACCATCACTAAGAGGTGCTTACGACTTATTTTTTTGAGAAGAGGCAATGCCCGATCAGCGGTATGTTTGGTTTCAAAATTAGCGAAGAGAAGTATCAAACTTCTATTTCTGGCTAGTCGATTCACCGATTTGAACAATAGCTCAAAATCGGGTTCTAGGGTTCTCTCTTTTTCGTGGTAAAGAGAGTCGAGTATTTTTCTGATTTGTCCTGATCGATTCTCCGCTCGAAGCGCAGTTCCAATTTTATTTGAAAATGTAATTAGGCCAACATTGTCATATTTCTTCAAAGCTACATTTGAGATAGCCAGAGTGGCGTTGATCGCATAATCCAAGTAGGTAACATTGCGAAAAGCCATCTTCATAGCTCGTCCTTTACTGATGACACAATAGAGGTTTTGGCTTCGCTCATCTTGGTAATGATTTACCATGAGTTCGCGAGTCTTACCAGTCGCCTTCCAGTTTATGCTCCGGTAATCATCACCCTCCGTAAATGGAGAAATTTGTTCAAATTCATAACTCTGTCCTATTCGTTTGTGCCGCTTATGGCCCATCGGCGACGCCATTCTACTAAAAGCCAATAGCTCGGTATCATGCATTTGTTTTATGCTAGGATACACGGCGATTTCTCTTTCCAAGGGCAATGATATTCGGCGTTTTATGAAGTGCAAGGGGCCTTCCAACAGTACGTTTAAGGTACCGAACTTGTATATCCCTCGATCGATTGGTCTCATCTTGTACATGGCTGTGTTTCTGCCAGGTTCAAGAGTTTTTTCAATCCTGAAGTTGCGCTTTTGCAACTGATCGGGCAATTCGTCGATTATAGTCGCCTGAAGGGGCATCGGGCTGCTGAGCTCAAGAAGTATTTTGACTTCAGTATCATCCGTCAACCCTAAGATCTTTGGCAATTCTCGTTTGCCTTTTAGTTTTACATTCTTGCTGAAAAGGATGACCGCATCAGCAGCGCTGAGAACAACCAGCATAGCTGCCACCACCTGCCCAAGCCGAAAGAGCATTGGAAAACTGAAACCGAATGCACATAAAAATATAGCAGTGGCTCCCGTCGTAAAAAATAGGGGAGTTAACCAAAGTTTTTGTGCCCAGCCTTTTCTCATTTAGGCACCTCTACTTTTCGGATTAAGCTCTCTATTACTTCTTTGAGTTCTATTCCTTCTATTTCACGCTCGTAGCTTAAGATCAAGCGGTGATTCAAAACAGGGAAAACCGCTTTTTTGATGTCGTCGGGTGTTACGAAACCGCGTCCGTTCATCAATGCCAATGCTTTCGAAGCTTTGAGGATACCCAAAGAGGCTCTGGGTGACGCGCCCAAATAAAGGTCGCTATTGTTTCTCGTGCGGTCTACTATTTGGGCAATGTAAGTGATGAGTTCATCCTTGATGAAAATCTGCTCCACCACTTTTCGGAATTTGAGGAGATCTGCACCACTAAGCACGGGGTTAATCTGGTCTTCACGATTTCCGTAGAAGTCAGATTTGAATCTTCTAAGCATGATTTCCTCCTCTTCGAGACTGGGGTAGGTAGCCACCAGCTTAAAGATGAAACGGTCGAGCTGTGCTTCGGGCAGTTTATAGGTTCCTTCCTGCTCTACAGGGTTTTGGGTAGCCACTACAAAAAATGGAGGGTCGAGCTTGTAAGTATGCCCATCCACACTCACCTGCTTCTCTTCCATTACTTCCATAAGGGCGGCCTGGGTCTTGGCTGGAGCTCGGTTTATCTCATCTATCAGAACTACATTGCTGAAAATCGGCCCCTTTTTGTAATGAAACTCGGAACGCTTCATGTCAAATACCGTGGTTCCAATAATGTCGGTTGGCATTAGGTCAGGCGTAAACTGAATACGCGTGAAGTCTACCGCGATACATTTGGCTAAGAGTTTTGAAATCAACGTTTTCGCAACACCAGGAACACCTTCTAACAGAACGTGTCCATCGGTGAGAAGGGCTGCAATCATGAAGTTGATAATCTCCAACTGACCGACGATCACTTTCTCAATTTCCTTTCGGATTTTGTCAATAGCAAGGCCTGTCTCGTATGCTTCCGCGCTGAGCTGACTTTCAGGGATAGACTCCTTTGGTGGCATTTTGGGAACCGCGTTTTCTTCTTTTGGCGTTTCGCTCTCTTGGCTTTCGTTTTCTAGGGACATCGTAAATAGAATTCAGTTATTTCGCGATCAATTTTAAGTAGTTCGCTATCATTCAAGGTGCTATTGTATCGCGAGCGCTCCAGCTGCTTGAAAAATAGCTCAATATAATCCTTATCCAGTTTTAATTTAGCCGAAGCCAACTCATAGAAGTCATCATCGAGCTTGTTTGCATTAAGGCTGTACCTATTTCGCAAAAATGATTGAAGCAGCTTTACCTGACTCTGCAAGATATCCCGATGGCTTCCCTCTTTGCGAAACAAGCGATAAACCATATCTAAGTAGGCCGATGTTTGATTTTCGGGCAATGATACCACAGGAATGGCTCTTTGCTTTCGGCGCATACTGTTGATGATGTAAAGCAACGCCAGGACCAAAGTGAGGTACCAAGCCCATTTTAATGATTGATGTGCTAGAATAAACTTGAGTGGGCTTTCGCCAATATTGGGACCTCCGCCGTTTAATGATGATGATGCAATTCCTGGTTCGAGATAATAGACGCTTTCGCCTTCCACTTGGCCAATCAATCCATTTACGTAGTTGAACACGCTATCTTCTCTAAAATGGTAATTGGTAAAAACGAGTGGAGTCGTATGCAGAAGCAGCTTTCCGTTTTCCGTTTTTTTCTCGATCAGGTTGGCGTGTTTTTCTCCGTTAATTTCAATAAACCCCATTTCCTCCGAGCACGGCAAATCTTTGAAGTAAATCCATGAATGCAAGCTGGGTTCATTGAACGCATCGAGGGAAAGCTCAAAAGATGCGCTTCCATCCTCAACCTTGATCGACATGGACTCCTGCTTATCCGATAGGGATTGGCCTGCGTCTGCGCCGCAATCATCTAAGTAGCGCAGGGTCTTTCCCGCCAATGTGGAGCTGATTAGCAGATTATTGCCCTTGTCTACAAATTGCTTTAGAAGGGAGGCTTCTGTAGAATCTATCCAAGCGTAACCGGCAATATAGACCATGGTCTTCCCAGTGCTTTCCAAGTAACTGGTATCTGCAAAAAGTCCTTCGAGCACTTCAAATTCAGCGGCTGACTCCGCTAAGACTCCTTTGAATAAACTCAGATCGTAAGGTTGGAGACCATCATCATTGTACGTTTCATTCCAAGCATACCGTTTATTGGCTTGAGCCAAAAAATAGACTACCCCAAGTAGCACTACTGCGGCAATTGCAATCAATATGCTGTTCTTGCGATTCTTATCCATTTTTTATGGATTCGATGAATGCTAAAAATCGAGGCTCGGCTCGGTCAAAATCAAGTTGATTCACCTCATTCGCTCCGTACCAAGTGAATTCATGGAGAAGTGTCAGCTGGAAGAAATCTTGGGCTTTTTCCTGCCACGACATTTCTTGAGTGTACTCGCGGTTGGTCTTGTCGGCTGCGGCTTTGAGCTTGCCTTGAGAGTCAAGGTGCTTAATTATAATCTGATAGAGTATTCTCGTCGCTTCGCGAAAGTTCTTCTCTTCTTTTGCTTTTTTGTGCGCAGCCCACAGCTCTGCGAGCGGCGATAAAGCAGTTGGACCTTCTTCAGCAGAATCTACCTCTAACGCATTTTCTTTCTTTCCTTCAGATTTGACTCGATTACTCGTGACTAGGCGCACCACGATGAATATCAGTAAAGCCGCCAAAATCGCAATTGCGATGTATCGGAAAGCCACCACCCAGTCTAGGGTATTGATACCCGGTGCGTCGAAACCAAGTTCCTGCACTTCGGGCGGAGCTTCATTGAACTCCATTCCTTCTTTGTCATCCAGCCACGTTTTGCGGTCGAGTGGGGCTTGTATGTAGTGAAATTGCCCTGCCAGATATGTGATTCGCTCCATCATTCTTGTTCCATTCCGTAAGCCCTGCGCTTGTTTCCGATAGCCTTAACTCTCTGAGCCAAGCCAATTGCATTTTTTGCTTCTTGCGCTGAGTAGTATTCAAGCAATTGGGAAAAAAGCGTGAGAGGGAGTACCAATGCCAGTCCAAAATGATCGACAATGATCAAACTCATTATGGCCACTTTTTCCTTGACTTCGTAGTCTGCATCAATATTCCATTGGAGAACCTCCACATAAAACCAAGTGAATGGCGAAGCCAATAAGACTAAGATCAGCATGGATAAGAGTGCAATGGATAGAAAAGTGACGAATACATGCCTTTTTGTCCCGTTCAAAAGAGCCAGCATTGAGCCAAATGCATTTGGAAGTGATAGTTTTTCCGTAGCGGAAACGACTAGCCAGAAAGTGAGAAAAGGAATAGCAATGATGCCCAAGGCCGCCACCAATAGTTGATCGCTTAAGATGCTCAATTCAAAAAGCGATACGATGACTAAGATTTTCAAAAAGAGCGATCCATTGACTTTAATGGATACGCTTGGGTATGCCTTATTAAATTGAAAGAAGCTGAATGCAGCCATAGCCGAGATTAAAACACAATTGAGAAAAAAGCTCAGCGGGAAGATCGAATAGTCGTGAAATTGATAAAGGCTGAATGGGTCAAACTCGCTTATGGCAATCAATCCGAGACGTTCCGACCCATTCAGTAAATAAAAGATGAATGTATAGATTAGAGCAAAACCCACCGCCACTCCTAAAATCGAAAAGAAAGATTTGCGATACACCATAAAGGTTGTCGTGAAGATTTCTCTTGTTTTTCGAAGTCCCAATAAATCGGGCAATTCTTGAATCTCGGGTATCAGTTCTTCTTGGTCGATGCTGCGTTTTGGTCTTCCGCGAAAGCGAAGAAAAGGATACCACCAAAAATAAGCCGCAACGAAAGCAAAGCACATAAAGATGAAGCTTCCTCTCAGCAGATCGGGCATCTCGGTGAGCCGAGTGAAAAAACCTTCAATAAATCCTGCTGTGATGAAAAACGGCACCAATCCTACCATGATTTTTATAGCCCTTCTGGCGCCAATTATAAAAGATTGTCGTCTTGGCAGCGTGCCTGGAAACAATAGTCCTCTTCCCATGGTGAGCCCAGCTGCTCCCGCTATTACAATTGATGAAATCTCGAGTGCGCCATGCATCCAAATGGTCAGGAAGCTTTCCTGAAGCAAGTCACGCTCAATGAAAAAATACTGGAACGTTCCGACCATGACCCCATTGTAAAGCATAATCACCAAGGTGCCAACTCCGAAAAAGGCCCCGAGAACAAACGTTCTGAAAGCGACCAAAATATTATTGATCGTAATCCTGAAAAACATCCCGAATTCCTCGCTGGATTTGTAAACGCCCATAGGGTCGCCGTTTGCGATGTTTTCCTCCGTCATCTCCACGTATTCTGCGCCGAGAATGACTTGGGCAAAATCAGGATCATGAATAGTTGACAGAATCCCGATGGCCATAGACACTAGAAAAAAGAGGAGTGAAATATTCAATTCTCTTTTTGCTTCGTAGAGCGCTAAGGGGAGTTCATTGATCCAAAACCAGGTAAATTTTTTCGATTTATCCCCGCGTTGTCGATTGAGCTTGAGATAGATGCTTTGGGCCAAGCCGTTGAGGTAAACTCTGATACTCCGTTTGGAATAGTGCGTTCGCGAATACGACAGATCTTCAGTAATCTGTGAGAATAAATCGCTGAATTCTTCGGGGTTGACTTGTGATTTCGCCTGTGACGCCTTCTCAAATCGTGCCCAATTCTTCTGATTTTGCTCTACAAATCTTTTCTCACGCATTTGTCTGGGTCAAGCACTCGAAGGTATTTAATTTCCTCTTTTTGAAAGAAGAAAATGTCTCTAGGTGCTTGAATCTTATCATTCGAATCAAATTCTCTAATTTCGACACGATGAGGAAGATCAGTATCACAACAGCTCAAAACATTGTTATCGATTTTAGGCTTGCTACAATCGGTCAGAGGTTTTTGGCTTTTGCAATTGATATGATCATCGTATCAGCGGCTTCAGCATTTTTGGCTATTTTCCTTTCTATAATTAACACCAATCTTTTGGTGATCAATGGATTGGTTGCCATGCTCTACACATTGGTCATGGAACTGGTTTTTTCGGGACAAACTCCTGGAAAGATGGCTTTGAAAATTCGGGTTGTATCCCTAGAAGGCAAAGAACCAGACCCTCTCGATTTTGTCATTCGCTGGTCTTTTCGAATTATTGATATCTGGTTTAGCCTCGGCGCACTGGCCGTTGTCATGATCAGTACATCGCCGAGAGCACAAAGATTGGGAGGCGTTCTAAGCAACACGATGGTTGTCAACCTTGGCTCTGAGTCGGGTCTCTCCCTGAGCGATATTTTACGAATCGAGGATCGATCAAAATACTCCCCTCAGTATTTTGACGTGATTCGCTTTAGCGAAGACGAAATGCTCACGGTAAAAGCAGTGCTCGATCGATATGCCAAATACCGAAATACAGCTCACTTAACTCTTTTGGAGAATACGGCCAACCAGTGCGGCCAAGTCTTGGAGTTAAATGAAATCCCTGAAAACAAGATTGAGTTTTTACGCACCCTCATCAAGGATTACATCGTTATCACACGCAGCTGATGATCATTAGAAAATATCCACCCCAAGAAACCCGCGACCGCATGAAGGTCTGGTGCGACCTCCAGGAAAGAGCACATTCAGAGGCGAGAAGGAAGCTCTTTAGCTGGGGTGTGTATGGAGAAGAAGCGGAAAACATTCTTGCAGAACTGATCAGTAGTAACTACCTCAATGAAGAACGCTTTGCTCGTGCTTTTGCTAGGGGAAAGTCACGGATTAAAGCTTGGGGTTGGAAAAAAATCGAAATGACCTTAAAGGCAAAAGGAGTTTCGGCCTATAGCCTTAAAGCCGCTCTAGAAGAGATCGATCAAGAAGAGTACTATGCTGGATTGATTCATCTTGCTACAAAAAAGGAACGCTTAATATCAGAATCAAATCCTTTTCAGCGAAAGCAGAAACTCTTGCGCTTTTTGGTGGGAAAAGGCTATTCCTACGATGAGTCAAAGAAAGCAGTGGAAGAAGTTCTGAATTAGTCCTTGGGACTTATCATTTCTGTTATTTTTGCGGTATGATCACAATAGACAGTATAGCGCAGCTTGCTGGGCGTCTGGAGGCGCTAAGGGGGTATCTTTGACATACCTGGCAAGCTAACAGAAATAGAAGAAGAGGAAAAGCACACTTTGGATCCCGACTTTTGGGGCAATTCAAAAAAGGCGGAGCAGATTCTCAAAAAAATTCGAAATAAGAAAGTCTGGACTGACGCTTACGCCGATGTGGAAACCAAGATAGAAGACCTTCGGGTGCTCTATGATTTCTTCAAAGAGGGCGAGGCTGAAGCCACTGACGTGACCGAGCAATACGAAGCTACTATGGTTGCTATGGATGAGCTCGAGTTTAAGAATATGCTCTCTGCCGAGGAGGATGGTATGGACGCCGTTATGCAAATAACCGCTGGTGCTGGAGGTACAGAAAGTTGCGACTGGGCTGCGATGCTCATGCGCATGTACATCATGTGGGGCGATAAAGGTGGTATGAAGATCAAGGAACTTGCCATCCAAGACGGAGATGTTGCTGGGATAAAATCGGTCACCTTAGAATTTGCAGGAGAGTTTGCCTTTGGTTACTTGAAAGGAGAGAATGGGGTGCATCGATTGGTGCGCATTAGCCCCTTTGATTCCAATGCCAAGCGGCACACTTCTTTCGTATCGGTATATGTTTATCCTTTGGTAGACGACACCATCGAAATCCATGTGAACCCAGCAGATATTACATGGGATACCTTCCGTTCGGGAGGTGCGGGAGGCCAAAACGTGAACAAGGTGGAGACGGGAGTGCGACTTCGTCACAAGCCTACGGGTATCATAATCGACAATACTGAAACACGTTCTCAGCTTGGAAACAAGGAGAAAGCCATGCAGCTTTTGAAGTCTCAGCTCTATGAGATGGAGATTGCGAAGAAATTGGAGGCGAGACAAGAAATTGAAGCCAGTAAGATGAAGATTGAGTGGGGTTCGCAGATCAGAAATTACGTGATGCAGCCTTATCAACTCGTGAAAGATGTACGGACAGGACACGAAACATCAAACGTTGATGACGTCTTGAACGGCGATATTGACGGATTTTTGAAGGCCTACCTCATGGAGCACGGAAACGCATAATTATGGGTGTCTATAGAATCCATCATCATGCCTGCGGCTTGATCGCAGATCGGCGTTGCACTTGTTTTAAAAACAGTTATTCTCCTGAGGCGGACTCCTTGGTTTTTAAAACTGCCTGCGCCCCTGCCTTCGACTTGGTTTGGCAATTTGCTAATGAATCCTGTAGTTCATCCATTCGACATTATTGACAAACTTCTAATTATGGCTGAGAAATATACCATCTACCACAATCCCAGATGCCGAAAGAGTCGAGAGGCTCTCAACTTTCTAATCGAAGAAAAGGTAGATCTCGAGGTAATAAAATACCTGGATGACCCCATTCAGTCCAAAGACTTTAAATTGCTTTTGGCAAGGCTCGATTTGAAAGTGAGCGACATTATCAGAAAGGAAGAGCAGCTGTTTAAGCAGAAGTACAAAGGCTTCGACTTTACCGACGAAGAATGGTTCATTGTTTTGGAAGAAAACCCAAAACTGCTACAGCGACCTATAGTTGTAAAAGGCAGCAAGGCCGTGATTGGTCGACCGCTGGAAAATGTAAAAAACCTATTGAACTAGATTATGGAGTATCGAATAGAAAAAGACACGATGGGCGAGGTAAAAGTACCTGCCGACAAATACTGGGGAGCACAAACTGAGCGCTCTCGGAATAACTTTAAAATTGGCCCCGAGGCGAGTATGCCTCTGGAAGTGATTTATGGGTTTGCTTATTTGAAAAAAGCTGCTGCAATCACAAATTTCAAAGCGGGTGTTTTGGCCGAAGAGAAAATGAAACTCATTGGCGCTGTATGCGATGAGATTTTGGAAGGAAAGCACGACGAGCAATTTCCGCTGGTTATATGGCAAACGGGATCGGGAACCCAGAGCAATATGAATTGCAATGAAGTGATTGCCAATCGCGCGCAAGTATTGAGCGGCGGGCACCTCGGAGAGGGCGAACGAAAAATTCACCCGAACGATGATGTCAACAAGTCTCAATCGAGCAACGATACCTACCCGACGGGAATGCACATCGCATCCTACAAGGTCATCGTCGAAAAGACTATTCCAGGAGTGGAGAAGCTCAGAGATGTCATCAAATCGAAGTCTGATGAGTTTATGAACGTGGTGAAAATAGGTCGGACACACCTGATGGATGCCACGCCTTTGACTTTAGGTCAAGAGTTTAGCGGATACGTTTCTCAACTCAACCACGGCCTTCGTGCATTGAAAAACACGTTGGCCCACCTTAGCGAATTGGCCCTTGGTGGAACGGCCGTTGGAACGGGAATCAATACGCCTAACGGCTACGCAGAAAATGTAGCGAAGGAGATTGCCGACTTAACGGGATTGCCATTTATAACTGCTGAAAACAAGTTTGAGGCTCTAGCTGCTCACGATGCGATGGTGGAGACTCATGGTGCTTTGAAGCAATTGGCAATTTCTTTGAATAAGATTGCCAATGATATTCGAATGCTGGCTTCAGGCCCTCGAAGCGGGATTGGTGAAATAATTATCCCAGCCAATGAGCCGGGTTCATCCATAATGCCGGGTAAGGTCAATCCTACGCAATGTGAAGCGTTGACTATGGTTTGCGCCCAAGTATTTGGAAATGATGCCGCGATAGGATTCGGTGGTGCGCAAGGGCATTACGAGCTCAATGTATTTAAACCCGTAATGGCTTCGAATTTGATTCAATCAGCCAATCTCATTGCCGACGCTTGCGTCTCTTTTACTGATAACTGTGCCGTGGGAATAGAACCAAACTACGAAGTGATCAAACGTCACTTGAACAATTCCCTCATGCTAGTTACCGCTTTGAATACCCATATCGGCTATGACAAATCGGCTAAGATTGCGAAGGAAGCCCACAAAAACGGCACGACATTAAAAGAAGAAGCCGTGAAGTTGGAATACCTCACGGCCGAAGAATTTGACGAGTGGGTTGATCCACTCAAAATGACGGGATTGTCTTAATGTCCTAAGCGAAGTCCGCGTTCTTTCCTGTTTTCAAATCAGTTACTATTTGCTTGATGCGCTGTTCCTCTTCCTTCGGGCAGAGGAGCAGTACGTCATCAGTATCTACCAAAATGAAGTTTTCAAGGCCGTGAATAACGACTAACTTGTGTTCAGGAACGTTGATCATATTGTCGCTGCTGTTGTAGACCACCACGTTCTTTCCAACGATTGCGTTGTGGTTTTTGTCTTTCTTTACGTGCGTAAAAAGAGAACCCCACGTTCCCAAGTCACTCCATCCAAAGTCGCTCAACACGACGTTTACGTTTTTGGCTTTCTCCATGATTCCGTAATCAAGAGATACGCTTTCGCAAACTGAATATATTTCAGCAATTTTTTCTTGTTCTTTATCTGAGTTTAACTCGGCGGCACCTTCTTCGAAAAGCTCAGTAACTTCGGGTAAGTGCTGCTTGAAAGCTTCTGTGATACTATCCAATGTCCAGATAAATATTCCTGAGTTCCAGTAAAAATCTCCGCTTTTAATAAACTCAAGCGCCAAATCTAAATCGGGCTTCTCCGTAAAGGTTTTCACCTTTTTCACTTGATCATTAACGGCATCTTTGGCATCGGTAAACTGAATGTAGCCATAGCCAGTATCAGGTCGCGACGGTTTGATACCAAGTGTCACTAAGTTCCCGGTAGTTTGTGCTTGGTCCAGAGCAGTTTCTATGGTGGAGAAAAAGGCCTGTTCCTTCAAGATTAGGTGGTCGGATGGAGCCACAATCATTCTTGCGTTTGGATTCTTCGAGCGAATCTTTTCATTGGCATAGGCCACGCAAGGAGCCGTATTTCTGCGAGATGGCTCGCAAAGAATTTGATCATAATCAATGCCATCAAGCTGCTCTTTTACCAATTCTCGGTACTGCTCGTTGGTTACGATGTAGATGTTCTCCTTTGGGCAAATGTGAAGAAAGCGCTCAAAAGTTTGCTGAATGAGGGTGCTACCTGTTCCCAAAATATCGTGAAACTGCTTGGGGTAGGAAGTGCGGCTCATTGGCCAAAATCGGCTACCGATTCCTCCTGCCATTATGACGCAGTAATTGTCTTTGTTTACCATGGATTATTCGTTCTAAGTTGTTGACGTAAAATCGTTTCCCGAGAATAGTTAAGTGCGAGGCTTAAATTTAGCAGTCGCGAAAGTAAGCCATAATTTGAAAAGATGCAGATATCCCGTGTTACTAATATAGAGTCTGTCATATAGTCGAGGGTCTGAGCTAGAGAGTTCATAAGCAAGTTTCCAAACCAAGCAAAAGGTGTGATAGCGCACTTTATAGCCAGGCTTTAAAGGGTAGCCAAGGGATTTACCTTAGCCCTGGATGAGATGAGGTATTGCTTGCCATCCGTCACGCGGCGACAAAGTATTCGCGTTCGCCTGAGGAGAGTATATTGGTAAATATCACCTCTGAATTCGAATTGATCGTTTGGGGAAAGGGTCCCTAAGAATTCACCTTCTTCCGAATCGTATTCGGCGAGTGCGCGGCTCAAAATGGGGCAAGAACAACTCGATGCCTTGGGCCGTGAGATGTGGAGGTTAAGTGATTTTGTGAGGTCTGGAGGAAAAATTTGTTTGTCCACAAATAGCTTCAGCATTTTGGTGTAGATGCCTTTCCATTCCTGGCCATGAGGAGCTGCTTTTTGGCCATGTTTCAAGTAGCATCCTAAATGCGCGAACTCATGAATAGTGGTGATGAGAAACGAGTAGGGGTGAAGATCTGCGTTCACCGAAATTCGTGGCGCTTTCCCGTTGAGGCCAGGCCTGAAATCTCCAAGCTTGGTTTGTCTCGGTTTTGAAATGACGAACACCACGTTAAGCTCGACGATCCAGTTAGCGATTACCGCAGCAGTCCCTTTCGGTACTTTTGGCGAAAGTTTTTTTTCAAAGTGAAGAATTGCCTCATTGGACGCCATAGTCTTAGGCACGGCAGATTATTTGTGCGGAAGCGAGCTCACTCGTCCATTTCGGACAGGTGTCGCATTTCTTCTTTTTATTTGCGGTACACGATGATGCTATTGCGGCCATTGCTATTGCAATTGAGGCAATGAGAAGTCTCTTTTTCATTTGAATTCAAAATTAGAAAAAATTGCAGTTAATACTTTCCGTGATCGCAGGTGTTCCTTATCAACGTCTGAGTCGGAAAATTAATTTTGTCCTTTAGCGTTCGATTTGATCGAGCACCTTACCTTTATTCGCAAGAGTTGAACTTACTTTTTCACATAGGGCAGTACTTTACTTTGATCTGGCGAAGCTTTTCTCGACCCGAGAAATTTTCGATCTATCGAAAACAATTCGTGCAAGAGATTGACAGTATTGGATTGAGCTCCATTGGTATTGTGGCGCTGATGTCCGTATTTATGGGCGCAGTAATAGCCTTGCAAACGGCTTCGAATATGGACAGTCCTTTGCTGCCAGCTTACACGGTAGGATTCACCGCAAGACAGTCGATTATCTTGGAGTTTTCTCCCACCATTATTGCACTGATACTAGCGGGTAAGGTGGGTAGTAATATCGCCTCTGAAATAGGCACAATGCGTGTTACAGAGCAGATTGATGCCTTGGATATAATGGGTGTTAATTCCGCAGCATATCTCATTTTGCCAAAGGTACTCGCAGGACTTTTCATTTTTCCATTCCTGATTACCATCTCTATGTTTTTAGGGATTTTCGGAGGTTGGTTCGTTTGTATTTCTACTGGGGTTGTTTCTTCAAATGACTACATCTACGGAATCCAATATGATTTCCAGCCTTTTGATGTGTTCTATGCGCTAATCAAAACAGTGATCTTTGCTTTTATCATTACTACCGTTGCTTCGTACCACGGCTATTTCGCCAAAGGAAGTGCCTTGGAGGTAGGTCGAAGTAGCACGAAAGCGGTGGTTTACAGCAGTATCTTGATTCTGATTTTCAATTATATAGTCACCCAACTTCTACTGATTTGATTGAGGTTAAGAACCTGTATAAGTCCTTTGGAGACACAGAGGTGTTGACCGATATCAGCTTCACTTTCTTGAAAGGAAAAGTGAATATGATCATTGGCCAAAGTGGAAGCGGTAAGTCCGTATTGACGAAGTGTATAGTGGGTCTCCACCAACCCGATCAAGGAGAAGTTCTCTTTGATGGACAAAACTTCTTGCAATTACCGCTGGAAGAGAAAAAGGAAATCAGGAAGAACATTGGAATGTTATTCCAAGCCAGTGCTCTTTTTGATAGTATGACTGTTGAAGAAAATATCAGCTTCCCTTTGAGAATGTTCACGAATAACACAGCGGGAGAAATTAAGAGCCGTGTCGATGAATGTCTTGAAAGAGTGAACCTTGTTGGTAAGAATGATCTCTATCCCGGCGAAACCAGCGGAGGAATGCAGAAACGAATAGGCATTGCCAGAGCAATCGCTATGAAGCCCGCTTATCTTTTTTGCGACGAACCGAATTCAGGACTTGATCCTCAAACAGCCATCGTTATTGACAACTTAATTCACGAGATCACCTACGAGATGGACATTACGACTATCGTGATCACGCATGACATGAATTCTGTAATCGAGATTGGAGATCATATCATGTTCGTTTACAAAGGAAAGAAGTGGTGGTCGGGTGATAAGCAGGATATTCTTCGTTCGAAGAACAATGAACTCAATGACTTTGTGTACGCCTCGAAGTTTATGAAAACTCTTCGCGAGAAACTCAATTCTTAAAAAGAGGTAAATCCGTTTTTCCCACTTGTTTCTTTGCAGTGCATCATAGTTCTTATTGTCGCAATGTTGACTTCATAGTGGAATGATTAAATTCGTTTGAATTCGTCTCCTATTTATTCATCTTAATAAATTGCTATGTTAAAAACCGCATTGAATTGCTTGGTTGCTTTTTTAGTCTTTCAGACTATCTCTATTGTTTCCAATGCTCAGGAAGTGGGCGATACCATTGTAGTACAAACATTGGATTACAACAGCACAACTCGAGATACAATGGTCGTCTTTCCTGATTTTTCTGGGCTGACCTTCGAAAAGGTGTTGATGCGCTACAATATGCGCTGTAAGGATGCCGCCGTGAATACAACTGGAGGAAATAACGTAGCATGCGGAGAATGGGATTATAGCTGCAACACTTACCTAACCGATTCTACCAGAACCGACTCTCTGGGAACTATCCATCCCGATTTTATCATTACTGGATTTAGTGGGAGTACATACGATTATACCACAGTGCCCACCTATTCCTATTACCAAGCTACCCAAGAAGAAGTCACTTATACGGAGGTAATGTCTGAAGTTGTTTCAGAAATAGGCAGCGGAAGTATGTCAGATGAAACCCCCTTGAACAACGACTTGGGAGACGCCAAGTCTCAGTATCTCTACACGGCCGACGAATTAACGCAGGGTGGTCTTTCGGCTGGGATGATCACTGGTTTGAGCATGGACATCGGCTCTATAGGAAATGAAATTGCCAATCTTCGCATTGCCATTAAAGAAACCAGTGCCGCTGAGCTCGATCCCCTTAGTCCTGAATTGGAAGGATTTGCGAATGTGTATTACCTCAATACCACATTTGAGGCTATTGGCGAGCATCAGTTCAATCTCAGTACTGAATTTGATTGGGACGGAATCAGCAACTTGATCGTCCAATTTTCCTACGAAGATGCCGTGGGCACTGGATCTGAGGTGCTTTCTGAAAGCATAGAAAACCTCGGGATAGCGTCTTCATCCGATGATTATTACCTCGATTTCAACGGTGACTCTTACGTGGAAATAGCCAACGACTTTCCAACGGTAGCAGATCAAATTACGATCTCTTGCTGGGTGTATGGAAACGAAGATATTATGCCGACCAGCTCTACTCTCTTTGAAGGAAGAGACCTGGATAATAATCGCCAAGTAAATGCACACCTTCCTTGGAGCAATAGCCGGGTTTACTGGGATTGTGGAAACGATGGAAGTGGGTATGATCGGATTGACAAAGAGGCCTCAGTGGAGAACTTTGCAGGTAAATGGAACCATTGGGCATTTACCAAGAATGCCACGACTGGAAGCATGAAGATGTACCTCAATGGATCTTTGTGGCATTCGGGAAACGGAAAAACAAAACTCATCGATCTTCAAGAGTTGAGAATCGGGCGATCCATTACTTGGACCAATACCTACTTTGGAAAAGTTGATGAATTTCGTGTTTGGAATACTGAATTGTCGGCAAGTGAAATTGCTGATTACATGTATACTTCAGTAACAGAGGCTCACCCTAGTTACAATCACCTCTTGGCCTATTATACGTTTGATGAGGGTGCGGGAGTCATCGCTGGTGACTTAACAGAAGGTCATGAAGGTACTTTGGTAGCTGCGCCACTTTGGCGGCAAAATGAAGGGCGGGAGATTAAGAAGGACTTCTCCGCTTTGGCCGAGAGGCCAAATATGAAAGTGATTCAAGGAGAATACGTCACCTCCGTTTCTGAAACAGTCGTTTTAGACTCTATAGTCAATGCGGTAAATACGGTTACGGGCTTCGGTCTTGATGGGACTGATCTAGAAGAGATCAGTGTGAACACTTATTATGAAGCAGGCGAGATGCCAATCGTCGATGAATCTGGAGAACAAGTAGGAACGGTTAATGCACCTGCGGAGAACTCTATTGAGATTGGTGAATTGTTCTACTACCGCAAGTTCCCTATGAAGTACGAGATCATGTCTTTCGTAACGCCTTACGGAATTGGTCTGGATATGACGCCTGTCGGCAAAACCTGGACTTTTGATTTGACGGATTTCGTTCCTATTCTGAACGGATCAAAACGAATGACCATGGAAAGGGGAGGACAATGGCAGGAAGAAATGGATATCCAATTCCTTTTTATAGTAGGCACGCCGCCAAGAGAGGTGATAGATGTTCAGCAGATTTGGAAAGTTGACCAGCGAAGCTACGCCTCCATTTCTGACGATACATACTTCCCGCCAAGAGATGTGATGACTAATGCCGAAGGGTCTCAGTTTAAAATAAGATCTTCCATTACTGGACATGGTCAGCAAGGGGAGTTCATTCCACGAACCCATTACGTCGATATAGCAGGTGGAAGCAATGAATTCTCATGGCAAGTTTGGAAAGAGTGTGCCGCAAATCCTCTTTATCCCCAAGGAGGTACTTGGATTTATGACCGAGCTGGGTGGTGTCCTGGAATGGCCACTGATGTTCAGGAATTTGACATTACCTCTATGGTCACTCCTGGCCAGGCTGTTAATATTGAGTATGGTATGAACAGCGCTACGGGAGATTCTAGATACATCGTAAATCATCAATTGGTGACGTACGGTGAAAATAATTTTGACCTGGATGCTACTCTTGTAGAAGTGAGAAAACCTTCGGATAACTTTGAGTTTGATCGCTTCGGAACGATTTGTCACTCTCCTGAAGTAGTCATTCGCAATACTGGAAATGAGACCTTGACTTCTATCACCATTACTTACTGGGTGAACAGTGCTCCGACGCCTGAAACATTTATTTGGACGGGTTCTCTTGATTTCCTTGAATCGGAGACAGTGGTGTTGCCCGCTCCAGCCACGCTCTGGGAGAGTGTGACGCCAGCTGACAACGTTTTTCATGCTTCCTTATCCTTACCGAATGGGGGTGCTGACGAGTACGCGTTCAATAACTCCTATCAATCTTCTTTCCGAATTCCCGAAGTTGTACCAAATCACTTTCTCATTTTATTCGTTACAAACAGCCAACCAAACGAGAATGACTACCAACTAAAAGACGACAATGGAAATGTGATTTTCGAACGCGACAATATGGACCCGAATTCTTTATACCGCGACACGCTTCAACTCGGCATTGGTTGTTACAGCCTGCAAGTGAACGACTCTGATGATGATGGGGTTAATTTCTGGGCAAACAGTGATGGAAACGGTTCAGTAAGGCTAAAAGAAGTTGGAGGGCCTACTTTCAAATACTTTGAGGGAGATTTTGGAGACGATATCTACTACGAGTTTACCATTGACTATCCGCTTACTTTCGATGAGGTAGCTGGAAAACATGAATTCGAAGTTTTTCCCAACCCGACTAATGATCAGCTGAGTTTATTGCTCGAGGGCTTTGATACTGCTGTTTTAATTCGTGTTTACAATTCTCTGGGGCAATTGGTGCTTTCGAAAAATGTCGGTACAGGAGCAATTGCAGCGCCAAGCAATTTGTCAATGAAAAGTCTGGAATCAGGGGTATATGTGATCCAAGCTACGGACGGATCGAGAATGGCCACCCAAAGAGTAGTGAAAGAATAAGTTTCTAAGGAAGCCTGATTTTTATTCAAAGGGAACTATCGACATCAGGTAGTTCCCTTTTTTATGTGCTGACGGTTGCTGCTTCGGTTTTTCTTTCGACACGACCTCATTTTGATTGGCTCAGTTCTTTCTACTTTCTTGATGTGAATACCCCCGTTTGGCAGACAGCTAAGCCTGTGTGAGTAGGACCTTACCCCACACTTCAAACCATTTGGGAGAATACTTTCAGGACAATTTATAGCACAAAAAAACCCCGATGCAGCGCATCGGGGTTTTGATTGAAACAAGTTTCAACTGACTATAGAATAATCATTTTTCTCGTTAGTCTTTCGCTTTCAGTTGCTACACCGTAAGTGTAAGTTCCAGCAGCTAAACCAGCACGGTTGAAATCAACCATTTGGTTAGTCAAAGCAGGCACATTACCACGGTCTTCGCTGTATACAAGTTTACCTGTAATATCGAATACTTCAAAAGTAACAGCAGCAGCCTCATCAAGTTGGAATTGAATTCTAGTATTGTCAACTACCGGGTTAGGGAAGTTTTGAGTCAACTTAATTCCACTTTCGTAGCTGATGTCAGAAACGCTGGTAATTAATTCAGTACCAAAGGCCAAATTGTAAACTGAACCTCCGAAGAAGTACCATCCTTGAGGACCTGTAGATAAATCATCAAAGTCGAGAAGCACAGAAGAAGATGCCTTACGTGTCGAGGTAGTCCCTAGAAACACCAACTCTTCTCCGAAAAGTGGAAGACGCATCTCTGCTTGATAGATCAATCCTGGCTCAATAAGAACAGCACTAGGAAGAGTTACTTCAATCCAAACAGGAGTAGAAGTAGGTGACAGTTCATCTTCATCCACTTCGTAGATTACTGCATCGTCGTCATCTTCGTTGTAACTGAAGAAAAGGTTCATTGGGTTGTCCTCATTTTCTTCTTCAAGTACAGAACCTGTTCGAACGTTCAAGAAGATTTGCTCACCTACACCATCAATTGATTCGTCGTTGAGAGCGAATCGAACCTTTGTGATAGCTCTGTTGGCATCTCCAGCGCTAAAAGAATAACGAGTACCTGAAATGATGTCTTGACCGTCAGCACCAAGCTGTGTTAATGAGTTTTCGTGTTGAATGATGGCTCCACCTTCGGTAGCATCATCTGAGATTCTTGTGAAAAGAGAAACGCCAACATTGTTACCTGGAAACTCATCTTCTTGATCTTGCACTACTGTAAATCCAACTTCGTAAAGACCGTTTGGAAGGTCAGCTTCTCCGTTTATTGCCCAGTTCGCAGGAACTTGACCGTAGAAACGAATGGTGTCTGTAACACCTGGAGCAAGTGTAATAGGATCACTTGAAAGAGTTTCTGCAGTGCCATCAGGATCAGTTAGGGTAACGACGAGTGTAACACCTGTCTGCTCTAATGCACCACCGTTTGTTACACCACAAGCAAAGTTGAATTCTCTTGTAGAATAATCAGGCTGAGTGTGGTATTCGAAAGAAGTGACTTGATCAAGATCAGTCGTCTCCTCACTAGCGTAGAAGTAGCTTCCACCAAGTTCGAAGAACGTTTCGTAGTGATCATCATAGAAAGTCTCTCCAATAATAACTTCGTTCTCAGGAAGAGAAGAAACAACCAAGTCATCAATCATCCATCCGTAACCTGAACCGAAGCTGTTAACCTGATCCTGAGTAAGGTCAGGATTGCCAGCAAGAGCGTCAGAAGCCCAACGAAAACGGACTCTTATGTCCGCTTGTCCTGCGGCAACACTTGTGACATCAATAGTCAACTCGCCTTGAATTGCAGGTTCATTGGTTACCAAATCATCATTTACAAGGAAAGGCACCCAAGAATTTCCACCATTATTGGATACTTCAAGGTAGTTTTCATCGTAGTTGAATGCTCTTGCGCGCTGGTTGAAAGTGATGGCTACATCCGCCAATTCACTGCAGTCAATGACATCATTCAATTCTAGAATTGAATTTTGGGGAAGAACATCATCCGAGTTCAACAGAAAAGAAATACCATCAAATTCACCGAATCCGTTTTCTGGAGTTACCGATTGCATAGCACCCATGAAGTCAAGTACATTTGGACTTGCTTCAGTCACTATATTCCATGTGCCCTGTTCTCCTTCATTCGTAAAAGTCCAATCCGTTTCATCATCAAACTCATTTGTATAGACGGTGTTTTTCGCGCCCGAAGTTGAGTAATCAATCTTTGCGTCTTGCTGCATTTCTGGAGCTTGGATGTAAGAATGCAGAGTCTTATTTGCCTCTTGGCTGCTCTGAGCCATAGATTGAAGACCAAATACTGAGGCTAGGGCACCTAAAATGTAAGTTTTTAATTTCATGAGGTTTTGGTGATAGGTGTAACTAATTACGTTTTAGTGGTCGAATCTACTAAAAATAATGGCTGATTCGTTTTACTAATCCATTAGCATATAATACATAGCCGCTGTATGGGACCTTACTAGTTCCTTTCTTCATTCTTCTAGAGTTGTTCGACGGGATTTATTCGAGACAATTTAAAGCACAAAAAAACCCCGCTGCAGCGCAGCGGGGTTTTGATTGAAACAAGTTTCAGTTGATTATTCGATAATCATTTTTCTTGTTACGCGTTCGTTTTCAGTCACGATACTGTAGGTGTACGTGCCTGCCGCCAAAGCTCTGCTGTTGAAACTAACAACCTGCGCTGACATAGCTGGTACATTCCCATAGTCCTTTTGATAAACGATTCTACCTGTAATGTCAAACACTTCAAAAGTCACTTGGCTTGCGTTGTCCAGTTGAAATTGAATCATAGTGTTGTCAACAACTGGGTTGGGGTAGTTTTGAGTCAACTTAATTCCACTTTCGTAAGTCACGTCATTCGTGCTAACTAAGGCATCAACCGCTGTACGGAATCGAATAAGGGGAGCTAAATCACCTAACGTAAACCATCCTTGTGGACCAGTTGAAGGCTCTGCAAAGTCATAGAGTACTCCTGCGCCTGCTTCTTGTAAGTTTGACTGCGCGTGGATAACGGCTGCAAACCCAATAGGCGGTACTTGTGCTTCTGCTTGGTAAATTACATTTGGACTTATCAAGATGGGAGTTGGTAGCTCGACTGAAATCCAATTGGTGGTTCCAGCAGAAAGATCTTCTTCTAACAACACATATTCGATTTCATCTTCTTCAAAATACCTAAAATCGGGATTATCTTCCGATTCTTCCGTGAGTACTGATCCAGTTCTCACGTTAATATTCATAATCTCACCAGGAGTTGAGGGTGCATTTGTACTTGCTGATAACACAAATTCTACATGAGTTATGTAGGCTGCGTTGCCTTCTGCCACGTCGGCTTCAGTAAAAACAAAACGGTTAGCCCAAATCACATCGTCTCCTAGAGTTGGATAGAAGTTGGTAAATGCATTTCTGTCATTCTGCATGAATGCAAATCCATCATTGTCCGCATCCGTGCTAATTCTAGTTGATCGAATAGCTCCAATGTTGTCGTCTGGTCTTTCGTCTGGTGCAGCTTGCACTATTTCATACTCAAACGTATAAACTCCTGCCGCAGGAGTTTCCCACCACGTAGGTGTCTGATCATATACGCGCAATGTATCTGTTTGTCCTACGCCCAGAGTAATCGGGTCAGAAGTTGGTAATTCGGCCAAAGGTTCACCATCTAAAAAGGCTGTCACTATTAGCGTAACGTCAGTTTGTTCTAGAGCTCCATTGTTTGAAACGGCAGCAGCAAAGTTGAATGGACGGGTAATATATTCGGGTTGATTCCAGTATTCAAACTTGCGGACGTAATCTAGATCTGACTCTTCTAAAGGAGATTCGAAGTGATTATTGAAATACGTATCGCCAATAGCGACATCGTTTTGTGGAACCGCAACGATTTGTATGTCATCGAACATACTGTAGTAATGTGTTGCTCCACCTAACAATAGAGGGTCCCAAATGAACCTAACTTTACAATCTGTCAAGTCGGATGCACCAGCCAATACCTCGGTAATGTTTATACCCAGATTGGTTGAAGTTGTAATGTTTCCTTCTCCACCACTGATGATAAATAGATCGAAGTTAGCCCATGTAGTACCACCGTTTGTAGAGAATTGAACTGTGAGGGCATAGTCGCTGCAGCACATGCGCCATTGTTGCCAGAACGAAAGAAGTCCACCAGTTACTCCTGTGAGATCCATACTCGGAGAAATTAGAATGGCATCCACCACGTTGCTTGTTAAACTTTCAATTCCTTGATCAGCCACTTCAGTAGCTATAGAATTGAAGCGATCAGCATCTAGCATCATAAAACCATTATCAGCAGTTGTAGATGGTATGGTAACCGTATTTCCCATGAAGTTTGGAAGGATATCGCCATACGCAGTAGTAGTCGTAAGTGGCGATGATGGATCATATCCATCTGTAGCTCCTATTGGGTATGATACGAACCAGTAGTCTCCTTGTGCGCCTTCAGTTGTCCATTCTCCATTGTCACCCTGACCCGCAAATCCGTTTGAAAAGTCTTCTGACCAGAATACCTCTGGTTCTGTGCCTCCGCCTTTCTCGTTATTACTCGAAACAATGGCTTTGGTGTCTTGCATAAGCAGGGCTTTGCTGGTTGCCGGTGTTTCGAACTTTGTGATGTCCGAATTTTGGGCGATACCTGAAAGCGCAAACATGCTTAGCGCACTTGCTAAGTAAAATTTTAATTTCATAAGGATTGGTGTTAGTTATACTTTAGTTAAGGTCGTAAAAATAGTCAAAATAGTTATTCGTCCACCGTATTTCCGAAGCTCAATCTACCGACAAATAGGGTAATTGAATTCCAATATTGACGGTTTTTTTGAATTTCAAAAGTTTCCCAAAAAAAAAAGAAGGGGCTGCCTATTGTGGCAGCCCCTTCAAATTATTAGTAAATCGCTTTTAGTCTTCTTACTTAGTAATAACCATTTTGCGAACTATTCTATTGTTTCCAACTTTAAGACCGTATTGGTATACTCCAGCGGCAAGTTTAAGGTTGTCAAGAACAATTTCTTCCTGAACTCCTGCAGGACGATCTCCCAAGTCTTTCTGGTAGATTGTTTTACCCGTATTATCACTAATTGCAAAAGTGACATTCTCGGCAGCAACTTTCAATTCCCAAGAAATTCTTGTCGAACCGTTTGAAACAGGGTTAGGGTAGTTTTGACCCATTGAGAAGTCTAAGCTTCCAACGTCATTGGTACTAGTTGGACCATCGAATCCTGCTCTTACGTTTGGTGTGTTGGCACCCAACGTGAACCATCCTTGAGGTCCAGTTGATGGATCAGTAAAGTCATAAAGTACTCCTGCACCACCTTCCTGGCCATTAGAAACTGGAATGGTAGCAATAGGTGATCCCACCTCAGGTACTTCAAATTCTGCTTGGTACAAAACTCCAGGTGATAAATCAATGGAAGAATCGTCTGGGAAGAAAACCGTAATGTAGATTGCTTCTCCACCTGTCGAAACATCACCTTCTGAAATCACATAAGACAAATCATCCTCTCCGAAAAATCTGTTCATTACGTTTTCAGCGCTCTCGTCTTCAAGGACAGAACCTTGTCGAAGATTCACAAATACTTCCTCTCCGATTACTGTAGGATCGTCTGTTGCGTCAACTAGTGCGAACTGAATGTAATTCACTTCCGTTTCTTCTTCAACCGTAAACTGATTTCCCCAAATAGCTGCTTGAGAGATATTGTACCAACCAGTATATCCTGCTCCGCCGTCATTTGTCATTTTTTCAGTTCCCACTGAGAATGATTTTGTAGGTGCCGTATTGTTGCCTGGTAGGGCATCTTCTTCGTTAATCAAAACTTCGAAGTCTACAGTATAATCACCTAGTGCTCCACCATCGGTCATAAAGGCTACCAACATTTCGTCATCGATTGTGATCACGGTGTCTTCACCTGAAAGCAGCTCGTCAATTGAAGCGTTAAAAGTCTCCGTTCCGTTGGGAGTAGTTACAGTAGCAACAAAGGTAATTCCTGTTGATGCTTCTGCTCCTTGGTTTGTTATATCACCTACAAATGTGAATGGACGCACGTGATTTTGACGGTATTCGCTGTACTCAATGTTTTCAATGTAGTCTAAATCGAGGTAGTCAGTTTGACCGATCAATATAAACTCGTCATAATATGCAGAGTTAAGAACAACATCGTTAGCGGGTGTTTCTATTATTTGCATGTCGTCAACAGCCCAGTGCCATCCCCAGTTTGCAACAAAATGAAAGCGAACTCGGACGTTTGGCTCATTGCCAATTTCATCACCAACATTTATGGTAACAATCCCTGGGTTTTCTGTATTGGTATTTGTCTCTAGATCGAGATTTACTGGAATGGGAATCCATGAATTACCAAAATCAATGCTGAAATCAACAAAGTACGTAGTCGCAAAGTTCCGTGAATTTTGTTCGAAAATAAAAGACACATTTTGAGCACCTAAAAGACTGAAGTCTTCATTGTACTCAATAAAACAGTCTTGTACGGAACCGTCTCCCGCAGGATCTCCGTTAACGAAGGCAAACCCATTGTCTGCAGTAGTAAACGAGATAGGGCTCAGTGCTGCAACTGGACTGGCAAGCACATCAGTGATGATCTCCCAATCTAGATCCGGGGTACTTTCGTTGTATACATCCCATTTAGAAGGATCGGAAAAATCATCTTCCCAGAGTACGATCTCGCTTCCTTTTTGCGTGTTTACAGCATTGGCCTTGTTTGGCTTAGCCAACTCAACGAACCCCTTTTTGGTGATAAGTTGATTTTGCTCTCTGCTAGTCTGTGCTAGAACTACGCCTGCACTTAGACTTAGAGCCGTTAGTAAGTAGAATTGTTTTTTCATAGGATTAATTTGTTTCCAAATATACAAACTAAACATTGCGGTAGCATTATTCAATTAATAAACAAGTTGAACTCCCACGTTAAAGGTCCAGTTAGGAACTATTAACTATTGATCAAGAAATTCAACTTCGCTCTCTTCATAATTCGACAAAGGCGGGCAAGAGCACATTAGGTTTCTATCCCCCAAAGCATTGTCTACTCTTCCGACAGGTGCCCAAAACTTCGCATTCCTTAAGTAACCCAGCGGGTAGGCCGCTTTTTCGCGAGAGTAGGCGTGTTCCCATTTATCGGCAGTAACTTCCAATGCCGTGTGCGGTGCATTCTTTAGTACGTTATCGTCTTTGGGATAAATTTCCTTTTCGATCTCTTCAATCTCTTTTCTGATTTGAAGCATCGCATCGCAAAAACGATCCAATTCGCCTTTGGATTCACTCTCGGTGGGCTCAATCATCAAGGTTCCAGCTACTGGCCAAGAGACCGTTGGAGCATGGAACCCAAAATCAATTAAGCGTTTTGCGATATCAGCTACTTCCACATTGGCCATGGCTTTAAATGGACGGCAGTCTACCACCATTTCGTGCGCCACTGTATCGTTCTTTCCCTTATAAAGAATGTTGTATGAGCCGCTCAATCTAGCTTTGATATAATTGGCATTGAGTATCGCGTATTTGGAGGCATCCGTTACCCCATCTCTTCCCAGCATCTTTATGTATCCATAAGAGATCAAAAGAATCAATGCACTTCCGAAAGGAGCTGCTGAAACAGCGCTGATGTTGCTGCTTCCTCCCGTTTCGCCTGCCGAGTGTCCTGGTAGAAATGGTACCAAATGAGAGGCAACGCAGATTGGTCCCATTCCTGGACCACCACCACCGTGAGGAATGGCGAAAGTTTTGTGAAGATTGAGGTGGCATACGTCTGCACCAATAATTCCAGGATTTGTTAATCCTACCTGAGCGTTCATATTGGCGCCGTCCATATAAACCTGACCGCCATTCTCGTGAATGATTTGATTGATTTCCACGACGCCTTCTTCAAATACACCATGGGTAGATGGGTAGGTAATCATCAATGCTGAAAGGTTCTCTGTATTTGCCTCCGCCTTTTGACGCAAGTCTTCCACATCAATATTTCCTTGATCGTCGCACTTGATCACCACTACCTTCATTCCAGCCATCACTGCACTTGCTGGGTTTGTGCCGTGGGCGCTTTCTGGAATCAGGGCTATGTTTCTATGGTATTCTCCTCGGCTGTGGTGGTAATTTCTGATTACCATCAAACCAGAGTACTCTCCTTGTGCGCCGCTGTTTGGCTGAAGTGACACACCTGAAAAACCTGTTATTTCACAAAGCTGACGCTTCAGCTCTTCAAACATTTCACGGTAACCCGAAGTCTGGGTAGAAGGTGCAAATGGATGAATATTTGCCCACTCAGGCCAAGTGATTGGCATCAGCTCGCTTGCTGCATTGAGCTTCATCGTGCACGAACCTAAAGCGATCATGCTGTGGGTTAGTGAAAGGTCTTTGTTTTCAAGTCTTTTGATGTAACGCATCAACTCCGTTTCGCTGTGGTACATGTTGAACACAGGATGTTCTAAAAAAGCACTTTCCCGGCTGAAGAATTCTTGAATGGGAGACTCTGCCGTAGCGGGAATATCATTTGGTTCAAGTCCTGATACTTCCAGGAATACCTCGTAGATATCTTGAAAGTCGTGGCGAGAAATGGTCTCGTCCATACTGATTCCTATGTGGTTCGAGTTGAAAAAGCGAAGGTTTATTTCCTTTTCATTCGCTATTTCTTCAATCCTCACTTTGGTCACTCCTTTAGGCAATTCGATAAATAAGGTATCGAAGTAGACCTTGTTTAAGACAGTAAACCCTAGATTTCCCAGTCCTGCTGCTAGTCGTGTAGTCTTGAGGTGAATGTTTTCTGCGATGGTTTTTAATCCTACAGGTCCGTGGTATACGGCATACATGGAAGCCATAACTGCCAGCAGCGCTTGTGCGGTGCAAATGTTTGAAGTGGCTTTGTCTCTTCTGATGTGCTGCTCCCTGGTCTGCAATGCCAGCCTAAAAGCTGGTTGACCATGGCTATCTTCAGAAACACCAATTATTCTACCTGGGATGTGTCTTTTGAACTCTTCTTTCGTTGCAAAGAATGCCGCATGAGGCCCACCGAATCCCATTGGGACGCCAAAACGTTGTGTGTTTCCCACTACCACGTCAGCTCCCCACTCACCTGGAGGTGTTAAAAGAGTTAAGCTCATTAAATCTGAAGCTACGGCTACTTTGGCGCCTGCCTCATGTGCTTCATCGACGAATTCGCGGTAGTCATCTACACTTCCAATTCCATCAGGGTACTGAAGAAGAATACCAAAGAAGGAATCTGTTATATTGAAATCTTCATGATTTCCAATGATCAAATCAATGTCGAGCGGTACGGCTCTGGTTTTGAGTACGTCAATGGTTTGCGGAAAGCATTTTTCAGAAACGAAAAAACGATTTGCTCCTGCCTTAACAGCCTGTCTTTGACGTGTGGAGAAGAACATGCTCATTGCTTCAGCAGCAGCGGTGGCTTCATCCAAAAGTGAGGCATTGGCGATTTCCATCGAGGTAAGATCCATCACCATGGTTTGGAAATTGATCAAAGCCTCTAGCCTCCCTTGTGCTATTTCACTTTGGTAAGGAGTATAGGCGGTATACCAACCTGGATTTTCCAAAACATTTCTCTGGATTGCAGGCGGGACGATAGTATTGTAGTACCCCATCCCGATGTAGCTGCGAAAAACATCATTCTTTTTAGCCAACACTTCCAATTCTCTCAAATACCAGTGTTCGCTTCGAGAGGACGGTAGATTTAGTGGTGCCTTCAAACGAATCTCTGAGGGAACCGTTTTGTCAATCAGCTCATCCAATGAATCATAACCGATGGTGGCCATCATCTCTTTAACTTGAGCATCTCTTGGGCCAATGTGTCTTTTTGGGAAATTTCGTAAAGGCATTTTCAGTAGGGTTTTTGGTAATTTCAGCGTGTAAATATAGTATGAATTGACTCAGAACGGTTTTGGTACCTTCGCGGTTTAAATCTTCTGGTAATTTTTTTGTTTATGTTTTTCAGTAGTCTGGAACACAGCTTTTTGAGGCTGATATTTGTTATGGTTGGATGCGTCGGATTCTCCTCCATCCACGCCCAAGAAAAAGGCGAATTGCTTCTCATGAATGGCAAGTTGATTGAAGTTGAAAATTTAAACGATACTTCTTTCACAAATCTTCAGTATCGCCTAGACAAAAACCAATTCAAAAGGAAGCAAATTGATTTGCGTTCAGCGCGAAAACAGAATGAAAGTGAGAGGATAGGTTTCCAATCGCAGAAGGGATTGGAAGTTCCCATCGTGCTCCGAGATGGAGCAATGGATAGAGATGCTGTGTTTTCTTTCCAGCCCACGGCAGGCGAAGAAAGGGTGTACTATTTCTACGATGAGCCTTTGGGCAATGTCGCTTCGGTAGAAGAAATGCGCGCTTTCGTCGTAGGAGAGCGTGATGCTCGTTTTGGCCTTACCGGAAATGCATGGCTCTATGGTGGGATGGCTGTCGGATTAATGACCGGATATGCCGCTAGAGGAAGTGTTTTGGCATTGGCCGTTCCTCCTTTAGTGGCCTTAACGGCGCGAATTCCTGTGGTGAGGATCAAAGAAAAAAATATTCAGGATCTCAGTTATAAGTTTAACGAGGACTATGCCGCAGGTTATGAAACCTATGCGCGTAGCAAATACGCTAGAAAAGCTTTACTGGGTAGCGCCATAGGTACCGCAATTGGCCTCCTCACTTATGCCATTGTAGACAACAATCTTTGATTTGAAAAACGCCTTGCTCGGTCCACTAAGGTTTTTAGGGAACACCAATCTCTTCATTTCACTAGGTTCTCTTTCCTCTGTTTTGGGCGCTGCTGCTTTCATCGGCGCAGAGCTCGACTATTCTCTGGCCTGTTTCGCTTTTTTCGCAGCTCTCTTCACGTATAATTTTCAAAGACGAATAGGAGACTTAACGCAAGATCAATCTTATTCGAAAACGGGCTCGACGATGATGATCTTCGGAATCATTGGAATGGGTTATTTTGTTTTTAAGTTGGCCAATTATCAATTGGTCCTTATGGGTTTTGCTGGTTTTATTTCAATGGCTTATGCCTACCCATTTATTCCATCTGCTCGCGGAAAGATTAGTCTGAGGCTGGTGCCTGGAATGAAATTGTGGACCATCGTTCTTGTTTGGACCCTGTCGTGCGTTATTCTCCCCATCCTTGGATCAGAAATAGATACGAGAGTGTTGGTGCTCTTTATCCTCCAGCAAGCGCTATTTGTGACCGCCCTGACCATCCCTTTTGATATACGAGATCTGCCAGTCGATTGGCCCGAACAGAGAACCATACCGCAAGTATTTGGCGTAAGCAAGGCGCGCAACCTTGCCCTTGTCTTTCTCTTATTTTCCGCTGTTGCAAGCCTCTCTTTATTTCTTTTGAAAGAAATTGAGCTTAACCTCATCCTGATCCATATGGGTGTTCTTCTCCTTTCTGGGGGGCTTATTTCCAAAGTAAAGTCCAAGCGCGGCGAACTTTATTTTTCGATTGGGATAGATGGCATGCTGATCCTTCAAGGAGTTGGATTTTTCTTAGCCAGATAAAATTTGCCCATTTAGCCAAGTATTTGAGCTAACGAGTTCGTTAGCAAGTTGCCAAGCCAAGGCGAAGTCATGGGCGCACGTATTTTTAATAAATCAGGGAATCTGCCTCGGGCGGATGACTGATTTTAAAACAAGTGGAACGCAGATCAAGCCGCAGGCATGACAATGGACGTTATGGACGGGCACTAAATATGGCGTCTAAGGCTTCCTTCATTGCCGCGGCTCCTTTCTCAAGGTCTTCTTGGCTATGCGCTCTGGAAACAAACCCTACCTCAAAACCAGATGGCCCTATGTACACACCACGCTCAAGTAACTCTCCATGAAAGGCTTTGAAGTAGCTCATTTCTGATTTTTCTACTTCTTCACTTGAGGCTATTTCTTCCTCATTGGTAAAGGCCACCCAGAAAATCGAACCGATATGGAAAATCTTGAAAGGGTAGTTTTTTGAAGCAGAAAATTGATTGACATCCTGAGCAAAGGAGGTCGTTTTTTCTTCTAGTTTTTTATAAAAATCGGGTTCTAGACAAGCTTGAATTTGTGCTTTTCCTGCCGCCATCGCTACAGGGTTTCCGCTCAAAGTTCCAGCTTGGTAAACAGGACCATCTGGAGCAACGCAGCTCATTATCTTGTCCGAGGCACCGTAAGCTCCTACGGGCAGACCACCGCCTATTATTTTTCCGAAAGCAATCAAGTCTGGCTGTATATCGTAAAGCCCAGCCGCTCCTTCAAATCCCACTCGGAACCCCGATATCACTTCGTCGAAAAACAAGGGAATATCCTCTCGATCGCAAACATCGCGCAAGAATTGCAAGAAGTCCTTGCCTTGAATCAACAGTCCGTTATTCGCAGGGATTGGCTCTATAGCGATGCAAGCTATGTCGCCCCTAAATTTTATTACTGCCTCCTCAATCGCTTCTTTATTGTGAAGAGGTAAAACGATGGTTTCTTTGGTGTAAGCCTCAGGAATTCCGGCGGAAGTAGACGTTCCGAGAGTGGCCAATCCACTTCCTGCTTTTACTAAAAGGGCATCGACATGACCGTGGTAGCAACCTTCGAATTTTATGATCTTGTTGCGCCCCGTGTATCCGCGTGCCAGTCTGATCGCAGACATGGCGGCCTCTGTTCCCGAATTAACAAAACGGATTTTTTCGATGTAGCGGTGGTTGCTGATGATCAATTCGGCCAATTCGTTTTCGAGGCGTGTCGGTGCTCCAAAAGAAGTCCCATGTTTTACCGTTTCCGAAACAGCGTTTATGACTTCATCGGGGGCATGTCCGAGAATCAAGGGTCCGTAGGAGCAACAAAAGTCTAAGAACACATTTCCATCGGCGTCAGTAATTTTACTTCCCTTAGCGCTTTCGATAAAAAGTGGATTTCCTCCAACGGCTTTAAAGGCTCTCACAGGGCTATTTACTCCTCCTGGAAATAGTGTTTTTGCTTTCTTAAATAATTTAGCGGATTCTTCCCTTTGCATATCAGTTACTCTCTTTTCTTGGTCGGTTTGTCGAATGACCTTAATTTGCAGCAAATTTAATGCTTCACGCGACATGAAATATCTTCAGGAAAAAGCGCGAAAACTTGATGCCGATGATGAGTTGGCATCCTTTCGCGACGCCTTCCACATACCAAAACACCATTCGGGTAATACTGTTTACTTCACAGGAAACAGTTTGGGCCTTCAGCCAAAAAAGGCAAAAGAAATACTAATCGAAGAGCTCGATGACTGGGCGGAATTTGGGGTTGAAGGGCATTTCGAAGCACGAAGGCCTTGGGTGAACTACCACGAGCAGCTGATGAAGCCCGCAGCTGACTTGGTTGGCGCAAAGCCGCACGAAGTGGTGCATATGAACGGTCTTACCGTAAATCTTCACCTGTTGATGGTGAGCTTTTATAGACCTTCTGGTAAGCGGTACAAGATTATCTGCGAGGCCAAAGCCTTTCCCAGTGACCAATATGCGCTGGAATCTCAAGTGAAATTTCATGGCTATCAACCCGATGATGCCATCATCGAAGTGGAACCCAGAGAAGGCGAACACATTATCCGAGAAGAAGATATTATCTCTGCCATTGAAGAAAATTCCGACGAACTTGCTTTGGTATTCTGGGGCGGCGTGAATTATTACACCGGTCAGTATTTCGACTTGAAATCGATTGCAGAAGCGGGTCACAAAGCAGGTGCCGTAGTTGGTTACGATTTGGCTCATGCCGCTGGAAATGTTCCTATGAAATTGCACGATTGGAATGTGGACTTCGCCGCGTGGTGCACCTATAAGTATCTCAACTCTGGTCCAGGTTCCGTGTCGGGAATATTCATTCACGAAAAACATGCAAACAATTTTGACCTACCGCGATTTGCGGGCTGGTGGGGCCACGATAAGGATGCTCGATTTAAAATGGACAAAGGCTTTAAACCCATTTCGGGCGCAGAAGGATGGCAATTGAGCAATGCGCCGATCTTCGTCATGGCTCCGCATTTGGCTTCACTGGAGTTGTTTCATCAAGCGGGATTTGACCGAATGCGTAAAAAAAGCATAGCTCTAACGGCATTCCTTCAGGAGGTCATTGAGGCTGTAGCTAACGAGCACGGCGCTCACATTGAGATTATTACGCCTTCCGATCCGAGCCGAAGAGGTTGTCAGTTGAGTCTCTTGGCCCACGGTCGTGGAAAAGAACTTTTCAACTTTTTGCAGGATCACGGTGTTCTTGCTGATTGGAGGGAGCCAAACGTAATTCGAATTGCGCCAGTCCCACTTTACAATAGCTTTACCGATGCCTTGGAGTTTGGAAAAATTCTAAGCTCGGCTTACTCAAAAGAACACACAGCATGAAAACAGCATTGGTCATAGGTGGTGGTCTCGTAGGATCACTCCACGCAGCAAATCTTGCCCGTAGAGGCCTAAAAGTAAGAGTAATAGAGCGCCGCCCCGATTTACGAGGGGTTAAGCTTCAGGCAGGAAAGTCGATTAACCTTGCGTTAAGCACCCGTGGCTGGAAGGCTTTGGATATGATTGGCGTTTCTGACAAGGTGAGAGAAGTGGCCATACCGATGCACGGGAGAAGAATTCACGATCCTGAGGGAAATGTGAGTTTTCAGCCTTACGGCAAAGAAGGTCAGGCCATCTACTCAGTGTCTCGTGGCGAACTAAATTGCGTTTTGCTCGATGAGGCGGAATCATACGATGCTGTGGAAATGCGCTTTAATTGCAAGTGCACAGGTGTCGATTTCGAAAAAAGCATTGCCTATTTCCAAGATTACAAAACGGGAGAGGAGTTTGAAGAAAAAGCAGATCTGATCTTTGGAACGGATGGTGCCTTCTCGGCGGTGCGTGGGGATATGCAAAAAACTCAAAGATTCAATTACCAACAGGAATTTATTCCACATGGCTACCGTGAGCTTTTGCTGCCTGCAAAAGAGGATGGAAGTTACCTGATGGATAAAAACGCCTTGCACATTTGGCCACGAGGCGGCTATATGCTGATTGCACTCCCCAATCCCGATGGTAGTTTTACGTGCACGCTCTTCATGCCTTATGAGGGAGAAAACTCGTTCAATAATCTGGACAGCGATGAGGCAATTGATACTTTCTTTAAGAAGAAATTTCCCGATTTTTATGACATGATGCCCGATTTAGTTGGTGATTATAAAAGTCATCAGCTCTCCGATTTGGTGATCATTCGCTGCTACCCATGGGTAAAAGAAAATACGTGCCTCATGGGAGACTCGAGTCACGCCATTGTGCCGTTTTACGGGCAAGGAATGAATTCAGGTTTTGAAGATTGCTCGGTAATGAACGAGCTTTTCGATGAAAACCAGGAAGATTGGGATGCAACCCTCGATGCGTTTCAAAAGAAGCGCAAGCCCGACGCAGATGCCATTGCTGAGTTAGCTATGCGCAATTATGTGGAAATGCGCGACTCTGTTGCCGATCCTAATTTCATTCTTCGGAAGAAAATTGAAGCCAACATTCATGAGCACCACGGCGAGAAATGGATACCGCTTTATTCTCAAGTCACTTTTAGCAATATTCGATACAGCGAAGCGCTGAAAGAAGGAAAGAGACACGACCGCATTATGGAGAAGGTGATGGATAAATCTGATATTTCTTCTCAATGGGATTCGCCTGAAATTGAAAGGGAAGCCTTGGAGCTGGCAGGTATTAAATAGATTCTGGAGAAGTAGCCAATAATCTGAATAAAAAAGGTGCACGAGCAAGTCCATTGATCAATTCTATGGCGTGGGCGCAGGTAGTTTTAGCAGTCAGGGAGTTGACTAGTTCCAAGGCCTGTATTTAAAATAGGAAGAACGCAGATATCAAAACTTATAGACGGTCTTTCAGTAACTTTCGTGACGCACGCTCCGTAAGGGTCACATCCCTTAAAGCGTAAAAAATTGCACCAAATGTTAAGACTGTTTATAATACTCGTTTTCACCACTTTTCTGAGCGTTGATGGCTTTTGTCAAAACACGCACCTTCAGTATCATGGTGTTTTTCCTGCCCATGGAAATTTTGAGCGCAGAGGATGGATAGTAAGTCCAATGGTCACATACATGTTACCTCACTTAAAAAAATCTTCTCAGAGAATTTCCCTGCCAGGAGGTACCGCATACGATGTAGCGTACAATCCTTCAGGTCGTCTGGGTTTAGGTATGGAAATAGGACGCTTTCATGTCATTGATAACTCAAGGTTGATTTCGCATGTGCAGCTTAATGTGGGAATAAAGGTCCTTCATGGAATTGAGAGATTCGAAGCGACACTAGACGAAGAAACCAACCCAGGAGGAACCGCTTTCATCAGCAATGAAGGGGTGTTTAGTCACGCATATACCACAATGAGTTTTGCGGCTACTAACATTCAGCAATTGAGCCGAAAAGGATTTTTGCAAAATTCGATAGGTATAAATGGTGATTACCGCATCGCGTCGTCAGTCGCTTATGATAGAGGTGGTTTACCAATTGAATTGGCAGATCCAACGAGGTTTATTTTCCAAGCTCACTACAGTTTGGGAATAGGTTTTAAACTGGCATCGAACATTTTAGTGGTGCCATCTGTGGAAACACCTATTCTAAATATCTATGAGTATGACGACTTGAAGTCGACACTCAATGTTTTCAATACCCGCTACAGGCCACTTATTTTTAGCATCCACGTATACGTTCTGGATAAAAAAGCGGACAGGAAATGTCTGAAAAAGAAATCTGGGCGCAGATCAGTCGAACAGCTGTTTAAATAGAATAATCTTAGATTACATTCCGCGAAGAAAAGGATTTAATCTTTTTTCTTTCCCTATGGTGGTGTCCTCCATATGACCTGCATAAACCTTCGTTTCTTCCGGTAAAGGAAGAAGCTCTTCCCCAATAGATCGCATCAATAAATCCATGCTTCCACCCGGCAAATCGGTTCTCCCGATACTTTGCTCGAAAAGCACATCGCCGGATAAAAGGATATGGTGTGCCTCGCTGTAAAAAGCCACGTGACCAGGGGAATGCCCAGGCACAAACAAGATTTTTAATTTCTCATCTCCTAGTGATATTTCTTCACCTTCGAAGAACAAAGGATGGGGTGATGTAGTATAGTTTAGCCCATACATCTCTGCCACCCTTGGCACTGAAGCTAAAACGATCTCTTCCTTTGGATGAATCATAGGTTTGAGACCATAGGTTCGATGAACGAATTCGTTGCCAAAAACATGATCAATGTGGCAATGAGTATTCAACAGAATAGTCGGGTTAAGACCTTTCTCATCAATGGTTTTTCGCAGAATATCTTCCTCACTTTTTTCATAGCAGCCTGGATCAATTATTGCGCACTGCCCGTCTTTGGTAAACAACAGGTAGGTGTTTTCTTGAAACGGACCAAATGTGAATTTATGAACTTGAAGCATGAATCGATGTTTACGTGCGAATGTAGGGAATTCGTGTTGTTGGCTGTTTTAAATGGGTAGTGATATTTGCTATTCCAAAGAAAAAATTCACCCGCGGTTTTAGTTATCTTTAATGCCTCTAATGCAAATTTCTACCCGTCATCTGATTCTTCTTGTTTCGTCGCTCTTGTGGGCACTTAGCACTAATGGTCAGTTTTATCAAGGGTCTTACCAGGAATTTGGAAAAAACAGAGTTCAGTACAAAGATTTTTTGTGGCAACAATTCCGCTTCCAAGAGTTTGATACTTATTTCTACGAAGGAGGTCAAGAGCTTGCGGAATTTACGAGTAGGGTAGCTTCTAAAAATATCCACTCACTGGAAGAAGTGTTTGATTATCCAGTGCGAGATAAGATCCAATTCATTGTATACAACTCTCATTCTGACTTCAAAATGAGTAACGTTGGAATCAACGGAGACGATGAGGGGAATATTGGTGGAACCACGCAGATTGTTGGCTCCAAAGTCTTTATTTATTTCGAAGGGGACTACATCAAATTTGAGCAGAACCTGCGAAAAGGTATTGCGCGAGTGTTGATCAACAAGAGACTATACGGGGGTAATTGGCGCGATGTAATTAAATCATCGACCTTGTTGAACTTGCCAGATTGGTACATCGAAGGATTGATTCTTTACGCTTCTCAAGCCGTTGATGATGACGCCCAAAACATCATCAGAAACGATGTCATGACGGGAGCATATGAGAAGCTCAACCGACTGGAGGGCAGAAATGCAGCTTTTGCTGGTTATGCTCTATGGTCATACATAGCTAGGACCTACGGCGAAAATATTATCCCCAACATTTTGTATATGAGTGGCGTGAGCAGGAATGTAGAGAGTGGATTCCTCTTCGTTTTGGGCAAATCTCTTGATACGATTACAAAAGAATTTATCGCTTACTACAGAGGTGAATACGGTTCCATGTCCATGGATAAAACAGCTATATCATTGGACAAACTTGATATAAAGACAAAGGGCGACCGTGTTTTGACCACCTTCAAAATCAGCCCAGACGGCAGGCATGCGATTTATGTCGATAACATATTGGGCCAATACCGACTTTACCTTTACGATGTCCTTAGCGGAAAGAGAAAAAAAATCTTGAAAGCGGAGCACAAGCTGCTTCGAATCCCTGATTTTAGTTTCCCCGTAATTGCGTGGCATCCTTCTTCAGGAGCCTTCACCTACGCAAAGGAGTGGAGAGGGAAATTGATGCTTTGCACTTACAACCTTGACGATGGGAAAACGACCGAAAGGGAGGTTTTTACTTTGGATGAAATCCTCTCAATGAAGTACAGCCCCAACGGACAGCAGCTCGTTCTCTCGGCTGTGGATAATGGTCAGACAGATATTTATCTCTACTACAACATTGGCAATAGGCAAGAAAGATTGACCGATGATGTCTTTGGAGATTTTGACCCTAGTTTCTCGAAAGATGGAAACAGAATTGTTTTCACTTCAAATCGACCAGACGATACCCTCAGAACAAAGCCTGAGCCTATAGTATTAGGTCAGAACAGAGATGTTTTTGCCTATGATCTTAAATCGAGATCACCCTATTTAGAGCGGATAACAGATACTCCTGATTTGATCGAAAAAGATCCGTATCAATATGAAGGGAGACAGTATACTTTTCTGGCCGATTATAAAGGAACCACGAATAGGTATGTCGCCGTTTACGATAGTGCGATCAGTCGGATTGATACAACGATTCACTATCGATTCTTTACAGTGGCAGAACCCCTCACCAATTACAATTCTGACCTCCTTGACTACACCGTCCACCCGAATACCGGAGAGTTCAGTGTACTTACCTATGCGGACAATGACTATCAGTTCTATCACGGGAATACCTCAAACGATGGCGCAGCTACTAGGGTCGCAACCGAAGAAGGTGAAGGCGGTCTTAGTGAAGAGCCTATAACAAATAGGCCCATTAGGAGAGAATCACTTGAAGAGGCGGAATTGACTTTTCTCCCCGATAAAGAAGAGGAACATTCAGATCAAGAAATTAATATCAATAATTATAAATTCGAAGGGGAGCCCGATTATACTTACGAGCGTGAGACCATCACCCTCATGGAAGTGCCTTCTGATAATGAGGGGTATAGGCCTTCCGAACAAGGTTATACGGTCTTAGACACTTTGCCTCTTCCAGGGGCAAGAAATTACAATGTCAACTTCACTACTGATAAAATTTTAGCGCAGCTCGACAACACCTTTATGGGTGAGTTCTATCAGCCCTTGTCAGGTCCAGATGGCTTGAACCCTGGTTTGGGTGGTTTGGTTAAATTGGGGGTTAGTGACTTATTTGAAGACTATAAAATTGTTGGTGGTTTTGGCTTAGCTGGAAGCTTTGACAACAATACCTTCATGGTGATGGCTGAAGACTTGACACGGAGAACGGATAGACGAATTCAACTTTTCAGACAGCAAAGCAGGTTTTCTCCCAATGGTTTTAACCTTGCTGAAAATGTGACTTATCAAGCGGCTTACAGGTTGAGTTATCCTTTAAATGAAGTTTTCAGCATTCGTGGCTCAGGGATGTACCGATTCGATGAGTTGATTCTTCTCGCTACCGATCAGTTCAATGCCCCTACGCCGAATGAAATTTCAAACTATGCAGGAGTAAAAGGTGAATTGGTCTTTGACAATACGCTACCCATGGGTTTGAATTTGCGCCGTGGAATGAGATGGAAAGTATGGGGTGAATACTATATGGACCCAACCAATACCGATAGAACTTTCATGACCGTTGGTTTGGATTGGAGAAACTACTACCGAATCCACCGCAATTTGATCCTGGCGAGCCGTGTGGGATGGAGCGCTTCCTTTGGGGCTGAGCGGTTGGCGTTCTTCCTCGGCTCGGTAGATAACGCTATGAACCCTCGCGAGGACAATTCGCTTCCTTTGGATCCAGAACAGAATTACCAATTTCAAACGCGAGGTGCACCCATGCGTGGTTTCTTTGCCAATGCAAGAAATGGAAACAGCTTTGCGGTGATAAACAACGAGCTGAGATGGCCCGTTTTTAGCTACTTTTTCCAAAAGCCTTTGAAGAGTGATTTTTTAGAAAACTTTCAGGTCTTGGGCTTTTTCGACGTGGGTTCAGCTTGGACAGGTCCAACGCCATATTCTGAAGAAAATAGCTTCAACAGTACTATTCTTCAATCTGGAAATGTGACCATCGAAATTGAGAACAACCGCGACCCAGTGATTTATGGATATGGTTTTGGCCTCCGAAGTAAATTATTGGGGTATTTCATCAGAACAGATTGGGCTTGGGGAGTGGATGACGGCATTACCCTCGACCGCGTATTTTACATATCTTTAGCCATGGACTTCTAGGCCACTGATCTGCCTGAATGTCTTTCAAAAAAGTTCCAAACATGATCCTTCTTGACGACTTAGCTTCATCGGCAGATGCTGCCTTGGAAGACCTTATTGAGATTCGTAGACACCTACATGCCAACCCGGAACTTTCGTTCCATGAAGAAAAAACGGCGGCATACGTTTCCAATAGATTAACAGAGCTTGGTATTCCGCATAAGTCGGGCATCGGTGGTCACGGAATTGTCGCTGACATTGTAGGAGAGATGGACGGTAAAGTGGTAGCCATAAGAGGCGATATGGACGCTTTGCCAATCACAGAATTAAATGAAGTTTCTTACGCTTCCAGAAACAAAGGAATCATGCACGCTTGCGGACACGATGTCCACACCACGTGTATTCTTGGCGCCGCAAGACTATTGCAAGAAAGAAAGTCATCACTGCAAGGAACGGTCAGATTAATTTTCCAACCAGCAGAAGAACGAATTCCTGGAGGTGCGTCCTTAATGATTAAGGATGGAGCATTGAAAAATCCAGACGTGCAACTCATTTTTGGCCAGCATGTTTACCCTGATATGGAAGTGGGAAATGTAGGTTTTAGGCCAGGTATGTACATGGCCTCCGCCGATGAGATTTACATCACTATTAAGGGCAAAGGCGGTCATGCAGGGCTACCGCATAAATGCATAGACACCATTCTAATGGCCTCACAAGTCGTAACGTCTATTCAGCAGCTTGTTAGCAGAAGAGCCAATGCGAGCACACCCACTGTCGTGTCTATCGGAAAATTCATAGGGAATGGCGCCACCAATGTGATACCCGATGAGGTAAAGCTGGAGGGGACGATTCGAACGATGAATGAAAAATGGAGATATGAATTGCATGATTTGCTCAAAGACCTCGTTTCAGGAATTTGCAAGTCAATGGGTGGTTCAGCTGAAATTGAAGTTAGAAATGGATATCCCGCTTTGATCAATGACAATGACCTTACCGCTTGGGCAAAACAAAAAGCCATTGAGTTACTTGGAGAAGAGAATGTGCACGATCTCGATTTGAGAATGACCGCAGAAGATTTTTCTTATTTCGCCCAAGAGATTCCTGCTTGTTTTTACCGGTTGGGAACTTCTAATGCCAGCAAAGGACTGGGTGCTCCGCTTCACACGGGGAAATTCGATATAGACGAAGATGCCCTGCGGATAGGTTCATCGCTTATGGCTACGCTTGCCGCGAAGGCTTTGGAAGAAAGGTAGGCAGCGAAACATCCTTCCTTAAGGATGTTTTTCAATTTCCAAGCGAGAATTATTTGATAAGACAAATAATTCCAAAATAGCTTTCAGAGAACTAAGGACTATTTATTAGAGTCTAGCTACCATAAACTAGTTCGCTACTTCGCTCATGAATTTAATCCGTATCAAGCGAAGCTGCTCTTCGGTATAATCGCCATCAAACTCGTCGTATGCCGCTCCGATGTTGTCCGATTCGGCTTCCAAGAAATAGTCGTAAACCTCCTGCTGCTCCTCTTCATCAAACATATCGTTCAGGTAGTAATCAATATTGATTTTTGTTCCTGAACCTACGATCGCTTCAATTTCGTCGATCACGTCGTTCATTTCTTTTCCCTTGGCTCTCGCGATGTCCTCGAGAGGTAGTTTGCGGTCAATGTTTTGGATGATGTGCACTTTCAGCCCCGACTTGTTGACGATCGACTTCACGACCAAATCTTGAGCTCTGTCTATCTCATTTTCATCAACATAACGTTTGATGAGGTCTAAGAATGGAGCCCCGAATTTGCGAGCTTTCCCTGCACCTACACCTACTATATTGGTAAGTTCTTCGGTGGTGATGGGATATTGACCCGCCATTTCCTGCAAAGAGGGTTCTTGAAAAAGCACATATTCGGGCAGCTCTTTTTTCTTGCTAATCTCTTTTCTAAGAGAGATCAACATTTTGTAAAGTCTGTCGTCCATGGCACCTTTTCCGCCGCCATCTGAAACATCATCCACACCGCTGTAGTCATTTTCCTTAATCAGCTCAATGGAATACGGCTTCTTGATAAAATCTTCACCTTTCTCGGTGAGTTTCAGAATTCCGTAAGTCTCTATTTCCTTCGATAGCAGACTTCGAATAGTGGATTGTCTGATGACAGCATTCCAGAATTTCTCATCTTGGTCTTGTCCAGTACCGAAACACTCAAGTCCATCGTCCTTGTATGTTTTTACCTCTACCGTTTCATTTCCCACCATAATATTGATGAGATGGCTGGCCTTATGGCGCTGTTTTGATTCTCTGACGCATTCCAATAGTTGTTTGATCTGATCTTTTCCCTCAAAGCGTTCTTTTGGATGGCGACAGTTATCGCACATTTCCTCGCATCCATCAGAATCAAACTCTTCACCGAAGTAGTGAAGCACGAATTTTCTACGACAGAGACTAGTTTCGGAATAGGAGACAATTTCTTGCAAAAGCTGTTTCCCGATTTCCATCTCTGAAACGTGTTTCCCCTGGAGAAACTTCTCCAGTTTTTCAATATCCTTATAGCTATAAAAAGCTAGACAATGACCTTCGCCACCATCACGACCAGCGCGTCCTGTCTCTTGGTAATAACTCTCGATGCTCTTCGGAATATCGTGATGAATAACGAAACGCACATCGGGTTTGTCAATACCCATCCCAAAGGCGATGGTTGCTACAATCACATCGGCATTGCCATTTAGAAAGGAATCTTGGTGCCTGGATCGCATGCCTGCATCCATACCCGCATGATAGGGAAGGGCGTTGATGCCGTTCACTTTTAAGGATTCAGCAACTTCCTCAACTTTTTTTCGGCTTAGGCAGTACACAATTCCGGACTTTCCAGGTCTGGATTTCACAAACTTGATGATTTCTCGAACGACGTCCTTTTTGGGTCGTACCTCATAGTACAGGTTCGGCCTGTTGAAAGAATCTAAGAAGACCTTTGTATCAATCATCCCAAGATTCTTCTGAATATCTTGCTGTACTTTCGGTGTGGCAGTGGCCGTAAGTGCAATAATCGGAACGTCGGTAATTTCTTCAATGATCGCCCTTAACCTTCTGTATTCTGGACGAAAGTCGTGGCCCCATTCTGAAATGCAATGGGCCTCATCAATGGCAAAGAAGGAGACATTAGCCCCTTGCAAGAACTCAATGTAGTCGGCCTTGGTCAAACTTTCAGGAGCCATGTAGAGGAGCTTAGTGGCACCGCTCATTACATCTTCCTTCACTTTCAGAATATCTGATTTGTTCAAAGATGAATTCAAAAAGTGAGCAATGCCCTCATTCTCGCTTGTACCACGAATGGCATCTACCTGATTCTTCATTAGGGCTATTAGAGGTGAGACGACAATGGCTGTTCCTTCTTTCATCAATGCTGGGAGCTGATAGCAAAGCGATTTGCCTCCGCCCGTCGGCATGATGACGAAGGTGTGATTACCATTTAATACGTTCTCGATGATTTTTTCTTGTTGCCCTTTGAAAGACGAGAATCCAAAATATTTGGTCAACGCCTCTTTCGGCGAAATTAATTCTGATAACATTTCCAGATCTTCAGTTTACCCTTGAGTACTTCTTTCCGCACTTGTATGTTACAGGGATGTTTATGGATTTTCAATTTACGATAATCGTTCTAATTAGCAACCCCTTGAAGTATAATTTTTTGATGAACATTTCAGCACTTGAAAAAGAACTGTTCAATCCAGCTTCGAGAGACTAAAGCTACGAAAAAAGGCATACGCAGGAAGTGAAGTATATGAGCCTAAATTCTTTTATTATTGGGGATTGAGACCGCTTGTAAATAGTGAGTTTCGTAAAATATAAACCTCATTGTGGGCTATTTAAAGTTATTTCTAGGAAGTAAACCGCTCTTTAGAAGTTGGATGCTCAAAGGCTCTCTCACAAAATCAGATATCCTGAGTTGACTTAAGCTTGATATAACTCGCTATATCTGAGTAAAGACAGCCGGGTCATTGAATTTTATGAAAATCTGAATTTCCAAATAATAATCGAATTCAGGTGATTAGCTTTGCATTTTAGGTAAAAACTCAATAGAAGGGATGGCTGACCCCAATCAAATGACATTTCTGCAGCACCTCGAAGAGCTGAGGTGGCGACTTATAAAAGCGTTTGTAGCCATTTTTGCATTTGGCACAATTGCCTTTGTGTTCAAAAGTTTTGTGTTTGATGTATTGATTTTCGCACCCAAAAGTCCCGACTTTATCACGTATCGCTTCTTTTGTTACATGTCCAATTTGATTGGTTTGGACGATAGCCTCTGCCTTGCTTCCTCCTTTGAATTGCAGAATATCACGATGAGCGGGCAATTTACCTCCCACATTTTGGTCTCCATGGTGCTGGGCTTCATCGTTGCTTTTCCCTACGTTTTCTTTCAAGTTTGGGCTTTTATAATGCCTGGCCTTAGCGGAAACGAAAAATCTACAGCAAGAGGAGCGGTTGTCGCTACTTCGCTTCTGTTTCTGCTCGGTGTAAGTTTTGGCTATTTTCTCATTTCCCCTCTTTCAGTGCAATTTTTAGGCGGATATACCGTAAGCGATCAGGTGGATAATATTATAGCCCTAAACTCATTTATAACTACGGTTACCATGACCACTCTTTCAGGTGGGCTAGTATTCCAGTTGCCTGTGGTGATTTTCTTTTTGGCCAAGCTCGGACTAGTTACTCCCGAGAGCCTCAAAAAATACCGCAAACACGCTTTCGTGGGAGTTCTAGTGTTGAGCGCAATTATCACTCCGCCAGACGTTACGAGTCAGATATTGGTAACTTTACCTTTGATGGTTCTTTACGAATTAAGTATCCATATAGCCAGAATTGTCGTTAGAAAAAATAAGAAGGAGTCGGTTGCTTCCTGATCAATCGTCCTTTTGTTATGAAGCACTCCATTGCCTCCATACCGTTTTTGAAAAGTAAAAAGGCACTCTTATTCCTCCTCGCCCTTTTTCTGTTTCCCGTATTTTCCTTTGCCCAAAGGACAATCGTTTATGGAAAGGTGTTCGACGCAGAAACGAAGGAGTCTCTTCCTTTTGTGAATGTAGCATTCAAAGGAAGTAAGGTTGGAACCACCACAGATCTAGATGGGAATTACCGTCTCGAAACTTACTATGCCGAAGACTCTTTGATGTCTTCTTTTGTAGGGTATAAGCCACTGGCATTTCGGGTTAAGGAAGACGAGAGCCAAAATATAGATTTTCCAATGGCAGAGGGTGCCGTCAGCTTGGGTGAAGTAGTCATTAACGCTAAGGACTTTGAAAACCCAGCCCATGTCATTCTTAAAAAGATCATTAAAAACAAGAAGGTCAACAACAGAGAGAAACTAGACTCTTATCAATACGAAACTTACAACAAAATCGAGTTTGATCTCAACAACCTTTCCGACAAATTCAAAGAACGAAAGCTATTTAAGTCCTTCGATTTCATCTTTGACAATATTGATTCTACGGGAGAAAAAGTGACCCTTCCCTTTTTTATGACCGAAACCTTGAGCGATTACTACTACCAAAGAAATCCAAAGGGTAGAAAAGAGATCATTCACGCTACGAAGGTTTCGGGGATCAACAACGAAAGTATCTCGCAATTTCTCGGTCAGATGTACCAAGATGTAAACATCTATCAAAACTCGCTCGGTATTTTTGGGAAAAACTTCGTGAGCCCTATTTCCGATTATGGCTTGGTTTTCTATAAGTACTACTTAGTGGATAGCACATTCATTGATAGTAAGTGGTGCTATCGGTTGGATTTTCTTCCGAAGAATGAAAGTGAACTCGTCTTCGAAGGACACTTTTGGGTGAATGATACCACCTATGCCATCAAAGAAATTGACGCGACTATTTTGCCTTCGGCTAATATCAACTTCATCACCGATCTGCAAGTGAGGCATCAATACGATGAGGTAGAGCCCGAAGTTTGGATGTTGAAACGCGAAGAACTCTTGGCTGACTTTAGCCTGCTAGATTCCGAAATGGGCTTCTATGGAAAGAAGATGACCACCTACAAGGACTTTGTGATCAACAAGCCAAAAGACACTGAATTTTACAGTGGTGCCGAGAATGTCATTGTAGAAACGGAGATCAATGCTTTAGAAGAGTCTTACTGGAAAGAAAACAGACACGAGCAAATATCGGATGACCAGCAAGCCATTTACGACATGGTAGATAGCCTCAAGACCAATAGAGTCTTCATGACTTACGTGGATATTATAAATTTCTTTTTCCAAGGCTATTGGGTAGATGGTAAAGTGGAATGGGGTCCTGTTTTCACCTTTTTAAGTTACAACTCCGTTGAAGGTTTAAGACCCAAATTTGGGTTGCGAACCTCAAATGAGTTTAGTACTAGGCTGAAACTGGAAGGCTATGCTGCTTACGGCACCAAAGACGAACGATTTAAGTACATGGTAGGAGGGACGTACTTTTTGAGTAAAAAGCCACGCCAAACTTTGGGGGCCTATTTTTCCGAAGATTATGAACTCATTGGCCAGGTGCCCAATTATTTTTCAAGAGATCACTTCATTCAAATACTGACCGTACGGAACCCACAGGACAGACTTATTTTAAACAAGCAGGCGCGTGTTTTCACAGAAAGAGTCTGGTTTAACGGGTTCTCCACTCTCTTGGAATTTCGACGCAGGGAGATGTCCTCAGCAGGAGCTTGGAATTTTGAGCGGAATGAAGATATAGGGGGAGAGATTCAGCTAGTCGATGTCAACAACATCATTAGTTCAGAGATATCGCTTGGCTTTCGTTTCGCTTTCCGCGAAAATTTTGTGGAGGGCGAATTCGAGAGGATTTCTCTGGGTAGTAATTGGCCTATTATAAACGCTAGAGTGGATTTTGGCTTGAAGGGAGTTATAGGAAGCGACTACGAATACCAGAAGCTAACGCTTACTGTCACTGACAAAATCCCCGCTGGGCCTTTCGGGACTATGAGGTACTCTCTGGAAGCAGGGAAAACTTGGCAAGCTCTTCCTTACCCGCTGCAGTTCGTGCATTCGGGTAACGAAAGTTTCTTTTACAATAGTGAGGCTTTTAACACGATGAACTTCTTCGAATTTGTTAGCGACCGCTATGTTGCTATGAGGGCTGAACACCATTTCGAGGGTTTTTTCTTCAATAAGATTCCGCTCTTTAAGAAGTTAAAGTGGCGAGAGATCGTTGGAGTGAATGGTATTTATGGAGCCTTTAACGAGTCAAATGCTGAAGAGTTGGTTCTGCCTGATCTCACCTTTACCTTTGATGATGGTATTCCATTTGCCGAAGCTTATGTCGGGGTTGAAAATATCTTTCGGTTTTTTAGAGTGGACGCTGTTTGGAGATTAACCTACCTTGACAATCCCAATGCGCCTAAATTTGGCTTACTTCTTGGATTCGACATTCAATTCTAGACTATTATGATCCTTCGAGCTGAAAACCTGGTTAAGAAATACAAAAGTCGCGTAGTTGTGAAAGGCGTTTCCGTGCAGGTAGAACAAGGTGAAATCGTTGGTCTACTCGGGCCAAACGGAGCGGGAAAAACCACCACATTTTATATGACCGTGGGTTTGGTTCAGCCCAACTCAGGGAAGATTTATCTCGACGACGAAGACATTACTGACCGGGCGATGTATGAGCGTGCGAAGCTTGGAGTCGGCTACCTGCCTCAGGAGCCAAGTGTTTTTAGAAAGCTAAGTGTCGAAGACAACGTCAAAGCCGTTTTGGAAATGACCAAGCTCACCAAGAAAGAGCAGTCGGATAAATTGGAAACGCTGATAGACGAATTGGGCCTTGGTCATGTGCGCACCAACCGTGGAGACTTTCTCTCGGGAGGCGAGCGCCGCCGAACCGAAATCGCTCGAGCTTTGGCCACCGACCCAAAGTTTATTTTGTTGGACGAACCCTTTGCGGGGGTCGACCCCATTGCTGTAGAAGACATCCAATCCATCGTAGCCCAACTTAAAACGAAGAACATCGGTATCCTCATTACCGACCACAACGTTCAGGAAACCCTTTCCATCACCGACAGGGCTTATCTCCTTTTTGAGGGAAATATCCTCAAATCAGGTACCGCCGAAGAACTGGCTTCAGACGAGCAGGTCAGAAAAGTGTATTTGGGCAAGAACTTTGAGTTGAGGAGGAAAGTGCTTTAAGCCATTATCTGTTACGAGGGCTAAGGCAGGAGTAAACTCGCCTTATTCACACAAGAGGTATACAGGAGGAAGGACGGATGATTCGCTCCCGATGGCTGAGTGTAATTACAATTTGAAATGGGTGTTCTTGTCGAAGTTTCGGAGCTTATTTACTTGAGATATTTACTGATTCATCAGCTTTCAAAGTCTTACTAAATGCTGAAAAGCAGGTTCATTATTCTGATATATTTGTTTAAAATTTCTCTATAGATTGTAAGATAAATTTCTCTATTTTTACTCAACCAAAAAACAACCAATCATGCAGACTCGCTATATTTCAATCATCATTTTCATTTTTATTTCTGCCACAGGCTTTGCTCAATTGTTTAGCCAAGAGAAGGAGCTTACAAGTCAAACGCGCGGTGCACTTGACGTCAATAAAGGGGACCTGGACGGAGATGGAGATATGGATCTCATAGCGGCTTCTTCAATTGACGGACGCATTGGATGGTACGAGAATAGAGGGATAGAAGGTGTTGGCCCGCAGCAGACCATAAGTAGGGAAGCTGTTGGCGCTAGTTCGGTCTTTGCAGCTGATTTGGACGGGGATGGATCTGTAGATGTGCTCTCCAGTTCCTTTGATGATGATAAGATAGCATGGTATAGAAATCTTGGACAAGGACTGTTCGGTCTTCAGCAGCTTATAGCTATAGATGCTGATGGGGCTTTATCGGTCATCGCAGCAGACCTAGATGGTGATGGCGATATGGATGTTATTACCGCTTCTGAACTGGACAACAACATAAGGTCTTATTACAATGACGGAGCTGGAAATTTCGGGGCAGCCGTCATCATCAATTCCTTAGCTGATGGCGCGCAGTCGGTTTTCACTGCTGACATAGATGGCGATGGCGATTTAGATGTGCTATCTGCATCTATTTATGATGATACCGTTGCCTGGTATGCCAATGACGGAAATGGCAATTTCAGCGCCTCTCAAATTATCACATCACTAGCCAATGGAGCCACCTCAGTTTGGGCGGCAGACCTAGACGGAGATGGCGATCAGGATGTTCTTTCTAGTTCTAGAAATGACAATACAATTGCCTGGTATCAAAACAGTGGGTCAGGAGTTTTTGGAGTGAAGCAGGTCTTGTCTTCCAATTCCGTGGGTGCCCAATCAGTGCAGACTGCTGATTTCGATAATGATGGCGACCTGGATGTCTTTGCTGCTTCAAGAGGTGATAGTAAAACAGCCTTTTTCATCAATCAAGGTGCTGGGATCTTTAGCACAGAGCAAATTGTTAGTACTGAAACTATAGGGATGCGCGAATTGGTGCTGCTAGATCTCCTTGCTGATGGTGATTTAGACTTGGTGTGCGCTTCTTTCGGAGATGATATGCTCTCGTGGTTCGAGAACAGAGGTCCAGCAGGAATAGGGCCTAGACAATTGCTATCAAACTATGCAACCACTGCCAAGTGTGTGATAGCTGCCGATGTAGATGGTGATGGGGACAATGATGTTCTCTTTTCCTCCTTTGGGGATAATAGAGTAGGGTGGTATGAAAATCTGGGTTCGGGGAATTTTAGCCGACAGAATATCATCACCAACAATGCTGGTCAAGTAGGAACGATTGACGCAGTTGACATGGATCTTGATGGCGATATCGATGTGCTTTCCGCTTCGCGCAGTGATAGCAAGATAGCTTGGTATGAAAATGATGGCACAGGGAATTTCGGGCCTCAGTTGATCATTTCTTCGGAAGCGTCAGGAGCGCGTTCGGCCAGAGCGGCTGACTTCGACGGTGATGGAGACTTGGATGTTGTCTCGGCATTGCGGTTAAGTAATGGAGTGGCATGGCACGAGAATCTTGGAGGTCAAGTCTTTGCTCCTCAAGTTGTCATCACCGATCAGACAATTGGTATTCGATGCGTCTTTCCATCAGATCTGGATGGCGACGGTGATATAGATATAATATCTGCTTCCTCCTTTGATGATAAGATAGCTTGGTATGCCAATGATGGTGCAGGGAATTTCGGTCCTCCACAAATGGTTAGTCTTTTGGCTAATAGTCCGCCGTCAGTGCGCACGGCCGATTTGGATGGAGATGGCGACTTGGATATCATCTCGGCCTCTGATAGAGATGCAAAAATAGCTTGGTATCAGAATAATGGACTCGGAGTTTTCGGTGTTCAACAAGTGATCTCCCTAGAAGCTGATGCCGCTCAATCTGTTCACCCTGCTGATGTAGACGGCGATGGTGATATCGATGTTCTTTCTGCTTCTTATTTTGACAACAAGATTGCTTGGTATGAAAACGATGGTTTGGGGAATTTTGGACCTCAGCAGATTATTTCGACCCAAGCAGAAGGAGCTCTTTTTGTCTCCGCTGCCGATTTGGACGGCGATGGAGATTTAGATGCTATGTCGGCCTCGCTTTTGGATAATAAGATCGCTTGGTATGAGAATCTCTCACAATCGGTTTGCAATGCACCTCTTAACTTGGATGTAATAGAGATAGGATTCAGCGGGTCCAATCCTGAAGTGAACCTTTCATGGGATAATACAAACGGGACTGCTAATTGCGAAGTGAAAGCAGGGCGTATCAATACGGCTTCAGCTGCCACTGCGACACCTGTATTTGCAAACCTGAATAACACACAGATATTGACTCAGACTACTGGGGCAGGACTCCTGTTCAATATAGGCCTCTATGATAATCCCACAGCCTTGATCATTCCTGGCGCTTGGTATGGATTTGAGGTGCGCTGTACTTGTCAAAATGGATCAGGTTATTCTCCTTGGTCAGGATTGATGCCTTCATCAGTGGTTCAGATCCCAGTATTGAATCCTGTATTTGCTCCTGAAAACACCCAGAATACTTCACTGGAAACAGGGAAAAGTATCCGCTTATATCCCAATCCATTTTCGGCAACAGCCACACTAGATCTAGGAGGCAGTGCAGGATGGCTTGGAATGGAGATCTATGACCTACAAGGCCGATTGATCAGACATGATAAGGTTTATTCGCAGGAGGGCATTGTGCGTATAGACAGGGCTGACTTGGTGAGCGGGAGTTATATCCTTAGGCTCAAAACCGCATCAAAGAGCAGGGAGCTTCTTTTCATTGTGGAGTAGAAAGGGTCCATTTCCTTATTCTTCTTTACTATTGAACCAGAGTTCCTTTGCCTAAGGAGTGTTTGTTATTCAATTCTTATTTATTTGATCAGCTCTGCACAGTTTTTCAGTCTTGTGAAATCCCGAGACGTGGCTGCCCACCTGAAGTATGTTTTTTAAATAAACCCTCCACTGGAGTTGATCCCACAATAGTTGAAGCGCCGCAATCCGGCGATGCTCAACTCAAAATCAACCAATAACGAGATCCTCATCACCGACCACAACGTTCAGGAAACCCTCTCCATCACTGACAGGGCTTATCTCCTCTTCGAAGGAAATATCCTCAAGTCAGGCACCGCCGAAGAGTTGGCTTCTGATGAGCAGGTGAGAAAGGTGTATTTGGGTAAGAATTTTGAGTTGAGGAGGAAAGTGCTTTAGGCCATCTCCCGCTCTGCCAACTGAAAAGAGTACTTCTCCATAATCTGATTGGCCAACAGCTTCTTGCAAGCAGCCTCTACTTTTTCTTCAGCTTCTTCCTTGCTAGCTGCAATTACGTGCAGAGACATGTGCTTGCCGATTCTCACGTTGGTGATTTCTTCCAAGCCTAAGTTTTTCATGCTCGCGGTTACAGCTTTTCCTTGTGGGTCTAACAATGCGTCGAGGGGCATAATGTCAATTTCGGCAGTAAATTCCATGGCTTTATTTCCTAATGAGTGAGATAATAAAATACAAAAGTAAAACAATCGGAATGGATGAAAACCCAAATAGGATAAATAAGCCGAGACCAATTACAATCAAAGTAATTTTGGACTTGTTTCCTCCTGCTTCACTTGAGAATTTCAACGCCAAAAAAGGAATTTCGGAAACCAATAGAATCCCAAGAAGAATTGTCGCAAAATCGACTAGGCCTGTAGATTCCTTGAAGTAATTCAAACCTTGATTGAGCGGCTCCAATTCAAAGAGTCCTCCTGTGCTCGCTAAGGCGATACTCACCCAAAAAAGTGCGTTAGCTGGAGTCGGTAAGCCGATAAAACCAGTCGATTGTCGGGTATCAATATTGAATTTCCCGAGTCGGTAAGCCGAAAAAGCGGCCATTAAGAGAGGAACAAATAGCAACAAAGCCTTCCAACCAAGAACGAATTCTGACCCGAACACGCCGTTAAACTGAAGCGCCAAAAAGACGGGTGCCACTCCAAAGCTCACCATATCAGCCAAGGAGTCAAGCTGCTTTCCTAGCTCGCCGCTCACGCCTAATGATCTGGCAGCTAACCCATCAAAGAAATCGAATCCCGCTCCAGCGAGGATTAACCAAGCGGCTATTTCAGGCTGATTTTGGGAACAAAAAAACAAAGACAAGACGCCTGACAATAAATTGCTCAGCGTAAGTAAATTGGGAATTTGAGATTTCAAATACATCGACTCAAAATTAACCATTGAAAGTGCAATTTTTTTAGTTGTTTCGTGTTTTACCACGGAATTGATGTTTATTTTTCGAATTATGGTTTCTCCCAAGTGGACGCTTCTGGCTTCTTGCTCTTTTCTGTTGTGTGTATTGGTGCAATTGGATTCGCATGCCCAGACGCGAAAATACAGTAATGAATTCCTGAATATTGGGGTAGGAGCTCGATCACTTGCCATGTCCGGGGCTGGAATTGCCTCTGTCGGAGATGTGACCGCTGGTTATTGGAACCCTGCAGGACTTACCGACATCGACGCAGATCTCGACGTGGCGGGTATGCACGCCGAATACTTCGCGGGAATAGCTCAATACGATTACGGTGCAATTGCCAAAAAAATTGACAGCACTTCCGTCATCGCCCTCTCCGTTATTCGTTTTGGAGTCGATGATATTCCAAATACCACTCAGCTAATCAATGCTGACGGCACCTTGAATTATGACAACATTACCTCTTTTTCAGCAGTTGATTACGGCTTTTTAGTGTCTTACGCCAAAGAGCTAAAGGTTCCTGGATTATCTCTCGGAGCAAATGTAAAAGTCGTTCACCGAATCATCGGAGATTTTGCCAGCAGCTGGGGCTTCGGTCTCGATGCAGGCGTGATTTACCGAAGGGGAAATTGGCGCTTTGCCGCTATGGCACGCGATATTACTTCCACCTACAATGCGTGGAATTACAGTCTTGACGAAGAAACCCAAGAAGTCTTTATCGCCACCGGAAATGAACTTCCCGAGAACGGCTTGGAAATCACTCTGCCGCGATTCATCTTCGGCGCTTCTTATAAAAAAGAGCTAGGCAAGTTTGCGCTTCTGGGAGAAATCAATGCGGCCCTCACCACTGATGGTCAGAGAAATGTCCTGATTAGCGCCGATCCTTTGAGCATCGACCCTGTTATGGGAATCGAAGCGAGCTACTTGAATATGATCTTTTTAAGAGCGGGAATCGGTAACATCCAAAAGATAAAAACGTTTCAAGGTGCTGAGGAATACAGTGTTCAACCCAATATGGGTGTGGGGCTTAGGTTGGGGAATTTCTTCCTTGATTACGCCATCACCGATATAGGGAATACTTCAGAGGCGCTGTATTCTAATGTGTTTAGTTTACGCTTTAGGATATTTAAGCAAGCTCAGTGAAAAAACTCTACCTACTAGGTTTTGTACTCATTTCGTCCATCCTTCAAGCTCAGCCTTTTGGCAATGAGTGGATCAACTACAGCCAGAAGTATTACAAGTTTTCCATCGCTGAAGATGGCGTCTACCAAATCACTTTCAATGACCTAGCCAACGCGGGAATTCCCATCTCTGGAATTGCCCCAGAGAACATTCAACTTTTTGCGGCCAACGAAGAAGTTCCCATATACATCGAAGGCGGAGAAGATGGCTTTTTTAACTCGACGGATTTTATAGAGTTCATCGGTCGCAAGAATGACGGATCGCTTGATGCTCCACTCTACGATACCGCCGATGATCAACCGAACCCTTTCTACAGCCTTTACAATGATACATTGAGCTATTTCTTGACTTGGAATAGCGCAGGAAACAATCTCCGTTTTCAAGAAAACGACGTCTCGGATCTGGATTCATACATACCGCGTCAGTATATCTGGAAGCGGTTGAGGCGGGTATACAGCAATGGTTACTACCAAGGTCAGCTGGATGCCATCGGTATTTCAGTTCCTTATTATACCAAAGGTGAAGGCTGGATGAGCCCTCGATTTGGGATACCTCAAGGAAGTTCTTCAATCACCACAGAATTTAGTACTTCAGGTGTTTATCAAGAAGAGGGTGCACCTTCAGCGGAGGCTTTTTCTGTTTCGGCAGGGGTTTCCAATGCCGCATCAGGGAGCGGAAACAACCACTTTCTTCAGATCCGATACGGTGACGAAAATGCTTTAGCCGTCAATTTTCAATTTCAAGGCTATGAAGTCAATCGATTTGACTTTGAAATACCCAACAGTTCACTGGGTGATGAATCGACGTTAATTCGACACGAAGTTTCGAATTCCCTCGGAGTGGCGAGCGACTATCAGGCCTTGGCCACTTTAGAGTTGAACTTTCCGCACACCACGAATTTATCGGGTGCAAATTCTTTCGAATTCTTTTATCGATTGAATACGGCTCAAAGTAAGACCCGTTTTGATTTGCTAAATGTGGGTGGAACGTCACCTCGAGTTTATGCTGACGCGGCTGAGCCCCAAAGATCCGAATTCGTTCAAGATGGAATTTCTTTCCAAACCCTTTTGGAAAATAGCTTTGGAGACGATACCTACGATTGCCTTTTGGTAACGAATGAGACGGTAAAGTCTGTCGGTGTGATCACGTCGGTAGCCAACAATGGTTTCTTTACCAATTACGGTTTGGCAGAAGTCGATTCGGCATTTCTAATCATAACGCACGAGTCCCTTCTGGAAACAGCTCAGGCCTATGCCAATTACCGTCAACAAAGATTCAATACTGTCCTTACAGAGGTGGGAGAGATCTACGATCAATTTGGTGGCGGAGTAGATAATAGTGGGCTTTCGCTCAGGAATTTTTCAAACTTCCTGATCAATACTTGGCCTACACCTCCTCAGTATTTGCTGCTACTCGGAAAGAGCGTTAGAGGCGTGCCCGAAGCTTTCTCTGTGGGCTCTCGAAAAGATTCAACGCATTACGCACGAAACCTGGTGCCAACTCTTGGCAATCCTTCAGCTGATAATTTGATTACTTCAGGCCTAGGGTCAACTATCCTCGAACCAGCTATTAGGACGGGACGAATAAGTGCCAACAACCAAGAAGAGTTGCAGTGGTATCTGGAAAAGCTTCAAGTATTTGAAGCCCAGCCACAAGCCGCTTGGATGAAAAATGTTCTACACTTCGGTGGTGGAAGAGACAGCCAAGAACAGAATCGATTCGCCTCCTATCTTTTCAACTACGAGCAAATCGTGTCAGACTCTGCCTTCGGTGCCGATGTCCATACTTTTTTAAAGACCTCTTCCATCCCTATTGAAATTAATCTTTCTGAAGAGGTTGGAATTCTCATCAATGGTGGCTGCTCGGTTATGACATTTTTTGGACACGCCAGTTCCGACGGGTTCGATCAAACCATTGACAATCCCAATAACTACGAATGGAATGGGAAGTTTCCTTTCCTTTTGGGGAATGGATGCTATACAGGAGATTACCACGGGCTTGGCTCGGGAAGCACGTCAGAACAATATACTATCCTCCAAGAAAAAGGAGTGATCGGATTTTTAGCATCTACAGAGCTAGGGTTCGAGGCTTCTCTAAATGATTACAGCAGAAAATTTTACCGAAACCTTTCCATTGAAAATTATGGAGGAACGGTGGGTGAACACATTCGCCGAACCATTCGCGAGATTCAAGCCCAGAACAGCCCCGATAATCTCTTTGTGATCAATACCACTTTGGGAATGTCCCTTCAAGGTGACCCATCCGTTGTGATCAATTCTTGGCCAAAGCCTGATTTGAGCATAGGTGCTCAAGATATTTTCTTCACACCGTCAGAGATTACCGCCGAGACAGACAGTTTTACTGTAAATATGGTGGTGACCAATATCGGGAAAGGCACGTACCAGCCTTTCTCAGTGACACTCGAACATGAAACTCCCGAAGGCGTTGGTGATTCCATTTACGTAAGAACCTTGGAAGGACTTCTCTACAAAGACACGGTGAAGATTAATTTGCCAGTCGATGTGCAGTTTGGTCTTGGCTTACACCGATTCAATGTGTTGGTAGACATTCCTAGTAGTGATGTGGAAGAGCTGGAGGGATTTGAAACGGTGAACAACCAAGTTTTTGATCGGCAACTCTTCATCTCAAATGGTGGTGTAGTCCCTGTTTATCCCTATCGTTTTGCAGTAGTAGACGAAAACCCAGTGAAGCTGCGCGCCTCCACGGGTGATCCTTTAGCGGAAGCGGCGACCTACCGAATAGAAGTAGATACTACAGATACTTTTAACAGTCCAGGATTTCTTTTCACCGAAATCACTCAAACGGGTGGTGTTCTGGAGTGGGAGCCTTCGCTTAATTACTCGGATAGTTTGGTGGTGTATTGGCGTTGTGCCACATTGGGCGATGACGAAATCAACTGGCGCGAAAGTTCCTTTCAATACATTCCAGAGAGACGTGGCTGGGGCCAGGCGCATATTTTCCAATTTGAGAACAATAGCCTGTCTCAAAAAGAATTCAATCGAGCTGAGCGCCAAATTGATTTCTCCTCTGGATCAGCGCGAATCACAAACAACGTTTTGGGAAATTCGACCTCCTTTCAGAACGAAGTATTGCTAAATACCAGTGTCGTGGAATACGGGCTTTGTTTCGGAACTCCATCCGTTCATTTGGTGGTTTTCGATCCCATTACTTTTGATGCTTGGGGTACGAACTACAACAATCAAAATCCTCAAAATGTATTTGGCAATGCCAATGAAACTAGCTGTCGGCAGAGGGTAGAATACTTCTTCATTTTCAGGCAGAATGACATTGACCAGATGCAAGCTCTCGCGGACCTGCTGCTTTCTGATGTTATCCCCGATGGTCATATCGTAGTGCTCTATTCGGCCCGGTATATCAGCTATGATGATTGGGATCAAACTCCAGATGTTTACGAAGCGTTCTCCTCTATGGGAGCTGGTATTATCGGTTCGGAGATGGCTCAGGACAGTGTTCCATATTCGCTCATTGCCCGAAAGGGAGACCCCGACTTTGCTTTTGAACTCTATGGAAATGCCATAGATGATGTGCTTAGTAATATTGTCGATGTTCCCGCATCGGGAAATTCGGGTTTAATGGTGTCACCACGCATTGGACCTACGAGTGATTGGGGTACTTTAAGCTGGCAAAACTCTAGTCTCGAGTCCACTCCAGGTGATACTTCGAGGGTCTCCATAATTGGAATAAAACTAAACGGTGTGAAGGAGGAAATCCTTGAAAGCCCTTACGCTGAAGTCGCCAACTCGCTCAGCAATATCGGGACTGTTATTTCTCCTCAAGAGTATCCTTATCTGGAACTTCAGATCTTCTCGAAAGATGAAGAAACTCAAACCCCACGTCAGGTAGATCGCTGGCATGTCTTGTATGATGAGGTAACAGAATTGGCCGTGAACCCCAATCGGTTTTTTGCTTTCTCAGGCAATGAAGTGGCTCAAGGTGCCGAGGGGTTTTTGTCCGTGGCCATTGAAAATGTTTCGATGACCAATTCTGATAGTCTCTTGATTCGGTATTGGGTTGAAGACTCAGAGCGAAACGAGATTGAAATTCCTTATTCCCTCCAAGATTCACTTCTAATCGGAGAAGTTTTGATTGACACGGTTTTTTTTGATACGCGATTCCTTCAAGGCGAGAATACGCTTTGGGTAGAAGTCAATCCGCTTGATACTGAGACTGGAATGACGCATCAATCCGAACAGACGCGTTTCAACAACATACTTCGAATTCCATTCACAGTCACCAGCGATGAGGAGAATCCGATTCTCGATGTCACCTTCGACGGAATTCACATTATCAATGGAGAAGTGGTTTCGCCCAATCCCGAAGTGCTGATAGCGCTCAAAGATGAGAACCCCTTCCTCATCATGGATGAGCCTGCCGACACTTCCCTCTTTAAAGTATTCATAGCCGCTCCAGGCACGAATCTAAGGCGTGTATACTTCACCAATCAGCTCGGTGAGGAGGAGATGCAATTTATTCCAGCTGAGAATGAACAAAATCGGGCGAAGATTTTTTATCGACCAGATTTGAAGCTAAACGGGGAGTACAAAATGCTTGTCCAAGCCAGCGATAAGTCTGGAAATTCCTCGGGTAATGCCGATTTCGAAATTGACTTTGAAGTGGTGAAAGAGTCGACCATTACCGAAGTCCTCAATTATCCGAATCCATTTTCGACAAGTACTCAATTCATATTTACCCTCACTGGAGACGAGGTTCCAGATGAGTTCAAGATTCAGATCATGACGATCTCTGGGAGAGTTGTCAGAGAAATCATGCAAGACGAATTCGGCCCGATTCGAATAGGGCGAAACCGATCGGCCTACCGCTGGGATGCCCGAGACGAATATGGTGACCGTCTGGCGAATGGTGTTTATCTCTACCGCGTTATTGCCAAAATAAACGGCGAAGACATCATGCTGCGCGACGGCGGCGGCGCCCAGTATTTTGAGCAGGGGTTTGGGAAGATGGTTCTCTTCCGGTAGTTCATAATTCTTGTCGATGAGCTCTTCGCTCTAAACCATCTGAATTCGGGGAAATCGACGCCAAACTTTCCTATTTTTGCCCAACGAAAAAAACACCATTCATGGATCAATACGATGTGGTAATTATTGGCTCCGGCCCCGGAGGTTATGTTTGTGCCATTCGCTGTGCTCAATTGGGCATGAAGACGGCAATCATTGAAAAATATTCTACCCTTGGCGGGACATGCCTAAATGTAGGCTGTATTCCCTCCAAGGCGCTTTTGGACTCATCTGAGCATTACTTCAAAGCGCTTCACGAATTTGCAGAGCACGGTATCGAGTTGAAAGATCTGAAGGTCAACTTGCCTCAGATGATAAAGCGCAAGGCCGAAGTAGTGGATCAAACTACTAAAGGAATCGACTTCTTGATGAAGAAGAACGACATTACCGTTTTGCACGGAATGGGATCCTTCATCGATAAAGAGACAATTAAGGTATCTTCCGACGAAGGCGATAAAGAGATTAAAGCAAAGCGAATTGTGATTGCCACGGGTTCGAAGCCAAACTTCTTTCCAGGCATGGAGCCCGACAAAGACCGTATCATCACAAGCACAGAGGCTTTGGAACTTCTGGAAGTGCCAAAGAAAATGGTAGTCGTGGGCGGTGGAGTAATCGGTCTCGAGCTTGGATCAGTTTACGCCCGATTAGGTTCGGAGGTGACTGTAGTGGAATTCACTGACGGTATTATTTCGACCATGGATCGCACCCTTGGAAAAGAGTTGGCCAAGGTTCTGAAAAAAGAAGGAGTCAAATTCAACTTTAATCACAAGGTTCAGAAAGTTGAGAATACTGGCAAAGGAGTAAAAGTAATGGCTCTCGATAAGAAGGGCGCCGAAGTGACTTTCGAAGCAGATTACTGCTTGGTTTCCGTTGGTCGAAAGCCGTACACACAAGGATTAGGTTTGAAGAATGCAGGTTTAACAACCGACGAGAGAGGAAGAATCGATGTGAATGACCAGCTCAGAACCAAAGTCGACAATATTTACGCCATTGGTGATGTGGTGCGTGGAGCAATGCTGGCTCACAAAGCCGAGGAAGAAGGCGTTTTGGTAGCCGAAGTAATGGCTGGTCAAAAACCACATATCAATTACAAGCTCATTCCGAATGTGGTCTACACATGGCCAGAAGTGGCGGGGGTAGGCTATACCGAAGAAGAACTTAAAGCCGACGGAAAAGAATACAAAACAGGTACTTTCCCCATGCGTGCCTTAGGAAGAGCGAGAGCGAGCGGAGACACTCATGGATTGGTTAAAATCTTAGCCGATAAAGAAACCGATGAAATTTTGGGTGTCCATATGATCGGCCCTCGTGTGGCCGATTTGATATCAGAAGGAGTAGTGGCGATGGAATACCGAGCCAGTGCTGAGGACATCGCTCGCATGAGCCATGCCCACCCGACTTATTCTGAAGCGGTGAAGGAAGCTGCACTCGCGGCTACCGAAGACCGTGCGATGCACATTTAAAGGAAACATGTACTTCCGATTCTTGTTAAAGTCCATATGAAAAAGAAAGTAGGCGTTTTGTTGATTAACCTTGGGACTCCCGATAGTCCAAAGGTGGGTGACGTGAGAAGGTACCTCACGGAATTTCTTAATGACCCTCGGGTAATTGATATTCCTACAGTGCTCAGAGCCATATTGGTAAATGGGATTATCGTTCCGTTTCGAGCGCCGAAATCTGCCAAGATCTACAAACAGCTTTTTGATTTGAATGGCGGTAAATCACCGCTATTGGAATACGGCTACAAAGTGAGAGACATCTTGCGCGAGCGACTGGCAGGTCATGCCGACGTGGAGCTTGCCATGCGTTATGGAAAGCCGAGCCTAGACGAAGTAGCTGAGAAAATGAACAAGGCTGGTTACGATCGAATCATCGTTTTCCCGCTTTTTCCTCAATACGCTTCTGCCTCTACTGGCTCTGCTTTAGAGAAAGCCATGAAACTTATCCGAAAGTGGTATGTCATTCCCGAAATAGAAATTATTTCTCAGTTTTACGACCACCCTGGATACATCAATACGGTAGTTGACCAAGCCAAAAAGCACGATTTAAAAGAGTATGACCATATCCTCTTTTCTTATCATGGTTTGCCAGTAAGGCAAGTCAACAAAATCTACGAGGACAAAAAATGCTCCAACCACAGCTGCGAGGACGAAATCAATGATGAGAATCGCTTTTGCTATAAAGCGACTTGTTACGCTACTACCCGTTTGATAGCCGAGAAGATGGGAATCACCGAAAAGGATTACACGGTTTGTTTTCAATCCAGGCTCGATAAGAAATGGCTTGAGCCATTTTCTGACAGTGTGGTCGAAGAATGGGGAAAGAAAGGTGCAAAAAAGCTATTGGCTTTTTCTCCAGCTTTTGTGGCTGATTGCTTGGAAACCAGTATCGAGATTGGAGATGAATACCAAGAGATTTTCGAAGAGCACGGCGGAGAAAAGGTTCAACTGGTGGAGAGTCTCAACGACCACCCGATGTGGATTGAGACGATGGAATCTATGATAAAAGAACGACTCTGATTGGCGTATAGCTGGCATAAAGAAATTCTGACTCAAGGTGAGAACGATCAAACTTTGAGAAGAATTATTACGCTTTCGTCTCATTACAACCACTTCGCTCTTTACCTCACCGAATCGGCTGATTTCACATTTTATGCAGGAGCGAAAAGAACAATCATCCTCACGCAATCTGCGGGTGCCTTTGAGGCTCTTAAAGTTTTTCAAGGAGAATCTGTCCGCGAAGTTTGTGGATTCTTGGGGTACGACCTCAAAAACGATTTAGAAAAACTTACATCAGAAAATTCCGATTGCTTAGATACTCCTGCAGCTTCTTTTTTCGAAGCCGAATTAAGGGTGAAATTCCAAAATGGTATTCTGTCTTGTGATGCCGCCGATGCTCAGAAGGGAGAACAGTTCGTAGCGTTTTTAGATAAATCAGAGCCCGTTGGCAACGAACAATTCGAGGTATTTCCAAAGCCCTCCACTTCGGAGCAAGAATACCTCGCTGCTGCCAATTCGTTCAAGGCCCACCTGCAACGGGGAGATATTTACGAGGCAAACTACTGCATTCAATTTACAGCAGATTGTCCCGCTTTCAATCCTTATTCTGGATTTTATGCCCTTTGGCAAAAGACGGAAGCTCCCTTATCAGTCTTTGCCAAACTGGGAGATTTCTTCGTCATGTCTGGTTCGCCTGAACGCTACTTGAAAAGAGAGGGAGACCGACTTATTTCTCAGCCCATCAAGGGAACAGCTAAGCGATCTATCGACCCGATATTGGACGAAAAGTCCAAAGCCGAACTTCCGCTCGACCCGAAGGAGCAGAGCGAAAACGTAATGATCGTCGATCTGGTTAGAAACGATCTATCGAAGGTTGCCGCTCGCGGATCAGTCCATGTCTCGGAGTTATTTGGGGTTTATTCCTTCAAAACCGTTCACCACTTGATCAGCACTGTCGAGGCTGAGCTTAGAGAGGGCTTAGATTCTTGGGATGCCATCAAGGCTACCTTCCCAATGGGGTCGATGACGGGCGCGCCGAAAATCAGCGCGATGAAACTGATCGATAAGTACGAGAATTTTAAACGAGGAGCTTATTCAGGGGGCTTCGGTGTAATGCACCCCAACGGAGATTTTGATTTTAACGTTTTGATTCGCACCTTGTTTTTTGAAAATAACACCGAGAAATTGGCCTTTGGAGTGGGGAGTGCCATCACAATTCAGGCTGACCCCATGAAGGAATACCGAGAATGCTTACTTAAAGCTGAAGCCTTGATGCAGAGTCTTCGAAAACCACAAAATGAACTTAGAGGAGAAATTCAAATCTAATCTTGATCGACTGGGTATTCCAGAAGGGGAGTCTGTTCTGATTGCAGTAAGCGGGGGTGTAGATTCTGTAGTGCTCTTGAATCTCTGTCAGAAAGCTGGCTTAAAGCCAATGGCTGCCCACGCCAATTTTGAGCTTCGGGATCAGGAGAGTGAGGCAGATGAAACTTTTGTAAAAGCCAGTTGTCAAGCCTTGAATGTCCCTGTTTTCACCAAAACGCTTTCACTCAAGGAACAGTCAAGTGATATTCAAGGTCAAGCCAGAAAGCTTCGTTACCATTGGTTTTCGGAACTCATGGAAGAAAATATCATTCGATTTATTTTCACCGCTCACCATTTGGACGATCGATTGGAAACCTTCTTTATCAATTTTCTACGCGGCACAGGTTTAAAAGGATTAAAGTCTATTCCCGAACAGAATTTCCGCATTTACCGGCCGCTTCTTCCTTATCGAAAGGCAGAACTGATTGCCTACGCCAAAGAAAATAGAATCGAATGGAGGGACGATGCGTCAAACGAGAAGGACGTATATCTCCGAAACCGAATCAGACAGCAAATGATTCCTGTTATGGAAAGTTTAGGTGAGAACGCCGCAGAACTAGCCAGTCGATCATTGGAGTTTTTGGCGGAAGCCGACACCTACTTTAAAAGAGCCGCAGGAAAGTTCATGGCCAAACTCGAATCGGATGGTTTCGTTTGCAAAATTTGTGACGCCGATTGGGATTCCCTTTTTGACCACCCTCCTTTGCACAAATACGTTTTCGGAGAATTGGGTTTTGATTCGGGGCAATTGGTACAATTGGAAAATCTCAAGACGAGCGCTTCGGGAAGAAAAGTCATCGGAAAAAGATTCACGGCGTTTCGAGATCGCGGAGGATATGTCCTTAAGGTAAATGTGAATGAAGTGACCGATTCCGTGTTTATCGAAGATACTTTAGGAGGGGAAATGATGCAGCCCATCGCCTTGAGCTGGAGAAAAGAGGACGCACCCGTTGAGTTCAAAGTCGGTCCATCCGAGGCTTGGTTATCTGCCGAAAAACTTCGATTTCCATTGGAAATAAGATTGTGGAAAAGCGGAGATAGATTTGTTCCATTTGGGATGAAGGGCAGCAAAAAAGTGAGCGATTACTTAATTGATGCCAAGGTGTCCGTTCCCGAAAAGGAGCGGACATATGTTCTGGTGTCTGGGGGCGATATTTGTTGGCTAATAGGCCACCGAATCGACGATCGATTTAAGGCGGACTCTACGAAATCGGAGATCATTCATTTCAAGATCCAGTGAATACCACAAAAAGAAACAACGAAGCTTTTGGCTTGTATCTCCTTCTGGGTGGGTTGTTCATTACCGCGCTCATCACTTGTAATTTGATAGCCAATAAGTTTGTGACTGTTGATCTCGGCTTCAAAGTATTTACTATTTCAGCGGGAGTTCTGCCTTATCCCATTACATTTCTACTCACCGATATTCTCTCGGAGATCTATGGTCGAAAGAAAACAAACGCCGTTGTTTATACTGGTTTTGCCGCTTCGCTTTTCGTATTGATGATGCTTTATCTTGGTAGCCTTTTCCCTTCCATTGAAGAGTCTCCCGTAAACGATGATTATTACAATACGGTATTTCAAAATTCATGGAGAATCATCTTAGCTTCTATGGTAGCATACCTTACCGCTCAGCTGGTTGATGTGCGTCTTTTTCACTTTTGGAAAAAGTTGACAAAGGGCAAAAAACTTTGGCTCAGAAATAATGCGTCTACTATACTTTCACAATTTGTCGATACTACTTTGGTCGTTTTGGTGTTGTTTATAGGGGTACTTCCTTTTGGAACTATTGGAGACTTTATCTTCGATGGTTGGCTTTTTAAAGTCCTTGTGGCTCTAGTCGATACCGTTTTTATTTACTTTTTCATTTGGTTGATCAGGAGCCGTTTTAAACTAAAAGAGGGAGAAGAAATAGATTTTCTATCATAGGATTCAAACAATGATTTCGGATAGATTGAACAAAAAATCAAAAAAAGGTAGCTTTGACTCTGCTAAAATCACACCTTCACGCATGTTGAAAATCAAAGCATCGATAGTACTTTTCTTTTTCGTGGCCTTTTCGGTTCACGCACAGATTTACGATCCTGTCAAGTGGATTTTTGAGGTAGAAAGCACAGGAGACAACACGGCTGACTTGGTCTTCTCTGCTACTATAGAAGAAGGCTGGCATGTATATGCCACTGAGCTTCCTTCAGATATGGGGCCAATCCCGACATCGGTTACATTCGATGAAAGTTCCAATTTCAAAACGGTCGGAGCGTTAAAGGGAGGAAAGTTCAAGACGGAGTTCGATCCGAATTTCGATATGGATTTGAATTATTACGACAGCGAAGCCGTTTTCCGACTGCCCATTGAGCGAATTTCTGGTGCTGATTTCGTCGCTACTGGTTACCTCACCTTCATGGTGTGCAACGACGAAATGTGTCTTCCACCTGATGACATAGATCTCGCTATGAAAGTGGAAGGGGTGAAGGCAGCGCGAGAAGGAGAGGTGAAGTCAAGGCCTGCTTTGGCACCCATTTCGATTCAACCCATTACAGAATCCGAAATTCTCGAGCCGGTTAAATGGAGTTTTTTCGTGGAAGACGAAACGGATTCTACCGCTGTATTAGTTGTTGAGGCCAACATAGAAGTGCCTTGGCATTTATACTCAATCAATATTGAAATTGACGACGACGGCCCGATGCCTACTGAATTGGTTTTTGAAGAGATGGAAGGATACTCCTTGATCGGAAAGCCAACCGAGACTAAGCCAAAGACAGAGTATGATGCGGTATTCGATATGGAGATCGACTTTTTTGAGAGAGACGTTCGATTTACTCAGAAAATAAAGAAAGAAACGGTGGAGCCAATTTCTGTGAAGGGCTATGTGATTTACATGATCTGCGATGAGTTCAAGTGCGTTATGGATCAAGCTGAATTCACTTATAAGGTCAAGGGTGGTTCTGAAAGTGCTTCCGGTGCTTCTACTTCTGATGATGCGATTGGGGAGGATTCTCCAAAGGAGAAAAGGTCTTATTGGAAAATTTTCTTGATTTCATTCGTGAGTGGTTTCGCAGCATTGCTTACTCCTTGTGTTTTCCCGATGATCCCTATGACGGTTAGTTTTTTCACTAAGCAAAGCAAAAACAGAGCGCAGGGAATCAAAAACTCAATCATCTACGGAATTTCAATTATTGTAATTTACGTGGTGCTCGGTGTAGTTGTGACCGCCGTTTTCGGGGCTTCAGTTCTGTCAGAGCTGTCCACAGACCCCTGGTTTAATCTCGTCTTTTTTGCCCTTCTCATTGTATTCGCTATTTCTTTCTTGGGGGCATTTGAAATCACCCTTCCCAGTTCGTGGATTAGCAAAGCAGATTCCAAAGCCGACAAAGGCGGCTTAATCGGAATCTTCTTCATGGCTTTTGTTCTGGCGCTGGTTTCGTTCTCATGCACTGGGCCTATTGTAGGAACCTTAATTGTTGAGGCTGCCTCGATTGGAGGCACTGCACCCGTTATCGGAATGTTCGGTTTCTCTTTGGCAATTGCTTTGCCGTTTGCGCTTTTCGCCGCTTTCCCTGGATGGATGAATTCACTGCCTAAGTCGGGAGGCTGGTTGAATTCGGTTAAGGTCGTTCTAGGATTCTTGGAATTGGCTTTGGCATTCAAGTTTTTGTCAAATGCCGATATGGTGCTTCAGCTTCACTACCTCGAAAGAGAGGTGTTCATCGCTATCTGGATTGTCATCTTTGGTTTCTTGACTATGTACCTTTTAGGAAAGCTTAAGTTGCCTCATGACAGTGAATTGAAGCACATTTCTGTTCCCCGTCTTCTTATGGCAGTACTCACTGGGTTTTTTACCATTTACATGATCCCTGGTTTATGGGGAGCACCTTTAAAATTGATAGCTGCTTTCCCGCCACCTCTTCAATACAGTGAAAGTCCTACTGGTGTCGGTTTTACAGGCGGAGGTAGTGGTGTTATCTCTGAGAATCATTCAAGCGATCAACACGTGGGGCCGCAGGGAATACTCGTGTTTCACGATTACGATAAAGGATTGGCTCATGCCAAAGAGGTTGGTAAACCATTGATGCTCGATTTTACGGGGTGGGCATGCGTAAATTGCCGAAAAATGGAACAACAAGTATGGTCTGATTCCGAGATAAAATCAATGTTGGCCGATGACGTAGTTTTGGTTTCTCTCTATGTTGACCAAAAGACTCCATTACCTGTGGAAGAGCAGATAACAGTTGAACTTACTGGTGGAAGAGAAAAGAAACTTCGTACCGTTGGAAACAAGTGGGCTGCTTTTCAAGAAATCGAATATGGTGTGAACGCCCAACCCTATTATGTCCTTCTCGATCACAATGAAAAGAAGTTGATTGAGCCCTCAAATTACCAGGACTATGGAACAGTCGATGAGTTTAAGGATTGGTTGCGCAGAGGAGTAGATGAGTACAAAAAGAAATAGAGTCATGGCCTCTTACACGAATATAGATGCGTCACGATTTCCTTTGGTAGCGATCATCTTTAAAGGAGTGCCTTCAACTGATGAGAATTTTGAGCAGTACCTCACGGAAATGAAGGCTATATACGATTCGGGTGAAAAATTGGCTATAATTTTTGATGCTTCCAATGCATCGCTCCCGTCCCTAAAACATCAGCAAAGGCAGGCTTCTTGGCTGAAGAAGAATGATGAGATGCTCAAAAAGCAGTGTCTAGGAACAGCATACGTGATCACTTCAGGTGCTATAAGAGTCGTACTACGTATGATATTTGCCATTACAACCCAGCCTGTTCCGCATAAGATATGTAGCAATATAGATGATGCTGAAGAGTGGGCGCTCGCCCAAATATCTGCTTGAAGTTTCCTTACATTTGATCTATGGATCAACCTTTAAAAGCCCATTTTACTGAGGCCAACGAAGTATTAAGCAGAGTCCTTGCCGACCCCGCATTTTTTGAAAAAATTGAAGCTGCAGGTGCGGCTATGGTAACATCTCTCAATGACGGAGGCAAAATCATCTCTTGTGGCAACGGTGGCTCTATGTGCGATGCTATGCATTTTGCCGAGGAGCTTACTGGTAGATACCGCGATAACCGCAAAGCACTTCCAGCAATTTCTATTTCTGATTCTTCGCACCTGGCCTGCGTGGCCAATGACTATGGATATGAATACGTTTTCTCCAGGTATGTGGAGGCTTTGGGAAATGAAGGAGATGTCTTACTCGGCATAAGCACCAGCGGTAATTCTGGTAATGTGGTGAAGGCTTTTGAAGCTGGGAGAGAAAAAGGAATGAAGCTAATTTCCTTAACAGGCAATGACGGAGGCATACTTGCTGGATTAAGCGACGTAGAAATTCGAGTGCCGCACAAGGGCTATGCCGATCGAATTCAAGAGGTTCACATCAAGATCATCCACTCATTAATTGACTATATTGAGCGTCACATCGCTTAATTAGAGTTTGCCTACAAAGTCCGCTACTGGCGTTCCATTTGTTTTAAAACTACGTGAGACTTGCCATCGAACTTTCTAGCTCAGGCTCATGAGGATATTGCCAGACACAAAATAACCAAAACCAAAGTATGCTAGTCAAAACTTACGGAAGTGCGGTTTATGGAGTAGATGCTATTACCATCACCGTTGAAGTCAATATTTCAGGTGGAATCAATTTTCACTTGGTCGGCCTGCCGGATAGTGCCGTAAAAGAGAGTCAGCAAAGAATTGATGCTGCACTTTCCAACAATGGGTTTAAATTGCCCGGAAAGAAGATCACCATCAACATGGCTCCAGCGAATATTCGCAAAGAGGGATCTGCTTATGACTTGCCCTTGGCACTGGGGATACTTGCTGCCAGCACTCAAATATCGGCACCACACTTAGAGAACTACCTCGTAATGGGGGAGCTTTCACTAGATGGCGGATTGCAACCGATTAGAGGAGCTCTGCCCATGGCTATTAAAGCGCGCGATGACGGTTTCAAAGCCTTTATCCTACCTGTACAAAATGCACGAGAGGCAGCAGTCGTAGAAGGCATCGATGTGTTTGGGGTTGAAAGTCTCAACGAGGCCATCGAAATTGTAGCTGAAATTGGAAACCCTGAACCCGTAAAGGTAGATGTGGCCGAAGTTTTTAGCGAAAAGGAATCACATACATCGGTCGATTTTAGTGATGTGAAGGGGCAGGAAAACGTTAAGCGTGCTTTGGAAATAGCTGCTGCAGGAGGACACAATATCATTTTGATTGGTCCACCAGGAGTTGGAAAGACCATGCTTGCAAAGCGCATCCCCACTATTCTTCCCCCACTTACTTTGGAAGAATCCTTAGAAACAACGAAGATTCATTCAGTGAGTGGATTGTTGGGGTCGAACGATTCTTTGATTACCCAAAGACCATTTCGCAATCCACACCATACCGTTTCTGATGTGGCATTGGTAGGAGGAGGGAGTAATCCCAAGCCAGGAGAAATATCACTGGCGCACAATGGCATTCTCTTTTTGGACGAGCTGCCTGAGTTTAAACGATCGGCCCTAGAAGTATTGCGTCAACCGCTCGAAGATCGCGTAGTCACTATTTCACGGGCTAAAATTTCGGTTGATTATCCTTCATCTTTTATGCTTGTCGCCTCGATGAACCCTTCTCCAAGTGGAGATTTCTTTCAGCCGGGAGAGTCAGTGGACAGCGAATTTGCCGTAAGGCGTTACCTAGCAAAGATCTCGGGGCCTTTGCTCGATAGAATTGATCTTCATATCGAGGTGAATCCTGTTCCTTTTGAAGAACTCCGAAATCGTGAAAATGGGGAGTCCTCCCGATCTATTCGGGCACGAGTGATTGAAGCTCGAAACATCCAGACAAATCGATACAAAGGTGAAAAAGAGATATACTCCAATGCGCAGATTACTCCAAAAATGCAGAAGAAATACTGTGAAATTGACCCTGCGGGGGAGGCATTATTAAAAAATGCTGTCGAAAGATTGGGGTTTTCGGCTCGTTCTTACGCTCGCATTCTTAAAGTAGCCCGCACGATAGCTGATCTAGATGCTTCCGAGAATATTGCGACACATCATTTAGCAGAAGCGATTCAATACCGTTCTCTAGATCGGGACGGATGGATGATGTAACTTTGTTGTTCTTAACCAAAATCAAGGAAACCTTTGGCACTTCTTTTCGTATGATTTATTAAATAAACAGTGCTATGCGAGGACTTATTTTAATCTTGATTATATTTTGTCAGTTTGGATCCATAACTGCAGCCACAAAAAGTGATTATTCTGCCATTTATTTGGATGAACGAATGCAAGAAACCCAAAAGAAGAACGCCACTTATTATTGTGAATTGGTTGGTGTTACTGACGAAACTTATCATTACAAGGCCTATTTTCTTTCTGGTGAGCTCAAAATGGAAGGATGGTATGTAGATGAAAAAATGAAAGAGCCTCAAGGGTTGTTTACTTTCTACTACCAATCAGGACAAATGGAATCGAAAGGTGAATACCGTGAAGGAGAGAAGTTTGGGATTTGGCAGCGATACGATCGCTACGGGAATGAAAAGCCTGAGAAAATTTACGCTTTCTTACCCATACTTAAAGAGCTGGAAAAAGCGAAAGAAGAATAAATTAAAAAGAATTGGAAATACTCTAAGCCATCAGCTATTCGCTGATGGCTTTTTTCTTGCCTTCAAAAATCGAGAATAGAAAGGCCAGAATCATAACCATGCCGCAGCCGATTACATTGAAGTAGAGATAGGAGATGCTATCGGATTGGAATTGGTAGAGGATCAAGATGGAGGCCTGAGTTAGAACAGCCGCAAAGAAGACGGCATTTCCTCTGACTTTTTTTAGGAAGAAGGCGGTCAAGAATATTCCCAATATCGTACCATAGAAGAGGCTCCCCAGAATATTTACGGCTTCAATGAGGTTTTCGAATAGATCTGCGTAAAGGGCAAATCCAATAGCTAGTACTCCCCAAAAAGCGGTAAGCACTTTTGATATAAGGAGGTAGTGCTTGTCATCTCCGTCTTTCTTGATGATCCTTTTGTAGAAATCGACTGAGGTAGTAGATCCCAATGCATTGAGCTCAGCTGCTGTGCTGGACATAGCTGCCGAGATGATTACCGCTAGCAGCAAACCCACTAAGCCCGAAGGCATAAAGTTCAGGATGTAACTGATGAAAACGTAATCTGAATCTCTTTGCGTATTTTTTGGAAAGGCTTGCTCCACCAGCGCTTTTGCTTCGTCACGTTTATCTAATGCTTGGGTTCTGAGTACGTTTAATTCTTCTTGCGCAAGAAGGGTACTTTCTTCTGTCCCGTTTTTTTGTTCTTCCAAAAGTTGAAGCACCGCTTCTTTCTTTTGAGCGTGAATCTCGTAATGGGCGGTTCTTATTTCTTCCAGATCATCCTTGTATTCTGTTCCCTCTACCAATTCCAGTGAGGTGGTGTCGAATAAAACATCGTGAGGTTGAAATTGATAAAACACGAATACCATTACTCCTGTGAGGAGAATGAAAAACTGCATCGGTATTTTAAGAATGGCATTGAACATCAGTCCCATACGGCTTTCTCTGATGGAAGCTCCTCCAAGATACCTTTGAACTTGAGATTGGTCGGTTCCGAAATAGGAGAGAGCTAGAAAAAAGCCTCCTGTAATTCCAGACCAAAAGGTGTAACGTTTGTTCCAATCAAAGCTGAAGTCAATGGCCTCGGTTTTCCCCATTTTTCCTGCCAACTGAAGCCCATCCAAGAACCCCACTCCGCTGGGTAGGTTGTGAACGATGGTTCCAAATGCAACGGCCATTCCCAAAAGGATGACTCCCATTTGCCATTTCTGAGTTAAGCTCACGGCCTTCGTTCCACCCGAAACAGTGTAAATGATGACTAAGATGCCAACTACGATAATGGTTCCGCTGAGGTTCCAGCCTAGAACAGACGAAAGAACGATAGCAGGGGCGTAGATGGTAATTCCAGCAGCGAGACCCCGCTGAACCAAGAATAGAAAGGCAGCCAACAATCGACTCTTCAGGTCAAATCTCTTTTCAAGGTATTCGTAGGCAGTGTAAACTTTGAGCTTGTAATAGATGGGTATGAAAACCGCTGAGACCACAATCAATGCAAACGGAAGTCCTAAGTAGTTTTGGACGAATGCCATTCCCGACTCGTAGGCAAGGCCGGGCGTGCTCAAGAAAGTAATCGCACTGGCTTGAGTTGCCATTACCGAAAGGCCGATGGTAGCCCACTTCATGTTTTTATCTCCTAAGAGATATCCTTCAATGTTCTTACTTTTTCGGGTCTTGTATGTACCGTAAGCAACGATGAACAAGAGCGTGCCACCCAGAACGAAATAGTCTAAAACCGTCATGCAGTGAAGCTGGTGAAGAGATACATGAAAAGACAGAATAGCGCGAAGAAGCCAATTACCAGCAGGTAAACTTTTCTCCAGTTCGTGGGGTCGGTGGGTTTATTCGTTTCCTTCACCCTGAGATTTTGACAAAGCCAGAATATTCGATAGTAATCTATATGCTCCCGAAACACCTGCGGGAAGTTCTCTAAAGAAAGAAATTCCCGAATAGACGAAATACCCGTCTCCGTAGGGAGCTACGATGAGGCCTCCATTTCGTGAGGGTTCATCTGGATCTGACCAACCAAGAACCGGAACGAAGTTATCGTCCCATTCATTGGCAAAGTAAAGCCCGCGTTCCTGAACCCACCCGTCAAAATCAGTCATAGAAAGTTGATTGGGTATGTTGAGAACAGGATGATCTGGTGCTAAGAATTCGGGACTTGCCGTTTCGTCGGTTACTCTTTCTCGGGAAAGCTCAAAAGCATATGGGCCGATTTGATCTACTTTGATTCGGCGACTGGTATTGTACTGCACCAGCCAAGTGCCGCCATTTTTTACATACTCGTTTAGCGCTTCTTTTGCAAAAGCGAGGTCTTCGCGTGTATTGTAAGCTCTGATCCCCGTTACAATTGCATCGAATCGATCGAAATTTCCAGTCACCATGTCATCCTCTTGAATGATTTCGACATCGTAACCTACGGCGCGAAGGTATTTCGCAACTTCATCTCCAGGGCCTTCGATGTAGCCGATTTTAGCTACTCCTCCAAGATTTAGATCCACTGGTACAATCTTTACGTTTGAAGGTGAAAGTTCGATTTGAGTTGGGATGTGATCGTATTCAATAACCCTCAAACTCTGAAGTTTTTCTGGTTGCGATCCGTCCTTCTGAAATTCGAGTCCGATCAGACCTTCACTTGGATTTACTTCAGGCTTAATTTTGAATGTCAGCAGTTTGGTTTCGCCCGCCGAAGAAAAATTTAATTGGACTTCCTGCGGTTCACACGTCCATCCTTCAGGTGGAGTTGGCCGCAAGACTCCCGCCATTTCTCCCACATGAGATTGCGCTTTGATCGATATTTCTTTGGCTTCGCCTCCTGCAGCCACAATAGTGTTTTCATCAAAACCAGCGGTGATTTCAGGAACGATGTAAACGGGGCTATACAGTACTGCTCTAGCTGGATCTACTTCTTTTTGAACCACCTCCAAAGGAATGGACAATGCGTAGTGATTTATTTTTAGATCGACTTTGAGAACTAGGCTTGGATCATTTTCAGGTTTACCTAAATCGCTGTAGCCCAACACTTCGTAGATACTTTCAAAAGGTGCATTCAGCCAATATGGATTACTGTAGTCGGCATTTTCATCAATGGTGAGAATTGCTTCCGTATAATAGAAGTCGTTTGTTTTGAGGCTCCCACCTGTCGTGTCAGAAAAGCCAAAACCAGCAACTTTCATCACCTCAGTTTCTATGTCACTGGTCAAATTGATCTTTACCTCGCAGGAAACCTTAGAACCTGTAGCGACCAAATACTCCTTGGTAGTAGCCTCCATTTCCAAACCAGCTAGTCGCACTAGAAGATTTTCTAGATCTGGAATTTTTCGATCTACCAAAGGAGTAGATTCGGCTTCATTCAAAAGAGTTAGTGCTTCGATTATTCCAGAAACACTGGCCGCTGGATCGGCGAAGTCGTAGTCATTAATGACTTTTTCTAGTATTCGTCCTACTTGCGGTACTTCAGTTTTGTCCCAATCTGTCGGGATGTTCGACAAGAGGTTTTCCCCTTTTTCAACCTTCTCTCCCAGGACGTATTCCATGAATTCCGTTTGGTTTCCCATCGGGTAATCCGATCCGAAACCTTGACTCTTGTGCTCGCTTCTGCTTCGTGCAGCAATTTGCGCGTAAGACTCACCGATCAATGTATTGTATTCACCTACGTTGACGGTGATGAAATCATCAGATTTTTGAGCTTGCTCCTCTAAGTCCTTTATCCACCAAGTGCTGGTATTGAAGTACAGTCGCTTCGGTTGCCAAGTATCGACAAATTCGAGTTGTTCGGGAAAGGCATTGGGGTCGGCGGCCATATCAAAGACTTCTTCGGCTACTATGGCGCTTGCCTCGTGATGACCGTGACCAGCATTGTTTGTGGGTGGAAATCGAGTGACGATAACATCTGGCCGAAACTTTCGAATCACCCAAACGGCATCTCTCAGGATATTTGCTCTTCCCCATTTGTCGAAAGACTCATCGGCACTTTTTGAATAACCGAAATCAACGGCGCGTGTAAAGAATTGCTCACCTCCGTCGATATCCCTCGCTGCCAATAGTTCTTGGGTTCGCAATATGCCAATTGCAGAACCTATTTCAGTACCTATGAGGTTTTGTCCACCATCTCCTCTCGTTAGAGATAGATAGGCCGTTCTTGCGTGAAGGTTGTTCTCGAAGTAAGAGATCAGCCGAGTGTTCTCGTCATCAGGGTGAGCCGCCATATATAGGATGGAGGCTGTATTTGATGCCTTAAGAAGTTCGTGGTAGAGTTCGGAAGAAGATTCTTTTTCGGGGAATTGCGCTTGAGCAGCGAATACGAGGAGTGAAAACAGCCCAGATAGGAGTAATCTCATGAATCATTTTTTGCCTTTGGAGGCAAATATAACCGAAACTGTGGGTGTTGTGTTAAAATGGGCGCGGGTCAGCACAAAACTTCTTCACCCATTCGAGGCTCTCGCCCGATCGCATAGCCTCGTAGAGGTCATCGGGACTAAGCGTATTGAATGTAGAGATGTCAGAATCGATTTCATTCTGAATGTTTTCTAGGGAAGTGTCAAAAGATTCGACCGTTACATAATAAGTAGTCGAGCAAGAATCTGTTCGGCGACTAACCGAATAAGTCTCAAACATTAAGTTGATTGATGCATTGGCGGGAAGTCTCGCTAATTCTGGAGAATTAAGATTGGTTTTCGAAAACCCTTTCTGGTTCACCGAAACGATGGTCTTGGAGAGCTTTTCGCACGAAGAATTCTCGTCTTCTTCGCATGCAAATTCGCAAAATTCGTAGGAAGGGTCTACTAAGAAACGGAGTGTATCTAGTGCACTCTGATGAACTTCGTCGGTAGTTTCTATTGAGCGTTGACTCAAAAGTTGTGAATCCATGTCGTTTTGAACTTGACTATAGGTCAGGAATCCACCTGAAACCACTAGCGTGATCATCAAAACGAACAGTGTTATATGGCCAAATTCTTTTTTCACAACATAAAGAAAGTTAATTCACGATTAAACAACTGATCCTATATCATAAAAGGTGCCAAAAGTTGTCAATCGGTCATTTCTAAACGATAAAAGGAGTTGACTTATTTCCTTGTCCACTTCTCTATGCTGAACGAATAGTCGTGGCGCTCATCTTTCGGATGATTTTCCATGACTTCTTTGGTCCAATTGGATTCATCAAATTCGGGATAGAATGAATCCGCTTCGAAGGACTCATGGACCCTAGTGATGTACATCACATCTACCAAATTTTTTTCCAAGGCTAGTTTATAAATCTCACCACCTCCGATAACAAATACGGACTCGTATCCTTCGCTTTTGCAAAAGTTCAGGGCATCTTCAATAGAATTATAAACCAAAGCGCCATTTGAATCATAGCTTTCTTTTCTGGTTAGGACAATGTTGATCCGATTGGGTAATGGTCTGTATTTGTATGGGATACTCTCATAATTCTTCCGGCCCATAATTACCACTTTGTTCAAAGTGGAATCCTTGAAAAATTTCATGTCGTCGGGAAGGTTCCAGATCAAGTCATTGTCTTTTCCGATGGCTCGGTTTTCGGCAATAGCCGCAATGGAATAAACGGTCATATGGCTATGGGAGCTTTAATATGTGGATGCGGATCATAGTTCTCTAACTTGAAATCTTCGAACGTAAAACCAAAAATGTCTTTTACCTCAGGGTTGAGCTTCATGGTAGGAATTGCTCGGCACTCCCGGCTTAATAGCTCTTTGACTTGATCGAGATGGTTTGAATAAATATGGGCATCACCAAAAGTGTGGACAAAATCTCCTGGCTCAAGGTCACAAACCTGAGCTATCATCATCGTGAGCAAGGCATAAGAGGCAATATTGAAAGGAACGCCTAAAAAGGTGTCAGCACTCCTTTGGTAAAGCTGGCAGCTGAGTTTGCCATCTGCTACGTAAAATTGAAATAAAGTATGACAGGGTGGAAGGGCCATATCGTCTACAAAAGCAGGATTCCAGGCACTTACAATGTGCCTGCGGCTGTTTGGATTCTTCTTGAGGTTCTCGATGAGATGGGAAATCTGATCGATTTTTCCGCCATTCGGCGAAGGCCAGCTTCTCCATTGGTACCCATAAACGGGGCCCAATTCTCCATTCTCATCAGCCCACTCATCCCAGATGCGTACACCGTTTTCTTTCAAGTAGGCGATATTGGTATCGCCTTGAAGAAACCAGAGCAATTCATGGATAATACTGCGTAAGTGAACCTTTTTGGTGGTCACCAAGGGAAAACCCTCAGAGAGATCGAATCGTGTTTGGTATCCAAAGACACTTCGGATACCTGTCCCAGTTCTATCTGGTTTATCTACACCATTTTTCATGATGTGCTTAAGTAGGTCGTGGTACTGAATCATGCTGAATTATTTAACTTCTTTCAAATGTAAGAAAGTGAGTAGAGCCCGCTAGTGGCTTGTTGATAAGAAGGGCAATTGTTGAAAAATCAAAGGAACATTCCGACCAAAGCTGCGGTGAAAAGTGAAGCCAAAGTTCCTCCAATGAGTGCTTTTACTCCCAATTTAGAGAGCAGTCCTTTCCTGGAGGGAATTAGTGCGCCGATACCACCGATTTGAATACCGATAGAGGCAAAGTTGGCAAAGCCACAAAGGATGTAAGTACCCATGATCATAGATTTGCTTTCTGCGAATTGGCCAGTCATTTTTAATTCTCCCAGAGTAGTGTAAGCAATGAATTCGTTGAGTACAGTTTTCTCTCCCAGCAGTTGACCTACGAGTATCATGTCTGCAGTTGGAACTCCTATTATCCATGCGATTGGTGCAAAAAGATAGCCCAATATAAACTCGAGAGTGAATTTGTCATAAGCTGTATACTCGGCCACCACAAGGTTTAACCCAGTGAAATTTCCAATCCAATCTCCTAAAATATAATTGGCCATGTAAATAAAAGCAGTGAATACGAGCAACATGGCGCCTACGTTTACAGCTAATTTTATACCATCAGTTGTTCCGTTGGAAATCGCTTCCAATGCGTTGGCCCCCTCTTTGGCCCCCGTCATCTTCATATCCTTGCGAAAAGTTTCTGTTTCTGGTACGAGGAGCTTTGCAGAGATGACAGCGGCAGGTGCCGACATAATTGATGCGGTGAGCAGGTGTTTGGCGAAAATGATTCGTTCTATTTCGCTGTCTCCACCCAAGAAACCAATGTAGGCTGCCAAGACTCCACCTGCGATAGTAGCCATCCCTCCTGTCATGAGGCAATTCATTTCGCTACGAGTCATGACTCCCAAATAGGGCTTCACCAGTAGCGGAGATTCTGTTTGGCCTAAGAAGATGTTTCCAGCGGCAGCGAGGCTTTCAGCTCCAGAAAGTTTTAGTGTGCGGCGCATAATCCAGGCAAAGCCATAGACTACTTTTTGCAATATCCCTAGATAATACAACAAGGACATCAAGGCCGAGAAGAAGATGATGGTAGGCAACACTCTGAAGGCAAAGTTGAGCATGGATGAGTCTACCGAGCCATCGACAAAACTCCGAAAGAGAAAATCAGAACCGAAATCAGTGAATGAAATAATCTTCACAAATCCTTTGCTCAAATAATCGAATCCTGTACTGAATAGTGGAACCTCGAGAACTAAAATAGCCAGTATCAACTGAAGGATTAGACCTTTTGCGATAAGACTCCAACTAATGGATTTTCTCTTTTCGCTGAAAAGCCAGCCAATGCCCACTAGAAAGGCAATTCCCAATAAACCTCTGAGAATTCCGATGAGGGTAATATTCGTTTCAATGGGAGTGGAGGCGGATGCCTGAGCGATGGTGGTCGCAGGAATCAATAGGGCTAAGGCAGCTAGTGCCAAGATTTTCCTCCTTGTCAATGGGCTATTTTTTCGATCGACGATTTATTTCGTCTCTTATTTTTGATGCTTTTTCGTAATCTTCTTTTTCGAGTGCTTCTTGTAACTGTTTCTCGAGTTCAACTATGCTACCTGTGTCTTTGGGTTCTTCTTTATCAGAGGAGTCAATCCTGATTTCTTCAGGCGATCCAAGTTTACTGCTTTCTTCGTCATCCTCATCGATAATGATTCCGGCTGAACTTAAAATGAAATCGTGGGTAAAAATTGGGATTTCGCAACGCAAAGCCAATGCTACGGCATCACTCGATCTAGCATCAAGCTCTATTTCTTTGCCATCTTTCACGCACACTATTTTAGCGAAGAAAATTCCTTCAACTAAATTATGGACGATGACCTCGTTCACCACAATATCAAAACTATCTAGAAAGCTTTTGAAGAGATCGTGGGTGAGAGGTCGACTTGGCGTCATTTGCTCAAGAGGTATGGCTATAGCTTGCGCCTCAGCACCACCAATAATAATTGGCAACCTTCTATTCCCTGACTTTTCTTTTAGAATTAGCGCGTAAGCCCCTGTTTGAGTCTGGCTATATGATAATCCTACAACTGATAACTCGATTTTATCCATTTAGAAGCAACACCGATTGAATTTTACGCAAAAGTAATTCCCTTGGCGAGAAATCAAAACGGCCTTGCGGCCGTTTCGTTTCACTAAAAATACAAAAATAAAGCAGTCTACTAATTGGCCGCTTTGAATTTCTTTACAGCCTCAGTCAGGCGCGGAAGTACTTCAAAGGCATCTCCCACTACTCCATAGTCGGCTGCCTTGAAGAAAGGAGCCTCAGAATCAGTGTTGATAACTACGATTGTTTTACTTCCATTTACTCCTGCTAAGTGCTGAATTGCACCTGAAATACCAGCTGCTATGTAAAGATTTGGTCGGATAGCGATTCCCGTTTGTCCCACATGTTCGTGGTGCGGACGCCAATCCATATCAGAAACTGGTCTTGAGCAAGCCGTAGCTGCTCCAAGTGCATCTGCCAATTCCTGAACGATCCCCCAGTTTTCTGGGCCTTTTAATCCGCGACCAGCTGAAACAACCAATTCCGCTTCAGGCAAAGGGACTCCTTCTCCACCAAGAGCACGAACTTCTTTCACTTTGATCTTTCCTTCGGGAACTGCTGGAGTAAACTCTTCTACTGTAGCCGTAGCATCTGTCTCAGATGGTTGCAGGCTATTGGGTAGAAGGCTTAAAATCTTCACATCCGTATTGATTCGGTATTTGGCGAAAGCCTTTCCCGAAAAAACATTCTTGGAAACGGTCATCGTATTTCCGTCAATTTCAGGAACGCTGGTAGCTCCAGGAACTAGTCCTGCTCCGATTTTTGCCGAAAGGCGAGCACCGAGAACTTTTCCATTGGGGTCAAAAGAGAAAACGATCACTTTTGCACTTTCCGCGTTTACGGCCTCGGCCACTAATGCCGAAAGGGTCTGCTCATTTTCTTCTGTAATAGAGCGATTGACTAAAACTTTTGAGGCGCCAAAGCGGCCTAGTTTCTCAAGTTTATCATTGCTCACATCACCGTAAGTCAAAACGGTAACGGTCGATGAAGTTTTATCGGCAATTTGCTTACCGTAATATATCGCTTCGTGGGCGGCCTTAGCAATTTTGCCACCGCGTGAATCTGCAAAAACAAGTACTGACATTTGATCTGTGTTGTTTTGGTTCTTAAATTACTTTGGCTTCGTTGTGAAGGAGTCTTACCAGCTCATCCATATTTTCTGGGTCGATTAGCTTTACATCTCCTTTTTCTGAAGGAAGGCTGTATTCGACCACTTCGGTTAATGCAAGAGAATCAGTTGGCTCAACGATGTTCAGGGGCTTCGATCTGGCCGCCATGATTCCTCTCATGTTTGGAATGCGCTGTTCAGCCATCCCTTTTGCACAGCTGATTACCATGGGGAGTTCACCTTCCAAAACTTCGATTCCTCCTTGAGCGTCCCTTTCCAAAGTCGCTTGTGTGCCTTCTATTTCTAATTTAGAAGCTACGGAGACAAATGGCATGTCAAGCATCTCTGCCAACATTCCACCCACTTGAGATCCGCCGTAATTGATGGTCTCCTTCCCTACTAGCACAATGTCGAATCCTTGGTCTTTCGCATAGTCAGCTATTTGCTTAGCTACAAAATAACCATCCGTTGGTTCAGCATTTATACGCACAGCATCGTCTGCACCAATGGCCAAAGCTTTTCTGATAATCGGGTCGTGATCTGCTCCTCCCACTGTAATGGTGGTCACAGTTCCTCCGTTCTTCTCTTTTAATTCAAGTCCTCTTACGAGCGCGTACCATTCGTCGTATGGATTTACGATGAACTGTACTTTGTCTTCATTAAATTTCGTGTTACTGTCTGTAAACGAAATTTTTGTGGTGGTATCAGGTGCCTTACTGATTCCGACAAGTATCTTCATAATTGTTGTTTTTATTTTTCAATAAATGGTGCGCAAAAGTAGCAGATTCCATTAAGAAAAATAGCTTCCTATTGCCTAACAAAGGTATGCACGCATAACAAATTTGACAAGGAAAGGTTGAGATTTGATTTACAGGCACGGGTCACGTTGCAGTATTTAGAATACAACGTGACCTTCAAGTCGAGTTTTTTGTAAACGAAGTATCATTTATTACTAAATTTGGTGCTCGAATTTTACTACAATGAGAGAGATCCAATTCAGAGAAGCAATTTGCGAGGCCATGACCGAAGAGATGCGTCGTGATGAACGCGTATTCCTAATGGGAGAAGAAGTTGCTGAATACAATGGTGCTTATAAAGCCAGTAAAGGAATGTTGGATGAGTTTGGTCCAAAAAGGGTGATTGATACCCCGATTGCCGAACTCGGTTTTACAGGAATTGCCGTTGGCGCTGCCATGAATGGTCTGCGACCTATCGTTGAATTTATGACTTGGAACTTTGCTATTTTGGCTGCAGATCAAATGATAAATTGTTCTGCCAAGATGCTTCAAATGAGCGGTGGTCAATTTGGTTCCCCTTGTGTTTTTAGAGGTCCAAATGGTCCTGCAGGTCAATTGGGAGCCACACACTCTCAAAGTTTTGAGAGCATGTATGCACACGTTCCAGGATTGAAAGTAGTTACCCCATCAAATCCATACGACGCAAAAGGTTTGCTCAAAGCAGCCATACGTGATGACGATCCAGTGATATTTATGGAATCGGAGAGAATGTATGGAGACAAAGGTATGGCACCTGAAGGAGAGTACATCATTCCTCTGGGTCTAGCCGATGTGAAAAGAAAGGGTACAGATGTGACTATCGTTTCTTTCGGTAAAATCATGAAGGTAGTTCTAGAAGCGGCTGAGCAATTGTCCAAAGAAGGGATTAGCGCTGAGGTGATTGATCTTAGAACAATTCGTCCAATGGATATAGACACTATCATTGAAAGTGTCAAGAAGACGAATCGATTGGTGGTGGTAGAAGAAGACTGGCCAGTGGCTTCCATTTCTTCTGAAATTTCTCATAGAGTTCAGCTTCACGCATTCGATTATCTCGATGCTCCGGTGAGACGAGTTACCTTGGCTGATGCTCCTTTTGCATTTGCAGTTCCTTTTATAAATGAGTCCTTGCCGAACGTCGAAAGAACGATTAAGGCTGTCAAAGACGTGACTTACACAGTTAAATAATTCTTACGTTTTTCTCTCAGTTTCAATTCGATTGTGGCTTATAGCTTAAAAAGTCTATTTTTGCCCCCCGAATTTGGAAAACAAAATTACTACAGATGAATAATATTCTATTTGCAGCTCCACTACTTGCTGTAGTCGGTCTTATTGTAATGGCCATTAAGGCCAAATGGGTCAAAAAGCAAGACGCAGGTGACGAAAAAATGCAGAAGCTCGCGGGCTACATAAAGGAAGGCGCACTGGCTTTCTTGAAAGCAGAGTATCGAATGCTCGCCATATTTGTTGTAATCGCAGGAATTTTATTGGGTGTTGTATCGATGATGGTTGAAACCACACATTGGTTTATCGTTATTGCTTTCGTTATAGGTGCCGTTTTTTCAGCTGTAGCTGGAAATATAGGTATGCGCATAGCTACTGATGCCAATGTGAGGACAACGCAAGCAGCACGAACAAGTTTAAAGCAAGCCTTAAAAGTTTCGTTTGGAGCAGGTACCGTTATGGGACTGGGTGTAGCTGGATTGGCTGTTTTTGGTCTGAGCACAATTTTCGCTTTGTTGACCATATCTTTTATGGGCGAAGGCTACGATTACTTGCAGATGACCGTTGTTCTAGAATCTCTAGCAGGATTTTCATTGGGAGCAGAATCTATTGCTCTATTTGCTCGTGTAGGTGGAGGTATTTATACAAAAGCAGCCGATGTAGGGGCTGACCTTGTTGGAAAAGTCGAAGCGGGCATTCCTGAAGATGATCCCCGTAACCCCGCAACTATTGCAGATAACGTTGGAGACAACGTAGGTGATGTGGCTGGAATGGGAGCTGACCTTTTTGGATCTTATGTAGCCACGATGCTAGCCGCTATGGTTCTTGGGAACTACGTCGTTAATGATCATACAAGCGGTGCTGGGATGGACGATAGTTTTGGAGGAATCGGGCCGATCATGTTGCCTATTCTGATTGCAGGTCTGGGAATAATCTATTCCATTATCGGAACTTTTGTCGTGAAGATTAAGGACGAAAGCGCGAAAGAAAAAGAAGTACAGAGAGCATTTAATATTGGGAACTGGGGTTCGATTATCTTAACTGGTATATCGACTTACTTCGTTATTCAATGGATGCTTCCTGAAAGCCTGAACATGACATTCTTTGGAGAAGGTTCTAAAGCCGTTTCTTCAATGGAAGTTTTTTATGCTGTGATCGTCGGTTTGGTTGTAGGAGGTTTGATTAGCTACTTGACAGAGTACTACACGGCCATTGGAAAGAAGCCAGTAAATACAATCGTACAAAATTCATCTACTGGCGCTGCAACCAATATTATTGCTGGTTTATCTCAGGGGATGATGTCAACTTTCTTTCCTGTTTTGTTATTTGCGGCAGCCATTTGGGCAGCTTATGCATTTGCAGGATTTTATGGTGTAGCGATCGCCGCTTCTGCAATGATGTCTACAACGGCTATGCAATTGGCTATTGATGCTTTTGGTCCTATTGCAGACAATGCAGGAGGAATAGCTGAAATGAGTGAATTACCCAGCGAAGTTAGAACGCGCACAGATATTCTGGATACCGTAGGAAACACGACTGCTGCAACTGGTAAAGGTTTTGCCATTGCTTCTGCAGCTTTGACTGCATTGGCACTATTTGCAGCTTACGTGACCTTCACAGGAATTGATGGAATCAACATCTTTAAAGCTCCTGTATTGTCTGCTTTATTTGTTGGCGCTATGATTCCTGTTGTCTTCTCAGCTTTGGCGATGAGCGCTGTTGGTAAGGCGGCCATGGCAATGGTGAAAGAAGTGAGACGTCAGTTCAAAGAAATTCCTGGAATAATGGAAGGAAAGGCTGAGCCAGAATATGACAAATGTGTTGAGATTTCGACGGAAGCTTCTCTAAAGGAAATGATGTTGCCTGGTCTATTGACTATCGTAACTCCGATTGTTGTCGCATTTGCTACCAAGCTATTCACGGGCGATCATTTGCTTGCCGCTGAAGTATTGGGTGGATATATGGCTGGTGTCACTGTTTCTGGTGTAATGTGGGCTATCTTCCAAAACAATGCTGGTGGTGCATGGGACAATGCCAAGAAGTCTTTCGAAGCAGGTGTAATGATCGATGGCGAAATGACGTACAAAGGTTCAGAAGCGCACAAGGCAGCTGTAACAGGTGATACCGTTGGAGATCCTTTCAAAGATACTTCAGGACCATCAATGAACATTTTGATCAAGCTTACCTGTTTGGTTGGTTTGGTGATTGCGCCTCTTATAGGAGAAGGTGACGGTCACTCTCAATCAGAGAATGTTATTGAGGAAGCTTCCATGATATCTGTTGATTCTAAAGAAAGCAAAGGGCCAAACGGAGAGTATAAAATCACTACTGAGAATTCTGAATTCCGATGGATAGGTAAAAAAGTTACTGGTCAACACAACGGTACGATCGCGACCAAAGGAGAAGCTTCTTTCGAAAATGGTAAGATCGTTTCTGGGAACTTTGATATTGACATGACAACCATTAAGGTGACTGACATCAAAGACGCAGAATCAAACGCTGATTTGACTGGTCATCTTTTGAATGAGGACTTTTTTGATGTGGAGAATTTCCCAAAGGCTGCCCTAAGAATTAGCGGTTCAAAAATGGTTGACCCACAAGGAGTTTACAAATTCGAAGGAGGGCTCTCGATGAAAGGCAAAACAAGCAATGTGTCTGGTGAGTACAAACTCAGCGAAGTTGATGGAGCTTATATGCTCGAGGGTGGATTTACTTTCGACCGAACCAAACATGACATCAAGTACAACTCAGGTTCTTTCTTCTCTGACTTGGGAGACAAAGTGATTTACGATGAGGTTCCCGTTTCTTTTCAGGTGAAACTCTGATCCAAAAGATATTAAACGAAAAAGGCGCTTCAATCGAAGCGCCTTTTTTATGTTTGAAAGTTTTTGAATTCCTTTAAAATAGCCCATTAATTTCGCCATCAATAGCGGTGATGATCTCACCTAGGTCCTCCGCATTTTCGTGAAAGGCATTGTCATCTACATCGATGATCAAAATCTTTCCCTTATCGTAGGTGGAGATCCAAGCCTCGTATCGTTCGTTCAATCTTTTGAGGTAATCCAGGCGAATGGCCTCTTCGTACTCTCGACCTCTTTTTTGGATGTTGGTTACCAATGCTGGCACCGTCGCCCGCAGGTATATCAACAAGTCAGGAGCTTGAATATAATTCTCCATCGAATTGAAAAGCGAGAAGTAATTCTCAAAATCCCGAGTGGTCATCAACCCCATCGCGTGGAGGTTTGGTGCAAAGATGTACGCGTCCTCGTATATCGTTCTGTCTTGAATGACTTTGATATCCTTCTGACGGATTTCTGCGATTTGATTGAATCGGCTGTTCAAGAAGTAAATCTGAAGATTGAAAGACCATCGCTGCATGTCTTTGTAGAAATCCAAGAGGTATGGATTTTCGTCCACATCCTCAAAATGAGTTTCCCATTTGTAATGCTTGGCCAACAATCCTGTGAGAGTTGTCTTACCTGAACCTATATTTCCTGCTACTGCTACGTGCATAATTTCTGAATAATGGGCAAAAATACAAATATTGACGGTGTAGTGAGACTTAAGGCATGATTAGCTCCCAAACTTTAATATTGTCGCCACAAAGTCCTGCTACTCTGTTCTTAAAAACCAAAGCTTGAGAGCAATCTTCGGGGAGCTCAATTTCCGTCTCCGTATAGTCGCGCATATTGTATCTGTGAAGCTTATTGTCCTTAAAATAAACTACGGTATTTTCAAGTACTTGAAATCTTTCCAGCCCTTTGATGGGAATAGTATTGATGTAAGTTCCAAAAATGTCGAAGACGAGAATTCCCGATTCGGGATTGTTCAAATAAATGCGGTTGGCAAACTCCACCAAGTAGTTCGGATTTAAATCCAGTCTCAGTACCTGTGCGAGATTCCCAGTTGTGCCCACTTGCTTAAAGTTCTCGTTCATTCGAATGAGAGAAAAACTCATAGCGTCGTAAAACCAGAAATAGTTTTGCACAGATGAACACCCCAAGATGCCCATACTGATGTTTTTACTCAAGAGATTTATTCTTCCCCTGTTGTCGCTTAGCGTATTGTCGAGTAAAATAACATAGTTGAGGTCGGGATACATGACCATCGGTCGCAGCGAATAAGTTATATCCAGCGCGCTGACTTCGCCCATTTGCTCATCGCTGAAGCGAAAGGCAAAAGTCCCATCGGACTTGTATTTGAAAATCTCAGTATTTCGCACTCCATAGACATTAAGGAGGTTGTCGTATTCGATGAAGTCAAATTTTCCTGGAATGGCATAAAGCTCCATGAATTGAGCTTGAGCAATATGGAAGGAAAAAAGGAATAGTGACGAAGTGAGAAAAGCTCTGATCATACGGTTTCTTGAACGAGCATTTCTCTGATTTCGTCTAGGAACTTTCTGTTATTGGCTAAGCGGGGTACTTTGTGTTGCCCTCCTAATTTACCTTGATTTTTCAGCCAGTTGTAAAATGTCTTTGTTGGAACTTTCTTCACCAATGGAAAGCGCAGGGTCAAATCTCCCGTTCTCTTAGCTTCGTAATCGCTGTTCAGTTTTTTGAGTTCATTGTCCAATATGGCTGCGAAGGTCTCGAGGTTTTCAGGCGCTCGGTCAAATTCTACCAGCCACTCATGCCCTCCTGTTCCCTCATGACTCATGTAAACAGGGCCAGCCGTATAGTCAACAATCGAGCAATCACATTCTTTGCATGCTTTGGAAAGCGCTTTTTCTGCATTGTCGATGATCAGCTCTTCACCGAAAGCATTGATAAAGTGCTTGGTCCTTCCTGTTACTCGAATCCGGAAAGGAAATTTTGAAGTAAAACTTACGGTATCACCAATTCGATAACGCCAAAGGCCTGCATTGGTGCTGATTACAATTTCGTAATTCTCACCGATCTCCACCTCACTCAAGCTCACTATCCGCGGATTTTCGTCGTGTGATTCAGATGCTCGAATGAATTCATAATAAATGCCATAGTCGAGCATGAGCAACATATCGTCTGCATTGCTCCGGTCTTGGATTCCAAAATACCCTTCGCTGGCATTGTAGCTATCGTAATAATTCATCTTATTCGACCCGATGATTCGATCAAACTGTTCCCGATATGGCGCGAAATTTACCCCGCCGTGAATGTATAGTTCAAGATTCGGCCATATCTCATGAATGGTTTTCTTTCCTTTTAATTCGAGAACACGTTTGAGCAAAACCAGCGTCCATGACGGAACACCAGCCATATTCGTCACATTTTCATCCTTTACGCTCTCCGCCATGCGCTCAATCTTTTCTTCCCAATTATCCATCAATGCGATCGATCGGTCGGGGATGCGTTTCATCTCTACCCAAAGAGGAAGGTTATTGATGATGATTGCCGATAGGTCGCCAGAGTACGAATCCTTCCTGAACTGATTGATTTGGCTGCTTCCGCCTAAAACCAATGACTTCCCGTTGTAAAGCCCATTATTTGGGTGGTTGTAATTGTAAACGGCTAGCAGGTCCTTACCTCCTTTGTAATGACACCCTTCTAGTGCCTCTCGGCTAACGGGTATAAACTTGCTCTTGTCACTCGTCGTCCCCGATGATTTGGCAAACCAATTGATCTCAGTAGGCCAAAGAAGATTTTGTTCGCCTTTCTGCAAGCGGCTCACGTAAGGTTTTACATCTTCGTAAGTTTGCAGTGGAACTCGGTCGCGGTAGGTTCTTTGTGATCGAATACTCGCGTAATCGTATTTTCGGCCCCATTCTGTATCCTTGGCTGTGTCAATAAGTCGCTCGAACAACTCATTTTGAACCTCTACAGGATATTTCATGAAGAGCTCGATCTGATGAAAGCGTTTCTTCATGAACCAGGAGAAGACAGAATTTAAGGCCATAGTTACAGGATAGAGAACCAAATTACTAAAAAGGAAGTTATTAAGCTGCAATATGATGAATGCAAAAGGCACTTTGAGAAAGATGAATGTTACCGCAAATGGTGGCGTTCATTACAATCTCAACCTCAATAAAGAAATGGGTCCCGAAATCAATCAATGCATCAATAAAACATTGACATTGAAATGGACTGGTAAAATAAATTGCACCAACTGTGGCAAGGACCTCAAGAAGACTTTTGGTCAAGGGTTTTGCTACGATTGTTTTACGAAAGCAGCTCAGGCTGCGCCCTGCATAATTAGGCCAGAGCTTTGCGAGGCTCACTTGGGGAAAGGAAGGGACGTAGAGTGGGAAGAGAAGCACCACAACCAGCCACATTTTATCTATTTAGCCCAAACATCTGGCGTCAAAGTTGGGGTGACCAGATCAACCAATATTCCCAGCCGTTGGATCGATCAAGGAGCTTGGAGAGCCATAAAAATTGCAGAAGTCCCCTATCGAAAATTAGCGGGCGACGTGGAAATAGAGTTAAAACAGTACCTCTCTGACCGCACTGATTGGCGTAAGATGTTAAGAGATGAAAGGGGCGAAGAGGACCTGAAAAAGACTCGCGACGCAATGATCTCCTTCTTTCCTGAAGATTTGAAGCAATACGCCATTGCGGATTCAGAAGTTCATGAATTTCTTTATCCCGTCAGTCAGTATCCCGAAAAAGTTAAGTCGATAAATCTCGACAACGAAAAAACCATCGAGGGAACCCTAACGGGCATTCGAGGACAGTACCTCTACTTTGACCACGAGAATGTGATCAACCTCAGGAAGTATAGTGGATACGAGGTCGAGTTTGAATGCGAATAAAAAAGCACGGTTTCTAGCTGGACTTTTTAGATCGATATGAATTGAGCTCGATCCCTAATCATGAATTCAATCAATAAAATACCCAGCATCATGTTGATGCCGGGTTTTTCCTTATAAAATCAATAATCAATCGCTTATTTTGAAATCATGAATTTCTCTATCACCGTTTCCGTTTGCGTAGTCAAACGATAGATGTACACTCCTGCTGGCAGGTCAGAGCCGTTAAACGAGAAGCGGTAGTCAGCGTCGGGATTCGCTACACCGCTAAATAGAGATTCTACGCTGCGTCCGCTCATATCGTAAACTTCAAGAGTAGTGTATCCTTCATCAATCACGCTGAAGGTCACGTTGGACAAGTCGGTTGTAGGATTGGGGTATGAGGAAACAGCAGCACCTGCTGGCATTACAAAGTCAGAACTGGACCAAGGACCAGCCACAATGGGGCTCTGAGAGCATCCGCAACGAACTTCCCAATCATATGAAGTGCCAGGATTAAGGAACTGTCCAGGGATAAGGAATTGAGATACATTGTTGCCTCCGATGATTCTCGTCCCTAAAGTTTCTCCGTTTTTTGGTCCTATACGAATTTGGCATCCAATGGAGCCAGCTATGGGGTCCCAAGAAAGCAGTATGTCATCGCCTTGTATTTGAGAAACTAAACCCGTTACAGCAGGGTAGGGGTCTTCGCAAGGTGGTTCGCTGCTGTTTACGATTATTGTACCCACCATATTGGGGTGGATGTCGCAATGATATGTGTATGTGCCTTCTACTGTTAACACAATAGATTCGGTCCATGGGGCAGAAGCAGCGATGCCCGTGGTAAAGGAGGCTGGGTTTCCAGGAAATATATCGGTAGAGCCGTTTGCGTTGTGGAATCCAGACACATTCATAAATGTTATCATATCCCCTGACTCAATGGTAATGCTGGCAGGTGTAAATTGAAAATTGCTGACTTCAACGATGTGGTTGACTTGCGCTGTAGTGACATCTGCCGCAAAAAAAGCCATCATGGTGCTAGCCGCGATGAGGAGGTTTGTAAATTTTTTCATGATGGTTTTTCGATTGGAGTATCTCTATTATTTCTCAATATAGAACAACTCAACAGCTTAAGCGAGTTTTACTTCAAAGTTTGTCAATCACGAATGGTGCGATTCACCGCTTGCTCATAAAAAACCCCGGTATCTAAAGACACCAGGGTTTTTGAATCAGTTCATTCTAATGGTCAGTCTACCTTCACTTCAAAAGGCATTCTAGCTTGAATCCCTTTCATCTCTTTGATGTTTTGAATGGCTTTGTATTGCTCGATCAATTCTGAGTTTTCTACGTCAAAACCCAGTGCAGTTTTTACCATTGCCATATTCAGATCCTCCAAAATCTGTTGAACAGGGTCTTTCCTTTTTGGGAGTTCCTTAATGGTGTAGTCTTCTAATCCTGCCATCTTTGCAGCTTCGGCTATCGCATCTTCCAATCCTCCAAGCTCATCTACCAAGCCTAGTTTGAGGGCATCTAATCCTGACCACACTCTTCCTTGACCTATGGAGTCAATGAACTCAGGTCTTAGGTTTCGGCCTTCGGCTACGATATTCACGAAATTTCCATAGGTGCGATCAACCGATCTTTGCAGAATAGCGTACTCCGCATCATTTAGCGGTCGGCTTACTCCGCCAAAGTCGGCGAAGTCATTGGTCTCCACGTTATCGAAAGTCAAGCCGATTTTGTCATTGAAAAAACCTTTCATATTTGGAATGATACCAAACACACCAATAGAACCAGTAATGGTCGTTGGCATGGCGAAGATCTTATCGGCAGGTGCACTGATGTAATATCCTGCAGAAGCTGCCACGTCACCCATTGAAACGATCAATGGCTTTTCTTTTTGGGCCAGCACTACCTCATGCCAAATCATGTCGCCCGCAATCGCAACTCCACCAGGAGAGTTTACTCTAAGAACGATTGCCTTTACTGAAGTATCCTTTCTAGCTGCCTTGATAGCTTCGGCATAGGTGTCGCTGCCTACAGCATCATCACCAGATTCGCCCAGGCCAATGTTTCCTTGGGCATAGATCACAGCTATTTTAGCTTTTTTGTAAGAGAGTGTAAAGTCACCGTCTTCCTTGGGTGGCTTTGGAGCTTTAAGATACTTAGCGAGTGTAACGAAATGGAGATCGTCATCCTCATCAGTTTCGGTTTTCTCCCGAAGAATATCCATTACTTCATCTTCGTACATAACAGCGGTTGCCATTCCCGCGTCCACAGCATCTGATGCTATCTGAATGGAATAGTTTTCAGCGATCTCATTCAGCTTTTCTGCAGAGATTGAATAGCTATCGCTCATTCCGTCTAGCATACTTCCCCACATAGATTCTAGCCATTTCTTCGTTTGCATTCGACTAGCCTGGCTCATTTCATCCAAAATAAACGGTTCAACAGCACTTTTGAACTTGTTGTTGGAACCACGAATAATTTGAGGCTCAATTTGCAAGTCGTCCAAAAGATTTTTGAAGAAAGTCACTTCGGCGTTCAATCCACGAAAGTCCATAAAACCTTCAGGGTAGATGTAAATCTCATCAGCTACAGAGCTCAAGTAGAGGGCTTTTTGTGTATAGATTTCATTGTAACTGACTATCCATTTTCCACTTTCTTTAAAATCCAAAAGAGCGTTTCGAATCTCTTGAGTAGTAGCCATTCCTGCAGGGACAACAGCAACATCAAAGTAAATACCCTTGATTTTATCGTCATTTTTTGCTTTCTCAATATTCTCCAGAATCTCATCCAAACCTAATGGCGTAGAAGATTGGAAGCCACCGAAATTGATATTAAAATGTTCCTCGGGACCTCGGTCAACGATGGGCTGATCAAACTTGAGGTGCAAGATGGAATTGTCTTTTACACTTGTCACCTGGTTGGATTTGTCCAGATCACTAAAAGCAGCAGAGAAAATCCCTCCAATTATTAGTATTCCAACAAATAGCAAAACAAAGAGGGAAATTAGGGTTCCCAGCAGGCTCGCGAACATGAATTTGAAAAATTGCTTCATTCTTTTTTTTCCTTTGTACAAAAGTAGGTTGATTGGCCCTGTTCTGATTCGTTAAATACACGACTGGTCGATGCGATATTTTAGCGGAAGCTAAATAGTGTTTATTCGCAAGGACCGCTATCGATGTTGCACCATGCCTGTGGCTTGGTCTAGGGCCTTGTTTTTATACCTGGTCATCCGCCTATGGCGGACTCCTTGAATTTTAAAACTACGTGCGCTTTGATACCTAGCTTTCTCGATGAGATACCTGACTCTATAGACAGACTTTGAATAATAATAAAATTGTGACCGACGAAAATTCTATGAAAACTGTCTATTTGGGTTTGGGCTGTAATTTGGGGAACAGATTAGAGTCCTTGGAGAAGGCTATTCTTATGTTGGAAGAACTGGGCGAAGTTGCGGCCAAATCCAAGGTGTACGAGTCTCCTGCATGGGGTTATGATGACGATCGATCCTACCTAAACTGCTGCTGCGCAATTAAAACCAAACTTGGTAGTACAGAGATTCATCGATTAACCCTTGAAATTGAAGTTGCTCTTGGCCGTGAAACGTCTAAGCGGAAGCAAGGTGAACCGTTTAGGCCAAGATTGATCGATATTGATATTTTATTTTTAGATGAAGAGGTCATAAAAACAGATGCGCTTACGGTACCTCATCCTCAACTTCATCTTCGTAATTTTGTTCTTCAACCAATGGTTGACATAGCTCCTGGATTTAGGCACCCGTTGATTGGTGCAACGATGAAGGAGCTCTTGAGTATATCTGAAGATAAAACAGAACTGGCAGAATTGGATGGATTATAACTACATAGCCGTAGAAGGTAATATTGGGTCGGGTAAAACGACATTGGCACACAAGCTAGCATCCGATTTCAATGCGGAGCTGGTTTTGGAGCAATTTGCGGATAATGAGTTCTTGCCAAAATTCTATGCAGAGCCTAGGAGATATGCTTTTACTTTAGAGATGTCTTTTCTAGCTGAGCGCTACAGTCAGCTATCTGGGCTTGGATCCGATCGCAATCTCTTTAGTTCCGTTCGGATTTCTGATTACATGTTAAGTAAGTCTTTGATTTTTGCGGCTTCCAACCTGAATGAGGATGAGTTGCGCCTCTTCCGCAAGGTGTTTGACATCATGTTTAAAACGGTGCCAACTCCCGATCTTTTGGTCTATCTCTATTCAGATACTAAGCGGCTTCTTCAAAACATCAGGATTCGCGGAAGGAGGTATGAACAGAGCATTGAAGAGGAGTACTTAGGTCGTGTTCAGGCCAAATACCTTGACTTTTTGAGAAAACAAGCGAACAACATGAGGGTGCTAATTCTTGATGTTTCGGAGGTCGACTTCGTAAAAGATCAGTTAGTCTATGAGAAATTGTTGTCTGTCATTAAGGAGCCTCGCCCCAAAGGTATTCATCATCAGTTGATTGAGCCTATTTCAGGATTGGTTTAAAACCGCATTAATCACTTCATTGTGTAAAAAACTATATGTATGTTTGCAGGCAATTAATTAGGAAAAAAAAAGACCTTAAAAACCAAAACGAATGAAGCATTCGAATATTAAATTTCTGGCCCTTTTAATCGTAGTCGGATTTGCTATGGCCGCCTGTGGTGGACTGGGGAAAATGGCAAAATATGCCGAGACAGTAGAGTATAACGTGGATCCAGAGCCATTAATCGTTCGTGGAGACAGTGTAGAACTTAACATCAGCGGGAAATTTCCTGGAAAGTACTTCAGTAAAAAGGCAATGGTAACGTTGACCCCAACTCTTACCTATGACGGTGGATCAACTCCTTACGATTCAGTTTCTTTTCAAGGAGAAGATGCGGCTAGCAATGCAACTGTCATTCCTTACGAAACAGGAAAGAATTTTTCTTACTCCGACCGTATAGCTTACACTCCTGCGATGGAGAATTCTGAGCTAATGCTGAACATTTTGGGTAAGCAAGGGAACAAGGAACAAGCATTTGATCCATTCAAATTGGCGGACGGTGTAATCACTACTCCCTTAATGGTAATGAGTGACGATATGCCAATTATTGCTGCAGATCAATTCGAAAGAATTACTTCTCATCAAGCGAATGCAATCATTAATTACTTAGTGAACGCTTCAAGTGTTAGAAGTTCGGAGCTTGGCGATGCTGATATCAAAGCGATCGAAAACTTCTTGAAAGAAGTTGCTAGCAATGCAGATTACCAATTCAAAGGCGCTGAGATTATGGCTTACGCTTCACCTGAAGGTGAAATCAGCATCAATGAGAATTTGGCTTCAGAAAGAGCTGAAAGTGCTATGAAAGCAGTATCTCGTTTGATGGATCGTGCAAAAATAGAATACGACAAAGAAGCTTTCTTCGAATTGATGCCTAAAGGAGAAGACTGGACAGGATTTAAAAATAAAATGGAAGCTTCTGATATTGCTGACAAAGAATTGATCCTGAGAATTCTCGAAATGTATTCTGACGTGACTAAGCGTGAAGAGGAGATCAGAAACCTTGCAGCTACTTACACTGAAGTTGCTGACCAGATTCTTCCTGAACTACGTAGATCGCAGATTACGGTAAATTATGACATCGTAGGTAGAAGTGATGAAGAGATTATCGCTTTAGCTCGTTCAGCAAATGCTGACACTCTTACTTTAGAAGAGATGCTCTATGCTACCACCCTTACTGAGGATATGAATGAGCAATATGCGATATACGAAACCACTGCCTCGATTTATCCTAACGATTTTAGAGCTCACAACAACATGGGTGTTATTCATCTTCGTAAAAATGAACTTTCGAAAGCTCAAACCATGTTTGGAAATGCGATGGGTAAAGAAGAAAGTCCTGTTGTGAAAAACAACATGGCAATCATTTCTAGGTTGAACGGAGACCGCAAAGGAGCGATGGAAATGCTAGAAGCTGCTGCTGGAGCTGGAGATGAAGTAAATTACAATATGGGTATTATCGATATCCAAAATGGTGATTACAGCTCTGCTATCCAGAACATGAAAGGAAGCAATACTTTCAATAAGGCATTGGCTCAAGTATTGTCAGGTAACACGGAAACGGCAATGAAAACAGTCAACGATTCTGACGCTTCTGATTCTGCAATGGGTTACTACCTAAAAGCAATCATCGGAGCGCGTATGAACGACGCCGATGCAGTTACCACAAACTTGACTAAAGCTTACAGTATGGATGCTTCGTTAGAAGAGAAAGCAGCCACCGACTTGGAGTTCAGAAACTTCCAGGGCGAAGCTGCTGAATAAGCTTATACAATCGATTTAAAAAAGCCGTCTGCCATTCTGGCAGACGGCTTTTTTGTTTTGTAGCCTCTAGCTAGAAGGCTGTTTTTATTGCCGCCACTTCGATTCATCGCGTGGCGGAATGTGATGATCTCAGAATAAAGTCAATCTCTCTCCTTCTGAAAGAGAGCTTAAGAGGATCTCAGAGGGTGAAAAGCGTTTGCTCAATGATTGATAACGCAGAGCCGTGCGGTGATTTGAAATACTTTTGGGATTGCAGTCGCAAGGGAAATCGGAATTTAAAATACAAAAGCCAAACAGATTCGTGCTTTAAGCATCTTCCGCGGGTACAGAGAGAGTTCAAGGAATGTGTTATCGAATTTATAAGAATGCCGGATTCTGCACCCTCTGAATACTTAACACTCCGCACTCAATACTAATTCTTAGAAAACCACTCTTCGTCGTCGTCTCTTGGTCACACGACCGCGACCACGCTTGAACCGTTTCTGGGCTATCTTGTAATCTGCTGTAAACATGCCAAAGAAATAGGCATCATTTTTATTGGGATTTCCCCGCTGCAATCCTGCTTCCGTGCTCCCGAGAGGAACACGCAATCCGTTTTCATCAACGTAGTATCCAAGGCTTGGATCAGCAAAGATTGCAGCTAATTCTCCTTGATTATCAGCGATAGTCTGGTTGTCGAAATATACGGTGCTCACATCGTCCATGTAGTCAGTAAAAGTAAGTCGGTGTACTATTTCAAATCCAACTGTCCATTCCTTGTTGAGTTGCATTCGATAACCGATACCTAAAGGAATAACAATCGTGTAAAGGGAATATTGAGATGGTCCGCCATCTTGGAGTTGTCCTTCGGTGCCGAAATCTCTTAGGTCATACCAAGTGCCTTCAAAATTTCCTTGTGGATTGAATCTTGTTACTCCGACCCCTGCAGAAATGTACAGCGCTGATCCTTCTAGTTTACTCTGCTTTATTCTGCCGTAACGAGTTTTTTGAGTAAAATCGATCAAATCATATTCTCCTTGAATAGAGAATTCAAAAATATTTGAACGAAAGCTTAGATTGCGATTTCTCCTGAAAATCTCTTCGGTTAGGGCATCATTTCCTCCGATAATAGCATAGGCCAATTGTGCTTTTATATAAAAGCGGCTGCCCAGCTGGTACCGATACGTAAACTGCAAGGCTGGTTTCGTTTTCGAAAGCTCCAGATCATAAATAAAGTCTGTTCCGATCTGGTCACGTCCCCCAGGTTCTCCTAAAAAGAAAGAAGCTCCGAGGCCTATTCCAAAACTGTGACGCTGGCTTTTCCAGTACGACGTTTGCCCACTGAAATATTGCGCATGCACTGCCGAGAAGGATGTGGCGAACAAAGCAATCAAAGAATACTGATAAAACTTATTCACAGCTATAAAGATAACGGGGCGAATATAAGAATTACAACTTCTTTTATTCCCTAGTTTTTAACTGACGGTAAAATTCCCAAATGGTTATTCCTGCGCACACGGATATATTGATGGAATGCTTGGTCCCAATTTGTGGTATTTCAAGGCTTTTGTTGCAACGATCAATAACTTCTTGTTCTACACCATCTACCTCATTACCCATGACCAGCGCGTATTTTTTTTTGCTTTCAATTTTAAAGGCACCAAGTTTTTCTGAATCTTCGGTTTGCTCCACAGCGATGCATTCAAAGCCTTTTTCGGATAGGATACTGAGGCAAGCATTTGTGTCAGCGAAATATTCCCATTCCACCGATTCAGTTGCACCCAGCGCAGTTTTGTTCATTTCTCGAGAAGGCGGAGTAGGCGTTATCCCACAAAGAAAAATCTTCTCAAGCCTGAAAGCATCGCTAGTGCGGAATACGGAACCGACATTTTGAGCACTTCTCACGTTATCCAAAACGATCACGACAGGAGTCTTGACCGCACTTTTGAATTCCTTTCCGGTTAAGCGATTCAACGCTTCATTGGCTAACTTCTTGTTCATAAGAATTGAAAACTAGAAAACCTGCATTTTTCCTTCCCGAAAGGTATTGGTATTTTCGTGAACCAAGGAACATACTGCACGTGGATACTACTAAAACAAAGGCGAAACCGAAAACCAACAAGGTCAACGAACCGAAGGAAACCCCTTTGATGAAGCAATACCTTGGTGTGAAAGCCAAGTATCCTGATGCTTTGCTTCTATTTCGCGTTGGTGATTTCTACGAAACCTTTGGAAAGGATGCCATTACTGTGTCGAATATTTTGGGCATCGTTCTGACCAAAAGAAAGAACGGAGCAGCCGCTCATATCGAATTAGCAGGCTTTCCTCACCATTCGTTGGATACGTATTTGCCAAAGCTAGTTCGGGCGGGATACCGCGTCGCTATTTGCGATCAGCTCGAGGATCCCAAAATGACTAAGAACATTGTAAAGCGCGGAGTCACCGAGTTAGTCACTCCTGGAGTCGCTTACAATGATCAAGTACTGGATCATAAGTCAAATAATTTTTTATCCGCAGTGCATTTTGGAAAGGATAAGGCCGGTGTGAGTTTTCTCGATATTTCGACGGGAGAGTTTCTCACAACTGAAGGGTCTCACGCTTACATCGAGAAATTGCTCCAAAGCTTTAAGCCAAGTGAGGTTCTTTTTCAGCGCCACAATGAACAGAATTTCCGCAAGGCCTTTGGTGACAAGTTCCACACGTTCCGTATGGACGATTGGGTCTTCACCGAAGATTTTGCCCACGACAAACTCCTTTCGCATTTCAAAACGAAATCCCTGAAAGGATTCGGGATTGAAGGAATGGAAATGGCCATCATAGCGGCAGGCGCAGCTCTTCACTACCTCAGTGAAACACACCATCATAAACTTGGTCACCTCAGTCATCTGAAACGAATAGACGAGGACAAATATGTGTGGCTGGATCGATTTACCATTCGAAACCTGGAATTGGTCCACCCAATGAATGAAGGAGGTACTTCCCTCCAGATGGTCATTGATAGAACCATTTCACCAATGGGTAGCCGATTGATGAAGCGATGGCTTATGCTTCCGCTAAAATCGGTTAAGGCCATCACTCAGCGCCACGAAGCAGTCGAATACTTTATTGCTGAAAAAGCGAATGCTGATTTCATTCGCCACCAAGTCGAGCAGATTGGAGATATAGAGCGAATGATTTCCAAAGTGAGTGTTGGGCGGATTAACCCGAGAGAGGTGCTTCAGTTGGGTAGAGCTTTGAAAGCTACTCTGCCGATTAAAGAGCGATTGGACAAATCAAAAAATTCGTCTTTGACTCAACTCGCGGAACAACTCAATCCGTGCGCGAGCATGGTAGAGAGAATTTCCAAAGAACTCAACCCTGAGGCTCCCGTTCAATTGAATAAAGGGGGCGTAATTGCTGAAGGCATCAATGAAGAACTCGATGACTTGCGCGATATCAAATCCAACGGAAAGGATAACCTCCTCAGGATTCAGCAGCGAGAAACTGAGCGTACAGGAATTACGAGTTTGAAGATTTCTTTCAACAATGTTTTTGGGTACTACCTCGAGGTCAGAAATTCGCACAAGGACAAAGTGCCCGAAGAATGGGTGCGCAAGCAAACTTTGGTAAACGCGGAGCGATACATCACCGAGGAACTAAAGGTTTACGAGCAGAAAATTCTCGGGGCCGAAGAGCGCATCCAGGAATTGGAGTCGAGGCTCTATTCTGATTTAATTACCGATTTGGCGGCTTTTGTAGAACCGATACAGCTCAATGCTCGTCGGATCGCCGAAGTGGATTGTTACCTCTCCTTTGCCCAAACAGCGGTGGAGCTCAATTATGTTCGGCCACAGATGAACGAGGGTCGTGACCTCAAAATATTTGGTGGCCGCCATCCCGTAATCGAGCACCAGCTGCCAACTGGAGAGGCCTATGTAGAAAATGATGTGGAGCTCGATAATGAAAATACTCAGATCATGATGATCACAGGGCCAAACATGTCGGGTAAGTCGGCTTTGCTTCGGCAAACGGCTCTGATTGTTTTGATGGCTCAAATTGGATCATACGTTCCCGCTGCCTCTGCCGAAATCGGTGTGGTAGACAAAGTATTCACGAGGGTAGGGGCGAGTGATAATATTTCTTCGGGCGAGTCTACCTTTATGGTAGAGATGAATGAGACTGCCAGTATTCTCAATAACTTATCTGACCGAAGTCTGGTGCTGCTCGATGAGATTGGTCGAGGAACGAGCACTTACGATGGTGTTTCTATTGCTTGGGCCATTGCCGAGTATTTGCATGAGCAAAAGAGTTCTCGTGCTAAAACACTTTTCGCGACTCATTACCACGAATTGAACGAGATGGAATCCATTTTTTCTCGCATTAAAAACTTCAATGTCAGTGTAAAAGAGTATAAAGACAAGATCATCTTCTTGCGCAAATTGAAGCCAGGTGGCAGTGAGCATAGTTTTGGGATTCACGTGGCGCAAATGGCGGGAATGCCGACCAGTTTGCTCGATCGTGCAAAGTCTATTTTGGCTCGATTGGAAAAAACGCATTCAGCAGAGGTGCTTGACCCAAAAGGGAAAATCGGCAAAAGCGAAGAGATGCAATTGAGCATATTCCAATTGAATGACCCTGTGCTCCAACAGATTCGAGATGAAATTGTAGCGATTGACATCAATTCCCTCACTCCCGTGGAGGCTTTGATGAAACTTAACGAGATCAAAAAGATCACGGGTAGCTGACACACATTGTTTAATGGTGAGCCTATACCAGGACGAAATCTTGTCAAAGGTAGAAGCTTCGCTACTCTCCCTCAATGACCATAACGTGGCTATGATTTTGTCGTGAAATTGCCATCATTATAAAGCCTTCGACCTTCATTACGACTTGCCATTTGATAATGCGGGTAAAATTATTTTGCTAAGAGGAATTATTGGTTAATTTTGCCATCCCAAATGCAAGTCCCGATTCATTTCAGGATTTTTACTCCCAGAAAGTTTTTCTTTTCAAAATCGATTGAAACGAAGCATTTGAGAATTACGCGAGAGTAGCTCAGCTGGTAGAGCACGACCTTGCCAAGGTCGGGGTCGCGGGTTCGAATCCCGTCTCCCGCTCAATAAAAGCCATCACGACGAAGTTGTGATGGCTTTTTTCATTTCAGGAAGGCCGAGCTTGCTCGAAGTCTTTCTGAAATGAAAAAAGCCTAATCCGCTGTAGGCGGATTGCTTTTGTTGAAAGCCCCACCCCTCGGGATCACCGCAGCGCAGCGGAGGTGAATCCCTTTGAACAATGATTCTAAATTTCCCAAGGCCGAGCTTGCTCGAAGTCTTTCTGAAATGAAAAAAGCCTAATCCGCTGTAGGCGGATTGCTTTTGTTGAAA
>JBLIDT010000010.1:0-101869 GCA_047632755.1 Cryomorphaceae bacterium
AGATACTGTAAAACAGTAAGGCGGAACAAAGAGTCTTCGTTCCGCCTCATTCAAAAAAGCCTTGGCCTTTTTCAATGGCCAACTAACAGTTCACTGATTTCACATGTGTTCCTAAGAACCATGATCTAACTTCAATCAAGGATTTCTTCTTAATCGCGATTTTGCCAAAGGCTAAGCCACATAGGAAGTGTCATGGATGCTTCTTCATCCGAAGAATTCGAAACGGCACTTCTTTCATAAGAGAAAACACCTATCGGATAGGTCCTTCACAGGATTACTTCTTCTGATAATGACTTTTGCGAACTAAATCGTTTCAGAGTTGACCGAAATCAAAACCTTTCATCACGTATCTCAGGTAAGTCGAAAAGCTAATTAAAGCAGTGATTTCTCACTTTCAACTTCTTCAACGAAAGCCTTACCTCGCTTGGCAAACCAACTATCTCTTCGTCAACTGATACTAAGATAACATTCGGCATTAAGTTGTCAGGTTAACCATGGAAGGTCTTTCTAACATCCTGTTCACAACAGTTATTCACGGATGTTTATAACAGCAGCTGACATTCTTTAAAGCAATAAAAAAGGCTGTCTTTTAGATAGACAGCCTCTGAATATGATGGAGATGACAACACTTATGCGTGGGCTCTAGCTGTTTCTAATTGAATTCTTCCTTTGCTGGTTAAACCGTATCCGCCTTTGTTCTCAATTAATCCTTTCAAATAAAGATTGGTAATTCTTTCTCCCACTCTTCCCTGGCCAAGACTTAAATCTGAATGAGACTCTACTTCCTTCCAAAATTTTGTTTCTAAACTCCGCAATCTGATTTTGGATTTATCTGTAGTTTGTTTTTTATGCTCTTGTATGATTTCCAAAATAAGGCTGTCGTATCTATCCATTGCAGAGTGATTTTATTTGGTGAATTGAATTAAAACCCCGTTGAAGGAGTAATGACTTCGGATTGGTATTACTTAATTGTTAAGTCTGCTTTAAAAGTACTCAACACTATGTTAAGAACTGCGCAATGTGCATAAAAAAACCATGTTCATAAATAGGTCTTGCAAAAACCAAAACACTTATAACTATCTGTCTTGTTTAAATTTAAATTGGACTAAGTATGTTAATACATGGACAGTTCGGGGTGCTTTGGAGAAATCTTATCAAAAAACTGGTGCATATGAATAAGGTCATCTCCCATATTCCCTGAAGGGTCAAAAAACTCACTGATCACCACCTTCTTCAATGAAAAATCAAAACCACACATTACGATTGGAACTTTGGCCTTCTGGGCCATTACGTAGAATCCCGTTTTCCATACTTCTGCTTTTTTCCTCGTCCCCTCGGGGGTTACACACAGAGCAAAATCTTCAGGACCATTAAAGAAGCCTACCACTTGATCTACCAGTGAAGTGTTTTTAGATCGATCTACAGGGTATCCTCCCAAACCTAAAAACAGACCGCGAAACGGAAACTTGAACAGTTCTTTTTTGGCTAAGTATTTCACGTCAATCTTAAGCAACCTTCTGGCTGCTACACCCACGAAGAAATCAATATTGCTCGTGTGCGGAGCTACAACTAGCACATACTGCTTTCTGTTAACGGGAATCTCTCCCTTAAAGCCCCAACCACTTAGCTTAAACCACAAAACACATAATTGAGTGAACAATGTACTTGCCATTAGGCAAAGAACCGAAAATTACCAAGAGTTACCCTAAGGATGCTTAGATTAAATACCTTTACAATAATCAAAGAGATGTACGTAATTGTAGATATTGAAACGACAGGCGGGAATAAGAACACTGGTCGTATCACCGAAATAGCCGCCATCAAACACGATGGAGTGAAAGTCATTGATACTTTCGAAACCCTGGTAAATCCAGAGCGGCAGATACCCCCTTTTGTAGCGCGCCTGACTGGTATTTCTGACCAAATGGTCGCAGATGCTCCGCTTTTCAGCGAAATCGCTGAAAAGTTTGACCGCTTCACCGCCAATACTATTTTCATAGCCCACAACGTAAACTTCGATTACCGATTCCTTCGAGAAGAATTTCGCAAAATCGGAATGGAATATAACCGTCGTAAGATGTGTACAGTTCAAATGAGCCGAAAAGCTTTTCCAGGACTGCCTTCATATAGTTTGGGTAAGATTACTCAAGAGCTTTCTATCACTTTAGAGGGTCATCATAGAGCTGGAGTAGATGCCAAAGCGACCACGAAGCTTTTTGAAATGATTATCAAAAAAGAGAGTCAAAAAGATCTATTTGACCTCAATTTTGGAAAACCAGATTTCGCATTGATTGCGAGTCCACTGATTGATGAGGAACTTATTGACTCTATACCTGATGAAAGTGGAGTTTTTAGATTTTACAATCAGAAAGACGAGGTCATATATGTGAAGCGCTCTCAACATATGCTGACCGATGTTTGCAAAAAGCTATCAGAAGCAGACAGTATCTCAGGTCAAGAACTTCTAAAAAATCTCAATAGCATTGACTGGTCTCCACTCGGGAGCGACCTTTTATCCCAGCTGGATGAGGCCTATGAAGTGATTGTCAAAAATCCACTCTTCAATGCTGGCAAATTCAGCATTAAACCTCGGTTTGCCGCATATCTAAAGACCGAAGAAGACACGGTAAAGCTGAAATTGGAAAAAATCATAAAAGGCCAAAAAGCGGAAATTTATTTCACTAGCTTTTTTGAAGGCCTTGATTATTTTAAAGAGCTATCAAACTCCTCTAGTATAGAGATTCAATACGTTAAAAACGGCAAGCACAACACCCCTACCCTCGATTTAACCTCATCTTTAGAAGGTGAAGGGAAATCTATTTTTCCTGAAAAAAAATACCTCATAATAGACGAGGGTCGATCAGCATCTGAGAAATCGGTGGTGTTCGTGAGAGGAACCCATGTAATAGGTTATGGTTTTATAGAAGGTGAGGGTCACAATGGATACATCGATGAAGACGATCTAATCAAACGATTTGAACCTATTCCCGAGTTGGAGCTGGTTATTCGTAAATACACCGAAAAAGGCCGTTTTCAGGAAATACTCTACTTCGACTAGCGGCTTACCGCTAAACGCTGTATACCTGAAGTCCCATTTTGGAAATACACCTTCACTAAGTAGATTCCATTGCTAACAGATTCCAACGGATAGACCGAGGATGAATTGGCGAAAGTCTTCACCTCTCTCCCCTGAATATCGAGCAATTGAACTGTTAGAATTTCACTAGATGTGCCGCTTAAACGGAAAACGTCTTGTGCAGGATTCGGATGAAGAACAATTCCTAAATCACTCAGGTTGCTTAGACCAAGAACACCCTCGGCGCTAAGAGGAATTGTTACTGTCTCCGAACCTGACAAATTCGTGCTAAATGTCAAGTTCCCAGTTGAAATACCTTGAGAGAGTGAAGGATCAAAACTCACACTTAGGTTTGCAGATCCACCCTGAACAACCACAAAATCATCCTCCTGACCAGCTGCTAAACTAAAGCCCGCTCCACTCACAGATACATTCGAAACACTGAAAAAGCGTTCACCCGTATTGGCCAAAACGACGTTAAAATCAGCTGATTCTCCCTCGACCACGCCAAAGTCCGCTTCGTCATGGCTCAAAACCAACTCTCCAATATTAGGGCGATCTTGATCTGAACGAAATGAGAAAATTCGGTGAACCATCTGAGGATAATCAGCGAATGGATTCCTGTTGTTCTGGTATGCGAAAATATCTTCATTTCTTTGAATATCAACTTCAGTAGGAGGATATTCGAAATGCCATTCCTTCATGGCAATTTCCATGTTTGCAGATAAGTGACCACCATAATTTTGGTATCGGGCTAAGAAGTATAGAATCCCTCGGGCAGACATTCCCTTTTGTCCATCGCGAGGTTCAAAAACTTGCTCACCAGAACCATTCAGCCCTCTTTGGCTGCCACCCTCACTCCAATCAACACCGCTAACGACGTTGCCGAATCTCAAACTGCCTCTTGTAGAATTGGCATCAACATCCGTTGGAAAGAGATGATGTATGTCGGATCTCATGGGTAAATTTTGATTGAAATTTCCTTGCGGAAAGGTATGCTCACAATTGACGTCATAATTGTTAAAGAGATCGCTGCGACTTGTATATGACACGGCATCCGTTCCCAAATACGCTCGAGTCAAGCGGTTTTGGGCTGAGCCCTGACCATTCACTCTTTGGTTATCAATAATCAAATACATTTCATCACGGGCAGCGCCATAGTCGTGAGTGATTTGACCTTGGGCCAAGACTTCATTTAGAGCTTCTTTCAAATCCTGATCTAATTCACCAAAAGTCTCGTCGTAATAATTTCCAGGATAATCGCAAGACCCTTGCAGGTCAATCGCTAATGCACCTCTATCTCCAGAGGTTTTGATGATCATTTCCGTATTGTGATCAATGTTGTGCAAAGGGTCAAATACCACTTCAAGCATAACCGTCCCGTTCGCAGGAATGGAACTTGGTAAGTCGTTAATTTGAAACGGCGAACTTTCATAAATATCGAAAAACACTACATCTTCAATTTGGACTTCTTCATTCGACAGATTCGTCAATATAATAGATATCGTCTCGGGCTCACCATAATTTACGAGCTCAAAATCAACACTAGCAAGAGATGATTCTATCACCTGAGCGGTAGCTGAAAAACCAATTAAAACGGCGAGGAGGGTAAATACTTTATTCATGAGTTGAAATTTATAAATGTGAAAATACTCTTTACCGTTCATGCTGAACGAAGTATTAAGTTATGAATTTTTAAAACCTTGGGGATAACAGGATTCTTGTCATCGTTTGCAATTTCAAAATGGGCGTAAGGCCTTTTCTCTTCATCGGTATGCTGAGCCGAAATTCTTTTTTCGATCGATTCCCGATCAGTACTGTCTCGATTCAAGACCCTCTCTATCCTTAATTCTTCAGGAGCGGTGACCAAGATTAAAACATCCATATGCTCATGCGCACCAGTCTCTACCATAATGGCAGCTTCTTTCAATACGTAGGGCACTGAAGAGTGCTCTTGACAAAATTCATCAAAAGCCTTTACCACCGCTGGGTGAATGATCAAATTAAGAATTTCCCTTTGAGCCGAGTCGGTAAAAACGACTTGAGCAAGGTATTCGCGATTGGCGACGCCTTCTTTGTATGCTTCTTCGCCAAAATGTTCTTTGACAGAAGCGACTACATCAGGATTAGAAGCAAGGATTTGCTTCGCTACCAAATCAGCATTGAAAACGGGTACTCCAAGAACGGAAAAAACTTTGGCCACGACGGATTTACCAGAGCCTATTCCCCCAGTTATACCTATCCGAAGTGGTTTATTTTTTGGCAATAGCTTCTTCACTGACGCCATCAGGAGAGATAGCAGATTTTTCCACCTTCAACTTCATACCTGTCATCGTATCGATCAAAACAGTCTTTTCTTGAACCTCTAGAACCTTACCGTGGATTCCACCGATTGTTACCACTTTTGTGCCTTTCCCAAGCGCTTCACGAAATTTCTTAGCATCCTTGGCTCTCTTGGCCTGTGGACGTATCATGAAAAAATAGAAGACAGCAATAATGCCGACCCAGAAAAGAATATTGATTAATTCGCTTTGTTCCATGTTGTTTTTTGATTTTACTTCATATTGTCGGGAACGACAATCTCTGTTATAATGAGCAGTTGGGTTGCAGCGGGTATGGTATTCGCCGAAACGATAATACTAACGGTTTGTATTCCTGACATTCCGTCGCTGTTAAATTCCACTTCGATCTCTCCACCTTCGCCTGGCATTATCTTTCCTTTGGGATAACTACGAGGAATGGTGCAGCCACAAGACCCATCTACAGTGACTATAAGCAATGGCGCTTTTCCAGTATTGGTAAATCCGAAAGTGTGGGTAATGATTTTTCCTTGCGTGATTTTCCCTGTCTCGAGCGCTAATTCCTCGAAGGTGATTACAGGAATCTTTTCTTCATCAAAAGCGCCGTATTCATTCGTAGGAATGTCTATTACCTCGGTTCCTACAGCGCGGCTTTCACTGTCTTCGCATTTCACGAAGAGCGCCAAAACAATAAAAGCTATTGGGTACTTTGCTCTCATTGGATCAATCCTCTTCCTGCCTTGGCGATGATTCCATCTTCCTTTAGCTGAGTGAATAGCTTATCCAAAACACCGTTGATGAAATTACTACTCTTTGGAGTACTATAGTATTTTGAAATCTCGATATACTCGTTCAGCGTGACCTTCAATGGTATCTGCTTGCACTCTCGAGCTTCACTCAACGCCATACGCATGAGGATCATATCCATCATAGCGATTCTATCAATCTCCCAGTTTTCAGTGTGGTCTTTTATAAGTGTATTGTGCTCAGTGGCCTGAGAAAGGGTCTTTCTGAAAAGTGTTTTAGCAAACTCGATTTCATCTTCAGGGTCTTTCCAAAGAGAAAGAATAGGTGCGAACTCATCTGAATCTTCTTCGAAACTCTTGAATGTCTTTAGTGCCATGGAGGCAACGATGTCTAAATCATCCGACCAAAAAATGCTCTTTTCATTGAAAAAAGACTGGAATGACTCAAGATTAATCAAGTGACGCTTGAAAAACCGAATGACCACTTCTTTGTCTGCGGCGTAACTATCCTCTTCAGCTGACATGTAATTCTGATACTCCTCGCTTTCTATAAGTATGCGGTAAAACTTCCGAATCAATTCTCCCTCTCCAGTCCAAGACACTTTCTTCTTTTCAGAGGCTGAAACTATGCTCTTATTGATATCCAACTGCTTGAGAAAACGATTCTCAACAAAGCGCATGTTTGGATTTAAGTCTTCTTCCGTGGGTAGCCGCTTGATTTTATTGTCCTCTATTTTCTTATCGGCTACATCTCGGACGTAGGTCATTGTAGTCAATAAGTAGAGATACATCTCGTACATCTTCTCAATGCTAAGAAAAAGCTCCTTCTCGGCTGCTGCTACTGTCTTTCCGCCGGACTGACCCATAGCGTAAAGCATGTGCAAAATTTTAATTCGGATGTGTCGTCGGTTGAGCATTTCCGTTTTACCTTAAACTAATTTGAAAATCGAGTGGATAAATTGAGGCGGCAAAACTATACAAAGTTCTCTCTTAAGACGCAGTTTAGTCTTAGAATCAAAGAGAATTACGAAAACGAGCTTTGTTTCTTTCAAAATTGAAGGAATGAACTTTGCCTGTGCTTCAGTGTTCTTATCGGTTCGATAAGCCTTAGCTTTGCGAACCACTAGGTTTTCAAAAGTAAGCTTTTTCGTTCAACCTCTGTCGAGGAAAATCAATGATAATCAATGAGAGCACTCGCTCATCTTAATCAGTACTTATGGCAATATAAATGGCACCTAGTTTTGGGGACGCTGTTTATAGTACTTTCCAATTTATTTGGAATCTATGCTCCTGTTTTGATTAGGGAGGCATTCGACTTAGTGACCGAAACCATGGCAGCCTATAGAGGGGATTCCGTTTCGGATTACTCGATTCAACTTCCCGAATCTGTCGCATTAATCAATGACATATTCGGACTTGATTCCAGCGTATTTAGTAATATTAACGAGAAGAGCTCTTTGGCAGAGCTAATCACCAGGTTATCTCTCATCTTGGCTGCTATTTATTTGGGTATCTCTCTGCTGAAAGGCGTATTCCTGTTCTTCACCAGGCAAACCATTATCGTGATGTCTAGGCTTATTGAGTTTGACCTTAAAAACGAAGTCTTCGATCACTACCAGAAACTGAGCTTGGCTTTCTATCGCCGCAACAATACTGGAGATTTGATGAACCGGATTAGTGAAGACGTAAGTCAGGTTAGAATGTATTTGGGCCCAGCGATCATGTACAGCATCAATCTTGTCGTACTCGCCGTTTTGGCTATTGGAGCAATGCTTCGGGTAAATATTGAACTCACCTTGTACGTGCTTCTTCCTCTGCCCTTGCTGTCCATCTCCATTTATTACGTGAGTAAACTCATCAATCAAAGAAGCGAGAAAGTCCAAAGACAACAATCGCGGTTGTCAACTTTGACGCAGGAAGCATTCTCGGGAATTAGAGTCTTAAAAGCATACAACCGTCAAAACTTTATTCAGAAGGACTTCACTAAAGAATGCAACACATACAAGGTGCTTTCTCTTTCGCAAGTAAAAGTGGACGCCCTCTTTATGCCGGCAATCATATTGCTAATAGGACTCAGCACGATCATTACGATTTATGTGGGAGGGATAAAAGCCATTCAAGGAGAGATCAGTATCGGAAATATTGCCGAATTTGTGATCTATGTCAATATGCTCACTTGGCCATTTGCCAGCGTTGGGTGGGTCACATCCCTTGTTCAAAGAGCCGCAGCTTCACAGGAACGCATCAACGAATTCCTTCATACCGAACCTGAAATCGCCAATCCGAAAAAAGAACAAGACAACATCTCAGGTAAAATTGAATTTAATCACGTCTCTTTCGTCTATCCAGATAGCGGAATTGAAGCTTTACAAAATGTGAGCTTTACCGTTTCAAAAGGGTCTACATTGGCCATAATCGGTAGAACTGGATCTGGAAAAAGTACCATTGCCAACTTGATTTGCAGAAACTTTGACGTGACTAAAGGCCAATTGCTCGTTGACAGCAAACCAATTGAATCCCTGAATCTGGAGAGTCTAAGAAATTCGATAGGATACGTACCCCAAGATGTTTTCCTATTCAGCGACACCATTGCAAACAATATTGGCTTTGGGTTAAACCCAGAAGATGTAGGTCCCGAAATTGTGGAGCAAGCTGCGGAAAATGCACACGTGAAGCACAACATCGATGACTTCCAAAGGAAGTTTGAGACGATTCTCGGCGAGCGCGGAATCAATTTATCTGGCGGACAAAAGCAGCGCGTGAGCATTGCAAGAGCCATCGCCAGAGAACCTGACATTCTAATTTTTGACGATTGCCTTTCTGCTGTTGATACAGAAACAGAAGAAATCATCTTGGGCAACCTCCGAAAAATCATGGAGGGCAAAACTACCCTCCTAATAAGTCACCGGGTTTCTACAGTTAAAATGGCAGATCAGATCATCGTACTCGATCATGGGAAAGTAATCGAGAAAGGAAGTCATGAAGACTTACTGGCTCTTGACGGAGAATACCGCGACCTTTACCAAAAGCAACTTCTCGAGGAGAAAAAGACCGTAGATTCTTAGGTTGAGGCTTAAAGTGTATATTTGCCGAACTACACTACTAACCTAATTTCTATTCATTATGCCAACGGATCACGAAGATTCTATTAGGGACGACATTTTCTCAAAAGCTGTTAGAGCTGGAAAAAGGACTTACTTTTTTGATGTCAAGTCCACACGAGGAAATGATTTGTACCTCACTATTACCGAGAGCAAAAAACAATTTAAAAACGGAGAGCCTTCTTACGAAAAGCACAAGCTTTTTCTCTACAAAGAGGACTTTGAAAAATTTGGAGAGGGCTTGACTGAAGCCATTGACAAAATCAAAGATATCCGCTCGGGAAACAACGAATTCATCGACCCTGCCGACGAGAAACATGCAGAATTTGAGCCTAGCGTTACAGAAAAAGAAGAAATCACCACTGAGGCGTTTACCGACGTTACCTTTGATGATCTCGATGGTCGCTAGTAGTAATCTGTCCACAAAAAGTTCACTAGCCTAAATTAACGGGCTGCCACTGAAACATACTCACACTCTGAAAGTGAAGCAGTTGACAGGACTCAATACAATGTCTTGAGTCCTGTCTAATGAATTGTTTTTAAAAGGAGTGATGGCAATTTAAAGATTGATCTGTAAGCATGCTAGCTGACTTCATAAGCAGACTCTCATTAAAATTTCAAGAACCCCTTGATCTGCTCAGTAAGCATTTCATTGTATTCGTCAAAAGCTATTGTACCGCTTTCGTTTAAGTGTTGATGCACCGATGAGAGCGGTATTTTTTGGCTGTAGACTTCCATTTTCAGGTAGTTGAGTACTGCCGTCAAATGATCCATTCCTCTCAAGTTTCCTGCCCTACCCGTCGCTACTCCTACTAGGGCCGCTTTTTTCCCTTTCCAAGTGCCAGGCTTGATGGTATCCAGAAAAACCTTGGTAATTCCTGGGTAGCTTCCGTTGTATTCTGGAATAACAAATACAAATCGATCGACTGGTTCGATCAACTCCTTCAAAACTTGTGAAAAACTTTCGGGTGACGCGCCGTAATTCTCTGCTAGAGCAAAATCTTTGGGCAGGTCTTGAAAAGAATACACGATCGCCTTGGACCCTTGATCTTCAACGAGTTTTTGATAGTTCTTCGCAATAAGTTCCGTATTGCTATCTGCTCGATTAGTAGCGCAAAAAATGGTGATCATGAGTGGGGTTGAATTAACAAAAAACTGTGCAAAATAAGGTTTAGAATTCTCAAAATGAAGAGGTGAAATGAACTACTTTTAAGCTTCTTAAGCTTCGACACTAAGATTTCATGACGTTAACGCATTACGGCCATTCTTGTTTCGGAATTAATCACAATGACCATCGAATTTTATTCGATCCGTTTATCAGCCCCAATCCTTTGGCTGCGCACGTCGACATTGAAAAGATTGAGGCCGATTTTATTTTGATTACCCACGGGCATTTCGATCACATTGCAGATGCTGTGGCTATTGCCAAAAGAACGGGTGCAAAAGTAATCTCAAATTTCGAGATTTATCAATGGTTAGGAAAACAAGGGGTTGAAAACGTTCACCCGATGAATCACGGTGGAGCAGTTCAGCAGGCTTTCGGCAAAGTAAAATATGTCAACGCGGTTCATAGTTCGTCGCTGGATGATGGGACCTACATGGGTAACGCTGGCGGATTTGTCATTGACTTCGGAGACCTTTGTATTTATTACGCTGGCGATACGGCTCTAACCTACGATATGAAACTCATCGCTCGAGAGTTTGATGTTAATTGGGCTTTTATGCCAATAGGCGATAACTTTACGATGGGTATCGATGATGCCATCATTGCAAGCGAGTTTGTGAATGTGAAAAATATCATTGGAATGCATTACAATACTTTTCCTCCAATCACGATTGATTTGGAAGAAGCCAAAAATAAATTTGCTCAAGCCAGTTTAGACTTGAGATTAATGGAAATAGGAGAAACGATCGAACTTTAGATATGGGAAAGATAATTTCAATTGCCAATCAGAAAGGTGGAGTAGGCAAGACCACTTCAGCCATCAATCTAGCCGCCTGTTTAGGTGTGTTAGAACACAAGACACTTTTGGTTGACGCCGATCCTCAAGCCAATGCAACTAGCGGCGTTGGGATAGATCCGAAGACCATCAAAACGAGCATCTATGAATGCTTGATCAATGAGGTAGACCCCAAGGATATCATCATCCACACGGATAATCCAAATTTGGATTTGATTCCAGCCCACATCGACTTGGTAGGAGCTGAAATTGAATTGATCAGCCTTCCCAATAGAGAAAAAATGATGAAGCATGCCTTGAAAGATCTCAAGGAAGAATATGACTTCATCATCATTGATTGCTCGCCGTCACTAGGTTTGATTACGGTTAATGCCCTTTCTGCATCAGACTCAGTCATCATCCCGGTTCAGTGCGAGTACTTTGCTCTCGAAGGTTTGGGTAAGCTATTGAATACGGTTAAAATCGTGCAGTCTCGCTTAAATACCGATCTGGCCATCGAAGGTATATTGCTCACGATGTTTGATAGCCGATTGAGATTGGCCAATCAAGTAGTGGAAGAAGTGAAAATGCACTTTCAAGAACTGGTTTTCAATACCGTTATCCACAGAAATACACGATTGGGAGAAGCGCCAAGTCATGGGGAGACCATAATCATGCACGATGCTTCTTGCAAAGGATCGATCAACTATCTCAACCTTGCGAGAGAAATTCTACAAAAGAATGATCTCACGCGAATCAAAACCGAGGACAAAATGATTGAACTCGAAAATGAGTAAGAAAAGAGGTTTAGGGAGAGGGCTGAGTGCTCTATTGGAAAATGTCGAAACCGACATCACTTCAGGGGTAAGCACGCAAAGCACAGAGCGGGTTCTTGGTTCGGTGGCTATGCTTCCAATAGAATCTATTGAAGCCAATCCTTTCCAGCCGCGCACCTTATTTGAAGAAGGGCCACTTTTAGAATTGGTTCAATCTATCAAAGAACTCGGTATCATACAGCCTGTAACGGTGAGGAAACTCGGCCGTGATCGCTTTCAGTTGATTAGTGGTGAGCGAAGATTTCGGGCCTCGCAAATAGCTGGCCTCACTGAAATCCCCGCATACATTCGGGTTGCGAATGATCAAGCGATGCTCGAAATGGCTCTGGTTGAAAACATTCAGCGCAAGAATCTGGATCCCATCGAAATCGCTATCTCTTACCAGCGGCTCATCGAAGAGTGCAGCCTCACTCAAGAGGCAATGAGCCAACGAGTGGGGAAGAACAGAGCCACGGTAAGTAATTACCTACGTTTACTGAAACTTCCGCCTCAGGTGCAGATGGCACTGCGTGAAACCAAAATCACCATGGGTCACGCACGAGCTCTGTTGGCTTTTGAGAATGAAGATGAAATGCTCCTCGCTTTTGACAGAATACTCGCCGATGGAATGTCGGTTCGTCAAATTGAAGATTTTGGAAAAGAATCAAAATCAAAAAAAACGAGACCAAAAGCTGCTGCGCTTTCATTTGAACACCAAAAAGTCAAGTCTGATTTAATGGATCGATTTGGCACAAAAGTTGACATCAAGCGCGATCAAAAGGGAAAAGGAAAAATTGAGATTACCTTCGCATCTGATGATCAACTCCAACGTATTATCGATTCACTTGAAGACTAAATTCAAAAACCAAGTTTTCCTTTCCTTACTCATCATATTTTGTGCGAATACATCATTCGCTCAATCGGACAGTTCTAATGTGGCACTTGATGTCGAAAGGGGAACGGTTCAAGGAGAAGTTCAAGCCATAGACACAGAACCGCTGGACCAATTCCATAGCCCGAAGAGGGCAACGATCATGTCTGCAATGCTACCAGGCTTAGGTCAGGTTTACAATAAAAAGTATTGGAAGGTCCCTATTCTTTACGGTGGCTTCGCCGTGGCCGGCTGGTACCTCAATGATAATATCAAGCAAATCAACCTCTACAAAGATGCTTTTAAGGCTGAGACAGATAACGATCCTGAAACTGATAACGTTACTGATTTTACTTCTACCCAACTCGAAGAATTAATCAGTCAATACAAAACATGGCGCGATTTATCCTACATAGCAATTGCAGCTATTTATGTCCTGAACATTATCGATGCCAATGTCGATGCCCATCTTTTTTACTTCGATGTTGGTGAAGATTTGACCTTAAATATTCAACCTTTCGTCACGCCGTCAATTCAACCGGTGACGGGATTGACGTTGTCGCTTAAATTGTAACTTCGCCCGCTTGGAATCGTCTCTATGAAAATCGCACTAATCGGCTACGGACGGATGGGTAAAAGAATTGCTGAATTAGCCACTGTTAGAGGCCATGAAATTGTGGCGACAATAAACGCTGACAATAAACCCGAAATCGGAAATCTCCCAGCTTGCGATGTGGCTATTGAATTCACTCAGCCAGATTCTGCAACAGCAAATTTCCAAGAAGTCTTAAATCAATCTATTCCTTTGGTGACAGGTACTACAGGGTGGTATGAAGAAATGGAAGCCGTTAAAAAGATGTGTTCCGAAGCCAATGGTCACTTCTTCTATGCTTCCAATTTTTCGCCAGGAGTGTTCATTACTCACCACCTCACATCCGAGCTATCGCGTATAATGAATGACTTCAATTACACTGCCGAGATTGAAGAGCGGCACCACACAGGAAAAAAAGACGCTCCGAGTGGAACTGCCGAAACCCTTGCCAAAGAAGTCATCACCAATAATAATAAGTACGCTACTTACCACCTTAAAGGCGACAATGCCAAAAAAGATTCACTTCCGATTACATCTTTCCGCGAAGGCGATGTAAAAGGAACCCATATTGTTCGATTCAAATCAGATATCGACTCCCTTGAAATAAAACACGAAGCCTTCTCTCGAGATGGTTTTGCCCTCGGAGCAATAATGGCCGCAGAGTTTCTCGTTAAGCAGAAGCCAGGGTTTTACACCATGAACAACCTCATTCAACTATGATCATAGCATACGGTATATTTTGCCTCACCATCCTCTCTTATTTTGTTTGCCTTTGGAAAATTTTCAATAAGGCTGACCATGAGCCCAGTTGGGCAGGGTTTATTCCAGTTTATAATCTTTTCGTTTGGCTTAAAGTTATTCAAAAGCCGTGGTGGTGGCTATTGATCCTCATTGTTCCAGGAGTAAATTTCGTCTTGCTTGGAGCAATGCATGTCGAGTTGGTTAGAGCCTTTGGCATGCGAAAGATGAAGGACTATTTGATGGCTATCTTCTTGCCCTTCGTTGCTCTCGGAATGATTGCCTTCAAAGAGGACATTAAATATGTTGGATTACCCGATTTCAAAAAAGAAAAGAAAGGAAAGAGTCGTGAATGGGCTGAAGCGATTGTTTTCGCAGTAATAGCCGCCACAATCATTCGAACTTTTACTATTGAAGCATTCACCATCCCGACTCCATCGATGGAGAAATCCTTGTTGGTTGGAGACTACCTCTTTGTGAGTAAGCTTAGTTACGGACCACGACTCCCTATGACTCCGCTCACTTTTCCATTTACGCATCATACCATTCCTTTCGTCAACGCAAAGTCATACGTGGAATGGCAAAAGCTTCCTTACTTGAGACTTCCAGGTTTTGGTGATGTCGAGCGTTACGACGCAACAGTTTTCAATTTCCCAGAAGGAGATACCGTGGTAGTCAATGCACAAGAGAGTAGCTACTACCAACTCGCTCGCCAATTCGGTCGAGAAAACATGATGAAGGAAAAATTCGTCACGGAAGAGGGAAGAATGGCCGAGACAGGAGGAATAACAGTTCGTCCGCTGGACAAAAAGGAAAACTATATCAAACGAACCATTGGTCTTCCAGGAGATGAAATCTCAGTAGTCAATCGACGTGTCCAAATTGATGGCGAACAGATTCGAAGACCGAAAGGCGTTCAGTTTGTATATGAAGTTTACGCCAAGTCTCCACTTTCCGTGGAAGTGCTTCAAGAGAAATACGACATTTATATCACTGACGCTGAGCGGCAGTTTTATGCTTCCAACAGATTTTACAGAATGCCATTGACCGATTGGGAGAAAGAAATCGTAGAAGGAATGTCTTCTATTGATTCGGTGACCATCGAAATGAAGCGGCCGCAAGCCGACCTACACATATTCCCAAACCACCCTGACTACAGTTGGACTGAAGATAATTTCGGGCCACTTTGGATTCCAAAGGCGGGTGAAACCATTGATCTATCCATGGACAACTTACCGCTCTACCGAAGAGCAATCGACGTATACGAACACAACGATCTCGCAGTAAAAGATGGCTCCATTTACATCAATGGTGAAGTGACTACGAGCTATACATTCAAGCAGGATTACTACTTCCTGATGGGAGACAATAGACACAATTCTGCCGATTCGCGATTCTGGGGCTTCGTTCCTTTTGATCACATAGTAGGTAAAGCGGTGTTTATCTGGTTTAGCAAAGATCCTGAGACCGGAATCCGCTGGAGTAGATTGTTTTCGCTGGTAGGCCATGAATGATCAGCTGGTCATCGTCTCTCCTTTTACCTTAGTTCCACCCCTTGGCCTTTTTGCTTCATTAGCGCAAGGCCACAAGCTCTATTTTGATGGGGCTGAACACTACGTAAAGCAGACCATTCGAAATAGGTATCACATCCTTTCGGCGAATGGAATGCAAACCATGACCATCAATGTTGTGGGTCAAAAAGGTGAAAAAATTCCCACCAAGAACATTCTTATAGATTATGACGAGCCGTGGATTCGTTTGCACAAACGCGCCTTGGAATCCTCTTATCGCTCCTCCCCTTTCTTTGATCATTACTACCCAAAAGTCATCGGCCTTTTTGAAACAAAACATGCCAATTTTGGAGATCTATTTCGCGAAAGCTTCAAACTCTGGACTGGCCTGTTGAAATTCGAACCTGACTATTTAATCAGTGATGACTACATCGAGCTTGACTCTGATTATGACTTGAGATCCAGAATCAAAAGTCCAGAACAGTTTCCAGCAGACTTTCATTCGAAAAAATACCTCCAAGTGTTTAGTGATCGATTTGACTTTCAACCCAATCTATCGATTCTAGATTTGCTCTTCAACGAAGGGCCTGCGGCACTGTCGGTCTTAAAAGGTTGAAAGCGTATATTTGGACACCACTGAAAAAACCACGCAACGCTCATGGCGAATACGAAAGAACTGGAACTGAATAAAAACGAGGACACCATACGATTGATGGTGTCGAAAGTGAGACGGGAACTCGAGAAAATCTACCTAGGAGGAGGGAAATCAAAAATTGAAAAGCAACACCAAAAAGGCAAGCTCACCGCTAGGGAAAGAGTTGATCTTCTGCTCGATGAAGATGCCGCTCGCATCGAAATAGGGGCTTACGCAGGACATGGCATGTATGAAGAATACGGCGGCTGTCCCTCGGGAGGTGTAGTCGTTGTGATGGGCTATGTAAAAGGCCGTCAATGCATCGTTGTGGCCAATGACGCTACCGTGAAGGCAGGAGCTTGGTTTCCCATAACGGGAAAGAAAAACCTTCGCGCTCAAGAAATTGCCATGGAGAACCACATTCCAATTATCTACTTAGTAGATAGTGCTGGTGTGTTCCTTCCAATGCAAGATGAGATATTTCCCGATAAGGAACACTTTGGAAGAATATTCCGCAACAACGCCGTAATGTCGAGTCGCGGCATTCCGCAAATAGCGGCAGTGATGGGCAGCTGCGTTGCCGGTGGGGCATATCTCCCCATTATGAGCGATGAATCTTTGATCGTAAACAAAACAGGGACGATCTTTTTAGCGGGCTCCTATTTGGTGAAAGCTGCTATCGGTGAAAACATTGACAATGAAACATTGGGAGGTGCAACCACCCAAAGCGAAATATCGGGTGTGATCGACTACAAAGTGGAAGACGACCAGGAATGTCTTTCTACTATTCGCGATTTGGTAGACAAGATTGGTGAGGTAAATCAAAAGGCGGGATTCAACCGCGGCGAGCCTCAAATGCCAGCGGTAAAGCTGAACGAAGTCTACCGTGTATTCCCAGCTGAGGCAGGAAAACAATACGACGTTCGAGAAGTGATCAAATGCATCGTGGACGAAAGCAAGATGACCGAGTACAAAAAGGGATTCGGTCAAACCATTGTTTGCGCTTACGCGAGAATCGACGGATGGGCAGTAGGCATTGTCGCCAATCAGCGAAGCATCGTGAAAAGTGCCAAAGGCGAAATGCAGTTTGGCGGCGTGATCTACAGCGACTCTGCCGACAAAGCCGCGCGATTTATCATGAATTGCAACCAGAAGAATATCCCTTTGGTTTTCTTACAAGACGTTACCGGGTTTATGGTGGGCAGTCGCAGCGAGCACGGAGGAATAATTAAAGACGGAGCTAAATTGGTAAGTGCCATGAGCAATTCTGTCGTTCCCAAGTTTACCATTATCATGGGAAACAGCTACGGTGCAGGAAATTATGCCATGTGCGGCAAAGCCTACGATCCAAGATTGATTGTTGGATGGCCAACAGCTCGCATGGCAGTAATGGGCGGCGAACAAGCTGCCAAAGTTTTGCTCAGCATAGAAGTGGCGTCTCAAAAAGCAAAAGGGACAGAAATGACTGAGGAGAAGGAAAAAGAGCTTTTTGACAAAATCAAAAACCGATACGACGAACAGACCAAACCACAATATGCTGCTTCTCGGCTTTGGCTCGATGCCATCATTGATCCAGCAGAAACGAGAAAGCACCTGGCGATGGGAATCGAAGCGGCCAACAATTCACCAGCCGAAAGACCATACAATGTTGGAGTTTTGCAAACCTAAAAGAACAGAAATGGGCCTCCTTTTCTTGCTCTTACTGACTTTAGTTTCGTGCGGGAAGGAGAATGAAACAACAAGTGAGTCTAAACCGATTCGCTTCAGCTATCTGGCGCTGGGCGATAGCTACACCATTGGAACGGCATTGCCCGATAGTAGCAAAAGCTATCCCATTCAATTAGTAGAAAGACTAAACCAAGACGCCTCCCTGGAAGGAACAGATCCCGATATCGTGGCTTTTGGTGGATGGCGAACGGATCAACTAATTTCTGCCATTGAAATCGCTGATCTCTCAGTTCAATACGACTTGGTTTCATTGCTGATCGGAGTCAATAATCAATTTCAAAATCGTTCAGACAGCGTTTACGCCGTTGAATTCGAGGAACTGTTGAACACAGCTATTGGCTTTGCAGGAAATGACACCGATCGAGTTTTTGTTCTAAGCATCCCCGACTATGGGGTGACTCCTTTCGGGCAAAGTTATTCCAATGCGTCTGCGGGAGTGGATGCCTTCAACGCTTTAAACCTACAGATCACTACTGCCTTCGGCATCAGCTATTTTGACATTACAGCAATCTCGCGACAAGCCGAAAATGATCTATCATTGGTGGCGCCAGACAACCTTCATCCTTCCAGTGATATGTACGATCTTTGGGTCAATGAAATTTTAGACGATGTTAAAGAAAAGCTCTATGAATAAGAATCTCTTATTATTTATTGGCGTGTTGTTGATTACCCTTTCGGGAAAGGGCCAAGTGTTTAACTACGCAGACGGAGAGGGTCCAGTGTCACCTGATAGCATCAAAGGGCTTTATGTAGCCTTAAACTTAGGATACTATTTCGCCAACAACAATTCCGCAGTGATCTATGGTGGATATGGCTATCAGCGAGATGGTACTATAAATGATTTTGCCAATTCGTGGCTCAATCAATCTATTCAGGGAAATCCAGAGTTTCGTAGACAAACGAGTGACGCCTTAGGATTGGCAGACGGGGAATGGGCATTCACCCAAGATGATATGCCAGGAGTGATGCAATTTAGCGGATCCTTTATGTATGGTGTCCATCTTAGGTATATGTTTAATGCTGACTTTGGGGTATATGCCGAACTCAGTGGAACCAATCCAGTGACGGTTGGTGAATTCACTATCCAAACATTTGGGGCAAGTCCCGACCCAACTCAAAATAATCCCTTAAGACGATTTGGAATTCGAGGCGAAGAGCAGCGATTGATGGTGAATATCGGTTTGCATCGCGTCTTGTTAAGAGAGCAATTTGAAAGACAAGGAAGGTCCACTACTATTCTACCTTATATTGATATTGGCTTAAATGCCACATTCACGAAATTTGAAGAGAATTTCTATTCGCTGGATGATGGTGTTGTAAGAGATCTCACGATCTTCTTTAATCAACAGAATCAATTCGTAGATCAAGCCAATCTGTTAACTGGTGCAGGTTTTGGCGGATTTGTTGGTGTTGGTGGACAGATTTCACTAGGAAGTAAATTTATTTTGAATGTTGGTTACAACGCCAGCTTCGAGCAAATCCAGCTAGGAGATGTGAACGAACGTGGGCTCCAGAGCCAGATTGTACTTAAAGCAATTTACATGTTCTAAAGTCTTTCTCAAAATAGAAAAATAACTATATTTGCACTCCTATTTTTGGCTGCGTAGCTTAACTGGATAGAGCACCGCATTACGGATGCGGAGGTTCGGGGTTCGAATCCCTGCGCGGTCACTAAGAGAAGTAAAAAACCCATCACGAATGTGATGGGTTTTTTCGTATCCAATAGCCCTCAAGCTTGCTTGAAAGGGTTATTGGATACGAAAAAAAACGCCGACGATAGTCGGAGGTTTTTATTCTCGGAATTCGGAGCGAAAGGGATCACCTGACCGCAGGGAGGGTAATCCCGATGTCACCTAAGAGAAAGAATTCCAAAAAAAATCGGAGCATCCCCGAGCTCGCTCGAGCGTGAGTATATGAACGAAAAAATACCTCGATGACAATCGAGGGTTTTGTCCTTCTCTGAATTCAGTAATCAAAAATGAATTTGCTTCTTATTTTAATGGACTTACCCCCAACCGATCAACCTCAATCACCGAAAGTGTATCAAGCTCACCTGACTTAAACATCTCAGAAATAAACTGCAGCGAATCAGGAGCAGGGCCTCGCAGATTGAGGTAATCTTGAAAAACCATTCCGTTCACCGAGCGGCGATTGTAAGCTTTTCGGAACCGGGTACCGCCTTCATCTTCCAGGTAGCTGTAGGCCAAGTAATCCATCGCGTAATTTTCGGTGGAGAACCAATAGAGGAAAACATCGTCGAAGTCCTCTCCTCCGCCCTCTTTCGAAAAGGAAACACGCACCTTGAAGTATTCATTTCCGTCGATTTCTTCTTTGCCTAAAAACTCTTTGTTGGCCGCCGCCGTTTTCAGCATTCCCGGAAGGAGCGCAAAGTAGATCACGGAATTAACCGAAGAGGCTCGGCCTATACTGTCCTTTGCCGAAAGGGCAATAAGCACATTGTTCAACTTTTGGGTGAAACTATCGTTAGTCAACCGGCGTCGGTGCGTTCCCACAGAATCTCGGTACGTATTGATGTATTCGAAACTTCCTGCTTGACGAATGGCTTGGTAATCTCTTCCGCGAAAGCCAAAGGAAAGATCGACATTTTCGTAGAGATTGCCTCCGTGGTAAGCGACCGAGCTGTCCACAATAGCCTCGCCTCTGGACAGTGGCTCTATATTGGTCGGACTTTCAGAACAGGAAAAGAAAAAGGCAGCTAAAAAAGCTGCCCTAATGGTTGATTTAGAAAAGATCACGATCGAGATACAATTGCTTCACTCTGGTAAGTTCGTCTTTGTTGACCTGATTGTCAGGATGTGCAAAGAGGTCTAACAAATAGAGAAAGTTCTCCTTCACCTCAGTAAAACTGTCTTCTCCCTCCATGTCAATTTCTTCCTGAACTTCGACTACGGCTGCTTCTTCTTCTCCTTCTTCAACCTCTTCGACTTCCGCTTCTTCAGCGAGTAGATTGAGGTTGAAATAGCCGTAATGATCAATATATTCAGCGGTCATTCGAACAACACGCGTCACTAAAGGCAGGTTGTGCTCAATAAAGTGTGGCCTAAGAGCCAGCAGTTTATCTACGACATCGCTTTTTACTATTCCGTTCTTATTTACGAATGCTCTTAACTCCTCGATGCCTTTGAGGGTTTCTTTACTTATAATAGCTTCTTCCATTGGGTTCTAGTTTGGGTAACAAAATTAAAACATTCCCGCACTTAACCTGCCGATCTAAGCTTGTTTATCGGAACTATTGTTCGAATCATCCCAAAGACAACGGTAGCCTTGTTTTTATTAATGTCTTCTACCACTCCTGGCTCATTTGTTCCCTGCATGTGAACGGTGTCTCCAATATGGATTGGCTTTGCAGCCAACTGAACATCCTCCTCCCTATTTTTCTTGCGATTGTCTTTCTGCTTTCTGATGCGTTCTTGCTTGTCACGCATCTGTTCTGTCAGGTCTTTTTCCTTCTTTCGTGCCGCATCTTTCTCGCTCGTGAGGGTAAGTTTCCTTATGATTTCTTTCCGCTTATTTCGGTCATTCCATTCGTTCAAAAGCAACTCGTACTTTTTCCCCTGCTGGATCAATCGCTTGTTCTCACTGAAGTTGAGGTCCTCCTGCTTCTCGCGAAAAATAGCTCCTTCTCGCTTGGATGCTTCTACCTCCTTCCGAATATTCGATTTCTCCGTCTGGAGAATATGCGTTTCCTTATTGAGTTGATTCTTTTTGGTTTGAAGTGTGATGAGCAGTTTGTCTAAATTGACTTTACGGTCATCCAACTTAGCCTTGGCTGACTCAATGACCTTGGGATCAAGCCCAATTTTTTGAGCGACCTCGAATGTGTAAGAACTACCCGCTTGACCGATATCTAATCTATACTTGGGCAAAAGCGTCTCCTCGTCAAAAAGCATGCAGCCATTCAGCATCATAGGACTGTTTTCTGCCAAAATCTTGAGGTTGGCATAATGGGTCGTGATTACTCCATAAGACTTGGATTTCCCCAGCTCTTCCAGAATTGTTTCAGCTATCGCTCCGCCAAGTTCAGGATCCGACCCCGTTCCAAATTCATCGATAAAGAATAGTGTATTCTTACTCGCGTGAAATAGGAAATGCTTCATCTTTACCAAACGAGAGCTGTAGGTACTTAACTCATAGGCAATACTTTGATCGTCGCCTATATCGACAAATATATGTCGGAAGACTCCCATGCGGCTATGCCCCTCCGCGGGAATAAGCATCCCACATTGAAACATGATTTGGAGCAATCCAAAGGTTTTTAGCGAAACGGATTTACCTCCAGCATTCGGCCCGCTAATCACCAAAATCCGACTCTCATGATCTAGGGAGAGGTTCATCGGTATAGTTGACTTCCCTTCACCCCTATTTTGCTCGAGCAAAACGGGATGATACGCGTTCAATAGCTGGATATCCTTCTCGCGCGAAAGAATGGGCTTTATGGCGTCAATATGCATTGCATACCGCGCCTTAGCGAAGGTAAACTCCAGAAATCCCAAGGCGCTTTCATAAGACTCCAAGATGGGCTTATACGTTTTCAGCTTATGGGTAAGCTCGCGAAGTATTCGGTACTCCTCCCTTTGCTCTCGCTGTCGGTATTCCGCTACATCATTGTTGAGATTCACTAAGTTTCCAGGTTCTACAAAGCTAGTATTGCCACTTTCTGAATGACCGTGAAGTGTCCCTTCAATCTTTCTTTTGTTTTCGGCTGTCACCGCCAATACTCGGCGATCATTGTAGATACTCTCTTCATAGTCGCGCAGCCAACCGAGCTTCTTGTACTTCCTCACCGCCGCCTCGAAAGCTTTGTTAACCTTCTGCTTGGCCTCCGCCAATGCCTTTCTGGCGTTACCCAATTCCTTGCTCGCCGATGTTTTCACAAATCCATTTGGTTCCAACACCTCATCAATCAACGCAATCAAATCCTTGCTGGCATAGAGCCCTTCCACAATTCCACGAAGGCGCGGATAGAGTTCTTTCTTCTCACCGAGGAACCGAATGACGGTAGCGGCAACTTCGGCCACCTTGCGCAACTTAATGACCTGCTGTCCATCCAAGACTGCATTGTCAATGCCCAGTATACTTAGCTCTCGACTAATATTGGGAAAAGCGATTTCGGGGAAGTACAGCCCGTTTTCGGCAATGGACTTCGCCTCGGTTGTTTCTTCGAGCAGACGCATGATGGAATCTACTTCATCAAAGGGGCGCAGCTCTTCTACGTAGCGCTTGGCACGCTCGCTATTGCAACGCTTTTCGAGTTGAGCCAAAACTTTTGGAAACTCAAATCGCTCTAGGGTATTTTCGGGATAGTATTTCAAATCGAACAATCTACAACCCTATGGACTCCTTCTTGTTTAAGGATTCGCCTTCGGTCAAGCGCAAAAATACGCCGATAAAAGAACTCAGGGCAGTTATAAGGAAAAAGACTAGTCCCAAAGCTACGGCAGCCGTTTCGTCAATGGGCAACTCTTGCGAAGCATAAAGAAAAACCAACTCCCGCAATCCCACTCCTCCAAAGCTAATGGGCAATATGGCCGCTATACTGGATACGAGAAAAAGGACAAAATAGATAGCGAAATTGTCTTCAACACCATAAGCCGAAAGGATAAACCAAGCGCAGGCCAACTGTGCCACCTGTACCCAAAAGGAGAGGTAAACGGCCTGAGCCGTAGCGCTCCAAAATTTGGCGAAAGCCAAACGAATAAGCGCGACTAAAGCAGGAACAGCTAAGATAGCACCGACATAAATAAGATACCTCCAGAAAGAAGAGAAAAGTTCCAATATGCTCGTTTGAAAAGAAGCGATGACCAATGCCAAAAATGCCAGCAGCGCTGCTCCACTTATCCTGTCCAGAAGAACAGCACTAAGCAATTCTCGTTTGGAAGCCGAACTCTTCTTATTGAGATGAAAGATTTTGTAGCCATCTCCTCCTATTCCACCTGGCAGAAATAGATTGTAAAACATGCCAACATAATAGAGACGCAGATTGTAGTTGCCTGAAATGCTCACTCCGATGGCTCGGAAAAGGGCCAGAAGCCGCTTAGCACTAATAAATTTAGAAAGGTTGAAAAAGAGAAATGCAGCAATCAGATAGAAAGGATCGCTTTGGCGCACCAAGCTCCAGACTTCTCCCAGTTCGATCTTTGAGAAAACCAGGTATATGGCAAGAGCCGAAAGGGCAATCTTGACGAGAAACTTAAGCGCTGACTTCGCTGTGGGCTTTGCCAATGAAAACTTCTTTTACGGTGTAGGTCTTTTTGTTTTGCGATTGATAGTAGATACGCAACATCAATTCGGCAATCAATCCGAAAACCAAGAACTGGATTCCAGCGAGAACTAACGTCACTCCCAGCAACAAGAGAGGTCTTCCCCAGATATCCTCGCCGAAAATCTTGAGCACCAAAAGGTAGAAGTTGATGAGTAAACCCAATCCCAATGTGATGAGTCCAACGGGGCCAAAAAGGTGAATAGGGCGGCGAAAATACTTCTGCATGAATATCATCAGAATTAAATCGCTCAATACCTTGAAGGTACGGCTAAGCCCGTACTTCGATTCGCCGTGAATTCTAGGGTGGTGCTTCACATCGACTTGAGTGATGCTCGCTCCTTGAAGCTTGGCCAAAACGGGGATGAATCGGTGAAGCTCTCCATAGAGCTCCATGCCCTTGGCGATGTGAGCGCGGTACACTCGTAAGGTGCAACCGTAATCTTGAATATGAACATCCGTTAAGTTTCGGATCATCGAATTGGCAATCTTGCTCGGAACTTTGCGAAGGAACATACCGTCCTTGCGGTTTTTGCGGTTACCCGCAACAACGTCCCAGTTTTCTCTCTCCAGCTTCTCCAACATCATAGGGATGTCAGAAGGGTCGTTTTGCAGATCGCCATCCAAGGTTACGATGTATTCGCCTTGAGCATGATCAATACCCGCCTGCATCGCGGTGGTCTGGCCAAAATTCTTCTGAAAAACGACCAACTTCACGTGCTCATCGGCCAGTTCTTTGATCTTAGCTACGGTAGAATCAGTCGATCCGTCATCTACCAAAATAACTTCATACGTGTAAGAGTGAAGAGCGGCATTGATGCTATCCAAGAGAGGAGCAATATTGTCCTCCTCGTTCATCAAGGTTATTACTAGTGAGAGTTTCATTGAGCCGAAGGTACGGAAACCGCAATTTCTATCAGGTGATTCACGCGCACCAAGTTTTCTTTTTATCTTGTTAGCAATCAAAATCTCAAAAAACCATGAGACACCTTTACCATAGTGGGATTCTATTCCTTTCTGTTCTAGTTACTACTGGGCTTTCAGCTCAGATTACTGCCGATAATACCATTCCGATTGACAGTTTGGTCAATGAAATTTTCAATACGGGAACATTTGTCGAAGTTTCCAATGTCACGTTTAATGGTCTCCCTGCCGACGACACCTTGACAAATGTTCAAATCGGTTTATTCGGAAACGGATTCAGTGATGGATTGCCCATTGACTCTGGTTTTGCAATGACCACAGGCAACATGGTAGACAATTTCACGAACAGTTTTGGGGGAGATCCTATTACTAATTCTTTAACAACCGAAATAGATATCGAGGCAATCTCCGGTTTCAACGTAAACGACTGTGCAGTTCTTGAATTTGACGTGTTAAATCTGGCAGAAGCTCTTGCATTCACATTTACCTTTGCATCAGTAGAGTATGAATCCTTCACCTGTTCTATGTTTAATGATGCTTTTGGACTTTTCATCAGCGGACCCGGGATTTCAGGTCCTTATGAAAATGGTGCTATCAACATTGCTCTTATTCCTGGTAGTGAGACACCTATCGCAATAAATACGGTGAACTCGGGTTACGCAAGTGGTTTTGATCCGGCATTCTGTGAAGATGCCAACCCAAACTGGATTGAAGACAGCCAGTACTTTATTGAGAATTCAGGAAATACGGTGAGCAGTGTTATCTATAACGGATTTACGGTGAATCTGGAGGCATTTGTAGAAGTTGAACAAAACGAGACGTATCACATCAAGTTTGCGATTTGCGATGCCGTTGATACAGCCTTTGATTCTGGAATAATCCTAGAAGCCAATTCTTTTGAAGGAAAGTTCTTGAGCGTCTTTGATCAAAACCGTCCTGAGCAATTGAAACTCTACCCAAACCCTTCAACCGATCAAGTATTTGTCGAAATACAGGAGACCTACATTGGTCAAAACCTGAGCGTGCGTATTTTGGATATGCAAGGAAGAGCGGTGAGTGCAACCAGCCTAACTGCCACTGGAACCGTCGCACTTAAAACCAGTCAGCTGGAAAAAGGACTTTACTTGGTTGAGACTTCCACAAACGGGAAAGTCTTCGGAATATCGAAACTATTGCGTGACTAGGCTAGCGCTCACTCGCAGCGAATTGGATACCTTCGTAAAATGATGAAAAATCTTAGAAACGCCTTATTGATAATGGCAGGAGTAGCAATATTGCTATCCATTATTTTTAATGACTTCTTGGCCTATTCGGCAATATTTGTTGGGGCAATGGTTGTTTTCTACGGACTTTACCACGCCTTCCTTAAAACAAAAGATGCAGAAATTGACGATCTCAGAGCCAAACTGGATCAAGAGGAAAATCAACTCGAAAAAGTCAAAGAGGAGAACGAAGAACTTCGAACAAGAAAACTAAATGTTTCAGCCATCAGGCAAATACTAGATGTAGGCCTATTTGAAATCGATACCAACTTCACTCGAACCTGGAATGAAGAAATAGAAACGGAGATGGGCAAGACTGTCCAGTTCATCGGAGCGCTCAAGGTAGATATCATCGCCAAGTATGGGGTGGATCTCAAGGATCTTCGAATAAAGGCTGAGGGAGATGAAGTGTTGATTGCCAATATGCACCTCAAATCACTCTCGTTTAATGATCTCAATTACGATTGGGTAATCAGTGAAGTACTCGAGCACAAGAAGCCCTATCTCGGCGGAAACCACCGCCGCACAAACCCGATACTCGAATTGGAAGCCAATAAAATCAAAGAGCGCCTCCAAAAAAGAACACACGAAGAGGTGAAGCAAGGCCCTGAAGAGTTAGAAGCCATTACTTCCATATTGAAGAAACAACTCACTCACTCCATCGCCCTGCTATTGGGCTTGCAAGACGATAAAGTTCGCTTTGTTGATGGGTTCAATGGGGAGTTTAAAACTTTGGAAGGCTTTCATTCAAAAGCAGTCGACGAAAAAAAATAGTCCTTGGCTATGAGCTTTTCTAATACCCGTTTAAATTTATTGGGAATTTATTTAACCTGACTCAAAACAGTTTCTTTAAAGAGCTTCGGCTATATCGATTCGTTAAAATTTCTCAATAAATCATTTTGAAAAAACGCTGTCTTCCTTAAAAAAACAAGATTGTTAAAAAATTTTTGACGAATCGGAGGTGACTATTTAACCAAATAAAAGTGCCTATAGATCTGAAATGCATCCTAATTAAGGTATTGCGACTCGGTGCAATTATTCTTCACCTAGCTTTCAAAGGATAATTTAAATACCCCCCTCTTTATAGGACTCCAACAAGCTTAAAAAACCCGCGACCAGGACTTCAACAATTCAGAAATAGCCATGTTAGTTTTGCGACAAATCTTAATCAAATCTTAAAAATTACTTTATGAAATTAAAAATTACAATGATGGCTTTGCTGTCGTGTTTTATGTTCACGACGAGCTTTGCTCAACAAACAGAAGTTACAGGAACACTTTCAGCAGGGAGTGGATATGTAGCTGGAGAAACAATCGAAATTCCATTCAACCTTGACTTCACTAATATAGATGAAGAATATGCTGATTTCTTGGAACTTACTTTCCCTGCAGGTGTAACAATCGAGGGAGTGTCTAATGATGTCGTATTTATTGACAACAGTATCTTATTTGGTGCAGGAGCTCCAAATGCGGATTTCAACGGTATAGTTGGTCAGACAGTTAGTTGGGGAGATGACAACAACTCGTTTGGTGGAATTTTCACGTCAGCAACTATTGGGGGAGTTCTTACTGCATTGTCTTATGACTTTACCGTTACTGTTACAGTTGACGCGGGAATTACAGGCGACCTGTCAGTTGACTTTTTTGCAAGTGGTGACGAATTCGGTCCGAACCCTGCAGATTTGACTGGAACAGTTACAATCGGTGAAGGCGTTTCTGTTTACGGAATCGTCGTTAACAGCGATGTGCACAATACATTGGAAGTAGCTATTAACGCAGCTGGTTTAGCTGGCGCTTTAGCAACTCTTGATCCTGCAACTCTTTTCGCTCCAACAGATGCTGCATTTGACGAATTAGAAGCTGCAAATCCAGGTATCATTGCAGGTTTATTAGCTGATCCAGCTGCACTAGGAAATATCCTATTGTACCACGTGGCCAACTTAGAAGCTTTTGCGGGTGACCTAACTGATGGTCAAGAAGTTCCAACGCTGCAAGGAAATCCTGTCACAGTAACTATCGTAGGTACTGACGTATTCGTGAACGGTGAGCAAGTAGTTGTTGCCGATTTGGATGCATCCAATGGAGTAGTGCATGCCATTGATGGTGTTCTTCTTCCACCTCCTTCAATCGCATTACCTCTAGACTTTGAATTAGGAGCCGAGAATTATACTATCGAAGGATTTGGTGGAGCTCAAAATACAGCAGTAATTCCTAATCCAGATGCTTCTGGAATTAACACTAGTGCCAATGTATGGCAGCAAACACAAGACGCAGCCAATACAGGTGAGACATTCGCTGGAGCCGTGCTTACTCTAGATGTTCCTGTAGATTTTTCAGGATCTTCTCTAGTAGCAATGGACATATGGACTCCACTTGAAGTCACTGCCGTTACTCTTAGATTTGAAGTAGCTAATAATGATCCTGCTAGTGCTGGATTAGAATTGACTTTACCAGCTACCACCACAAATGCTTGGGAAACTTTAGTATTTGATTTCACAGGTGAGCCAAACCTCGCAAATGAAATGGTTCGTTGCGTTGTTTTCTTCAACCTAGGTAATAATAACACTGACGATACATTCTACATCGACAACATCAGAGGAACAGCACTTCCTACAGTATTTGACATCGTTGCAAACAGTGACGTGCACAATACCTTAGAAACGGCTCTTATTGAATCAGGTTTGGATGCAGTAACTAACGATGCTGCCGCTGATTTGACACTCTTTGCTCCAACGGATGCTGCTTTTGATGCACTTCCTGAGGGAGTTTTAGCTTCATTATTGGAAGACCCAACAGGTGCTTTGGCAAATGTTCTTTTGTACCACGTTGTTGGTGGTACTGCTCTAAGTACTGACCTTTCAGATGGACAAGAGGTTCTTACACTTCAAGGGGAGACTGTGATTGTATCCATAGTTGGAGAAGTTATAACCATCAATGGTGCAGAAGTGATAATAGCAGATCTTACAGCGGTCAACGGTGTTGTTCATGTGATTGATGCTGTTTTGATTCCAGCGACTTGTACTTCTTTCGCAGGTGGCCCTTACAATAACTTCGGCGAGGCTCCATTAGCAGTTGATGGAATTTGTCCTTTCAATGTTATTACTGGTTTCCAAAGTTGGGCTAGTGAAGGATATGCAGTCACTAACTGCATTGCTGGAACTGTCTACACATTTGGCTTGTCAGGTGGAGCAATTGGCGCATGGGATCCTTCATTTGTAATTCAGGATGCTACAACAGGTGAAGTAGTTGCAAGCGGAACAGAGGGAAACAGTATTACATGGGAATGCCCTGCAGATGGAGACTATACTTGGATTATTCAAGAAGAAGGTCTTTGTGGTGATCAGTCTGAAAATACTTCAACTGATGGCGGTTTCCCTTACATGACTTGCGAAAGTTCAGTAAGCATTACAGGAATTGTAGTTGCAAGTGATATTCACAACACACTAGAGGCTGCGGTTATCGAAGCAGGTTTGGATGGCACACTAGATACGGAAGGCCCATTCACACTATTTGCACCAACTGATGCTGCTTTTGATCTTTTACCTGAGGGTTTATTGGAGGACTTGCTTGCAGATCCTTCTGGAGACTTGACAACAATTCTTACTCACCATGTTGCCAATGGTATTGCATACTCAACTGACCTTTCAGACGGTCAGTCTATCCCTACTTTAGAAGGTGAGGATGTTACTGTTGGAATAGATGCAGCTGGAGTGATTACTATCACCTCAGCTTCAGGAGTTGTTGCTGAAGTTATAGTAGCAAACCTTATCGCTTCAAACGGTGTGGTTCACGTAATCGATGCAGTATTGATTCCAACACTAAGCAGTGTTGAAAACCTTACATCTGTAGAAAACCTGAATGTATACCCGAACCCAACGAATAACCAATTCACAGTTGACATCGAGCTTAACGCTTCTGAAAGAGTAACTGTTGATTTGATTAACATCGTTGGTCAAGTGGTTAAATCTATCGACCTAGGAACGCGTTCTGCTGGTCTTAACAGAGAGTACATTGACGTAAATGACCTTAGTGAGGGAATCTACTTCATGAACTTAACTGTTGGTGGAACACAAGGAACAGTGAAAGTACAAGTGGTAAGATAATTTCGAACCCATTTATTGAATTGAAAGCCGTCGGTCTAACCGACGGCTTTTTTTGTGCTCCTAAAAATATTAAGCAATCAAAGAAGTCCGTAAACAAGAGAAGCCCTGTCTTAGAAGAAACGACCGAACATATTCGATGGTCAAATTGGAAGCCAATAAAATTAAAGAGCGCCTTCAAAAAAGAACACTCGAGAAAAAAAGCAAGGCTCTACAGAATTAGAAACCATCACGTCCATATTGAAAAAGCAGCTCACTCACCGCATCGCCCTTCAGCATTAAATTCCTGACGAAAATGTAATTTTCATTAAAGAATTTGATAATCAATACAAAACCATCACACATTTAAAAAGAGGACTAAGAGTTCAAATCGGCTACTTTCCATTCACGTTAATGAATGTCGTTTGAAGACGTAGATATAGAATATCTACCACGAACTGTTCTGGGATACAGATAGTGTAGTCTTTTCGAAATAAAAATCCATAAACACTAATTATTAATACCTTAATAAGGTACTTGACACATTCAACACAATAATTTCTCGTAATTCAATTATTCACATGTCCGTGTTTACACATTTTAGTAGCCCTTCAAGATCAAAAAAAGATTCTTCGATACCTTTAACAATTAATAACACCATCTCTTAAACTCTCGAGCTTAATTAAAAATCAACCTTAAAATCATGAAAACAAAATTAACTCTACTTCTAGGAGCAACTCTAGTCTTCTTGGGCTCAGCAATTGCTCAAACATCGAAAACGCTTGATGAAACTTATTCTCGTTTCGATATTCTCAAGAACAAAGACAAAGGCAATGGTGATGCAAAAGCCATCGAAGCAGTGTTAACTGCCACCGGCGGTTACGTTGTTGAAGGCACAATTGACATCCCGATGAATTTAATCCTCAATAACATTGATGAGGAGTACGGGGATTTAATAACCATCACTTTCCCAGCAGGATTCACAATAAATAGTGTCTCTAATAATGTTGAATTCGGACCTTCTTTTGATCCAGGAGGGGATGCAGAGGCCTACAATGGTATTTCAGGTCAGTCCGTATCATGGGGAGATGATGATAATAATTATGGAGGAGTAACTCCAGGCAATGATTATCCTTTTTCCATCAACGTAACAGCTGACGCTAGTGTGACGGGCGATCAAACAATCGATTTTGTTGTGAGTGGAGATGGTTTCGGACCTGCCCCTGCTGATTTTACTGGTTCTATCACCATTTCTGAAGCCGTAGTAGGTTTACCACTTGACTTTGAGCTTCCTGCCGAAACATATTCGATTATAGGATTTGGTGGCGCGGATAATACGGGTATCATTCCTAATCCTGATCAATCAGGTATTAATGTGAGCGGAAATGTTTGGCAGCAAACACAAAATTCTGCTGCAGGTGAAACATTTGCAGGCGCAGTTATTGACTTAGGAGATCCCGTAGATTTTTCAGAATCCGGTTTAATAGCAATGGATATATGGACTCCTCAGGCTGCTACTGATGTAACTCTTCGATTTGAAATAGCAAATAATGACCCTGCTTCGGCTGGAATGGAATTGACCCTTCCAACAACGTCTACCAGCACTTGGGAAACTTTAGTGTTTGATTTTACAGACAACGCAAACATCGGAAACGCATTCGTGCGTTGCGTTGTATTTTTCAATTTAGGTGCTAACAATACGGATGACACTTTCTACATTGACAACATTAGAAATACTAATCTTCCTACGGTATTTGACATCGTTGCAAACAGCGACGTGCACAATACCTTAGAAACGGCTCTTATTGAATCAGGTTTGGATGCAGTAACTAGCGACCCTGAAATAGACTTAACACTCTTTGCTCCAACGGATGCTGCTTTTGATGCGCTTCCTGAGGGAGTTTTAGCTTCATTATTGGAAGACCCAACAGGTGCTTTGGCAAATGTTCTTTTGTACCACGTAGTTGCTGGTACAGCTCTAAGTACAGACCTTTCAGATGGTCAAGAAGTGCTTACGCTGCAAGGTGAAACAGTAACGGTTGTTATCAATGGTGACGTAATTACTATCAACGGTGCGGAAGTAGTGATTGCTGATATCGAAGCAGTAAATGGCGTAGTTCACGTAATTGATGCAGTATTGGTGCCATCTACTTGTACAGTAGTTGCAGGTGGCCCTTACACTAATTTTACTACCACTTTCGGTGGTGCTCCTGTAGCAGTTGACGGAGTTTGCCCAGTGAACGTTATTGAAGCGTTCGAAAGTTGGGCAAGCGAAGCCTATGTAGCAGCGGGTTGTGTAGAAGGAACTACTTACACTTTCGGATTACAAGATGGTGCTTCTGGCGCATGGGATCCGGCTTTCGTAATTGTGGATGCTACTACAGGTGAAGTTATTGCTTCTGAAACAGAAGGTTTGAGCATTACTTGGGAATGTCCTGCTGATGGTGATTACATCTGGATTATCCAAGAAGAAGGTCTTTGTGGTAACCAATCAACAAATACGACAGCTGATAATGGATTCCCTTATATGACTTGCGGAGATCCACTCTCAAGTACTGATTTCGTTCTTTCAAATGATCTACGCGTATTCCCTAACCCAACAAACAGTCAATTCACAGTTGATATAGAGCTAAACGCTGCTGAAAATGTGACAATTGATGTGATTAACGTAATGGGCCAAGTAGTAAAATCTGTAGACCTAGGAACTCGTTCTGCTGGTCTTAACAGAGAGTACATTGACGTAAATGACCTAAGTGAGGGAATTTACTTCATGAACTTAACTGTTGGTGCAAGCCAAGGAACAGTTAAAGTACAAGTGGTAAGATAATTTCGAATCCATTTATTGAATTGAAAGCCGTCCCAAGCAATTGGGACGGCTTTTTTTATGACTTGTTAATTATTGCCTGAATTCGGTTTATCTCTTCAATCTGTTACCATTAGCTTTAAAGTTGTTAAACTGAAAAATCAAAACCTATGAGACCAATTCAACTCTTTATCGTTTCATTCATCATCTGCGGCTCGAATGCTCTAGCACAAGAACAACCCAATACATTTGTATTTGAAGGGAATAACTTCAGATGGAATCAGTCAACTAATGGTAGTCTCTTTTTTGATGAAGCAGAAGGCCTTCCAGGCTTAAACGTTCCACTTGGTGAAGAAAACTATTCAATTTTTGGTTCTGCATTATGGCTGGGAGGAATAAATGAAAGTGAAGAGCTGAAAATTTCATTTAGAAAGTTTTGTCAAAGCGATAATGAGGCGTGTTATGAGAATTGGGGTCCTTTGAAACTGAATGGAGAACTGAATTCGACCGAAGACGTGGAAGGTTACAATATGATTTGGTTTGTGACAGCAGATCAAATTGAAAATCAAGTGATTTATTCAAACTGCCTAAATGATCCGAACTGTGATGAAGCAACGGAATTTCCGAATTATGAAATTCCTGCTGACTTTTTGAGCTGGCCTGCTGAAGGTGGTGAGGGCTACGCAGAAAATCTTGCCCCTTTCGAAGACCGAAATGAGAATGGAATATACGACCCTGAGTCGGGAGATCATCCCGCCATTTGCGGAGATTTCTCGTCCTATGCCATCTGGAATGACCTGGGAACCGATAATATTCTTCAAGATGGATTTGAAATCGGTCTGGAAGTTCATACTATCGTATATGGATATGAGGCTACCGAAGGATCGGAATTTAATACACTCTTCGTTCAACATAAACTCTATAATAGAGGAACAGAAACTTTGACGGATACCTATACGGGTTTTTGGACCGATTTTGACTTGGGAAATCCTTCTGATGATTATGTAGCGACCGATGTAGAAAGAAGTATGTTTTACGTTTACAATGGCGATGCTCTTGATGAGGGAAGTGCTTCTGGGCCTGGTTATGGAAGCGACATCCCTGCTATGGGGATTAAAGTTTTGGCGGGGCCTTTTCAAAACGCTAACGGAGTAGATGATTCTGCAGAATATCTTGAATTATACGCAAATGAAAGCTTTGGTTTCAATGATGGAGTCATTGACAATGAAAGAAGAGGCCTTTACAGTGCGTTATATCACAATAATACGGGTGGCCCTCAGGCCACTTGGGATCCGCAGTTAGCTATTGATTATTACAATTATTCAAAAGGGATCTGGCGAGATGGAACTCCTATGACCGTATCAGGATATGGATATAATCCAGCCGATCCCGATCTGCCTCTAGCGCGTTATACTTTTCTTGGAACCTCTGATCCTCTATTCGCGGGAACCAATGGGGAAGATCCAAACTATCCCATAGAAGGAGGCTGGACTGAAGAGAACGAAGGCAATCCTCCGAGCGACCGCCGCATGGTCGGCTCTTCAGGCCCATTCACTTTTGCACCTGGCGACATCCAACACATCGACCTCGCCTACATCTTCGCTCGCGAGTCTTTCGATGATGAAGAAACAGTGATCGAAACCCTTCAGCGCTTTGCCGATGAAGTGGAAGGAATGCAGTGCGATCCTCTTCCTGCCATCGTTCTATCAACCGATAAAAGCCCGGAGCGCAAGCCTCTGCAAGTCTATCCCAATCCCAGTAGCGAGAGCTTCTCCTTTGATCTCCATGAAAACTCTGGTCAATTGACCCTAATTGATATCACGGGAAAGGTCGTCTTGCAACAAAACCTGAATTCAGGTGTTCAACATATTGAAGTCACCAAACTATCGGATGGCATCTATATAATTCAGGTGAGATCAAAACAGTCGATTTACCACGGAAAAGTGATTATTGAAAACTGAATTTGCTCAACTCAAAAATTATCTATTAAATTTGCCCGAAATGAATCTTAACAAAACACATCACCATCATCTTACTTCCTCAGACAATTCTGAAGAACGTTGATGCTGTAGTGTAAATCATAAATTTACTTAGAGCCCCTCCGACTTCGGAGGGGCTTTTTTATTGAACAAAAATCGAAAGAATGAAATTGAAAATAGCCGTACAAAAAGGTGGAAGATTGAGTGAAAAGAGCGTGGAGCTTTTGAAGAACTGTGGAATCAAAGTTTCCAATGGTGGTAAGCTCAGAAGCGAAGCCACCAACTTCCCCTTGGAAGTGTTGTACCTGAGAGATGACGATATTCCGCAATACGTAGCTGATGGCGTCGCCGATTTGGGCATCGTCGGTGAAAATGTGGTGAAAGAAAAAAAGAAAGCCGTAGAGATTGCCGAAGCTTTGGGTTTTGCCAAATGCCGACTTTCAATGGCGGTGCAAAGAGAAATCGACTATCCGGGTCTGGATTGGTTCAATGGTAAAAAGATAGCCACGAGTTACCCAAATATCGTCCAAAAATTTCTCGACGAGAAAGGACTGACCGCCGAAATCGAAGAAATCAGCGGAAGTGTAGAAATCGCGCCAAGCATTGGCTTGGCTGATTCTGTTTGCGATATCGTAAGCACTGGAAGCACGCTTTTGGCCAATGGCCTCAAAGAAGTCGAGACGGTAGATCGAAGCGAAGCGGTTTTGATTCAAAACATGAATCTCAGTGCAGAGAAAGCCGAACTAGTCGAGAAACTTCTCTTTAGAATTCGAGCGGTCAACAAAGCCGACAAGTTTAAATACATCTTGCTCAATGCCCCCAACGATTCACTCGACGAAATTACCTCTCTCCTTCCGGGAATGAAAAGTCCCACAGTGCTTCCCTTGGCCAAAGAAGGCTGGAGTAGCTTGCACTCGGTGGTGAAGGAAGACGAATTTTGGGAAGTGATCGATAAACTAAGATCAGCAGGAGCTGAGGGTGTGTTGGTATGTCCAATCGAAAAAATGGTACTATGAAAACGCTGAAGTACCCTGAAGAATCAAGGTGGGCGGATCTCGCTAAGAGACCCGATTTCGACAACGAGTCAATCGAGACGACCGTGACGGAAATCCTGAAAGAAGTGAAAACCCTTGGAGATGAGGCAGTCGCTGAATTTTCTGTGCGATTTGATGCTTTCAAGAAAGGCTCCTCTCTTCGGTTTGATACTACGGACGATTCACGCATCATCCCAGAGCTGCAAGAAGCAATCGATTTAGCCCTATCAAACATCGAAACCTTCCACGGCGCTCAAGCAGAAGTACCAAAACGTATCGAAACCCAGCCTGGGGTTACTTGTTGGCGCAAAAGCTTGCCCATCGAAAAGGTGGGACTTTACATTCCAGGGGGAACAGCTCCTCTCCTCTCCTCTTTGATGATGCTCGGCGTTCCCGCTAAGCTCGCAGGCTGCCAAGAAGTAGTCATCTGCACGCCTCCAGGCAAGGACGGATCTATTCACCCAGCGATCATCTACATCGCCCAAAAACTGGGATTCGACACCATCTTCAAAATTGGTGGCGCCCAAGCAATCGCAGCAATGGCCTATGGGACGGAGAGCGTTCCCAAAGTGGATAAAATCTTCGGCCCAGGAAATCGATTTGTGACCTTGGCGAAGCAGATGGTTCAACAAGAAGGAACCGCCATCGATATGCCCGCAGGCCCAAGCGAAGTTCTCGTCATTGCCGATGTCGAGAGCAATGCGGCCTTTGTCGCTGCCGATCTATTGAGTCAAGCCGAACACGGTACGGACAGTCAAGTGGTATTGGTGATGAGCGAAGAACGAGGCGATACAACAAGCAAATTGGAAGAGATTCTTAATGAGATCGAAGCTCAAGTTTCTGTTTTACCTCGCCAAGAAGTATCCCGTAAAGCTCTTGAAAACAGTTTGGCGATCGTGTTGAAAACAGATCAAGAGGCGATGGATTTCTCCAATCGATATGCACCCGAGCACCTCATCCTTTCTACCGAAAACGCTCGAGAATTGGCCGAACTTGTTCAAACGGCGGGAAGCGTCTTTATCGGAAAGTGGAGTTGCGAAAGTTTGGGCGATTACGCCAGCGGAACCAACCATACTTTGCCTACGAACGGCTATGCTCGAAGCTATTCGGGAGTATCGCTCGATAGCTTTGTGAAAAAAGTGACCTTCCAAGAAGTAACGAGAGAAGGACTAGAAAACATCGGTCGAGCGGTTGAACTATTGGCGGAAGCCGAAGGACTCCAAGCCCACAAAAATGCGGTAAGTCTGCGACTAAAATGAAAACTGATTTCAACATAATGAATCTGGTTCGGGAGAATGTGAAAGCGCTCTCGCCATACCGCAGTGCACGAGATGAATTCGAAGGGGAAGCCTCGATTAGTCTTGACGCGAATGAAAACCCATTCGATCACAAGAATTTGAATCGCTATCCCGATCCCTATCAGCGAAAGCTGAAACAGAAAATCAGCGAGTTGAAGGGCGTTAAAGAATCCTCTATCTTCCTTGGGAACGGCAGCGATGAGGCGATTGATTTGCTGATCCGCGCCTTCTGCGAACCTCGTGAGGATTCAATTCTCATCTTCACTCCCACTTACGGGATGTACCAGATTTCAGCCGACATCAACGCAATAGAGACGGTTGAAATTCCGCTAACGACCGATTTTCAAATAGACGTTGAAAGGGCCTCGAAAATAGACGCTAAGGTCACTTTCATTTGCTCTCCGAATAATCCAACGGGAAATGATATGGATACTCAGATTGTAGAAAGCATCCTCAGAACGAGCAACGGTTTAGTCATTATCGACGAGGCCTACATCGATTTCTCGAAAAGGAAATCGTGGACTGAACGGCTAGAAGAATTCCCCAATTTAGTTGTCCTTCAGACGTTCTCTAAAGCTTATGGGATGGCTTCCATTCGATTGGGTATGGCTTTCGCCAATGAAGAAATCGTAAGCATTCTGAATAAGATCAAGCCGCCCTATAACGTGAATGGGCTGACCCAGAATTATGCATTGCAAGCCTTGGAGCATAAAGAAGCGGTACTTTCCGAAATTGATACGATCCTAAAAGAACGCCAGTGGATGAAAATGGCATTGCTCAAGCTCAAAGGGGTGAGAAAAATCTATCCTTCGGAGGCAAACTTTCTGCTCATCGAAATTGATCGGGCAAAAGTTCTTTACCAGCACTTGGCCGAAAAAGGAATCGTCGTTCGCGACCGCTCTAGTCAAGTCAATGACGCTTTGAGGATTACCATTGGTACCCCAAGGGAAAACAAAACTTTAATCGAAAACATTAAAGCCTTCTACGCATGAAAAAAGTACTTTTTATCGACCGCGATGGAACCATCATCGAAGAACCAGCAGACGAGCAAATTGACAGCTTCGAGAAGCTACGTTTCCTGCCTGGAGCAATAACTAACTTGGCACGAATAGCACGAGAAACGGATTTCCTTTTGGTAATGGTAACCAACCAAGACGGACTGGGAACGGAGACTCATCCCGAAGAAAATTTTTGGCCACCACATAACAAGATGCTGCAAATCTTGGAAGATGAAGGCATCCACTTTGACGAGATACTGATTGACCACACTCGAGCCGAAGAAAATATTCCTACCCGAAAACCAGGCACAGCTTTATTGACTCACTACCTGAAAGGTGATTACGACTTGGCCAATTCCTATGTCTTAGGCGATCGGAAAAGCGATATTCAACTTGCAGAAAATTTGGGAGCACAGGCCATTTTCATTGCTATTGAAAACGATGATAGCGCTGCTCTTTCTACCAATGACTGGGAGGAAATCTACAAGTTTCTAAAAGGAAGGTTTCGCAAAGCGGAAGTAAAGCGAGGGACGACTGAAACAGATATCAAAATCGCATTGAACCTCGATGGTTCAGGGCGATCAAAGATTTCAACTGGTCTATCCTTCTTTGACCACATGCTGGAGCAATTGGCTAAGCACGGAGGCATCGATCTTGAAATCGCTGTGAAAGGAGACCTGAACGTCGATGAGCACCACACCATTGAAGACACTGGCTTGGCCTTGGGTGAAGCTTTCCGAAAAGCGCTAGGAACCAAAAAGGGAATTTCTCGATATGGATTCACATTGCCTATGGACGATTGTTTGGCGCAAGTCGCTTTGGATTTTGGCGGAAGGCCATGGCTAATTTGGGAAGCAGAATTCAACCGAGAAAAAATTGGTGAAATGCCTACAGAAATGTTCTCTCACTTTTTCAAAAGCTTTGCCGACGCATCTATGTGCAATCTCAACATCAAAGCCGAAGGAGAAAACGAACACCACAAAATTGAATCGATTTTCAAAGCTTGGTCGTGCGCCATTCGCATGGCTATTGCCGATACAGGCGATTACCGAATTCCCAGCACCAAAGGAAGCCTATGATCGCAATCGTAGATTACAATGCAGGTAACGTGCGCTCGGTTTTAAACGCTCTTCATCGACTTGGAGCCGAAGCTGAAGTATCGGCGAATCCAGAGGTATTAAAAAAAGCCGATAGAGTTATTTTTCCTGGGGTAGGAAATGCCAAACACGCCATGGAAAACTTGAGAGAAAGAAGATTAGACAAAGTCTTGCTTGAATTGACGCAGCCGTTTTTAGGTATCTGTCTTGGCATGCAACTCATGTGCAGTCATAGCGAAGAAGGAGATACCGATTGCCTCCATATTTTTCCCGAAAAGGTGAAACGCTTTGAAGCAGACAAGCGCGTTCCCCATATGGGTTGGAATGAGTTGACCGAAATGAAAGCCCCTCTATTTTCAGGATTGCTCGATCGCAGTGATGTATATTTTGTTCACTCTTACTTTGTGGAATTGGGTGCTGACACTTCCGCAAAAAGTGAATATGGTCAACCATTTACGGCAGCACTTCAACGCGGTAATTTTTACGGAGTTCAGTTTCACCCTGAAAAATCGGGCGAGACCGGAGCCAAAATCCTGTCCAACTTTTTAAAAATCAACCCATGAAAATTATACCCGCCATTGACTTGATGGATGGCAAATGTGTCAGACTAACGAAAGGCGATTTCAGTACAAAGAAGGAATACTCTAGTGATCCATTGAACATGGCGATGCGATTTGCAGATGCAGGCCTGAGCTATCTCCACTTGGTAGATCTAGACGGAGCAAGGACTGGGCAATTGGTGAACTATAAGACGCTTGAAAAGATTGCTTCAAAGACAATGCTGGAAATCGATTTCGGCGGAGGAATCAAGTCAGACGAATCGATTCGTATCGCTTTTGAATCTGGTGCAAAGAAAGTGACACTCGGAAGCATAGCTGTAAATAACCGCGAAAAAGTGGCTGAGTGGCTGGGAATTTACGGAAGTGAAAAGCTGATATTAGGCGCGGATGTGAAAGGCGAGAAAATTGCCATTTCGGGATGGACTGAGACAGGCGATGAATATGTCTTTGACTTTGTGAGAGAATACTTGGAGAAAGGACTCAAAACGGTAATCAGTACTGATGTAGAAAAGGATGGAATGCTTGAAGGCCCTTCATTCGAATTGTACAAAAAGCTATTGGGAGAAATTGAGAATCTGAATCTCATTGCCAGTGGCGGAATCAGAGACATGGATGACTTGGAGAAACTGAAAACGATGGGAATGCACGGAGCGATTATCGGAAAAGCCATTTACGAAGGACGGATTGACTTAAAAGACCTTTCCCAGTTATGCTAAAAAAACGAATCATTCCCTGTCTTGACATCAAGGATGACCGCACGGTTAAAGGCATCAACTTTATCAACCTGCGCGATGCTGGTGATCCCGTAGAATTGGCGGAAGCCTATTCAAAACAGGGCGCAGATGAGCTGGTATTTCTGGATATTACCGCTACGGTGGACAAGCGCAAAACTCTGGTAGAATTAGTGGAACGCATCTCCGCACGCATCGACATTCCATTCACCGTGGGTGGTGGAATATCGAGTGTGGAAGATGTCGCGGCGCTGCTCAAAGCAGGTGCTGATAAGGTCAGTGTGAACTCCTCTGCCGTGCAGCGGCCCGACCTGCTCAACGAGATATCAGAACGATTTGGAAATCAATGCTTGGTGCTGGGCCTTGACGCCAATTGGCTGGACGGCCAATGGGTGGTTTTTACGCACGGTGGCAGAACTCCAACAGGCAGACAAGCCATTGACTGGGCCAAAGAAGCCGAGCAACGCGGAGCGGGAGAAATCCTTCTCACTTCCATGAGAAAAGACGGAACCAAAAGTGGATTCGATATTCAATTGACCACAGCCATAAGTGATGCAACGAATATTCCGATCATCGCATCGGGAGGTGCAGGAAAAATTGAAGATTTCGTAGAGATCTTTCACATTGCAGATGCGGCGCTAGCAGCGAGTATTTTCCACTTTGGAGAAATCCACATTCCCGAACTAAAACAGACATTAAGAACTCAAAAAATTGCCATACGATGAATCCCGATTTTAATAAAGGTGAAGGCCTGATACCAGTGATAGTGCAAGAAGCTCGAACCAAGGAAGTGCTGATGCTGGGCTATATGAATGAAGAGGCATTCGCAGAAACAAAGTCAAAAAGACTTGTCACTTTCTTCAGCCGAAGTAAGGGCAGACTTTGGACCAAAGGCGAAACCTCAGGAAATCACTTGAAATTCATTTCTGCCAAGCTAGATTGTGATCGGGATACACTACTTATTCAAGCCATTCCTACTGGCCCGGTGTGTCATCAAGGGACAGATACGTGCTTTGGCGAAAGCAGTGCCAAGGGGTTCATTTATGAATTGGAAGCGACGATTAAAGACCGAAAAGAAAATCCTCAAGAAGGATCATATACCACTTCCTTATTCAATAAAGGAATGAATAAGATCGCTCAAAAGGTGGGTGAAGAAGCAGTGGAACTCGTTATTGAGGCCAAAGATGATAATGCCGATCTTTTTAAAAACGAGGCGGCCGACTTAATATACCACTTTCTGATCCTGCTTCGTGCCAAAAACTTCGAACTTAAAGAGATTGAAGAGATTTTAGTGGCTAGGCAAAAATCATAAAGTGCTGCCTTTGAGGTTTTTCGACACCATATTTTTCTATATTTGGTATTGAACTAAACCCTATCACCATGAAGAGCAAAGCACTAATTGCCCTTGCGGGTATCGCCGTGTTGGCGTCATGCCACCCCACGGAGTATCGAGTAGAACGCCATGTTACCATCGATGCTCCCGCCGAATTGGTCTTCGACCATGTAAATAATCCCAAAATGCGAGAAGGTTGGAGTCCCTGGGAAAGAATGGATGAGGCAATGGAAAAAAACTACGAAGGCCCAGAAGCTGGAGTCGGTGCCATCTACAAATGGAGTGGAAACGATAGCGTAGGAACTGGAGTTCTCGAGATTATTGAAAGCGTTCCCCACGAATACATCAAAAGTACCTTAACCTTCACAGCTCCTTGGGAATCTGAATCTACAGTAGAATGGGATTTTGTGGAGACCGATGGAGGTATTATGGCGAGTTGGGCAGTTAACGGCGAGCTTCCTGGATATCTATTTTGGATGGGAGAAGAGGATATGGACGAGATGATGGGAAAGGATTTCCAAAGAGGTCTTGACATGCTGAAAATAGTCGCCGAAGAAAAAGCAGCAAATATGACTGGAATGCCTATGTCAGTAATCGAAGTTGAGGCTATGCCTGTTTATTTCATCGAAGCCGAAACAAGTATTAAAAATATGGAAAGCAATTTCTTCGGAGACAAGTATGAAAAGATCGGAGCTTATCTTGGCGCTGACACCCAAAATATGCTGGAATCACCTTTAGCCATTTACAATGTGTGGGACGAAGAAAACGATAAAGCTCAAGTGGCAGTGGGTATGGCTTGTTCATCAGAAAAGCCTGGCGAAGGTGATATTCAAAAAGCAATGTCGCACGAAGGTAAGGCCGTAGAATGTGAATACATGGGGTCTTATGAAGGCGGGAAAGGAGCCCACAATGCAATCGCTGCGTATATGGAAACAAACAGCCTTGAAATGGCTGGATCGCCATGGGAAGTATACGTTGCAGGCCCTGCTACTGAGCCTGATTCTACGAAGTGGGTTACCAAGATTTATTACCCCATTCTATAGTAGAACTGAATACATGAAACTAAAAGGCATCCACATTTGAAGGATGCCTTTTTTTATGACTTCGGATGCCGAATTAACTTTTTGTAAAGACGGAGTAATCTTGCAGGACTCACTCCCAGATAGTACAAAGTAAAAATGATGAAATTCGAACTGTTCACCTTCCAGTAAGGGTTTTCATCGTACTTGCGTGCAGACACAAGTACATCATCTTGCAAGAGCTGAAACTTGGCTAACTTTTTTCCTCGCCTGATGATATCATAGTCTTCCATTACGATATGGTCTTCGCTATAGCCATCTAGATTGTCAAAAAGCTTGCGCGAAATAAAGAGGCTTTGGTCTCCTCCCCTGGCTATCATGATAGGTAGGTGGGTCCACCAAGAGTTAAATCTCAGCGCTCTTCGATCCGAATCAAACTGAAATCGAAAAGAACCGAAGGTTTTTCCATCGGCGGAAGCCGACAAGATTTGATTGGCATAATCCTTCGGTGGAAGCGTGTCTGCATGGACAAAATACAGAAGGTCGGCAGTTGCCAGTCGAGCACCATCATTGAGCTGCTTTGGCCGCGAAGGCTGGTTCAGTTTAGCAATTTGAGCACCCAGATTTTCAGCGATTTCAACCGTTTTATCCGAACTGTTGGCATCGGCAATGATAATCTCAACTTGATGATCATTGTCGGTCAAGTGACGGATCAACCTTCCGATGTGCTCTTCCTCGTTTAGGGTGGGAATTATTATCGATATTTCAGGAACGGTATTTGCCAATGTGTAATCCAAATTAGAGTTGCGAACGTAGGTATAATACGTGCAATTCAAAACAACAGATTTATGACCAGAGTTATCTCGCTTCTTTTTTCAGTTTTACTAGTCACTGCATGTTCTGGTTTCGGTGATGTCGATTCCGATTCTAAACCAGTGAGCCACGCCACGTGGGATATGCTCCTTAAGAAACATGTGGACGAAACAGGAATGGTCAACTACAAGGGCATGGTCAAAGACAGCCTTGAATTGAACAAGTACCTTGAGCTGTTGAGTGAAAATCACCCCAACGAGAAAAATTGGAGTGAAGATGAAAGATTGGCTTATTGGATTAATGCCTACAATGCCTTTACCGTAAAACTCATTGTAAAGTATTATCCCGTGGAATCTATCAAAGACATCGCTGGAAAGATTCCTTTTGTAAATACACCATGGGATATCAAGTTCATCGAGATCGAGGGTGAAACTTACGACTTGAATAACTTGGAGCACGGCATCATTCGGAAGCAATTTGCCGAACCGCGAATCCACTTCGCTCTTGTGTGTGCAGCCGTGAGTTGCCCGAGATTGAGGAACGAGGCATTTACCGCAGAAAAGCTAGACGCTCAACTCGAAGATGAGGCGACGTACTTCTTCAACAATCCCAAAAAGAATAAAATTACGGCTACCAAAATCGAGCTTTCAAAACTCTTGGACTGGTACTGGGGAGATTTTAAGGATGTAGCAAAAAGTAGAGTCGAATACGTGAACCGCTACAGCAAAGTGAAAGCCAATGCCGATGCGGAAGTAGACTTTATGGATTACAGCTGGACGCTGAACGAGCAATAGGCTAAAATGATTCCCCAATAGTGAGGTAAAAGTTGGGCTCCTCGCCCACTCCCATGTCTAGCCTGATGTTGATCCGATCTTCGGGATCAATGGCAAAACGCAGACCCGCGCCGTAAGTGTATCTTAAATTGCTCAGCGAAAGCTGCCCGTATTCGGGAGCCACCATTCCCGTTGCCCCAAAAGCTACCGCACCGATTCTCCAAAAAAGCTTTCTTCGGTATTCCGCTTGAATTACCGCAGAATTATCGTCGCGGTAACGGCCTTCGTAAAAGCCTCGCATAAGTCTGACACCGCCAAGTAATGCCTGAGAAATAAATGGCGCCCCGCCGTCAATGGATTCTGAAAAAAAGCGTGTGGCCAAATGGTCTTTGGGACTGAACTCATGAAAATGCCTAACATCCAATCGAAGCCTAGTGTAGTCAAAGTCGCTACCTGTATAGCCTCCGTGTCGATCGATGGTAAACTCGGCATACCAGCCTTTATAGGACTCAAAATAATTGTCGCGGTTATCGTAGTTGAACAGCACACCCAATCCTGTGTTCAATCCTCCATCATTTCCCGATATCTCAGTGTTGGCCAATTGACCTTCTGCGTCTAGATCTGTAACCGTAAAATCATCCATAATGAATCGCCCTCCGAGGTAGAAGTTATTGGATACCTCCTTCATGGCGCTCAAGCGGATACGCGGATAATCAACGCCATAGAGCTCTTCAAAATCTTCGGGCTGATCGTTTCCAATTCCAAAGAAAAAATAGTTGTAGCGGTACCAGCCAACCTCTCCGAAAACCGAGTAATGTTCGTCTTTCCACCAAAGTTGAAAAGGGAGATAGGCCAGAATTTGATCTTCCAGCGTATAGGCCGCGCCTAATTGGAATTGCGAAGGCCGGGAATCTTTGGATTCATCTTCAAATCGCCACGAAAAAAAGGCGAAAGCTCCAAATCCCCAGCGCGTTTCGGGAGTGAAGAAAACAACAGGGAGCTGAACGAAGGTCGTTGAGCTTGAATCGGCTTCTTGGGCGGAGGCCTTTCCACTAAATAAGCCGACCAGAAAAACCAACAGCAATAATCTCTTCATTTGATGGATTTAATAGTTCTGCAGGCTCTCGAAATGATTGAAGAAATCCTTAGAACTTCTTGTAAACCCCAAGCCCATAATTCGGAGCGGCCAGGATATTCTTGCCTGCAAATGCTCCTGCCGCGGAAAGGAAAAAACCAATTTCGTTTTTCATCTCGTAAGCCATCTCCAATGAAGGGCTAATGAATTCGGTATTGTTCGAGAAAATGGTTCCCCCTTGAGAAGGGTCAGCATCACCATTGAAAAAGGACTGAACCACATCCACCTTAGCAATTGCTAGGAAATTAGTCCAGAACTTTGTTCCGATTTCAGCACCCAATCGGTACTCATCTGAAAAGTCGTTGGTGCGGTTATTCAAACCAGCATAAACTGAAATCCACGCATGCTCTGAAATGGGCCGACTTACGTCAAAACGGAGCATCTGGTTGAATTCACCGTCTCCACTTTGGAGAATTCCTGTTTCCCCACCAGAGACTTCTCCAGTTGGCAATCCGAATAAAACCCGCACTGAGGCTACCCATGTATCGGATTTGTAAAAACCATATTGCAGCGATAGATCGACATCTCCGAAAGCATTCAATTCATCTCCCGGGATTTCCATTCCAGAAAAACGAAACTGCGTCTTGTTCAATGTATTTCTGGTGAAGAAAGGCACATAGGCAATGGCCGTGAACTTATCAGTTAGTCCGTATTCAGCGTATACCGAAGTTGCGTAGTAACCAATGGTCGTAATATCAATAATGTCTCCATCGGGATTGAAAAGCTGATCGCTAAGAATGGCGTTTTGGCTCAGCTTTACAAAGCCCTTTCCTTTGACGTAAGTCCAACCACCACCCGCGGTGGCAGAAGAAAGCACGCAACCCAAAACCAGAAGTAAGAATAGCTTTTTCATATTAGTCGAGTTGGGCATAACCGAAGGTTATTGTTGCAGGTTTACACAAAACAATTACATAATTGAAATCGTCAATACTGACCGTTGGATCGATAGCGGACACGTTAAAAAGGTAAGCTCCACCTGAACTTACTTCTTGTATTTCAATGCCCTCGTTTCTGGTTACACTTCCTTGGGTAGAGTTGCTCAAGTAGATAAAAGTCCCGAGTGCAAAATCAGTATCGAAGTCATCCTCCAACTTGAGCATCAAGTCTCCATTATCGGCTAGGAAAAGTTCAGTGGCACCAGATGCGTCGTAGCCATTGGCACCTGTGAAAGTTCCAGTTCTGCTGGTTTGCCCGACTTGAATTCCAAGGGTATTGCTTTGAATACCGTCAACCGTTGCTATTATTCGACCAAAACCGTTTGCAATTCCAGTAGCTAGCCCGTCTTCGTTTACCGAAAGGTAGGCCGGATCGAGAGATGTGTATTGAACTTCCAATCCCTCGAAAGGTTCATTATTAATGTTGAAGACGTCAACCGACAAAGTGATTTCTTGACCAACACCGATTTGATTCCCCACAGGAGATGCAACACAAACTTGAGCAACATCATCCTCACTTTCAACAATTGTAACGAGCAATGGAAGACTGGTTGTACTTCCTACTGAACAAGTTAAATTGGCTTGCCCAGCGCCTTGCCCGGTCACCAAACCGGCTATGTCTACCGTAGCAACGTCATCATTTGAAGAGGTCCAAATCAATTGTACCTCTTCCTCTATTCCATAGCGATTAAAAAAGGTCGCTTCCGCTTCACTCGTTCCACCTAAAAGTATAGGAATCTGCTTTTGCTCTAGGACAATTGATTCCCCGACTATCGGGTCATCAACCTCATCGGTTCCGATGCAGCCAGCTAGAAACAAGAGTAGAAAAAAAGAGTACTTCCTCATGATAGTATATTCGTTTGTAGGGTCTATTTAAACTGGCAAAAAACGACCGGCATACGCTCAGGCTTCCCGTTCAGCAAGTATACAATTAAGTATATCTGTACCACCCTGTGATATTTCTTATGTGTCGGCTGGTATACACATTGCTTCGTCTGCAGCGAGATTCGAGCTACTAGATATCAAATACGAAATCAAACCTCTGCCAAATACTTATGGGTAAATGAGACAGCCATTGCTCCCTCTCCCACCGCAGAAGCGACCCGATTCATGGCTCCCGAGCGGACATCTCCCGCCGCAAAAACACCAGGCACAGAAGTTTCTAAAGAAAATGGATCGCGCTTTAGCGGCCAACCTTTCCTAAAATCAGGATGATTCAAAAGATCACGACCCGTTAAAACAAAGCCTTTAGGATCTTTCAAAATAATCGGTGGCAGCCATTCGGTATAGGGCTTTGCGCCAATGAAAATAAACAATGCCCTAGCGTCTGCTTCGTAAGTAGTCCCCTTCTGGTTATCCTTAATTTCTAATTTCTGCAAACGGTCATCTCCTATAGCCTTTACTATTTCCCGAAAAGGCTCAGTGGTTATATTTTCAATGGAATCTATTTGATCGATCAAATAGCTTGACATCGTATCGCGAATATTATCCCGACGAAGGAGAATGTGCACATGCTTGGCATAATTGCTCAGATAAACTGCTCCTTGACCAGCAGAATTACCTCCTCCTACCACATACACGTCTTGGTCCTTGCACGCCGCAGCTTCGGTGGTTGCAGCTCCGTAATAAACACCTGCTCCCGTGAAATTTTGCAGTCCGGCTGAATCAAGCATTCTGTAGGAAACTCCTGTGGTAATGATAACAGCATGGGTATGCAAATGAGTACCATCAATCATCGTCAGGCACTTGTAGCCCGATTTGAAATCAATATCATCCACCGACTGAGGCACCAAAAAATCAATTCCAAATCTGGTAGCTTGGGAAATAGCCCTTCGGCTCAAATCCGCTCCACTCAAACCATTTGGAAAGCCGAGGTAATTCTCAATACGCGAACTAGTACCTGCCTGACCTCCAGGAGCGCGCTTTTCAATCAAGACGGTGTTCAGGCCCTCACTACCTCCGTAGACTCCTGCCGCCAATCCAGCAGGCCCTGCGCCGATGATGGCGACATCGTACATCTCTGATTTTGCAGTTAGTTGAAGCCCCAATTTTTTGGCAATTGGACTGAGGTCATCACCCAGAAGAACTTCTCCATCTTCAAAAATTACTGCTGGCAATTTCTTGTGGTCGATACCGTGGAGCATCATTGTTTCGGCTGCCACAGGATCATTTTCTACATCTAGCCATTTGTAGGGAAAGAGATTTCCCGAAAGAAAATCCTTTACGCTGTGCGACTTTGGTGAATACTGGTATCCCAATAATCGCAAACCTCCAACAGTGGAGTTGTTGCTCGCTTTCCACTCTTCCAGTTGGTCATTCAGAACGGGATAGAGTTTTTCTTCGGGCGGATCCCAAGGTTTCATCAGGTAGTAATCGAGCTGGACGTCATTGATTGCTTTGATGGCCGCGTCGGTATCGCTGTATGCGGTGAGAAGAATTCGCTTGGCATTTGGGTAATACACAGCGGCCTTCTCCAAGTAGTCAACACCTTGCATCTCGGGCATGCGCTGATCGCTCAAAAAGAGCGCTACTTCTTCGCCTTTTCTCTTTAAATCTTCTAGAGTTTCAAGCGCTTCTTTAGCACTTTCGGTGCTGATAATTCGGTACTGCTTTCTGTACTGTTTTTTGAGATCTCTCGAAACTGCCCGCAGTACTTGAGGATCGTCATCTACCACAATAATCAAAGGTTGCTTTGCCATCTAAATTGCTTCTACCGCAGGTAAGGTTATCGTAAATTCTGTATTTCCGGGTTTCGACTTCAAGTCGATTCGCCCGCTGTGACGAGCTACTATTTTATTGACAATATCCAAACCCAGTCCTGTTCCTTTACCGATAGATTTTGTCGTAAAGAAGGGATCAAATATTTGGCTTTGAATGTCATCGGGTATCCCTGATCCAGTATCGGCTATTTTGATACAAACATTGGGCTCAATCCAATCTGTTCTGATGGTTAATCTTCCGCCGCCATCCATTGCATCAAGCGCATTGTCGATGATGTTGGTCCATACTTGGTTCAACTCACCTGCAAAACCAGATAAATGCGGGATACTACTGCAATAGGCTTCCTCCACTTCTATCTGGGCATTCTTCGCCTTGTGACGCAACATGGTGATGGTACTCTTCAATCCCGCATTAATATCCACGTCCTGCCGATCTTGGCTACGGTCCATGTGACTGTATTCCTTAATACTCCCGATCAGAGTCGAGATACGCTCGGCCGATGTATGAATCTCTTCCACCATCCGCTCCGTGCTTAGGTTGCTTACCACCCAATGAATGACCGTCATAAAATCTCCTTCGCCAGTAAGGTTATGAAGGTGTTTTACATCATCAACACATAGGCCGTAGTCCACACATTCCTCTGCCAGCTCATAAGAATCATCTAAACCAAACTCTTCCAACAGATCTGAAATCTCATCCTCATGTTCATTTCTTTCCATTAAGGTTAGCGACGGACGTTCGTTTTCCAAAATGGCGAAAAGCCAATCATTCACTTTATCGACTTTGTCTGGGTCGAGATTCGATTTCATGACTTGTTTAAAGCCTTCCGGCAAAAGCTTGAGGTGCTTGACCAACTCTTCTGAGCTACGCACCATGGCGCTTGCAGGATTGTTCAGCTCATGGGCCAGACCGGCTGAGAGCTTTCCTAGAGAAATCAACTTCTCATCTTGCATGCGCAATTGCGTGAAACTGCGGATCCGCGAAGCCATATGGTGTACCAAGGCCTCAGCGAGAGGTTCGTGGTTGACAATCATTTCTCGAAAGTGATCTCGGTGCATGGTAAACAGCTCTCCCGCTTCACGGCATTCAGCATCGCCTTGAGCATGGGTCATTCTGCTGTAAGGCAGCACACCAGTTATTTCATTTTGAGTCATAATGGCAACCTCTCGCTGTTGACCATTTTGTGTGAAAACTATTCTGAAGCGGCCACTCAAAATGAAGAGGAATTCATCCGCAGCATCTCCCATTTTAAAGATGTAGTCACCCTTCTTGTAGCTTCTTACTTCCCCAATGTCAATTAAAAACTGGAGGTGTTCATCGTCTACATTTTTTAAAGATTCGTTCTTTCGGAAGGCATCAATCAAATTCATGGAGTAAAGATAACAGCTTCATGCGGGATGGCTCATAGCATTTGGCTATCAGATTGTCGTCGGTTAAGGTTTGAACAAAATATGAGAATCTTCAATTGGTCTAACCCTCAAGTTAAATTCAGTCGATTGTCAAAACCAAAGTGAACGGGATCATCACTTTTGATTTTTGCAAAATCCTTGTGCAATGTGTTGAGCAGATAATTGTATTCATCCTGAATAATACTGCTCGGCACACGCAATACAGCGCTTAGAGTCCCTTGGATAAATGAATCCCCCATTTGCTGAGTCAGCTTCTCAGGTGGTTTTGAATCCCAACCAGCAGGTAGATCACTCTTTTGAAGTGTCAGGATTTCGAGATCGTCAGGTATTTCGATCCCAACCAAGTAGCGATCTGTAGGAAGGTCTTCGGATAAATCGAGATGGACGGCAACTTCCAAAACGGCTAAAGAGCGCGACTCAGCGGCATAAACCATTGGCGTTCCTAGGCTATTCCAGCGGAAACCACTCGAGAGTTGGGCTCCTCTTCCACTAAGTCCTGATTCTAAATACTTTTCACGCACTATGCGAAAAACACGCATCAAGCGAAGACCCCGTGCTCTATTCTATCAAGAGCATTTTTTACCTGCTCGACACCTGTGATAGAATCAAAAAGCGAATCAGGTGAAACACCACCAAGAGAATAATTGACCTTTTTAAGCCAACGCTGAAACTTTTCTTTCTCATCATTGAAAACCTCCAGGCCATAATCCAATACCTCGGCCAGAACAAGCACCAGCTCGCTATCTCTACGATCGAGAAGACCATTTTCTCTTTTTTTCTTGTTGTAGGTGGTTTGAGGCATTTCAAGCTTTTCGAGGAAAAGCTTTATAGACAAACCAGAACGCTCGCTAAGTGACTCTAGAGAGTGATAGGGCATTTTTTCGCGAATGGCCTTCATGCGACCTGAATGACTGAAACGGGTATAACTCTTGCCAGCGATGGCTACTTCTTTGACTTCCATAGGTTTCAAATCTTGAAGATTCGGATAAGACTTGGGAATGGCTTGCTTCTTTAAACTCATAATGCAACATATACACTACTAATATACAACATATTTGCTTAAATCATAAAAAATATCTCCTGTTATTTTCTAAAATTCTACAGTTTTGGTTAAACTAATTCTCAATAGAGAATCCACTTGAGCATCAGCAAATCTGCTATTAGGACTAGTTCGACAACGCTTAAGGCCTATCCGCCATCATCACTCGTGCATAAGAATTTGTCAAAAACAGAGGTCTCTGAACTTTCATGTCTATTTTGTACAACCTATTCATCAAAAATGGCGACAGTGTGGATCAATAATCTAAGCAAGACATACCCGAAAAGGATGCACGCACAAAACAACATTTCATTCGAAATATCGAATGGACTAGAGAAGCAGATAAAGTGCAATACGAAATGATAGCTTACGGCAGTTCGAGCGCCCTAAAATTCTTGTTGGGATATATCGTGAACCAATTGAAACGCACCATATGATTAGATTCATTTTAAACAACAAAACCATTGCCACTTCAGAACACTCTGGAATGACCTTGTTGGATTTTATAAGATATGAGCAACGACTCACAGGCACCAAAATTGGTTGTCGCGAAGGTGATTGTGGTGCTTGTACCGTTTTGGTAGGCACTTTAAATAATAAGAATATTCAATACCAAAGTATTACGGCTTGTATTTCACCATTAGGAAATGCGCATGGCAAACATATTGTAACGGTAGAAGGCACCAATCTGCAGAATAAACTGACAACAGCACAAGAAGCCATGAAAGCAAATTTCGCGACACAATGTGGCTTTTGCACTCCTGGTTTTGTGGTTTCGCTGACTGGTTTTGCCTTGTCAAATTCTGAAAAAAATTACAGCAATGCTATAGATGCTATAAGTGGAAACATTTGCAGATGCACAGGCTATAAAGCCATTGAAAAAGCAGCAAATCAAGTCACTGAAAAATTGGAAAATCAAGAAAAACAGTCTTTTGGCTGGTTAATTAAAAATGAATTTATTCCTGAGTATTTCGAAACCATTCCATCACGTTTAAAAGATTTAGAAGCTAAAAGCATCAAGCAGCCTAAAGGAAAATATGTGTCTGGTGGAACTGATTTATATGTGCAACAAGCGGATCATTTAGCAGACAATGTTGTGCATCTTACTGCACAGAAAGATTATTTAAAGGGAATCACTATAGACCGTGGAACTTGCACCATTGGCACAAATTCAACGGTTACAGATTTATGGAATCACACGGAGTTGAATAGCATTTTACCAAACTTAAAGAAGCACTTAAAGCTTGTTTCTTCAGAACAAATTAGAAATATGGCTTCCTTCGGCGGCAACTTAGCTAATGCTTCACCGATTGGCGATATGACGGTTTTCTTCTTAGCGTTGAACAGCGATATCACTATTGTAAATGAAGACCAAAAAGAGCGAACCATTGCACTTAAAAACTTCTATCACGGTTACAAAACCTATGATTTAAAAGAAGGCGAACTCTTAAAAGACATCAGTTTCAAATTACCCACAAAAGAATCCTATTTCAATTTCGAAAAAGTTTGTAAACGAACCCACTTAGACATTGCAAGTGTAAATTCTGCTATTCATATTTCAATAGAGAATTCTATTATCCGCGAAGCACATGTTTCTATTGGAGGCGTCGCTGCCATTCCGAAATACTTGCATAAAACGACTGAATTCTTGTTAGGGAAAACACTGACTTCAGAAACCATAATAAAAGCTAACGAGGTTCTTCAAAATGAAATCTTACCAATAAGTGATGTTCGTGGTACAAGCGATTACAAACGTTTATTGGCAAGACAACTATTCTTCGCACATTTTACTGAATTATTTCCAGAAGCATTCACCTTAAACGATTTTGTTCAGCATGCATAGAGACGAATCAAATGCGGTACTCGACGCTAAACTCGATGCTGTTTCTGCAGCCTTAAAGCAAAGCACAAAAAACCTAGACTCGTATACGCATGTTCGCGGTGAATCCTTGTATGTAGATGATGTCAATATAAGACAAGGCACTTTTCACGCAGTGGTTTTCGATTCACCAAAAGCACATGGAAAAATAAAGCACATCGATTATTCTAAAGCGGAAGCATTAGAGGGAGTTGAACGCATCTTCACGTACAAGGATATTCCAGGCGAAAACGAAATTGGAGGCATCATTCGCGATGAACCTCTTTTTGCTGAAGATGAGGTTCATTTTTGGGGAATGCCTATCGCTTTAATTGTTGCCGAATCTGAATTTATTGCCAGAAAAGCCAGAAGTCTAATTGAAATTGAAATTGAAGAATTGCCAGTCATTACGACTGCAAAACAAGCCAAGGAAAAAGGTAGTTTTATCAATGCACCTCGTTCGTTTAGCTTGGGTAACACCCAAAAAACATTCAAGGATTGCGCGCATATTTTTGAAGGTGAAACCTTCTCAAATGGACAAGAGCACTTATATATTGAATCACAAGGTGCCTATGCCGAGCCTTTGGAAAACGGTTCTATAAAAATCACTTCTTCTACCCAAGGGCCAACGGCTGTTCAAAGAACGGCAGCAAATGTTCTTGGTGTTGCCATGCATAAAATCGAAGTTGATGTGACTCGTCTTGGTGGTGGTTTTGGCGGAAAAGAAGACCAAGCTACACCTTGGGCAGTAATGGTTGCTTTGGCAACTTATCATTTAAACCAATCCGTAAAGTTGGTACTGAATCGCCATGACGATTTACGGATGACAGGCAAGCGTCACCCTTACGAAAGCAGTTATAAAATTGGCTTATCCAAGGACTTAAAAATATTGGCATACGAAGCGGAGTTTCTTCAGAATTCTGGCGCAGCTGCTGATTTATCGCCTGCAATTGCTGAGCGAACCTTGTTTCATGCAACGAATAGCTATTTTGTTCCGAATGTAAAAACAACAGTGATCAGTTGTAAAACCAACCTACCTCCAAACACGGCTTTCAGAGGCTTTGGAGGGCCTCAAGGTATGTTTGTTATTGAAGCTGCGATTGCTAAGGCTGCAAATGAAATTGGCGTGAATCCAAGACAAATTCAAGAAGCGAATTTATTGGATGAGAACGACACTTTTTCTTATGGACAAATTGCTAAAAAGGTAGAGGCCAAAAACACTTGGAATTCTGCAAAATCACTATTCAATATTGAAGCTTTAGAACAAGAGGTCGAAGACTTCAATAAGCGCAATTCGAGTTTCAAAAAAGGAATAGCCCTCATGCCAATTACTTTTGGGATTTCGTTTACCAATACACCTATGAACCACGCGCGTGCTTTGGTTCACATTTACCTCGATGGTAGCGTTGGCATAAGCACAGCGGCAGTTGAAATGGGACAGGGTGTCAACACGAAAATGATGCAAATTGTAGCGCAAGTCTTCTCTATTCCTATTCACAAAATTAAAATTGAAACCACCAATACAACAAGAGTCGCAAACACCTCTCCTTCTGCGGCAAGTTCTACAGCAGACTTAAATGGAAAGGCAACTTTAATGGCTTGTAATGCTCTCTTAGAACGACTGAAAATAGTCGCTTCAGAAGACTTAAACACCTCGGAAGAAAACATTACACTGAAAGAAGAATTCATCTATATAAAAGACAAAAAGTCTAAATTGACATGGCCAGAACTTATCAGTAAAGCCATGCTCAATCGTGTAGCTTTAACTGAAAACGCGCACTACGCAACACCAGAAATTCATTTTGATAAAACCAAGGAAAAAGGACATCCGTTCGCATACCATGTTTACGGAACAGCCATCATCACCACAACTATAGACTGCACACGTGGCATTTACGAATTTGACTCGGTTAAAATCATACATGACTACGGGAAAAGCATGAGCGAAGGCATTGATTTAGGACAAGTTGAAGGCGCTTTAGCCCAAGGAATTGGTTGGATGACGATGGAAGAAATTGCCTATAATGATGAAGGTAAATTGCTTTCAAATGCTTTATCAACCTACAAGATTCCCGATATATTTTCGGTACCTAAAGAAGTGGAAGTTATTCCTGTAGAAACTGATGGAAATGACATGGCCATTTTAAAATCTAAAGCCGTTGGTGAGCCTCCTTTAATGTACGGTATTGGCGCTTACTTTGCGATTCAAAATGCTATGAAAGCGTTTAATCCAAACTATGATTTAAAATTCCATGCACCGATGACTCCTGAAAAAGTCCTGATGGGTCTTTACCAAAAATAAACGCCTTATCGCACTGCATTATAAAAAGTCAAACATTCTAAAAGGTGCTATTATTTATAGTGCAGGCGATACTATTGCAGCTTTATTGCTCGAAGAATTTTTGTGGCCTAGACTACTCGGGATGATCTTAATTGGCGCCACGTTCTATGCCTTTGAAATCCCGAATTACTTTGATTGGATTGTTAAAAAAACACAGCATCTAAGAGGCTTAATGGCAACACTAGCAAAAACTGTTCTCGCAGTTCTGTATTTTAACCCATTATGGATTGCAAGACACTTGCTATTTATCAAACTTTTCTCTGGCCAGTTTGAGGGCATTGGCTTTAATCTAATGCAGATTGCTTTGTGGTCGTTTTTGGTGAATATTCCTATTTCGTTTATTGCGAATTATGTCATTCAAAATCGAATTAAACTGAAATGGCGCTTTTTAGGAAGTGCGACATTTTCTGCACTCATGGCGATTTATTACGCGCTAAGCGAAACTCTTTTTAGCCAGATCCTCTTTTGAGATTAGCGTATATGCTCCTATTTGATATTGATTAATAACCTCGTCTACTAGAGATTTTCTTACCACCAGAATTAAATGTTCACTATCATTAATCATGTAATTTGGAATCAACGCTTCAGCAGCAATATGTAGTCCTTCATTTTTCAATTCAAGCTTTCCGATTTCGTCAATTATCAAATATTGACCTAGATGCTCTGTACATCTTGATATTAAATAATGATTTGCTTCTGCAAAAGCAGATTTCAAAAACAGAAAAGATCCTATTGAGATGCTTCGTTCATTTTCCACTTCGACTTCAAGTGGAAACTTTTCTCTCGATTCCACTTTCAAAAAATAACGCTTTCCTTTTTCATCATCAGGACAGAGCAATCCATCTGCATCCTTTCTTCCAGTAGTCCACTCTAATAATGCTGTTGTTTTCCCTGTTCGTATATCACCTGTTAGAATATATATCATTCTGGAGGCACCTTAAAATGAATACAGTTAGAGATGCTATTCGCCATGAAATATTTGAAACGCTTGTATCCCTTTAAGTGTCTGTTGTCTTGCCATGTATAGAATAAAATCTGTCTGAAATATGGAAACAAATCCATGGCATTGGTAATGTCTTCTTTGTATTGAGATTGCTTATCATTTAAATATTTACGAACCAACTTCAATAAAAACGGCCCTAAAACTAAGTACCAGAACATCAAAATTAGAAAACTGCGCAATAAAATATATGTGGCTTTTTGCCATCCGAAAAGGGTTCCTCCAAAAAATGAAAACGCCACAACGATAACTGCCACCATCACTAACCAAACCCAAATTACTTTGCCTTTAAATGACACTTTCTTTTTTTGCTCTTCAGGCGCATTGGTTTCAACTATCAAGTAAAAATCAACTTCCTTTTTAGCAGCTATAATTTGGATGATGTTTTTAATAAAGATGCCTACCAAAATTCCACAAAGACCATATACCAAAAGATACATTGTGACTAAAAATGAAGTTGTTGTAGTTTCTGTAATGAGGCTCATTTTATTCTGAACCCAAGCACCATATAGATTTATGGCCTCCCATAACTCGGTGCCATAAACAATTGTTAGAATCAATAACTTTTGAAGTGCTGACTCTAAAAAGGTCACCATTCCCAAAATAATAATGGTAGCGCCCTTCCATGAAAATGTAGACAATAAGAACGCACCGAAAACGGCTTGAAAACTCACAGCAACATAAGCTCCAAATGGAGAATATGGACTTACTGCCATTTTGATAATCAATACAATGACCAGCGCTTTCAAAATTGCTTGCCATTTGTTTTGGGCATAATAGGCAATCAGACTAATGAGTAAAATTGCAATACCACCAACAATTAACCCAGTAAATGGCGTATTAAAAACGTGCAGAAATCCACCCAAACCAGATTCATTGAGCGCCCAAAGTGCTGTCAATTTATCAATGATGGATTTGTTGTTTTTCATTTATTTGGCTGCAGCCTGATAATGCACCTGAAGCAATTGTGCAACTACGCTAATTGCAATCTCCTTTGGTGTATCGCCACCAATCGGCAATCCTATTGGACAAATCACATTAGTCATGCCCTCTTTAATATTCATCTCTTTAATCAACATATTATTAAACCGAACTTTCTTCGTTTTGCTGCCAATTAAACCCAAGTACTTCGTTTCATTTTCTAAAGCCATCGCTACAATATCAAAGTCGATTGCATGATTATGGGTTAGGACTAAAACGTAACAATTCTCCCCCCAAGTCACAGCGTCTCTAAAGGTTTTAAAATCACTTACATTCACGTCACATTCAACAATGCTCTTATCCAAGCCTGTTTCAGCAAACCAATTGTCGCGAGAGTCAATGAGTTTGACTTTAAAAGGTGTGTCTACTAATAATTTGGCAATCTCGGTACCAATATGGCCTGCTCCGAATAAAAATAATTCTGGTGATTGGTTCATAGGTTCTATGATAAATTCCACTTTCCCTCCACAGCATTGCTCAAACTCAGGCCCTAAAGTATAAGATGATTCAATTATTCTGTTTTCGTTTAAAGCAATAATGGCTTCATCGATAGCTTTAAACTCCAGTTTACCACCACCAATAGTACCAAATATGGATCTGTCCTCGGTAACAATCATTCGCGACGATACTACGCAAGGAGTTGACCCTAAACACTTAGTAACAGTAACTAAAGCTACAGACTGTCGCTTTGATTTAAATTCTGATAAACGTTCTATCCAGTTTTTCATTCTTATTGGAAGGCATCAATATAAGCTCATGAAACGAAGTTAGGGAATTGGAGGCAGCCCCAAACATACGGTTGAGCTGCAACCGTTCATCCAACCCCCCATCCGGTTACCATTTGTGTAAAACATTTTATCACAAAAACAGAGGTCTCTACTCATCCATGTCTATTTTGCACCACCTAAATACCAACACAGATGGCTACAATACGCATAGAAAATCTCAGCAAGACATACCCGAACGGGGTACAAGCACTCGTCAATGTTTCATTGGAAATCAAGAATGGAATGTTTGGCCTTCTCGGCCCCAACGGTGCTGGAAAATCAAGTTTGATGCGGACCTTAGCCACCCTGCAGGAAGCGGATTCGGGAACAGTAATGCTCGACGATATTGATATGCTAAATCAGCCAATTGAGGTGCGAAAGCTCTTGGGATATCTGCCACAGGAATTTGGTGTTTACCCGAGAGTCACGGCCGAGCAATTGCTCGATCACGTGGCTATCTTAAAGGGAATCGCCAGTGGAAAAGAGCGTAAAGAATTGGTCAAATTTCTTTTGCAAAAGGTAAATCTATACGACAAGCGCAATAAAAGTGTAAAAGGTTTTTCGGGTGGAATGAAGCAAAGAGTAGGTATTGCGCAGGCTTTGATCGGCAACCCAAAATTGATCATCGTAGATGAGCCCACTGCGGGTCTTGACCCTGGAGAACGAAACCGCTTTCACAACCTCTTAGCCGATGTTGGCGAAGAAGTAATCGTCATTCTCTCTACCCACATTGTGGAAGACGTTAGAGAGCTTTGTTCAGAAATGGCGATTATGAATTTGGGACGAATCGTATACAAAGGATCTCCATTTACAGTGATTGACGAACTGCGCGGAAAAGTATGGGCCAAGCTGGTAGAGCGCGAAGAACTCGACTCACTCAAAGCATCGATGGATGTGATCAGTGATAAGATGGTAGCAGGACGACCACAAATCCATGTACTGAGCGACTCAAGTCCCGGAGCAGGATTCAACTCGGTTGAGCCGAATTTGGAAGATGTGTTCTTCGTTAAGATCAACCAACCAGAAACCGTATAAGCTATGTTTGGAGAATTTTTTAAGCTAGAGCTGCGGTCGGCCTTCAAGAGTCCGATGGTGTATATTTTCTTCTTTCTGATTGCTTTAATGGCTTTTGGAGCCGTTGCGAGCGACGGTGTTCAGATCGGAGGGGCAGTTGGAAATGTCTATAAGAACAGTCCACACACGCTCACCAACTACGTTTTGATCTTAGGAATCTTCGGATTGCTATTTGCAGCGGCCTTTTTTAACAGTGCAGCCTTGCGCGATCACAACAATCAGTTTAATGAAATCATGTTTTCGCTGCCTATTAAAAAGAGCGGATATTTCTGGGGTAGATTCCTAGGAGCTTTGGTTTTGTCTAGTATCCCGCTTATGGGCGTGTTTTTTGGCGCATGGCTTGGTGCTTTAATTGGGCCCGCAGCCGGTTGGCTCGATGCCGATCGCATCGGCCCCTTCTTTTTCGAGACCATAGTTGCAAATTACTTCATGTTCATCCTTCCGAACATGTTCATAGCAGGCTCCATTATCTTCTTCCTGGCGCACCGTTTTAAGAGCACCATCATTTCTTTCGTTGGAGCTATGGCTCTTATCGTCGTGTATTTAGCCTCAGGGACATTTCTGTCCGATATCGACAATGAGACTTTGGCAGGACTGGTCGACATGTTTGCTTTTAGGACTTACAGCGTTTACAGCCGTTACTTTACACCTGCTGAACGAAACACTTTAAGCCCTGGTTTTGAGGGTATCATTATGCAAAACCGACTGCTTTGGCTGACGATAGGAGTCGTTGTATCGATCATTTCATTCAAGGTTTTCTCTTTCCGAGAAAAGATGAAATTCCGAAAAAAGAAAGGTCTTATCCCCGAGGTTAAAACAGTGGTAGCGAATATATCGCGACCATCCGTTAACCAGAATTTTAAAGGAGGGCTGGGATGGCTCCAATTCAAAAGCTTCTTCACCACAAGCTTTCTCAGTATTGTCAAAAGTTCAGCTTTTAAAATCCTTTCCATTTTTGGAATAATTCTACTTTTCGTGAGTTTGCTGGAAGGCTACGATTACTTTGGTTTGCAGAGTTATCCCGTCACCTACAAGGTGATCGACGACATTGCTGGAGCTACTGGTCTTTTCCTAATTATTATTCTGGTATTCTTTAGCGGAGAACTCGTGTGGAGAGACCGCACATCCAATATTCAGGAAGTCATTAACGCAACACCGCACAGCACTTTTGCTTCGGTTTTGGCAAAAATGAGTTCTCTGGTGGTATCAGTGACTCTGCTGCAAGTCATCTTCATTTTCATGGGAATACTATCCCAAATTTTTCGAGGCTATACGGCTATTGAGCTAGACATATACTTCATCGATTTCTTTGTGGATACCCTGCCTGGATACATTGTATTTGCCGCCATTTTCGTATTCATTCAAACTTTGACAAACAACCGCTACATCGGTTACTTTACTGGAATACTGTTCTTTATTACTTGGGAACTCATTGGTGGCCTTATCTTCGAGTGGCGGTCAAATATGCTGTTCCCTGGAGGTGCTCCAGGCATATTCTATTCGGATATGAGTGGCTTCGGTCCAGGAATGACAGGAACACTTTGGTTCAATCTGTACTGGTTTCTTTTTGCCATTATTCTATTGGCAACAGCCGCCTTATTATGGCCTCGCAGTGCTGTCTCCGGATTTAAAGAGAAGTACAAAATGGCTATTGCCAACTTTAGCGGAAGCTACCGAAATGGTATGATAGTGCTAGCCGCCGTTTGGATTGCAGTTGGAGGTTGGGTTTTTTACAATACTCAGATCCTCAATTCGTACAACAGCATCGCAGATAGTGAGCAGTTAGTCGTTGATTACGAATTGGCTTACAAAAAGTACGAGAATCATCCCCTGCCTGTAATGAAGTCCATCAAGTATGAGATTGACATTCATCCTGACGATCGAGATGTATTTGTAAGAGCGAATGCCATTTTTGAGAACGACGAAGACGTGGCCATCGATTCCATCTTCTTCAATTTAAGTCAAGCTTGGGACACAGAAATCAGCATTCCAGGTGCTGAACTGGCAATGAATGACACCATTCTCGGTTTCCAGATTTACACCATGAGTGAATCTTGGCAGCCTGGAGAGAAAAAGGAGATTAGCATTAAGAATGACTATGTGACCAAAGGTTTCTCAAATTCTCAAGGAAATACATCGATCGTTTCAAACGGTACTTTTCTAAACAACTTTTCGGTTATGCCAGGTTTGGGCTATTCGGCCAATGCCGAGCTGAGTGATAAAAACGACCGAAAGAAGTTTGGCCTTCCGCGCAAAAAGCGCACGCCTGATTTGGAAGAAAACTGTGGTGTAACGTGCAACAGTAATTACATTACAGGCGATATTTCTCATTGGGTAGAAGTAGAGTCGATTATATCCACTTCAATAGATCAAATAGCAGTAGCACCTGGATCGTTGATTAAAGAATGGGAAGAAGACGGCAGAAAGTATTTCCACTATAAGTTGGATCAACCCTCTCTGAATTTCTACAACTTCATGTCAGCTAGATATGAGGTAGCACGTGAGAAATACAACGACATCGATATTGAGATTTATTACCATCCCGGACACGAGGTCAACGTCCCAAAAATGATCAGTGCGGTGAGAAAATCACTGGCTTATTACGAAGAGAATTTTGGCCCATACTACCACAAGCAAGCTCGGATTCTGGAGTTCCCTCGCTTCTCCACTTTTGCGCAAGCTTTCCCAGGAACTATGCCCTATTCGGAGAGTTTTGGATTTATCACCAACCTGGAAGACGAAACCGAAAACAACGTGGTCGACGCGGTAATTGCTCACGAGATGGCACACCAGTGGTGGGCGCATCAAGAGGTTCCTGCCGATATGCAGGGGGGAACGATGCTTACGGAAAGCTTTGCTGAATATTCCAGTTTGATGACGCTTAGACAGGAATCGGACGACATGAAGATGAAGAACTTCATGAAGTACGATTACAACCGTTACTTGCGCGGAAGAACGAGTGAAAGTGAAAAAGAACTACCGCTCTACAAAGTCGAAAACCAGGGATACATCCATTACGGGAAAGGTTCGGTTATACTCTATGCGCTGCAGGATTACATAGGTGCCGATTCGGTGAATGCGGCATTGAGATCATTTTTGGAAGAGTATCGATACGCCGAGCCCCCCTACCCCAATTCTCATGACTTCTTGAGGCACTTGGAGCCGCGCGTTCCCGATAGTTTGAATTACCTTATCAATGATTGGTTCAAGGAGATTACACTTTACGATTTGCGCTTGGAAGAAGCCCGAATGACCAAACTCGACAACGGACAGTACGAAGTCGAAATGGACGTTATGGCTCGTAAAATGTATGCGGACACGCTAGGTAATGAGACTCAAGTCGCGCTGAAAGAATGGATCGACATCGGAGTTTATGCCGATAGCGATGAGGAAGAATTGATGGCTTGGAAACGCGTGAAATTCGACGAAGAGAATTCAACTGTCACCATCATTGTCGATAGCGTTCCGGCAAAAGCCGCCATCGACCCACGACGGATTTTAATTGAAAGGATTACGGATGATAATGTGAAGAGTGTAAGTCTTGAATAGTTGTTAGTATCTAGTCTTTAGTAGCTGATGAAATGAATGTTTAATGAGGGCTTCTATCAGTGTGCAGTCTTTAGTCAAAAGTTTGCGGTTTTACGAGCTTCCATCAAACGGCTATCAACTAGTTAATCAATACTAGGTACTAAATTACTTCTCTACTGCCCCCGTCACTCTTTTCATAAAGGTGTTTAAAGCATCTTTGTCAGACATGCTTTGCTCCTCAATCAACTTTCTTACCTCGAGAGCTCCGTACATATTTGAGAGTAACTCGCCCATTACTTCTAGTTCTTCGTCTTTGATTCCTTTGGCTTCTGCCAAAGCTTCCAAGACTTGAATGGCTTCTTGGATGAAGTCTTCGTCGTTTTCTTTTACAAATTCGTTGAGGTGTTTTATTATCGGGAGTCTCATGATCTTATATTTTATACAAATGACGGGATTGGCAGCGTATAAAATCAATCTATCATATAACAAAGGTCTATCACTGAATTGAAACTATTTACTACCGAAACAGACAGAGCGACAAGAGAGGGTAAGCCAATTCAATGTTTTTTGATGGCTTAGTATTAACCAAGATCGCTATGAAAATAGTTCTAACCAACATTATTCTCGTTCTTTCCCCTTCTACTCTATTGGCCCAGGTAGTTGCCGACACCTCCTTTTTATTCGAAGAAACAAAAAATGATTTTCATGAATAACAGTGGCAGAGCGACTTGGAAATCTCGCATGACTCAACCTTCTACTACCTTAAATCATCTGATAACGTTGATAAGTTAGAGCTCATCGACTCTTGCAATAAAATCATTTGAAATTCAGAGAGCATTGAATCAATTCAGACCATTCCCATCGCACTGCTGCGAAAAGGTTCCATTACCATTAGAATTTATGGAGAGTTGGGAGTTACGGAAGTGATTTGGCACCCCCGAAATTTGCATAAAAAAAGGGGAGCCGAAGCTCCCCTATAAATTCTATTCACTTGACCCTTTATTGTGTCATCATCAGACGCTTTGCCTCTGCTTCCAAATCGACGTAAGGTGTCCCTTCAACTGTTACTCCTACCGCCTGAATGATTCCTCCTTCAAATTCTCCTGGGCTCAGGTACAATTCACTCACGGCATCGCCGCTATCGAAACCTACGCATAGTCCGTCTCCCGAAAGAGTAAACTTAGCAGGCTGGGTCTTCATAGGACCTTCAGCTACCACATCTTCATCTATGTAGAGTTTCATTGTTCCAATAGACTCTCCATACTCACCAGCACTCTCACGAACGAATTCCATTCCGAGAGTATACGTTCCAGGTACCAACTTTCTATTTGAAACAAATACTTGCTCTGGCTTAATGCCTAAGAAATTGTACACGTAGTGAAGCTTGCTATCCTTGATGAACAAGGAGTGCCCGCCAAAACGAGAACCATGCGCGAAAATCACTCCGCTGGCATCAGCATCTTTGATCTCTACATTTCCTAAAATCTTGAAATTACGGCCACGAACATTTACCGCAACTCCCTCAGGAACCGGCGCCGTATTCGGGTAGTATACATATCGATCGCGAGGTGCCTCTTGAGCAGGCCTCTCGATGGTTAATAATTCAGACGCACCGCGATCATCCAATGGCAGTACCTTATTGATTTCAGCTTGAACAAACCATTCGTCGATGAGTTCTTGAAGTTTCTCAGGATACTCTTCGGCCAAATTGTGGCTCTCAGATCTATCTTCAGCCACATGGTACAATTCCCAAACGTCTTCGTCAAAATTACCTTTACCGCTGATCGGAGCGTGAACTGCTGCCGCTTTCCAGCCATCTTTCCAGATACCTCTCGTACCTAGCATGCAATAGTATTGCACTTCTTTCTGAGTAGCTGCATCAGGAGCCGCATCGAATGAATAAGCCATGGACACTCCAGAAAGTGGCGTTTGCTTTACACCGTTGTAGACTTCGGGCATTTCCAAACCACAAGCCTCAAGCAGTGTTGGTACGATATCAGTAGAGTGGTGGTACTGGTGGCGAATCTCGCCTTTGGCTTTGATTCCCTTAGGCCAAGAAATAACCAGTGGGTCATTTGTTCCACCCGCATATTGAGAGTAGCGCTTGAACATTTTAAATGGAGCTGAAAATGCAGCCGCCCACCCCGTAGGAAAGTGGTTGTAAGTATCAGGTCCTCCCAAAACATCGAGGTACTTCATGTTCTCCTCTAGTTCATCAGGATAGCCATTGAAAAACTTGTTCTCGTTTACCGAACCATTTGGGCTTCCTTCTCCAGAAGCACCATTATCGGCAGCATAGAGTACAATGGTATTTTCAAGCTGACCTGTTTCTTCTAGATAGTCAATGATTCTACCCACCTGAGCGTCGGTGTACTCTGAAAAGCCAGCATACACTTCAGCCATGCGAGAGAATAATTTTCTTTCGTCAGCATTCAATTCGTCCCATGGACGCACAAAATCAACGGCGTTGGCCATATCTTCAGGCATCGGGTTGAAATCGACCATGTCTGTATTTTCAGGTAGAATTCCCTTCTCCTTCATTCGACCTACTACCCAGTCGCGGTATGCCTCATAACCTTCGTCAAACGTGCCAGCATACTTAGCTGTGTACTCTGCAGGTGAGTGATGAGGCGCGTGATTTGCGCCAGGATTAAACCACATGTAAAATGGCTTAGAAGGATTCGTTGCATTCTTGTTTCTAAGCATTGAAATCGCTTTATCCGCGAGATCTTTAGATAAATGGTAGCCTTCTTCAGGGGTTGCAGGTGCTTCGATAAAGTGATTGTCTTCTACTAGGTCGGGGTACCAGTTATTGGTTTCACCACCTAGGAATCCATAGAAACGGTCAAAACCAATTTGAGTCGGCCACTCGCTGCGGCTTCCACCTGGAGCAACATCCTGCTCGGGTACGTTGTGGTTCTTTCCAATCCAGAAAGTACTCCAACCATTGTCGCGAAGGATTTGTGCAAAAGGAGCACAATCATCGGGCACTCTTCCGTTTGACCCTGGGTATCCATCGGCTGTCTCGGTAATTGAAGCCATACCATTCAGGTGGTGATTTCTTCCCGTAAGAATGGTCGATCTAGTTGGCGAACACAGCGCAGTCGTATGCCATTGCGTGTAAGTCAAGCCATTCTCTGCCAGACGATCCATTGTAGGCATATTAATGGCACCTCCATAAGGAGACCATGCGCCAAGACCAGTATCGTCATACAATACGAAGAGGATATTGGGTGCATCAGCAGGGGCAGATTTAGGTGTGAAAGCAGACCAATCTGGTTCTGAATCTCTAATATCTAGAGCGATTTTACCTTTGAAGACGCCTTCTTGGGGTGATTCTGTCTTTTCACTTGTAGGCTCGCAGCCAACAAAGAATAAGGCAATGGCAATAATAACCAGAGCATTGATGCATGTTGCACCAATATTAATTGAGGGTTTGTTCATGAATGATACGAAGTTGGTTTAATATAAGGTTCGGAAGCGAAAGATAATTATAATAAATCTGCCAATGGGCTTGTCGCTTGTCACAAGTTTAAAAAGCAAGTAAACGGTGGGGTCAATTTTGAATTTCCAAACGGTATCCCACACCATGAACAGTTTTAATAGATACAGATCCATCTGACTTTAGAATCTTCCGCAATCGGGATATGAAAACATCCAAGCTGCGGCCTACTACAATGCCCTCGTCTTCCCACACGGCTGCCAATATCTCGTCGCGGTTGAGAACCTCGTCGGCATGATTGGCAAAATATAGAAGTAGTTTGCTTTCTCGAAAGGTGAGATCAAACTCCTGCTCTCCCATGGAAAGTTTTTGATTCTTAGAGTTGAAACGGTAGTTACCCAGTTTCATTCCTTCTTCAACTACTACCTCCGGCAGGTGGGTTTCCTTTTTCCTGAAAAGGAACATCCCACCCAGACCTGCTGCGGGGATCAGGAGCCAAGCGAGGCTGGCCAAACTCCTATTTTCTTTTGACTCTTGTGGCGAAAACTGAACGTGGATCGAGGAACAAGAAGGATCGCCACCACGGTCTTTACAGGCCACAGAATCTCTTTCATAGGCCGTTTTATTGAAGCCTAAAACGAGGGAATTCGTTTCGCAAGAACGCACCATAACTTCGTAGGTCTGGTCGATGCCATAATCAGCGAAGGCCTTTTCTAGAAAGAAGGGCAATTCTGTGTAATCAAAACCCGTATTCATGCGAATGACATACTCGTTTGCCCCATTTTGCTCGATCGGTGGAATCGCAGAGGTAGAGTCGCCATCAAATAGAAGCAGTGCATCTCCCGTTTGCCGAAGCGCTAGATTCACCTTATTGCTGAACTCATCAGAGCCAACGGCAGCCGATGCAGAAGCCGAGGCCCCTGCGAATAGAATCAAAAATGTTTTGACTGAAAGCATCTTCCACATGATTGCAATTTACAATCTATCGTAGTACAATCCGCATTTTTACATTTCGTTTACATTTTTTTACATCGCCCTCAGCGCTTGATACACTGAGAGATCACTTTGATTCCTGCCAATATTCGCATAATTTGACTAAAAAACTTTTCTTTACCCTCGCTTAGTACAGACCACATGAAAATTCTTGTCCCTTACGATTTTACCGCGATCACCCGAACCGCTCTAGACCACGGGCTATTTCTGGCCAAACTGGCTGATGCCAAAATAGAGCTCCTTCATATAGTAGACAAGGAAAGCAAAAGAGCTGATGCCGAGCACAACTTCAAGGAGCTACTGAAACAACTAGCCGAGGAAGATCAAGGCATAATCAGCAGCAAGGTGATAGTCGGCGACATATTTAAAGACATCGCTCGAGAGGGTGCTGAGGGCGATTTCCAAATGCTAGTCATGGGCACGCACGGAGAGAAAGGACTTCAAAAGATACTGGGCTCTAATGCCATTAAGGTAATCACCAGCGGCGACTTGCCCTTTCTGGTTACACAGTCCAAAGGACCTGCAGATACCATCAAGCGAATTGTGATGCCCGTAAACCTAACCAAGGAGAGCTTACAAATAGTGCAATTTGCAGCCAATGCCGCCAAACGATTTGACGCAGAGATTCATATCGTTCACCAGCCCGAGACGGATGAATGGTTGCTGAAAAAGATGAAGATCAATGTGGCACATGCTAACAACTACTTGAATAAGGAAAAAGTAAAACATACCGTAGTCAACCTTCCAGGAAAGAAATCGTTTGCAGATGAAGTCAACGATTATGGCGAGCAGCAAGGTGCAGACTTGTTTGCTGTAGCGCACTTTTCGGAAAGTATATTGCCCCAGTTTGACCGATTCTCGCAAGAGTTAATCACTAATGCGCTGCAAGTACCTGTGCTCATCCTTAGTGCCAAAGATGTGGGTAGAGTGCAAGGCCAGTATACCTTTATCAGAATGTAGGTAGCGGCTGCATATAGAGTCCGCTGTCACATGTCCACATGTTTCAAAAGAATCATCCGCCTAAGGCGAACTTCTTTTTTTTGAACCTGCGCAGGCCTGGCTGTCAAACCTTAATATTCATACTCGCCGCATTTTGCGTAGGCGACAATTAAACTAAAACCTTTCTCAAAAACAGTACATTGAGCAGAGTATCTATACAACCCCCGACTTTGAAAAAGCTATTCGTTTGCTTGGTCACCATGGTGGCCTTTGGCTTGACCCTACTGGGACAGGATTCACTTTCTACCCTCAGTGGCCTCAGCTCCTACCCCATCGTGCACGAAGGCGAAGTGCTCTTTGAGCTGACTGCTGTAGGCAAGTTTGAATCAGCAGAGGCTAGAGCGCAGGCTGTAACCGAGGGCTTAGAAAAAATCATCTCGACGGAAAACGCCTCGTTTGATTCCTTCGATTCCTTCAGAATGAAAGAGGAAATAGTAATCACCTACAATGGCGAAGCTGCATTTTCCATTTTCCCTGCCGATACCATTGGCAAGGGCTTAAGCCAAGAAGACCTTGCTGCAGAAATAATCGGTCAGATTAAAAGCCACGCCATCAATAGCCTGGGCGTAGACTCCATTGCAGATATTGCCAAGCGCATAGGCCTGCTGGTCGCTCTTGTCCTTTCATTTTTCTTGATCGTCAAATTACTGAACAAAGGAATCTCGAAAGGAAACCTGTGGATTTACAAAATGATCCAAGAAAAGATTAAGGGCTACACCAATGCCCGCAATCGCTTCTTTACGATGTCGCGGCTGGCTGATATCATACGGTTAGTGCTGCGATTTGTCAAGTGGGTCTTTCTCATCATCTTGGTTTATGCTCTGCTGCCTCTTGGCTTTAGCATTTTCCCTAGTACCGAGGGCATAGCCCGAACGCTGATTGGATATGTACTCGAGCCGCTAAAATCTTTTGTGAGCGCAGTGATCAGTTACATACCTGAGTTTATTGCCATCATCGTGATTGTGCTCATTGCGCGAAGCATTATCAGGTTTTTGCGCTACCTCTCGGGCGAAGTTGAAAAAGGCAGCCTCGTGCTCAGTGGCTTTTACCCCGAATGGGCCAAACCAACGTACAACCTCTTTAAGTTTCTGGTGATCATCTTTGCCTTCGTGGCGGTTTTCCCGCTGATACCCGGTAGCGGTTCCGACGTGTTCAAAGGGGTAAGCGTCTTTATAGGTGTATTGATATCGCTGGGCTCTAGCTCGGCCATTGGAAACATCATAGCGGGATTGGTCATTACCTACATGCGCCCTTTCAAAATAGGCGACCGCGTAAGAATAGGCGATGCCCAAGGCGACGTGATTGAAAAAACGTTGCTGGTCACCCGACTGCGCACCATCAAAAACGAGGATGTCACCATTCCCAATGCCTCTATCCTTAGCGGCAATACCTACAACTACTCCACCAATACCAATGAAGAGGGATTGATCCTCAACACTTCGGTGACCATAGGCTACGATGTGCCTTGGCGCAAGGTGCACACCATGCTGACCGATGCAGCCGATAGAACGGATAAGCTGCGCAAGGAACCCAAACCCTTTGTGCTGCAAACTAGCTTGGACGATTTCTACGTGAGTTACCAAATCAACTGCTACACCGAGGAGGCTGATAAAGCCGCTAAGATTTACAGCGAACTCTACGGGCACATCCAAGACGTTTTTGCCGAAGAGAAAATAGAGATCCTCTCGCCCCATTATAGAGCCGAGAGAGATGGCAATGGATTGACGTTTCCGCCAAAGGAGCGCGAGGGAGTGAAAAAGAAGGGGGAGTAAAGAAGCGCCGCCAAGCCATAAGTGGCTCCATCTTGTTATTCCTTTCTACCTGCTGGCACTTTGTTTTTTATTTCAATAGCACAGGTTGTGATCCAGGTTATAAATACAGCCTCTACCATTCGCTGGCGCAAGCCCAGGTATACTGAGTTTGTGTCAGAAAACAACAAAAAGACAAACAGAATGCATACGATTCCATAGGCGATTGATTGCATGGATAGTCTAGTCCAATTAGGCAATTGCTTTAAGCCTATGCCTATCAAGATAATGCTGATCGGAACGAATACATAGGTCAAAAAACCTGCTAGATTATGAATGACCTGAGAAATGCTCGGGTCAATAAATTCTTTGTTGCATCCACTGTCGCAAGGAAATACCCCAACTGCCACCGTACCTACACCGTAAAATAGGGAGAGGCCATAAAATCCGACTTTGGTGAGCACTGACGGCTGAAAATGTTTGGCTCCAAGAAAACCAAAAATGGTGATTAGTATGCCACTTGGGATATACCCAAAGGTGCGCAATGCTACTCCATGTTCTGTGTCTACGGCATAGGACTCACTGATGTATTGACCTGTTATGCTATAGCCTTCAATGAGCAGGCCGCCCACAATGGAAGAAAGAACAAATAGACTGACTCCAAGTATGCCGATTAGAAAGGTGCGTTTATTACCCATGCGGTATTTGGCTAATGCTCGGTAGCAAGGTAAAAGATTTTCGAAGAAATGAGGCCTGGATTTGTACCATTGACTGCTCGGGGCAATTGGATGTTAGATACCGCAGGGTTGAAAATCTAGTGGAGCAGGTATTCCTGTTGCGCGCAACGGTCTTATGTATGTTTTGTTGCGTGGTAAAGCAAATAAATCAAAGATAGAATATTCCGAAGGAATGTTCGTAAGTCGGCAGTGACCAAGCAATTAATTATACATAGTGTTAGCGACTGGCATTAATTCGACTTTTTTTTCTTTTGATATTTTTTAATGTTGGAATCCAAATCATAAATATTTCACCACAAATTATTGGTGCAAATGAAAAGAAATACTCATTTACAGTCCTGCCAAATGTTGGGTCTTCAATTTGTCCAAATAAAAAGTCCAAAGGAATAATCCCTCCAATTCTTACAGCTATAAATGAAAGTATGCAGATATAACTTCGAACCATAAATTGTTGATGTGCTTTGATATTTCCATTTTTTACGCACCACCAAGCTGAAAAAGTGGTAAAAAGGACCAAAATAGCTAAAATGAAGAGTGAAACTCTACAAGGCAAGCAAGAACTTATTAGTGATAGCCTAATCGCCGATAAACCTGCTATAAATGCTCCAATGATATAAATTTTCCCCGTCAGCCTGTGAAAAGTCAAATATTTGTTTCTAACCCATTTAGAGAATTGTATAGGGCCAAATAGTAATGCTAATGTTCCACCTATTAAGTGGGAACTTACCCAAATCGGGTTGTTAATGTAACTATCACTTCTATATCCAGTAAAATAAACACTTACATTTTCCAGAAAAAAATAAGCTGATAGGCCTATAATTATTGCCCAAGAAATGAAGAATAGTAATCTTTCAATTATTTTCATGTAGTTACACTGTTTTTTGGTCGCTTGTCGCTAACGCCATGGCTATGCTGCGTATCCCGCAGGGTATGCAGTATAGGTGATGTTGTGCTTAGTTTTTTATTATTGTTAGGCCGTATTTTTTCATGTAGATCAATGCAAGTATTACCAAAGTCGTCCATCGAGCAAAACCTATTCCGAAATGAAACCATCCGTAAAATGCGAGAAATTCAGTTGGAGTTTGATTATGTATTTCAGGGTTAAATTCGGCAAATAGTCCTCTCAGCCTGTTAGTGAGCGGAATAACGGTTATGGCTAAAACGAACAAAATAATTAACTGTCTTTTTGGAAACTTCGTGAATAGTATTCCACTTTCTTGTGATTCGGTGCCAGCCTTCTTAAGAAACAAGTAAGATGTCGCCAAATAAAGTGAGATAGTGATGCACGGCAAGACGAAATTTAGGATTGAATAAGGCACTCCGAGTCCAACTGTTGCAAAATAAGCTAAGTGAGAAAGGAAAAATAAAACGGAATCGACTGCTTGTATAAATACGAATCCATAGATTATCCAAAGTATCAGCAGAGTTTTTTGATTAGTCATCTGTTTTATTCTCATTAAGCACAACAATTGGATAACACACACTAGTGTTCTTTTAACCGAGATATTGACGGATAAGACACACTAGTGTGTCTTATCCGTCAATAGCCTTACTTGCTTTAATGTAAATGGAAGGTCTCAGCCCAACTGTATGTTATACATACAAGTATACTCAATTATGCGATCGAGCCTTTTCCTTATCTGGCAGAAAAGCGCTCTCACGCAGCGAAGTAAGTAAACCCTGGGGAGCGGCGTCACACGGTATTGTTATTTCAAGTATTTATTTAAGAAGTCGATCTGTGCCTTGCTCGATTTATCAAATAGAGGACTTGGATAATAGAGCAGTCCGAAATGCCCTCCATCTATATCAACCCATTCTTTTGGTTGTGTGATGCTATTGTATACAAATTGTGTCACTTTTGGGTTAGCACCATTCATTTCATCATTGGTGGCAACAACCATTAAGATTGGAGCCTTTAATTGAGCTGTAAATTGACCAAGGTTGAAATCACCAGAAACTTCAATTTTTGAAAATGAAACCACATTTTTCCAATGGGTGCCAAACCGACCACCATATTCAATAAACCAGTTATATGCCGTTAAATCTGTTAACGCCGAAGGTGTTCCTTTCTGGTCTGACGATACGATGGGCATTTGTTCTGTCGTGGTATGTGGCAAACGCATTATATCTTCAAGAAAAAGAGTTTTTTTTGCGAAAGCATATGAACTTCCATCCTCATCTTTTTTGGGAATTTCTTCCCCAAAAGCAGGAATCAAAGCAATAACAGCTTTAACTCTATCATCGATAGTTCCAGCTAAAAATGCTTCGCGCGAGCTCAAACTTGCCCCCCAAACGGCAATCTTATCAGCATCAATTTCGGGTTGGCTAGAAATGAAATCAATCGCATCAATGTACCCTCTGGATTGCACCCAGAAATTTAATTCTTGTCGCGGCTCCCCATCACTAATCCCTAAATTTCGGTGATCGTATAATAAAACAGCGAAGCCAGCTTCTCTAAATTTCTCGGCATACTTATCTGCCGTCATCCCGTTGATGGTGGTAGTAAATCCGTGAGCCATTGCAATAACTGGGCATTTTTTTGACTCACCCATTGGTAAATACAACCTCCCTCTAAGTAAAGCTCCTTGCGATTTAAACTCAATATTTCTGTACATACTATTCACAGTTTTATTATTATCTAAGATCTTCCTTGGTTTTTGGTCATTGCTACAAGCCAATAAAGCTCCTAAACAGATGACGAGTAAAATTTTGATAATTCCTCTCATTATTGTGATTGTTTATCTCCCATAGTTGTCTGAAGCGCTGCAACGGCGGGAAAAGAAACGCGCGGATTTTGGAACACGTTACTGGCACCTCTGCCGTGATTTATGTTGAATGTAATGATCTTCACGTTAACGCCCGCTCTGCTGAGTTTCCAACCCTGCGGTACTCGTGTTATTACCGCAAGGGTGCAACTTAGCGAAGCGACCTCATGCGGCGAAGCAAGTAAACCCCGCGGAGCCGTGCTAAAAAACTTGAAGAGCAGCTATTTATTGGCTTGTGTTTTCAGTTCTACTTTATTTGAACATTGTCCTTGAAAATGTGTTTATTCGTTACTTATACCAAAACAAAAAAACATGCTCAAAAAACTAAGCAAAACGGATGCTATAATGCTCCTTCTAGCTTTCTTAAGTCTCATTTTTGCTGAAATTATGTGGTTTCGAGGAGAAAACGAAGGGGCAATTTTCATAGGCATATGGGTGCCCTCCATTCTTGGTTTTGCCATTTATTTGAAATTATTGAAAATGGAAAAAAAATGATGGACCTTATTCCATATTTCGCTGGCTTTGTCACTATTTTATTTGGACTCGGTTTTTACTTTGGAATTCAAGAATTCAAAGACCAAGATCATGAGTAAGCCCGACTGTGCTCAACCCTAAAAATTACAAAACGGAAGTAAACCCCACTCCTTCGCCGTTTTCGATGGTTGCCTTTGCTAGGCAGGGTCTTTAACTAGTGCTCCTGCAAAGTATAAGGCTGCTTTGCTTCCTTACCGATTTCCATTGGTACCCACTACTTATTTTTCTCGCACACCCAGATTCTTCTCGCGAAATTTCTCTTTCCTTTTTTGCTCACGCTGCAGTGCTCAACTATGCTAAATCCCGTGTTGTGGATCACGCCTGAAATATCTGAGGTGGATACAATGACCAGACGGTCTGTGATTTCTGCCGCCGATTGAATAATGTGGATGATGTCGGTATCCGTAACAGTGCTCAACAAATTGTAGGGCAGGTCTATAATGGCAGCACCGTACCTTTGGCTGATGTCCTTTACATCGGCGCGATAGACCGGGGCGGTATAGCTAAAGTAAGCCAGGTTTTCTCGCGCATCGACGCAGATTTTCCAATTGATGTCGCAACCCTCTATCCGGTACTCGGCAAAGCAAGCCTCTAACATGATGGTGCCTACACCGCAACAAGCATCGAGTAGCAGCGTCTCTTTGTTTGCCTTTGCGGCAATGATCACCAGCGATTTGGCAATGCTACTGCTGATGGAATTGCTGTAGGATCGCGGTTTTTGTTTGTGCTTGTGCCAGTCGAAACTGTTCTTAATCAGCTCCCCAAAAAACCAAATACCCTCGTGGTAGCATATGGCATACGTTAAGGTCGGGCTATAGTAATCGGGAATGCCTTCAATACTGAAGCCGATGTCTTTTAACTTAGCGAGCCTTTCTGCATACCCCGTTGTATCACCATCAAAAACCACGTATTCCACTTTGAAACCTTCAACACATATCCCTTCTTTTTTGATTTGATTTAAAAGTGTGGGATAGTCTTTAGAAAAGGAGATGACATCCAGCCTTTTCTTGATGAAAGCACTGCTTGATGGATTTGCCTTGGTGTCGGAAAAAAGCAGCTTGTCCTTTTCTTCCTCCTTAAAGATAGTCCTCGACTCGAGCTTGCATAATGCGCTTTCATTCTTGTCGTACCCGAAGCAATAGATGTGTTTCTTTATCTGCATACTTTTTTGTCCTTAATCCCCGCCCCACATAGAAACAATAAAAATAGGCTGTCGGTTATGTCGAGTTTCTGATCTAGAGCCCTCATTGGCTAGTCTCAAGACCAAGCCAAAGGTATGGGCGCAAGGAGGTTTACATACTTAGCGAAAGCGATCTCACAACCAAAGGACCTATTCAAGGGGTTGAGATTGGTCAATGCAAGTCTTTCAGTCTTTTCGAAGGGACCGTTTTTAAGACGAGTGGAACGCGAATAATGGACTCTATAAACTCTAAACGACAGTATGATAAATTGGGAAGTATTTCTCACAGGGCTTAGGAGTTGCGGCCCATTACTTATGCCCGTTTAATCTATTGACGCCCAAAAGATGTACGCATTTAAGACCATGTAAAACAAAGACGGCAAAGAAACCCAAAGGCTATCTTTCAATTTCAACCTGACTATAAAGCCAGATAACATAAGTAAGGAAAGGCCTAAAGATGAAAACACTAAAATAGGATTATACGCCAGTCCTACTAGTAAACCGGTAGCTCCCAAAAACTGCAATGCCATTATTATTAAACCAAACTTCTCCAAGCCAAAGCGCTTGAATTCGCTTTTCATTTTAGTTGATTTGAAGAAGTAACCCGTGTAAGCGTAGAAAGACAAACTTGATAGGAAAACGCATATTGTGCTTATGTCCATATCTGGCTATTGTCTTGATGCGAATGCTAGAAAAGCACACAATATCAATAGGATTAGAGAAGGTAGATGTTTAATAAAAGGGTTTTTCGCTTTGAAGTGAAAATATTGGGCACCAACCATAAATAGACCCATCAGAACAGCTGGAATAAAAACCAATGATGAATACCAAATGCCCGCAACAATCAATGTGGCCAAAGAAATCTTAGATGCCCCCACAAAGTTTCGGGTTATATCACTCATCCCGAATAGCTTAAATTCTATTATGACATTGTGAAACCTGAAAACCCATACGTAGTAAACAGAAATTGCCAAAGCCATTTGCACTACTATTGTTAATTGTTCCATTGTATTTTACTTTGTATTTCGTCGTTTCGCTTTTCGGAAGTGGCCTTTTTGTAAAAAGGAGTTCCAATCTATCTATTGAATCTCCAATCTGCCTAACTCTCTCTGATCGGCTTTGTTTTCCACAAATTTAACGAATAAAAAGCCCTGTTCTAAAGATTGAATCACTCTATTAAGAATAATCCAGTTCAGCGCAGGTCATTAAACCTGAATCCTATTGATTGCTGCATTCCACAAACATTTTGTTTGTGCGAATCGGGAAGCATATCTAACCTCAACTGCCTCCTCGCACAATTACTTGAATTGATCGAAAGCACCATCTTTCATAAGTTACGTCAAAATGTGTAAAACTTTAAATTGAGTTAACTAACTGATAAAAAAGGTATTTACTCATAAATTATCGCTCTTTCATACTCGCTTAACCCAAGGTTATCCTTGGTGAATTGACTTTACGTCAAAAAATTAGAATATTTGTAACTGTCGGTTCACCCCCGTCAAGAAATCCTTTTTTGAACCATTGGCCACCCTCGGGTGGTAGATTAAACCTTGTTAAAATGCTGAAAACCTACACCAAGGGAGGCTTGCGCCTTTGTCTGTGCGCGCTTTTGCTGACCACCTCTAGCGTCTTCGGGAGAATTGACCTGAACGCACCTAAAATCTTTGATGGACCCCTACCAGGTGCCACAGTCTTTTCAGAAACTTTTGAAAACATTGGGGCAAGTAGTAGCGTCTTCAGCGATTTATCTTGGACAGGCGATGAAGGAATCTTTTTTATTGCCACTGATGCGAAAACGGATGGCACCATAAACGGCCGAGCTCTTACAGTTAGAGACGGCCAAATGGTAGCGACAGATATCTCAGGAGGAATAGCCGACCTTAACATTACCACTCAAGGAGAAGTTGGCAGTGGAACAGGAACGCTTGACATAATCGTAAACGGCATCTCTGTCGGAACGGTACCTTACAATGCAACGGTGCAAACAACCACCATATCGGGCATTAACCTAGAGGGATTCTTTGACCTGCAGATAGACTTTCCAGGAACAGATAATATCAAGATCGACGACCTTTCGTGGGGGTGTTACCAACTTCCACCAGCTTTGTTTTTCTCGCAATATGTAGAGACCGATGAGGGCATTCAACCAAAAGGTGTAGAAATCTGGAACAACACGGGAAGCACAATTGACTTTAGCGTAGATAACCTAGTCATCGAAAAAGGAACAAACGGAGGGACTCCTTCTAGCGATTTCACGCTCTCTGCAGGCACATTAGAGTCAGGAAAAGTAATCGTAATTGGTTCTGACGAAATCGGAACATACCTTGAAGCCACCTTTGGAATAGGGGCTATTCAATACCAACTAAAAGCTTTTTCCTTCAACGGAGACGATGCCCTAGTCTTGAAACTGGACGGAGAGATCACCGACATGATCGGGACAGGCGGCACTGACCCAGGTTCTGAATGGGCAGGTTCAGGAGTTTCAACAAAAAATCAAAATATATCACTCTTAAGCGTAATCGAAGGTGGCAGTCCTGCGGGCTTTACCGATCCTTCTGAGCGTTTCAGTACCACGAGTACCGCTCCTTCTGATAATGGAGGTTTGCAAGGATTTGGCTTGGCGCCAAACGAGGCCTCTTATGTCCTTGCTCCTTCTATTGCCTCTGCCGTGCAATGCGCTGATTTTGATGTATTGGTTTCCATAGTCAATGGTGGCGATCTCAATACTGTTGAAACGTATTTGACTTTCGACCCTTCCTTGGTTCAAGTGGAATCTGTGACTGCACCAGGAGGAGGTGCTTTACCCGATCTTTCAACGCTTTCGCAAGTAGTGCTTCCAGTAGCCTTTGACAATATGGCGGGAACAATTACTTACGCAGCTTCGTCGCCGGCATTGCTTACGGATAATTTTGACTTGATGAAGATCACCCTCTCAGCGGTAGCTGGAGCAGGCACATCAACTGTTGACGTTGTTCTGACGGGTAGTCCAATATCTCGCATAGCCACAACTGGACTTGTTGGTGGTGTATTTGTAGCGGCTGATCTCGACGTGACCGCTTACAGCGAAGGCATCAGCCTTACACCCGATCTTGAACTTCCATTTTTTGCCTGTGTATCTGGACCTAACGAAGAAGCCGACCTCGGTACATGCATCTACACGGTTCAAGGTCTCCAATACGATCCCGTTGGAGCTGAGGATAATTGTGGAATTGCATCTATCATAAATGACTACAACAATACAAGCACGCTAGCAGGCGAGCCGCTCACAGATGGCACAACCATTACTTGGACAGTGACTGACGTCAATGGCAATTTTGGCCAATGCACCTTTACCATGACGGTAGAAGATGCGCAAAATACAGTAGCTGTATGCCAAGGCATCACTGTGCAACTCGACGCCAACGGAATGGCATCGATCACTCCAGGAGACATTGACGACGGTAGCACTGACAATTGCGGAATCGCAAATCTTTCGCTAGACGTAAGTGATTTTACCTGTGCCAATGTAGGTGCAAACACGGTAACGCTTACTGTTACTGACGCCGCAGGAAATCAAGACCAATGCACAGCGTTGGTGACGGTTGAAGACAACGTGGTTCCAATAGTGAGCTGTCAAAACATCACCGTTCAGCTCGATGCATCAGGCAATGCCACCATCACAGGAGCAGACATTGATAACGGCTCGAGCGATGCTTGCGGAGTTTCTTTGAGCGTCTCCCCGTCTACGTTCGATTGTTCGAATATAGGTGCCAATACGGTGACGCTTACCGTAATTGACAGCAACGGAAATACCAGCACGTGCGCTGCAATTGCAACTGTTGAGGACAACGTGGCACCAGCGGCCATCTGTCAAAATATTACAGTCCAACTCGATGCGTCAGGAAATGTGCTGATTGCAGCATCAGAAATTAATAACGGCTCCAATGATGCTTGCGGAATCGCCAACGTAGAAATTAGCCAAACGAGCTTCTCCTGCACAGATGTTGGTTCAAACACTGTTGTTCTCACGGTAACTGACAACAATGGCAATGCGAGTACCTGCTCTGCTCTGGTATTGATAGAAGATGATATCGACCCGATAGCCTTCTGTGACAATTTCTTGGTAGAGCTAGATGCCAATGGTTCAGCCACCATTACAGGAAATGATTTAGATGATGGTTCAAGCGACAACTGCGGGATTTCATCCCTTACTTTATCACAATCCACTTTTGGATGCGCAGATGTTGGAATAGTGAATGTGGTATTCACAGCGACCGACTTCAACGGAAATCAAAGCACCTGTTCAGCAATTGTAATAGTGGAAGACAATATTGATCCTATAGCAATTTGTCAGGATATCACCGTTCAACTGGACGACTTTGGCAATGCTACCATCACGGGGAATGACATAGACAATGGCTCTTCTGATGCCTGCGGACTATCATCTTTGGCAGTAAGCAAGTCTACCTTCACTTGCGCCGATGTAGGTCCTAATACCGTTACCCTAACTGTTACCGATGCAAACTTAAATACTGTCAGCTGCACTGCTATCGTTACTATTGAAGATAACGTTGACCCAACAGCAGTTTGTCAGGATGCAGTTGTGTTCCTTGACGCCAATGGCAATGGTACAATTGCAGTAGCTGATGTGAACAATGGATCAGCAGATGCCTGCGGTATTGCATCCGTAAGTCTATCAGTAACTTCATTTGATTGTTCAAATTTGGGGGCCAATCCTGTAACACTAACGGTAACTGATATCAATGGCAACTCAAATACTTGCACAGCCAATGTCACGGTTCAGGACAACATTGCACCTCTTGTGCCTACACTCAATACTGTAACAGCGGAATGCACAACGACACTCACCGCTCCTATTGCCACAGACAACTGCGCTGGAACGGTGACGGGAACAACTGCTGATCCTTTGACTTACACGGGTGAAGGTACGTATACGGTGTCTTGGAACTTTGAGGATGGAAATGGAAACGACATTGATGTAACACAGACTGTCATCATCGATGATGTGACTGATCCTGTTAGCCCTACGTTACCTGATTTAACGGCAGAATGTACCGCTACACTGACCGCTCCTACCACCACTGACAACTGTGCTGGAACGGTGACGGGAACGACTACTGATCCTTTGACTTACGGGGGTGAAGGAACGTATACGGTGTCTTGGAACTTTGACGATGGAAACGGAAATACTAGCGACGTTTTGCAGACGGTCATCATTGACGATACCATTGTGCCTGTTGTGACTTGCCCTAGCGACATTGCAGTAGGAAATGATGTAGATCTTTGCGGAGCCCTAGTAAGTTTTGCAGCAACAGCCACGGATAACTGTGGTGGAAGTCCGTCAATATCCTACAGTCAAAACCCTGGGACTAGCTTCCCAGTGGGTTCAACGACTGTAATTGTAACTGCTGATGACGGTAATGGAAACACGGAAACCTGCTCATTCAGTGTAACTGTAAATGACACACAAAATCCAGCGATCACCTGCGCATCTGACGCTGCTGTTTCGGCGAATCAAACAAATGACACCTACTTGGTTTCCAATGGAGACTTTGACCCTACGGCCTCAGACAATTGTTCGGGCTTAGCTGTTGGGCACAATGCCGCTGCCGTATTGGGAAGCACTGGGCCAAATAGTCAATCTTTGGATGGCTGGGAGTTTCCGATAGGAACAACAGTCATTGAATTTACAGCTACTGATGCTTCCAGTAATACTAGCGTCTGTTCGGTAAGTATCACGGTAGATGCTAATCTCGTTAGTGGAAACCTGACTTTGAATTCTGCTTGCTTGCCCCTTGATATGACCGTAACGGTTTATGAGGCGGGCACTCCTAATCTTAACCCAGTATTAGTGGCGAACTATACCAACGTGATCATAGATGCAAGCGGTGACTTCAGCGTCAATGCCTCAGGATTGATTCCAGGCATTTACGACGTTTACCTCAAGCCCGAAAACTACCTCACCAAGCGGGTAGTCAATGTTTCGATTGGAGCTAGCCCGAGCGGTATCAGCGCGTCTGCGTTTTTACCAGGAGATATTAGCAACGTGGAGGACGACATCATCAATGGAACGGATTTATCCACGATAATCTTTGCCTACAACACTACGAGTGCGGATGCTGGGTACGATGCCAATGCCGATCTGAACTGCGATGGTTTCGTCGATGCGCTGGATCTTTCTCTATTGATCTTCTCATTCCTTGCAGAAGGAGATAGCCCAACCGCATTATAAGCAACCAAAATCATAAATAATCCTTGATATGAAAAATCTATTTCACAACAATAAAGGGATGACACTTTCGAGTGTAGTCTTGTTTGCCCTCTTGGCTTTTTCGGGGAAAGCCCAACAAGCCTCTTTTCACTTTTTTCCAAATACTGTGGAGGCATACGAAGGTGAATCATTCGAGACCCAAGTCCTTATTGAAACAGGCAATGTGCCTTTTACGGTTTTTGATCTTCACCTGGCTTTCGATAGCGAATACCTTCAAGTAATGGAGGCAGAAGTGCTTCAAGAGGGAATGTTCAATTACCATCTGCCGCCCGAGTTTTCAAACGATCAAGGAAAGATCGATATGGCGGCTTTTATGATTGATCAAGAAATCACATCGGAGTCTATCGCTTTGGTGAACATTACATTCGTTGCTCTTCAAGCAACGGAGTTGACCCAGGTAATTCACCCTCTCGAGGGTTTCCCGAAATCGGTGATCGCCTATGGCGGCGAAAATGTAATGAGCAATACCAACAACCTCAAGGTAAAGATTGTAGGAAACGCCCTTTCAGATGGAATTGAATCAGGCGAAAACGAATACGACTTAACTATATGGCCAAACCCGTCGAAGGATTATGCGCAAATCTCCTTTGAGCTTGCGGAGGAAGGTCAAGTATCACTTCAAATCTTCTCTGCAGAGGGAAAATTGATTGAGACCATCTACGAGGGAGGCGCACAAGGAAAAACACGGTACCAATTTGAGGTAGATGTGAACAGCCTTTCAGCGGGAACATACACTTGTAGGTTAATGAATACGGGTGGAAAGATGTTTTCTAAGGCACTTACAATCGTAAAATAATTGATCGAAACAGCAGGTATCTACCTTTGAAAATCTGCTATTGATTTGCCTTCTGAGATATTGTAATTTGCATTCCGAAAAATCCCAAAATGAAAAAGTCTGTCCAGCTCATATCAATCGACAATTTAAAAAACTACGTTTTAATTGCCGGTTTGTCCATCTTCATTTTTGGCTTAAGCCAAGATGGATTGGCTCAATTGGCAAATGCAGTAGTTGCGCCAGCATTGGTAGAAGTCGGAGTAGGCGATTCATTTACTGTAACGGTGAACATTGATCCAAATAATAGCGGCATAAGTGTAGCTCAAGTGGCTATGAACTTTGATCCATCCATCATTCAAGTGGACGGTGTCAGCCTCTCATCATCTTCAGAGCTAAACGTGGGCTTGCCTGGAACGACGATAGACAATACCGTTGGATTTTTCTTTATTGCAGGTTTCAATTTTAGTGCAGCCACCATTCCATTTACCCATGTAGAGATCGACTGCACGGCATTGGCCAATGGTTCCTCTTCATTGGAATACGAATTGGGAGGTAGCCTTCAAACTCTTTTTGCCGCTAGCGGAGATGACGTTACGGGAGCTCTTTCTTCGGGATTAATCATTGTTGGTGAGCAGGTAGATTGCCCAAATTTGGGAGCCAATTTTGGCGAAAGCTGCAACGACAATGATCCCGATACAGAAGATGACATTGTTCTTCTTGATTGCACCTGCTCAGGAACCCCCATTTGCGAAGCACCATTTCCAGCGGTAGACGAAGCAAGCAGAAATACGGTAGTAGGAATCAGCAACGTAGATCTTTCCTGGGATATTGTCCCTGGACAAATCGGTTGCCAAGTGCAGGTATTGCGGGTACTCGGATCGCCACCTTATCAGAGACAATCCTTTACATCATTGGGCGAAAACTTTGATTCATTCTCGCTAAACACGAATCTATTTATCCCAGGCGTTACTCATGCCTGGAGGGTCCGTTGCGGATGCTCTAGCTCGCCAATTGTAGCAGGCCCGTTTTCGTCGTGGATAACCTTTGTGGTTCCTTCAGGTATAACATTGTCGTCCTTCCCCAATCCCACTAAAGGCTCCTCAACTGTGAGCTTTAGCTTGGAAACAAAAGATCGAGCTACGTTGGAAGTATATGATCTAAATGGACGAGTGTTAGAACTTCTATTCTCTGGAGATGTCGATTCTTCGACCCCTTACCAATTCGATTTTGACGGTACTGATTTGAGTCAAGGAGTTTATATCTACCGCCTCACCACGACCAAAGAAGTGGTGAATGAGAAGTTTATTATTACGAATTAGATGTTGGCTTAATTCCACTCGAGTAAGGCTCTAACTTGAACAACGACAATTGGATCTTTAGGCTTTCTAGAATTCCGTTCCTTCAGTTCTGTCACCAGAGGGAGGCAGACGGCGCATTCGGTGCTATTTACCAAAAAGAAAAGCTCCCGACATATAAGCCGTAGCTTATTAGCATTTCCAGAATTAAGTAAAACGCATAGTTAAAAGCATCGGGTAATAATTACCTTGATTCCACTATGGAAAGACTAACCTCAATTATCGGTATTACCCTCAGTTTATTGATTGGCTCTTCGCTTTACGGCCAAGTCTTTCAGCACTCAGAGCAGAAAGGCACCTTAAATTACTTCAGCTCATCCCTTATTTCTGCTGAAGGAGGTTTCATCGGGTCTGAAATAATAGTGGCGGAAAACTTCGCTACAAATTCAGAACTTTTTGCTCGCGACCAAGACGGTGCTTTACTCTGGAATGTACAGCCCACAATTCTTGGAGAAGTGGTCGCATACTCCACCTTGATTTCTCTCACAGACTCTACTTTCGGGGCTTTGGGATACCACCAAGATTGCTGCGACTGCGCTGAGCCCATTCCTTTTTTTGAAGTAAGACTCAAATCCAGTGGTAGTCTTTTGCAATTTGTCGATCAAGTGCTAAACGGCGAGATCATAAATACCCCATTCTTTAATTCGGCTTTGACTGTATCAACGAACACTTGGGGGTTTTCGATACTGAATGAAACTCAGGCGTATTACTTTTCCAATGAAGGAGATTCCCTGCACTCCTTTGAGTTGGGAGAAGGTTTTGGAGCTGTCTCCGATTTGAATGGAGACTTCATTGTATCCTCCGCCGATGTTATCAGACGCTACAATTCTGAGGGAATAAAGGTAGACTCGGTAGAAGTAAGTGGCTTGCCAAGTGCTCTATCTAGCAACGAAGAACGACTCGCCGCCTTAATTGATGACGAAATCTTTGTTTATGACCCTAACCTTGAACTCGTTCAAAGTATCCAAATTGATGGCATAAGCGAATCCCTAATGAGCAAATTTAACTCGGGGTTTATGCTTTTCACAGGCGAGGATATTGTCGTTGTTTCTAACCAAGGCGAACCCTTCAATCAGTATGAATATGGAAACACTCAAGGATTTGAAGCAACTCGGATGGTAGCGAATTCTGTTACAGTAATTCTCACAGGCTCTAAGGTTTCGGATTCGTTCACCATTAATAATATTCGTCATCAATATGCCGCTTACAGGGCCACCACCGTTGAAGGTGCTTCGCAATTGTGGCATTCAGATTTAGAAATACTCGATGTTTCGGTAGAGAATGCGATGGTAACTTCTAGTAATGAGTTTTCTCTTTCTTACAGTGCAGATTTATTGGTGACTGTTAGAAACATCGGAACATTTCCCGTTAATTCTTTCTACTTAAACTACGTTAGCGGACCTGGTTTTTGCACTCCCCAAATAGAAAACATGCAGGTAATTGAGACCATTAATAATCAGGGAAACAATGGCTCAGAAATTAGCATTCTATTTCCATCGGTTCAAGGTTCCTTTTATATCCCAATAGATGGGCCTGATTTTACTTTGTGTGTATTTGTAACTCAACCCGATTTCGATATAGACATTGATCGCGACAATGACTCAGGTTGTGCTGATCTCGCTGACTTTCTTTCCGTTGATGATCTTGACGTTTCAAGCAGAGTCAGTATCTACCCCAACCCTGCCACTGCTGAAATCAGAATCGAAACAGATCTCCTTCTCGAGTCCTACCGAATCTTTAGTGGCTTAGGGAAAATGCTTCAAGAGGGTATTGTAAATCAAGGTTCACCTATCGCTCTCGATGATCTTCCGAATGGGATTTACGTGGTTAAGTTGACCACCGCTGAAGGCGCGGCTACCAAGAAAGTAGTGGTTTCACGATAGTGTTCGAATCAAATCATTTAGTCCGTAATTTCTTCAGCATCAACAAATGCGAAAGAAGAACCACAGGAACGATCACTCCTGGCAGCAGGACATAAGGAAAGAGTAAGACTGCTTTATTCGGCTGATCGAAGGATAGCAGTTGAAAGGCGGAAGGCACCGATAGCACGGCTGTGATAACCACTATGGCTAATAAGAGCATAGCGACAATATTCCAAAGTTTGAGGATCGTTGGTGTGAGCTTTCCTTTTAGGTGCAAGATCAAAATCAAGACCGCTGAAATTCCACTGAAAATGTCATAATTGAATCCTGAATAAGTCATCTTTTCAGGCAGTAAACCCTCAAGAAAAAGTTGATGAAGACAGATTTCTACAGGAATTCGAAGAATATGAATGGCAATGAGCCAAGAACAATTTATTTCCGCTGTCCTGATCTTTTTATAAATAAAAATGACAATGGCCACCGTCGGGATAAACACCGTTGAAATTCGCGGAGGAATCGTATCGGTGACTTCATAGATTCCCGAAATGGCCAGCGCTGACAAAACCAATCCCCAGACTCCAAAGGTGATCCAAACCCAGTTGTTTTTTCCCGTACCAAAATAGAAGGTTGGAATTGCCGCTAAGGCGATGGCTACAAAAACTATTTCTAACATTTTTTTTATCCCAGAAGTCCCAAACAAATCTTCATTCGCACTATTTTTTTTACAGAATCGTAGACCTGCTTTTTATAAGCTTCGTCTCTCTTCATTTCAGCCAGAATAGAATCAATCGTTTCTTTTTCATAGATGGGCATAAGCAAGACATCACAACCTGCCTTTGAGGCTAGAAGTGGAGCATTGTCAATAATGGTGACGGCTTTCATAATGTTCATCGCGTCGGTTACGACCAAGCCTTTAAAGCCTAGTTCTTCTTTCAGCAGATCATTCACGATAGTGCGAGAGCAGCTGGACGGCAATCCGTCAGTGCCATACTTTTCATTGTTTCTGACGGTGATATGTGCCACCATAATGGAAATGACTCCTGCATCGATCAGCGGTGGATAAACGTCTAATTCTTTCAAGGCGCCATCGATATACACTGATTTCTTGTGGGTATCTCCCTTAACCAATCCGTGTCCAGGAAAGTGCTTTGCCGTAGCAACGATTCCCATCTCTTGACTCGATTTGATAAAAGCCTTACTCAACGCCACTACTTGATCGCGATCGTCTCCATAACTGCGGTTCTTGATGGCTTCGTTTTGCGGACTCAAATCGCAAACAGGAGCAAAGTTGTGGTGAAAACCAACCTCTAACAAGTGGTTGCTGATGAGCGTGGCAATGGAGTCCGAGGCCTCTTTAGTCTTTATGTCGATGGTATTAATCACAGGATCAAAACCAGACAACCGTCCATTAAAGAGACTAGGTTCGGCATCGATCGAAAAGACGAGTGGAGCCAGCCCCATCGCTTTAGAGATCGAGTTCAAACTATCGATCATAGCCTTGTGGTGCTGTTTTGTTCCCTTTAGAAAAACGACTCCCCCAATCTGATTGTCTTGAGCCAGCTGATACACCACCTCATCGGGTTTCCCCAAATCCCCTGCAGATGTAACGATCATTTGAGCGACTCTAGAGCGCTCGTCCATCGCATCAAAATGCTTTTGGACTTGTGCGTCAAGTTTAGAGTCGTTCGAAAAAAATCGCTCGGAAATATTCGAGTCCTTTTGTGCTTGACATGAATGGAATAAAAGGAGAATAAAAATTGAGATAGATCCAATGATCGATGTCTTTTTCATGATAGGTGTTTCTTGCAAATCCTTCACCAAATAAACGCAGATTTAGTTCCACTGAAGTAGAATTATTTCTGTTTGGTCCATAATGGCCTCCTATTTGAGGAGCGAAGAAGTTGAAAATACTTGAGTTTCGTCACCGGAAATTCAAGTTTCAAGTAAGAATTAAAGGGTATCATCGAAAACAGCCCTAGAAGCCTAAACTTCAACTAGAGGTAGTCGTTATACCTTTCAAAGTGTATCCATTTTAGGAAAAAAACTTATGCCATTCGACGCTCACTTGACTCAAAATATTCACGCTTCGGCAGAGATCAAGAAGTATGATTTACTGGACAAAGGAGAGGACGAAGAGCTCAACGAACTTCTTGAAATTGCAGCCGCAATCTGTGAAGCGCCATTTGCGCTAATCACATTATCTGATGGAGATCAACAATATTCCATTGCAAAGAAAGGAATGGACATGAGATCAGTCTTACTGAAGGATTTCTTTTGTGTTGAAACCCTTCAAAGTGAAAAACCAATTTTCACAGTCCACGACGCTTTATCTGACGAGAGATTCAAAGACAATGCAAATGTGACAGGAGAGCCAAATATTCGATTCTATATTGGCGCACCACTTGTTACCCCAAGAGGAACAAAAATTGGCACTCTTTGCTTGATGGATAAAAAAAGCAGAAAGCACAGTGGCGATAAAGAACATGCCGTTGCACTTATTGCCAAGAAGGTGATTCGATACCTCGAAAGACGAAAGTTGCTCCTTAAACAAAGTAAGCAGATACAATTTGATCAAAAACGATTGAGGTTTTTGACAGACAATGTACCAGGAGCGATTTTTCAACTGGACTATCACCACGAGGAAAACCAGTACAACTTTTCTTTTACCAGTGCAGGAATATCCAATTTACATCCCGCGCTAAAACCAAAACAGCTAATGGAAGATCCCTTTTTCATGGTAAATTTGGTTCATCCCGATGACAGAAAATCATTCAAAAATAGCATTGGCGCGGCCATTCGCGACTTCCAGCCATGGGTCAAAGAATTCAGATTAGTAGGCAATACTGAGAGCAAATGGATGCGAGGTATCGCTGTTCCCAGAAGGTATAAAAACGTGACCGAATGGTACGGAGTTTTTGAAAACATCAATTACCTGAAAGAATATCAAATCACACTAGAGGGAATCGCTTTTGATATTTCACACGGTTTGAGAAAACCCGTGAGCAATCTGCTAGGCCTTATCGATGTATTCGAAGAGGATAGGATGAGCCAAGAAGACAATGATAAATTTAAGTCTTATGTAAAAACGGTGTCAGTAGAGCTCGAGAAATTTACCAAGCAACTGAACGAGACCTACTCGAAGAAAAAAAATGAATTCCAAAAAGTGCTTTCGCAGTCAAAACCAATACAGGAATAGGCACCGATTCGTCCAGGGCATCATGAGTTTCACACGCGCACTACCAGCCCGACTTGTCTTTCCTCTTCGTCTTAAAGGCGTCTGATGGCTCCGGAACATAGTGTCCTTTTCCACCTGCTCGAACATCGTTAAAAGTATCTGGAATTCTATTGGTTTTAGTCAAATCATCCCAAGTCTCATGTTGTGTTCCGTCATCTTTTTGCACCATGGTAATGCAATCTTCAACAGGACAAACCAAAGAGCAGAGGTTGCACCCCACACAGTTTTCTTCGATGATATTTGGAACACGAGAGCCATCAGTAGGTAATCCTATAGCCTGATGGGCTCCATCATCACAAGAAATGTAGCACAAATTACAACCGATACATTTGTCGGCATTGATTTTGGCTTTCACATCGTGCTTCAGATTCAGGTGTTTCCATTCGGTCACATTGGGCAGTGCTTTGCCAGCAAAATCATAAATGGTTTGATAGCCCTTATCGTCCATGAATTGACGTAGACCAGCTTCCATTTCTCGAACGATCCCGAATCCGTAATGCATCACAGCTGTGCATACCTGAACCGAAGTGGCACCTAAAAGAATAAACTCAACCACATCACGCCAATTTTCAATTCCACCAATTCCGCTCAGAGGTGTTCGCTTAATTTGTTGATGCTGGGCCAATTCTTTCAGCATATGCAATGCAATTGGTTTTACAGCAGGGCCGCAATAACCTCCATTCGTTCCCTTGCCATCAACTACTGGATATGGAGCGTAGGTATCCAAATCGATGCCCACAATGCTCTTAATCGTATTGATTAATGAGATGGCATCGGTCTTGCCCTCAACAGCAGCCAATCCTGGATCGGTAATATGTGAGATGTTTGGAGACAGTTTTGTAATCACTGGAATTTTGGCCGCGTCCATCACCCACTCTACAATTGTTTTAAGCACAACCGGATCTTGACCTACTGCCGAACCCATTCCACGTTCGCACATGCCATGTGGACAACCAAAATTCAATTCAATTCCTGTCGCACCTGCATCTTCCACTTGCTTGATAATGTCGATCCATTCTTCACGGGTGTCAACCATCAATGATGCAATGACAGCATGATCTGGAAAGCGCTCGGTTACTTCGCGTATCTCGCGCAAATTGTCCTCCAGAGGTCGATCGGTGATGAGCTCAATATTGCTAAACCCAGCCATACGCGTGTCTCCATAATTAGTCGAACCGTAGCGGCTAGAAACATTGATGGTGGGCATACCCATAGTTTTCCAAACGGCGCCTCCCCATCCTGCATCAAATGCTTTCATGATTTGGTATCCCGAATTGGTAGGTGGTGCCGAAGCAAGCCAAAATGGATTTGGTGCTTTTATTCCTGCGAAATCAACTGATAAATCTGCCATCTTAGTTTTTTCTATTTCTTATTTGTCAAATACGCGAGGATTCCATTTGCCGCCAGCTTGCCGTCGTATGCAGCATTGACCACTTCTGCTCCGCCGTTAATGGCATCGCCACCGGCAAAGTATTTAGGGTTTGAAGACTGATTGGAATCTGAGTTTACTTTTACTCGTTGGTTCTCGTCTAGATCCAAATCGGCAATCAATTCGAAAAGACCACCGCTTTTGGCTTGACCTGTTGCCTTGATTACTTGATCACAATCCACAACAAATTCTTCTCCTGAAGCAGAGGCGAACTTCACGCCACTTACACTCCCATTGCCCAATATCTCAATTGGATTAGCCTCAAAAATACCTTTTACTCCAGCGCTCAAGGCCAAATCGTATTCAAATTTGTACGCACCCATTTTCTCTTTGGTTCCGCGATAAGCAAGGGTAACTTCTGAAGCACCCATTCGGGCAGATTCCGAAGCAGCATCCATGGCGGTATTTCCCCCTCCCAAAACGACCACCTTGTTTCCAAGGGGTGTTTTCTCATGGTTCAATCTCAATTTTTCTATGAATTCAACGGCGCCAACCACGCCGCTCAAATCCTCTCCAGGGATATTGCGGAAAGCTGTTGCGCCGAGTCCGACACCAATGAAAACCGCATCGAAATTTGCTTCTAGTTCTGCAATTTGGGCTTTAGTTTCAATTGGACTATTGTAATGAATCTTATAATTCAACTGATTCTGAAGGTAATCCATTTCGGCCTGCACCTCTTCATTGGTAATCTTGTAAGGTGCGACGCCATTGATTAAAAGACCAGACTGGTTGTCTTTCGCTTCGAATACCTCAACGGCAACACCCAATGTGCGCAATTCGGCAGCACAAGAAACACCACCAGGACCAGCACCTATTATGGCCACTTTAAAACCCGTGTCCGCGCCTTCACTGAACAGCTTCTTTCCTGCAGAAATCACTTTGTCGGTGGCATAATTTTGAAGGCGACCTATTTGAACGGGTAAAACATCCTGATGATTGTAAACGCAGGCCCCTTCGCAGAGCACACCAGTAGGGCAAACTGTTCCGCAAGCATTCCCCATCCAGTTGGAATCGTAAATGGTCTTAGCTGCTCCGTCTACATTCCCTGTGTGAATCTGCTTAATAAACAGCGGAATATCAATCCCTGTCGGGCAAGCATCCATGCAAGGAGCATCGTAACAAAACAAACAACGGGCACTTTCAAAGTGCGCCTCGGTCTGGTTCATCAATGGTTTTTTCTGCTTGAAGTTCTTAGCGAACTCGGCAGGGCTGCTCGGTTTTTTATATTCTGACATCCTGATTTTCTGATTTGTTCATCACTCAATTCTCATGGGAAATCCATGCGCTTCAAATGCTCATCACCATTTTGGCGACTTACAGTTTGGTCAAACCGCCATACGTTTCTGGACGACGATCTCTGTAAAATTGCCATGTAGATCTAACCTCTTCAATTAGATCTAGATCAAATTCGGCGACGAGTAACTCATCTTTGTCGCGAGAAGCTTGGGCAAAGATTTGACCACGCGGATCAACGAAATAAGACTGTCCGTAAAATTCACCGAGGTTCCAGGGTTTCTCCATGCCCACACGGTTGATGCAGCCCATGAAATAGCCATTAGCGACAGCGTGTGCGGGTTGTTCTAATTTCCATAGATACTCGCTCAAACCAGCTACGGTAGCCGACGGATTGTAAACAATTTCGGCTCCATTCAATCCTAAGGCCCTCGCCCCATCGGGAAAGTGTCGATCATAACAGATGTAAACACCCACTTTAGCATATCGCGTTTGGAAAACAGGGTAACCAAGATTTCCAGGCTTGAAGAAGAATTTCTCCCAAAAGCCATTTGTATGTGGAATGTGGTTCTTGCGATATTTCCCTAGGTATTCTCCATCGGCATCGATCACTGCAGCGGTATTGTACAATACGCCTGCTTGCTCCTTTTCGTAGAGCGGCGCAATGATTACCATCTGGTATTTCTTTGCAATTTCTTGAAGACGCGTTGTGGTCGGGCCAGGAATAGCTTCTGCTGATTCGTACCATTTGCTATCCTGTCCAGGACAGAAATAAGGCGTTGTAAAGATCTCTTGCAGACAAAGAATTTGCACTCCAGATTTGCCCGCTTCTTCGATAAAAGGCAGGTGCTTTTGGTACATGGCTTCACAAATCTCGGGGATGGTTCCCTCGCCTTCAGTCATGGATAGACTCATTTGAATGAGTCCTGATTTTACTTTTCTAGCCATAATCTTGCTTTTAGTCGTTTATATTTTGCCTGAACATTTACAGGCTATTAAGGTCTCTATTTAGTTTTTCATATTCTCAATTGGCTCAACTAGTGTGTTCATTAGCAAAGCGCACGTAGTTTTAAAGATCAAGGAGTTGACCCTTGTCAATGACTGTTTTTAAAACAAGTGCAACGCCGATAATGGACACAATAAACAACCACATTAAATTACTTTCGAGGTCTTTCCTCTTGGTATAAATTTCCCTTCTCCTGGTTTGATGAGGCAGGTTTCATCCTCAATTGCAACCCTCCCTCGGAGCAAGACCGTCTCCACCTTGCCCGTTACTTCCAATCCTTCATAAGCAGAATAGTCGCAACGCATGTGGTGGGTATCCACCGAAATGGTATGCCTCTTTTCTGGATCAAAAATTACAATGTCCGCATCGGCACCAATGGCGATGTCTCCTTTGCGGGGATACATGCCGAATATTTTGGCTGCATTGGTAGAACAGAGCTCTACGAATTTGGGTAAGCTTATTCTTCCTTTTCGCACACCTTCAGAATACATAAACTCCATACGGTGTTCGATTGCAGGATGACCATTCGGGATTTTGGCGAAATTGTCTTTCCCCATGGCTTTTTGCTCAAGCATAAACGGACAATGGTCTGTCCCAACCACTTGAATCAAACCTTGATTGATTCCTGACCACAAAGCTTCTTGGTCTTTCTTCTCACGCAGCGGCGGGCTCATCACCCATTTTGCTCCATCCTCTCTTTCATAAAGCGAAGCATCGATCATCAAATACTGAGAACAGGTTTCTACAAATATTTTTTGGTTGCGCGTTGTGGCACGTCTTACCGCATTCAAAGCGCCTTCGCAAGTCATGTGCACGATATATCCGGGACAGCCTGTGTATTCAAGCATGTCGGCAAAACGCGCGGAAGCTTCTGCTTCTGTTACTTCGGGTTGCGACAAGTAATGGTACAAAGGGGCCGTGTTTCCAGCGGCTACATTCTTCTCGACTAAGGCATCTATTATATCGCCATTGGTAGCATGGACAGTAACTAATCCGCCGTGCTTCTTGACCACTTTCATTAGTGCGACCATCTGTCCGTCGTCAATCATCAATGCGCCTTTGTAGGCCATGAATGTTTTGAAAGAAGTAATACCTTCTTCCTCTATCATCTGCACGACCTCTTTGGCTACATCATCGTTAAAATCGGTGACTGCCATGTGGTAAGAAAAATCGCCCACAGCTTTGTGTATGGATTTGTCTTGCCACGTTTTCAAGGCATTGTGCAAGGTGTCTCCCTGCGTTTGCAGGATAAACTCGATAACTGATGTGGTTCCACCGAAAAGCGCTGCGCGCGTTCCCGTTTCGTAATCGTCGCTAGAATAAGTTCCCATAAAGGGCATCTCCAAATGCACATGTGGATCAATTCCACCTGGAATAACCAGCTTACCAGTCGCATCAATCTCTCTGTCTGCAGAGACATTTAGGCTTTTACCAATGGTAACTATTTTCTCCTCTTCACAATATACATCCGCAAAAAAATCCGCAGATGCAGTGACCACTTTTCCATTTTTAATTAGAACTGACATAGTTTCTTTTCATTAAAAAATAATACACTCCAAAAGCGACAATAAATCCAGCAAACCAAGACACATCATAGAGATGTTTCATAGTTGGAATCCATTTCCCGCCAATGGCAACAAAAGCGCCAATGACCAATGCCGCAATGGCTTTGTAATTTACTCCTGAACCACCGAAAGCATAGATTCCATTTTCCTTGAATAAGTCTGGCAACGAAATATTCTTTTTCCGAATGAGGAAATAATCGCAAACCAACACCGCTAATACTGGCCCCAATACAGCCGAAACATCAATGAGCAATCCTTGGATTTCATTCAATAAAAGCCAAGGACAAATAATAATTCCAATGATTCCAGTAATCACTCCTCCCATTCGAAAGCTCACATGCTTGGGAAAGAGATTTGAAAAGGCATTGGCTGGCGCAATTACGTTGGCGGCAATATTGGTACTTAGGGTAGCGATTATCATGAAGACTTGCGCGGTGACCACCACCCAAGCAGAATCAAATTTGGCAATCAGCGATATGGGATCCCATGGCGCATCAGCTGCAATGAGGATGCTATCAAAATTGATCACAGCCGCGCAGGTCACAAAAATCCCAACAAAAGAATAGAGCATCATGGTGCCTGGCAGTCCGATAAATTGTCCTTTCACTTGTGCAGATTGTGAGGCTGCATATCGCGTGATGTCCGCAATACTCAAGGACATGGTAGCCCAAAAGCCGACCATGGCCGTAAGCCAAATAAGGTATTTCCATATTTTGCTCGAAAAGCCTTCATCTGCCACCCGTTCCACGGCGGCTACCTTAGAAGATGTTTGGCTGTCATTTTTCAATTGAACTTGAATGGCATCATCTCCTGAAATCTGAATAGGCACTTCAGTTATAGGCTCCCAGCCTTGTTCGACATCTACAATTGTGAGCTGGTATTCGGTAGCTTTCACCAGGCCCGTTTTGTCTTTGATTGGATGGATCTCAAGGTAGCTCTGTCCCGATTCTTCGTAGTACTCAGCAGTTGGTTTTTCTAACTGTGCGCTTTGATCTAAGACCAGTCCAAAACTTCCTGCATTGACCCAGCCCCAGCCAATTAGAACAAGCCCCATAGCCACCAAAATAGGTGCTGCATATTCCTCAAGCCACCTTATGCTTTCTGTTCCTTTCCAAATGAAGAACATATTGAGCAACCAAAATATTCCAAATGACACGAACTGGCCGAATGAGAATCCAGTAGCGGCATCGCCACCAGAAACCACAATAAAAATTGAGTAAATGGCCAAGCCACCGAGCCATGTATTTACACCGAACCAACCGCATGCTACGATGCCGCGAATGATGGAAGCAACATGGATTCCTTTCGTACCAAAGGATGAACGTCCAATAACGGGAAAGGGCACGCCGTATTTCACTCCTGCATGTCCATTCAAGACCATGGGAATGGTAATAATTAAGTTGGCTAGCCCAATAATAACAAGCGCTTCTAACCAAGATAGACCTGTCTTGATCATATATGAGGCCAGCAAATAAGTAGGAATACAAACAGCCATTCCAATCCAAAGCGCTGCCAAATTCCACATCGTCCATGTGCGTTTGGATTTTGGCACAGGAGCTAGATCCTCGCTGTAAAGTGGCGATTGAGATACATCCTCGTTGAGTTCTACGATTTCTTTATTCATAAAAATTAATCGTGGTAGTATTCGTCCGCAATGTCAATGACTTGAGAAATAATTTTTAATCCTCTATCAATTTCCTCCTTGGTAATGCATAGCGGTGGTGCAATAAAAATCCAATTCCATCTCACGAAAGTGAACATACCTAGCTCGCGTACTTTGGCAGCCATTCTATTGGTAGGTTCCATTTCACTTGGAGCAGCATTCCAAGGTGTCACAGGCTCTTTTGTCTTTCGGTTTTTAACGAGTTCAATACATCCAAGCAATCCCGTATTTCTAAAATCGCCAATCGATGGATGTTTGTCTTTTAATTTCTCTACTTCTGCTTCTATGTACAGCCCCATCTCGGCCGCATTGGCGACCATGTTTTCATCTTTGATAATCTTCAAGTTCTCAATAGCCGCAGCGCAGGCTGTAGCATGGGCGGAGCAGGTAAGCCCTAAAACCATGGGAACATCATTGAAGTGATTTGCAATTTTATCGGTAACGATCATCGCTCCAAGTGGTAAATAACCCGAAGTAAGTCCTTTGGCCAGACACATAATGTCAGGCGTTACGCCATGGTGGTCTATTCCAAACATTTTTCCAGTACGACCAAAACCGCTCATTACTTCATCATCAATCATCAAAATGCCATATTTATCGCATAAAGCGCGAATGGCTTTGAGGTACATCGGTGGATACTTTATACAACCTGAAGAACCTGATTCCCCTTCCATCAAAATGGCAGCAACGCTGTTTGGATTTTCAAATTGAATGACCCTTTCGAGGTGAGCCAAGGCGCGTTCGCCACATTCTTCTATTGAGGATGAACTCCAAGGACAACGGTAGAAATATGGATTCTCGACATGAACCATATTGGGAACTCCCTGACTGTCCACAGGAAATTTACGCGGGTCTCCGCCTACCGATATGGCACCATAAGATGCTCCATGGTAAGCTCTATAATGTCCAATAATCTTGGGTCTTCCCGTATAGATTCGCGCCAGCTTAATTGCATTTTCAATGGCCTCTGCCCCACTGATAGTGAATAAAGATTTAGTCAGATTTCCAGGTGTGATTTCAGCAAGCATCTTTCCGAGTTCTCCTCGGACATCGGTTGCCATTCCTGGATACACATAGCTCATCTTCTTCATCTGATTGGCTACTGCATTTGTAATACGCTGGTTGCCATGGCCAATATTGACATTCATCAATTGAGATGAAAAATCAAGAATCTGATTTCCATCTGTATCGTACACGTAGACTCCTTCTGCACGTTCGGCGTGAATTGGATTTAATCCGGCTTGCTTTGACCAAGAAAAGAGGGTGTAATCTAGATTGTCCTGAATCACTTTATCCATTAGTAAAATACTGGTTTAACGTTTTAAAATTGGGTTGAGGGATCGAGTTATTAGCTCATCCAATTTGTTTTAGCCGACTGATTCCATTTGATGGTCGTCTTCTTGTTTTGTGTCCAAAACTCGATGGAACTTCTTCCAGTGATATCACATACCCCAAACTTGGATTCGTTCCATCCACCAAAAGGAAATGGTTCGCGTGGCACTGGCACACCGATGTTTACACCTATCATTCCCGCACTGGCGCGCTCTACGATTTCTTTGGCCATTCTACCACTTTGGGTGAATACAGCTGCTGCATTTCCATAGTTGGAGCTGTTTTCAATTCGGATGGCTTCATCCACGTCTTTGGCTCTGATAATAGAAATTACAGGGCCGAATATTTCTTCGGAAGCCACGCTCATATCGGGTGTCACATGGTCAATAATCGTCGGCCCAACATAATAGCCGCCCTTCTTTCCAGCGACGGTTGCTCCACGTCCATCTACCAAAATATTGGCTCCTGCCTTTTCAGCAGCATCGATGTAGCTTTCAATTCTTTGTTTAGCTGCTGCAGATATTACAGAACCCAAATTTTCTCCAGGCACAATGGCCTTGGCTTCAAGTACCATACGGTCAATAATATGTTGCACCTTATCTACGCCCACCATGACCGAAGCAGCCATGCATCGCTGGCCTGCACATCCCACCATTGAAGCGACTACATTCGATGCAGTCATTTCAAGATCGGCATCTGGCAATACAATGAGGTGGTTTTTTGCACCACCTAAAGCCACACATCTTTTAAGGTTAGATGTCGCTCGCTTGTAAACTATTTTGGCCACAGCCGTGGAACCCACAAAAGAAACTGCTTTGATTCCAGGGTGGTCACAAATGGCTTCGACTATTTCCTTACCGCCATTTACGATATTGAAAACGCCATCTGGCAATCCAGCCTCTTTGAGTAATTCGGCCATACGCATGACACTCAACGGCACAAGTTCTGAAGGTTTCATTACCATGGTATTTCCCAACATCAATGCGTTGGGCATAGTCCAATGAGGCACCATATTTGGAAAATTGAAAGGCGCAATGGATGCTACGACACCGAGTGGTTTGCGCTCTATTCTGCACTCTACTCCTTTGCTGACTTCTTGTATTTCGTTGGAAACAATTTGCGGCAGGGACGTAGCAAACTCGCAAAGCTCCATGCTCTTCTCTACTTCCGCTTTTGACTCTCCGTACATTTTACCATTTTCGAGCTGCACCAATTTAGTGAGTTCGTCCATGTTCTTTTCGAGCAGTGCGCGGTATCTGAAAAATATTTGCGCTCTCTCCTTATAGGTCAATTGTGACCAAGAAGTGTATGCATTTTCTGCAGCTTTTACAGCAAGGTCTAAGTCTGAAGCTGTCGACATAGGCAGTGTAGAGATCACTTCACCTGTGCTCGGACTTTCTATGTCTAATGATTTTTGGCCGTTGCGTTCGAACTTGCCATTAATGAAGTTTTTTACTTCGGGTTGATTCATTGATATTTCCATCGAAATGCGCTTTTTTAAGTCTGAACCGAAATAAAATTATCTCGGAAATCAAGGGCATACGATTGCTATCAAATATGTCTGAGTGGTTTCAGTCTGCCTGTTTTTTTAGGCACCATCTAGGATAATCACTGCTGGAATATTGATAATATGCCAGTGTTTAAACCAAATATAGAAAAAATTAAGGCATCATAGTTTTGCCATTCAATTCTTAAAGAAACTTGGACTATTAAAACTGCAACTTATTGTCTTTGCATGTACTTTCTATTCTCGCCTTCAAAGCGAAGCTCCTTTAGTCCATCGAGGAAGATCGATGTTAATTAATTTAACTCAATAATTGAAGCGTAGTATTCGGCACGGAAAGAACCATTTATCTCTTGAAAAGCAAGAATCACAAGGCTCGCTGGCTCGTTGAAATAAAGTTTCTACTTATTAAAAGTAGAGGGAACAGCTGAAGGCAGTTAACCATTACTCGTCACTACCCAAATCACCCTCTTCCAAATCAATTAGAATGGAACCTATTGAGTAAGAAAACCATTCTTTGAACATATCTAGATCAATCTCGTCGGGCCAAAGATCCTCATCAGTAGTGGTGAGGAACAATTCATTGGCAAAAATATCTTCCCAGTGTTTTAGAAGTGGCTCGTCAATATTTTCCCAGTTACCTTCAACCAAATACATGGTAGCCTCGTCTTTTTCAGCAGGCTGTGTGGGCTCCTCGTCGGGGAGGATCGCATTGGCCCAGTCGTGGTAATCTTGTTTTGGGGTAACGGCTATTGCGCCGCGGTTGAGTGTATCTCCGTAAGCCATAATGTTGCTATTCTATTTAAAAGCGAAACTAATGTTTTTGCCTTTCTTAAATGTCGCTTTCAAATTAGACTTTTAGGGATTCAGGATATATATTTGTATTCAATATAACTTAAATCATTTCGCATTGAAATTAGTGCAGAAAGACAAATAAAACAGAGCAGATGAAACTTTCAATAGCTTTTGGATCCATTTTAATTCTTCTTTATTCTTCCTCAATAGCGCAAACTGTAGAACTCAGCGATGACTTCGAATCTGGCTCAGAGGGCCTAGAGTGGTCTGGTGATGCAGCAACAGTGAATAACGACATTCCCAATCCATTTACCAGTGGAATCAACACATCGACAGGCGTTCTCGAATACATCGATTACGGTAGCGATTTTTCCAACTTCCGTTTTGATACACCTATCAATCTTGACTTAACTGAGAATACCACCTTTACTCTAAAAGTCTACGTTCCGTCTTCAAGTATTTCAGGTGAACAGCCCAATCAAGTCTCTTTTAAACTTCAAAACGGAAACCTCATTGAACCTTGGTCGAACCAAACAGAAATCATCAAAAGCATTGAGCTCGATCAATGGCAAGAGATGACCTTTGACTTTTCAACTGATGAGTACATCAATTTGAACGGCTCCTCTCCTGCCCCAGTAGAAAGATTTGATTTTAACCGTGTTTTAATTCAGGTAAACGGTGAGGGCAACACTGATTTAGTCGCTGCCTACATAGACGATTTCGCCTACGATGGTATACTGGACTCTAGTATAAATCCATCAAATTCAGTTTACAATACCCTTGTTTGGTCAGACGAATTTGAAGGCGAAGGTGCCCTGGATTTCGGGAAATGGTTTCACCAAACTCAGCTTCCAAACAGTTGGGGCTGGTTTAACAACGAACAACAGCACTACACTGATCGAGAAGAAAACTCTTACGTTGAGGATGGTTTCATGCACCTTGTTGCTAAAAATGAAACATACTCTGATCAAGGAATTACGAAACAATACACATCGGCTAGGTTGAATTCAAAGTTCGCCTTTACTTACGGTCGTGTGGTAGCTCGAGCAAAGATGCCAATTGGCGGTGGCACATGGCCAGCCATCTGGATGTTGGGCAAGAACATTACGGAGAGTGGCGGTTATTGGGCGGGTGAATTTGGGACAACAGGATGGCCAGCATGCGGTGAGATTGATATAATGGAGCACTGGGGCTACAACCAGAACGTTATTTCGGCAGCGCTTCACACACCTTCTTCATCAGGTGCTACGGAAAACTATGGTACAATCTTGGATGAAGATGTATCTGAAGAATTCCATAATTACGAAATGGAATGGACACCTGATGCGATCAAATTCTACCTAGACGGAAATAACTATTACACTTACTCACCCAATTTCCAAAATGCCGATACATGGCCTTACACGGAGGATCAATATCTCCTTTTGAATATTGCCATCGAAGAAAACGTAAGTGCTCTTTTTGAAGAAAGTGATATGGTGTTGGACTATATTCGTATTTACCAGCAGGGCTCTCCCACTTCTACCAATGATGTGAAGAAAGTCGACCTAAAGCTCTATCCCAACCCTGCGCAAGAAACCCTAATCGTTGAAACAGCAACAGGCGATCATTCAGCCTTGATTGA
>JBLIDT010000011.1:0-85394 GCA_047632755.1 Cryomorphaceae bacterium
AAATGCGATATCCCTGCAGCCATTTACTAGATCTACTATCAATTCAGACTCTCCAAAAGACATCCCTCCAAGGTTCTCATATATTTCGAGGTCTTGGTTCTGTCCTACATAGATGAGTAATTCAGGTAAGTCATCATCATTGAGATCTTGTGCAGCGATTGCGGTGGAGAAAAGACAATCATCACAAATTGTAATTGGTGGGCCAAAAACCCCACTTCCCAAATTCGGATATATAGACACTGTTTCATCCCAACCAACTGCTTGCAAGATATCTAGGTCGCCATCGTTATCCAAATCAGATAGAAAAGGAGAATATGGACCATCTAAACCTTGGTCGATTATAACTTCAGCAAAGTTCAATCCACCACCTTGGTTAAGGTAAATGGCCACAGTACTATCGGTAAAATTTGAAACGACCAAGTCCGTTAAACCATTACCATTAATATCACCAACATCCAATCCAGCGAGACCTTCTTTCAAATCAAGCAGAACCAACTGTTCTCCAACTGAACCATTTACATCATTTCTGTACCAGGTTACTCTTCCAGATGTACGTTCTGTAGTGATCAAGTCCACTAATCCGTCACCATCTATATCGCCGGACACAAGGTCATTCACTCCCGGCGCGGGATTATTGAGAAGGACTTGGTGTTCAAAGGGGTTTTCCACCGCTGAAACCAAGACAGGCTTTTGTCGAAACCAAGCCAATTTATTGTCGTTTTGTGAAGCTGTAACTAAGTCAGTTTTTCCGTCATTATCGACATCTCCTGCTAAAAAACGTTCAGGATTTGCTGTACCTCCTGTTTCTGGGATGAATAATTCAGTAAATGCTCCAGAGCCATCTCCCAGGAAAATAGTGGGAGCACTAACATTCGATGCACCAACACAAAGATCGGCATGGCTATCACTATTAAAGTCTCCTACCGCCAAATTGGTAGCTCCGTCAACATTGGTCGATATAACTGTTCTCGGGCTAAAGTTTCCAGAACCCATATTAAAGAAAATGGAAAGATCATCCGTACCAGAACCTACAGAGGCAATGTCCAAATGTCCGTTCTCGTCATAATCCTCCAGAGCCAATTTGTAAGTCCCAATTTGATCTGTCCCCAGGCTAACCTGAGGGCCGAAAACAAGTCCTCCGAGGTTTTCGTGCCAAGTAACATCACAACCATTTAGACAAGCCACTGCTATATCATTGAGGCCATCGCCCGAAAAATCTCCAATAAGTGCATCTATCGGATCAATGGATGCTGTGGTTACTGTAATGGCCGATCCATAATTTCCGTTTCCATCATTTGCGAAAACCAAAACATCTTCGACATCGAGACGGGTTATGACCATTTCCAAACCTGCAGTGGCATCGAGCTGACTCAGTGTTATACTTCTGATGTCGCCCACGGCAGAAGCTATGATCGACGGATTGGCAAAGAAGCCTAAACCATCATTGGCATACCACACGAGGGTTTCTTGAACTACGGTAGCAAAATCTTGATCCCCATCCATATCGACATCACCCACGGCGAATGTGCTCGCGCCAAATTGACTAAAAGGAATATTCCCTGATCTAAGCTGGAAATCACCATTCTGGTTGATCCATGTTTCTATGCCTGAATCATTGAACCCAACACCTCCCGCAAGGGCATCGAGATCGCCATCTCCATCAACATCAATAAGTACAGCTCCTTTTAATTCAAAGGGTGTGGAACTCAAGAATTGAGGCGGAGAAAAGGACTGAGCAAGGATGTTTGAAACGAACAGTATCGATGCAATAAAAGAGAAGGAGCTTTTCACGATAGGTTGGTTTGATTGGTCAAAGACCGAAAGTTAATTCTTTTTCAGCTTTTTCGCACAAGTAGTTCTATGTGATGCGCTTGCACACCATCTCCTCCTACGTTTGTAATTCGGTCATTTCTTAAAAAAGGATCATACTGAATATCATGTGAAACCCCTTGTTTAATTACTGAAGATCATTGGAATAACTAATTAAATTCCTAACTTTATATATGAAGTTTTTTCCGTGAAGTTGGACGCTTGAACACTCGGTTCAGAGATGTTACCCGGCGAAAGCCGTGCCTGATTATTCACATACAAACTATTGCTACCATGTTCAACTCCTTGCCAATGGTCTTGATAGCAGACCGAGACTCTTTCTCTAATGCTACGCTGTCTCACGAGTTAAGAAAACTAGGTTTGGCTGGAAGTGTTATTTGCACGACAACAGCATCCAATGCTCTAGCCTATTTACATAAACAGCAAATTTGTAGCTATCCATTTCCTGACTTCATCATTTACAATCCAAGTAATTTGGATGTCGATGCGACTGAATTCATTAATTCTTTCAAACTAGCATTTACTAATCAATACAAGAGCAAGTTCATATTGATCAGAGAAAAGAATCATGAAGCCAATCACAGCTTATATCGAGATGAAGTTTTGGTGGTTGGAGGCATTTGTAAACCAGTCTCCACAGAACAGCTGCTTCGCATGTTTAAGAGCAAAGTCAAAAATCAAGTTCACATAAAATAGGACAAGCTGGATATTATTAAATCCAAAAGATTATTTTCGCCCTCCCGAAAGGGAAGTAGAGTTACGGGGTGTAGCTTAGTCCGGTTAAAGTGCTGGTCTGGGGGACCAGAGATCGGAGGTTCGAATCCTCTTACCCCGACAAACTTTTGAAATCCCCATTTGATAATATCGAATGGGGATTTTTGCATTTTGCGAGCCCTCAAGCTTGCTTGAAAGTGTTCTCAAAATGCAAAAATCAGCTCGGTGACGAAGGAGCTGAACAGGGTTTCAAAAGCTTATCGTTCCTCCACCAAAGGATCACCTAGCCGACGCAGGAGGCGAAGGTGAATCCTTCTCGAGAAAATTTGAGTCAAAATGCAAATGCCGAAGCTTGCTTCGAAATATTTTCAGCTGGTGCCATTGAGCGCAGTGACGAACCGCGATCATGCAAAACCATTCTTCAGCAAGCCGAAAGGGGCATACCCATCGGTGCGTTTCAAAGCCAATTACCAGATGTAGCAAAAGGCAATTTTCAGACCAGGCGACGCAATTATCATACAAGGCTCATGCTGAAGAATCAGGATCGCAGACAACTTTTCGCGACCTTAGCAGTTATTTGTCTACTTGAGACCGATCGCACTTTTATTCGTATTTTCTATTGTTCTCCTCGGCTTGAAAGCTCAGGAATCTGCGTCGATTTACGGCTTGGTTAGCGATAGCCTTTCGGGTGTTTCACTGCCTGGTGCTACCGTTTACATTCCGAGTGCCAGCAAAGGCATAGCCGCCGACCTCGAAGGACGGTTTGATATTTCACTAAAGCCAGGCACCTACGAGGTACGCTTCTCTTACGCAGGCTACAATCCTACCATTTTAACAGTGTCATTGGAAGAAGGTGAAAGCAAGGCATTAGATATTGGCTTAAGCAACATCACTCTGCAACAAGTGGAGATCAAGGCTTATATTTCTGATTACACCTCGGGAACGGCAATGGGCCGAACTCGACTCGATATGGAAACCATCAAGCTCTTGCCTGCCTTTTTGGGTGAAGTAGATTTACTCAAAACGATTCAATTGCTCCCTGGAGTTCAGGCAGCAGGAGAGGGTAGTTCAGGATTTTATGTAAGAGGTGGAGGTCCTGACCAGAACCTCATCCTCTTCGATGATGCTGTGGTCTACAACGCCTCTCATTTACTTGGTTTTTTTTCCGTTTTTAATTCGGACGCTATCGAAGAGGTAGAGCTTTATAAAGGAGGAATGCCCGCCGAATATGGGGAGAGATTGGCATCGGTAATCAACATATCGCAAAGGAAAGGAAGCACTGAAAAATTTCAAGGGAGAGGCGGACTCGGAGTTATCTCAAGCCGCCTTACTCTCGAAGGGCCATTGATCAAGAATAAAGCCTCCTTCATTTTTTCAGGCCGAAGAACTTATATCGATGCCTTGATCACTCCATTCGTCAGCGAGGAATCGGATTTTGGCGGAAGCCAATATTTCTTTTACGACCTGAACGGAAGACTTGACTGGGATTTGGGAAAAGGGAGCTCCGTTTATCTCAGTGGGTATTTTGGTGATGATGCTTTCGATTTTAACAGCCCTCAAACTGAATTCAAAACCAATGTGACTTGGGGAAACCGAATTGTGTCCGCTGGATATCAGAAGATAATCAATGATGATGTTCTACTCAAAGTAAACGGTTCATTCACCAAATACAATTTTGGTTTTACGGGAAGTCAAGACGAGTTTTTACTCCAAGTAAATAGTCAAATAACAGACTATAGATTGAAGCCACAACTTTCGTTCAAACTTGGAAATCACCATATCAAAACGGGATTCTCTTATGTCTTTCACGATATCAGCCCCAACAATTCGTCGGCAGAACAAGGCGAAACCATTTTTGACCTTGGGGAGCAGCAACAGTTTTACAGTCATGAGGGAGCGCTATATATCTCGGACGAGTTTGACCTAACGGATGTTTGGAAAGTTGAAGCGGGACTGCGCGTTTCTGCATTTGCCCACACGGGTCCATTCACGAGATATATCCTTGATGAAAATGGCTCCAAACAAGACACCATTAGCTATGGATCGGGAGAGACCATAGCAGACTACATTGGCTGGGAACCACGATTTAGCTCGAGCTACCGCCTTTCTGAGAAGGCATCGGTAAAAGCTTCATTCACTCAAAACTACCAGTATATACACTTGGCCAACCTCTCTCCTCTAGCGTTGCCTACCGACGTTTGGTTGCCGAGTACGGAGCTAGTTCAACCCCAACTTGGAAGGCAATATGCGGTTGGTTATTTCCGACTTTTTGACGGTGGTAACATTGAGGCTTCGGTGGAAGCCTATTACAAGGAAATGGAAAACCTCATTGAGTACAAAGAGAATACCCAGCCCAGTGATGGAGTGGATAACAACGAGGATAATCTGCTAACCTTCGGTAGAGGAGAGTCATACGGAATCGAGTTTTTCGTCAAGAAAAACTTCGGTAAAACAACAGGTTGGATTGGGTATACTTTATCGCGCACCGAGCGGCAATTTGATGCCATAAATAGAGGACAGTGGTTTCCTGCGACTTTTGATCGCACTCATGATATTTCTGTGGTGGCGGCTCATCAGCTTACGGATAAATGGACCGTTTCAGGCACTTTTGTATTCGGCACTGGCCGAGCTATTACGCTACCCGTAAGTGGTTACTTTATTGAAAACACACTTGTATACAACTACTCTGACCGAAATAGTTTTAGAATGCGAGACTACCATCGGATGGATCTTTCGGCGACATATTCAACAAGTCAAACCAAGACAATCACCGATAAAGTGACGGGAGAAATAATTGGAAAACGAAAGCGTATTCAATCGCAATGGGTATTTTCGATCTACAATGTTTACAACCGTTTGAACCCTTATTTCTACTATTTTGATAATCAAGGGGAAGCCGCCAATGGCACCTTTCAAGTTCAGGCAAAACAAGTCTCCCTTTTCCCCATCCTACCTGCTGTCACATGGAATTTTCAATTTTGAAAAGGTTTTGGCACATAGCGATATGGGGGTTCCTATTGGTTTCTTGCGAAAAAGACATTGCTATTGATATTCCCGATACGGAACCACAAATTGTAATTGAAGGCTCCATCGAAAATGGAGGGCCTCCAATCGTTCTTGTCTCAAAGACCAGGGGCTTTTTTGAACCAACAACACCTGCCGACATCGCCAACTCATATATCGCTGATGCTACTGTTTTTGTAAATAACCTTGAGCTTACCGCGGTATGCGCGGCCGATATTCCTGAAGAACTCTTATCCGAATTTGCTGAACTAATTGGAATACCGCCTGATGATTTGGATGACCTTCCTCTGTGCGGTTACATCGGTTTTGATATACTAGGAGATTTCAACACCTCTTACGACCTGCGCGTAGAGGTAGACGATCAGGTTCTTACTGCAAGAACTCACATTCCCAACCCAGTTGTCCCTGATTCATCCTATTTCAGACTTTGGGCAAATAGCCCGCAATATGGCTACGTATTTACTCGATTCGTTGACCCTGACACTCTCAACAATGCCTATCGGGTTTTCACGAAAAGGATTGGGCCAAATAACAATGATAATCCAGTCGACGAGGTTTACTATGCGCCTCTTGGATCGACGTTCCTAGATGAATTTTTTAACGGAACTTCAATTGAAGTGGGATTTCAGCGAGGACAACCATTCAACTCTTCTCGCCCCGTAGACATAGGAGATGAGGATGGATTCTTTGAACTTGGAGATCGTTTTGTTTTCAAGTTTTGCTCCTTCTCAGAACCCAGTTATCAATTCTATCGAACTTTTGAACAGCAGTTGGGAACAAATGGTAGCCCTTTTGCGGCTCCGAACAATGTCATAACAAATATAGAAGGTGGGCTAGGCATCTGGGCTGGCTCTGCCTGTGTTTACGATACTATATTTGCTACTCCATAGGGTTTTCCAAAACTGATATAAACTTTGGTGATATATATTTTTCTTCACATAGAAAGGATAGTTCGTAAATTTGCATTCTGAAAAAAACACTCGACAATGAGTCAAGATACTGAACATGTAAAATGCCTGATAATTGGATCAGGCCCTGCGGGCTATACCGCAGCAATCTACGCAGCGCGAGCTGATATGAATCCCGTAATGTACCAAGGGCTGCAACCGGGAGGTCAACTTACCATCACCACTGAAGTGGAGAACTATCCGGGATACCCCGACGGAACTCAAGGACCTGAGATGATGGAAGATTTTAGAAAACAAGCCATAAGGTTTGGAACGGATGTGCGATTTGGCTTAGCCACAGCGGTCGAGTTCAATGGCACTAAGCATGCGGTAACTATAGATGGCAACAAAGAAATTACGGCTGACTCTATTATTATTTCTACAGGTGCTTCTGCCAAATGGCTGGGTATCGAAAGTGAGAAAAGACTAAACGGCTTTGGAGTAAGTGCCTGTGCCGTTTGTGACGGTTTCTTTTACAAAGGTCAAGATGTCGCTATTGTAGGTGGTGGAGATACCGCTTGTGAAGAAGCCAGTTATTTGGCAAAGCTTTGCAAGAAAGTAACCATGTTGGTAAGGAGGGATGAGCTACGTGCCTCAAAGGCAATGCAGCATAGAGTCATGAACACAGAAAACATTGAAATTCTGTGGAACACTGAAACTGATGAGATTCTAGGAGAATCTGGTGTAGATGGAGTTCGGGTGAGGGACAGAGTTTCCAACGAAACAAAAGAAATCAAGATCACGGGATTCTTCGTTGCCATTGGCCACACACCGAATACTGGTATATTCAAAGGACAATTGGATATGGACGAAACAGGCTACCTTAAGGTAACGCCTGGATCTACTAAGACCAATATTAAAGGAGTATTTGCATCAGGAGATGCCGCTGATAAAATATACAGACAAGCAGTTACCGCTGCAGGAACTGGTTGTATGGCAGCCCTTGACGCCGAAAGATATTTAGCTGACGCAGGTATTCATTAAGGCACTTAAATCTTAAAAAAACAAAAGCCTCCCCATAGCAAGGGAGGCTTTCTTATTCATAGCCTTAAAATCTTAATTCTTCATCAATTACAATACGCTTGGCTGCTCAAATAGTTGCCAGCTAAGTTTGAAATTTTATTCTCAAAATGCACGGCTTCAATCTCTGCACTCTTTGAGCTGTACTATCGTAATACAGTTTGTTTCTCGTTGGTAAATTGACATCATGCGTTGTAGCGAACTCCAGAAAATCGTTCAGTGCTTCGATTCCTTGAGAAAGCTTGCCTTCACTTGATTCAATGATGATGCCTTTCAATTCTCCGTTCTTCGAAAACAATGGTGCTCCAGGATACAAAGCGTATCCGCCTAACCACATAGTCTCTAGATCAGAAAATTGTGTGGTCGCCTCTCCAAACAATAGTTTACCATCTGAATAGCCCAAAGAAATCATCTCGTCTCCCACTTCAGAGGCAGTTTGTGAAAATCTAAAGGGGACGGACGTTCGCAAAACCGAATCAACCAGAAGAAGTGCTAAACCAGTTTTTTCATCAATTGCTATTACCTCGGCAGTACTTGTGTGCAAAAGGTCATTGCATGCGCTAATATTATCTCCCTTTGACAAATGCTCGGCAGAGGTTAAAGCAAAACCATCTTCGTTAATGATAAATGCACTTTTTTCTCTCCATTCAAGAACGGGAGTAAACTCGATCGTGTCTACTGTAAATGTATCCACGGCAGCCACTGGATCCGTCACATCTTGATTAGTTGCCATATTGTAGAGACCAAGAGAGGTGAGTCCTGAGACTACAACCGCGATAATTGCAGCAAATGATATTAGCTGTAATGGTTTCATTTTAATCTTTTTTGGATTGTCCTCCATCTTCTTTAAGTTACTCGCATCATCTGGAAGCAAGCGGTCCCTATATTCTCTTAAGATGGTTGTTCGCTCCTTTGAACTAACGTGATTTTTTACCGTTGCTACAACTCTGGAAGTCATTGCAAGACAAACCTCCATTTCTTCTCCTACTGGCTTCGCTTGTTTGTCTGGAGCTATCACGTAATTCAGACATTTTGCGAAATCTTCATTCTCTATCTTAAAAGTTTTGTTCTCGGTAAGCTCTACCAATTTCCTCAAGCATCCTGACAGCCGATTCATCGCTCTTTCTTCTGCGCTAAAACCGAGCCTAGGTCCAACTTCTTCAAAAGGCTTGCCCATCCCGATTAACTCAATCATCATCGTTCTGCAGGGCTCGCCAATCAGAGCAAGTTTTGAAGCAGCCCTCTCGCTGCGTTCATTCATCAAATCTATCTCGTGGAACGCATGGTCGAGATCGTAATATTCTCTTCGATGCTGCACAAAGTTCAAATCAACGTTGCGCTTCTCCAATTTTTTAAGCCAGATGATTCGCGCGAATGAATAAATCAATCCTGAAGATTTTTCTAGATAGGACTTTCCTTTGAGCTCGATGGAGCGGGTATAATAGTAGAATGCCTCGATATAAATATCTCGAGCTTCCGAAAAGGAACCCTTGTTTTCGGTTATAAAACGAAGAACAGGCAAATAGGAAGACTTGAACTGATCTTCTAATGTTTTCCAATCTTCATTGGTAAAAGTGTACCATTTCTCTACGCTCATAGGGAGAAGCCAAATTTCTCAGATCCAGACTAATGTCACACGCGTATACGCATCAAAGGCAGTTAGGTTTCAGGTGCGCACTTCGAGAGAGATTAAAGGAACTTTTACAACCGAAGAACGTTACAGGACAAAGTCATCAGACTTTAACTCGAATTAACACTGCAACAGCAAGCTGAAAGGTTCTGTAAAGCGTTATATTTAGGATTCGAAAGCATTTAATATGAAAAGACTCATCTTAGTCACCATTGCCGTTTTGGCTTTAACGGTATCAAAAGCCCAGTCAAAAGAAGATCAACCTGAATTCAGAAAAGCCGCTGAAAAAATAACGGCACTTCTTTATCATCTTGAGAACAGTTATGTAGACAGCGTCGAACTTGAAAAAGTCGTAGATGAGGTGATTCGAGAAGTATTGGGAGAGTTGGACCCACACAGCGTTTATATTCCAGCCGACGATGTAAAGCGAGCGAACGAAGGACTTGAAGGAAACTTTGAGGGAATCGGAATTCAGTTCAATATATTGAGAGATACTATCACGGTGGTCTCCCCTATTTCTGGTGGACCAAGTGAGTCTTTGGGCATTATGGCCGGAGATAAAATTGTGAGTATTGATGGCGAAAACGTAGCAGGCACGGGAGTAACCAATAGCGATGTTACGTCAAGTCTTCGCGGAACCAAAGGAACGGAGGTAACAGTAGGCATTCGTAGAAGAGAAAACTCTAAAGTGCTCATTTTCGATATCGTAAGGGATGAGATACCGCTCTACAGCTTAGATGCATTTTACATGGCGACGGATAAAATCGGATACATCAAGATCAACCGTTTTTCTAAAACCACAATGGATGAATTCCACGTGGCAATCAAGTCCTTAAAAAAACAAGGTATGCAAGACCTAGTCCTCGACTTACAAGGAAATGGTGGAGGCCTTTTGGAAACAAGCCGGCAGCTTGCCGATGAGTTTATCTCAACAAACAAAATGATCGTTTACACTGAAGGGAGAAGCTATCCAAAAAGGGAGATGGTATCCACCTCCAAGGGAGAATTTGAAGAAGGACGACTCATTGTATTGACCAACGAAGGTTCGGCTAGTGCTTCGGAAATCGTATCAGGAGCTATACAAGATTGGGACCGCGGTCTGATCGTTGGACGAAGAACATTTGGCAAAGGATTGGTTCAAAGGCCAATCCCATTGCCCGACGGAAGCTATATCAGGCTGACCACTCAAAAATACTTCACCCCAAGCGGGCGCTGCATCCAAAAGCCATATGACGACGGAATGGATGCGTATTATCGAGAAAAATTTGATCGCTACGAAAGTGGTGAATTTTGGTCTTTGGATAGTTTGGATTTCCCTGATTCATTGAAATATTCGACTGAAAACGGTCGAGTGGTTTACGGTGGAGGTGGAATCTTACCCGATGTCTTTGTTCCTCTAGACACAACGGCATCCTCAGATCTAAACAGCGACCTAATTCGGAAAGGCGTGATGAATTCATTCGCAATTACTTACACCAACAAGCAGAGAAAGAAGCTTCTCAAAGAATTTGGTGATGTTGGAGCCTATGTAGATGGATTTGATATTGATATGGCAGTTACAGAACTCAAAGAATATGCCGCCAGAGAAGACGAGGAGATAGATTGGAGCGAAGAAGAATTTAACACCTCTAGAAAGATGATTGAAGGAAGGCTCAAAGCTCTTATCGCAAGAAACCTATGGGATTACAGCGCCTACTACCAAGTATTTAACCCATATTGGGGCACTTACATTAAGGCCATTGAAATACTTAAAGAGAATGACTACAACGAGTTTAAATTAGCCGATTCTCGGCTTTAAGACAACAGAGTTCCAAATCCGAAACTCTATTTTATACCTTTACAAACTAAACTACGAAAACAATTTATCATGAGTGAAAACTTAAAAACAGGATTGCTAGTGTTTATTGCAGCATTGCTAGTTGTGAATACGGCAATTTTAATCACAGACGATGGACCATCTTATGCAGACCCCAGCGCTGACAGAGCCTCATTCGAAAGAACAGCGGCAGTATCTGCAAACAATCTCAAAGAAAAGAAGGTTGCCTTAGAGAAGGCAAAAACTTTAGATCCGTTAAAGACTACTGCATCAAAAACAGCTCCAGCAGGTCCTGTTACAACGATGGAGTTCGCAGAAACTGGTCATGATTTCGGAACCATTTCTCAGGATTCTGAAAACACAAAAGTTTTCGCCTTTACCAATACGGGTACTGAGCCATTGATCATTGAAAATGCAAAAGGGTCTTGCGGTTGCACGGTACCTGAATATCCTAAGGAGCCTATTCCTCCAGGAGAGCAAGGAGAGATCAAAGTAGTTTACAAGCCAGGTAAACAAAAGAACGCTCAAAGCAAAAACATAACGATTACGGCTAATACATTGCCCGAAAAGTCTGTATTGACTATTTCTGCAAATGTGATGGAAGCCAGTATCTAATTGGAAGATTTTGATCAAAAATAAAAAGCCTCGACAAATTGTCGGGGCTTTTTTCGTTTCCTTTTGGGCTATATGTGGGCAGCTAACCAGTCTCCTACCTCACTGGTCTTATATGCTTTACCGCTTTCCGCAAGATCTTCAGTCACAATACGTTCATCCAATGATTTATTGACCACTGCTCGAATCGCTTCGGCTTCCTCCTGAAGTCCAAAAGCCGTTTCAAACATCATGGCCGCTGAAAGAATCGTAGCCAACGGATTAGCGATATCTTTTCCTGCAGCCTGAGGATAAGAACCATGGATAGGCTCAAAGAGAGATATTTTTTCGCCCAGAGATGCTGAAGGCATTAATCCCATAGAGCCAGAAATCACTGAAGCCTCATCGGTTAAAATATCACCAAATAGATTTTCTGTGATCAAGACGTCATACGTATTAGGCCACTGCACCAAGCGCATAGCAACGGCATCGACAAATTCATAGGACACTTCAACTTCTGGATATTCTTTTTCCATTGACTGAACTGTCTCTCGCCACAAGCGTGAAGATTCCAAAACATTCGCCTTGTCTACACAACAGAGTTTCTTTGAACGCAGCATGGCTGCCTCGAACCCTTTTACAGCCAAACGTCGAATCTCTGTCCGCGTGTATGTACAAGTGTCGTACGCGGTATTGCCATTGTCTTCTCTCCCACTTTTCCCAAAATATATGCCACTCGTTAACTCTCGAAAGAACACCAAGTCGGTACCCTCTATGCGCTCTCGTTTGAGGGGCGAGTTATCTATTAAAGAAGGGAAAGTAAAAGTCGGACGAACATTGGCAAATAAGCCAAGCTTTTTGCGCATCTTCAACAGACCTTGCTCAGGACGAACCTTTGCGGTAGGATCATTGTCGAATCTCGGGTGACCGATGGCACCAAAAAGTACCGCATCTGCTGCAGCACAAATCTCGTGCGTTTCATCAGGATATGGATCACCAACGGCATCAATTGCGGCAGCTCCAGTCAAAGCGGGCTTCCAAGTAATTTCATGATCGAATTTTTTTGCAATGGCGTCCACCACTTTCACGGCTTGATCTATCACTTCGGGACCTATTCCGTCTCCTGCCAATAAGGCTATATTCATTTTCATCTTCTAATGGGTGTCGATTAGTGTTCTTTCGATTGAACGAGGTTGAGCATTTTTTCAGTGGCCTTTATAGCAGATACCGTTTCATCAATATCGAGGCCGGTAGTCATAAACTCTCCAGATCCATTTCTCCAGGTTATCTGAGTTTCAGCAATGGCATAGGTGTGCGTTCCCGGAGGTATTCTCACAGCGTAATTTATGAGCTTGGGCAATCTGACGTTTCGACTGCTGTATACTTTGTGCAAAGCGTTCATGAAGGCATCAAACTGTCCGAAACCTTGTGCGTTTTCCTCAAAAAGATTTCCGTCAATTTCAATACTCATTGTAGATGACGGCTTCAAGCCCATGGCTTGCATCAAGACAAAAGACCGAACGAAAACTTTTTGCTCATGAGAATGAGTTTGGAGCACATCTGAGATGATGTAAGGAAGATCTTCTTTGGTTACTATCTCCTTTTGGTCGCCCAGTTCAACGATGCGCGCTGTTACTTTCTTCACCTCTTCATCATTGAGTGTCAATCCAAGTTCCTCCAGATTCTTCAGAATATTTGCCTTACCCGAAGTTTTACCGAGAGCATATTTGCGCTTCCTGCCAAATCGCTCGGGCAATAAATCATTGAAGTACAGATTGTTTTTGCTATCCCCATCTGCATGTATACCCGCTGTCTGGGTAAATACATTCGCGCCTACAATAGGCTTGTTTACAGGAATTCTAAAACCTGAAAAAGTAGAGACTATTTTGCTGACTTCAAACAGACTCGATTCTTCCACATGGGTCTTAATTTCGGGCAAGAAATCATTGATTACAGCTATGCAACTAGCCAATGGAGCATTCCCAGCGCGCTCACCCATACCGTTTGCAGTGAGATGTATACCATGACAACCAGCACGAAGAGCTTCCATAACATTAGCAACGCTTAAATCATAGTCGTTGTGCCCATGGAAATCGAAGTGAGTATTCGGGTATCTCTCAATAATATCTTGGAAATAAGTAAATGTTTCCGCAGGTGTTAACACTCCCAACGTGTCAGGGAGAAGTACGCGCTTAATTGGTTGCGTTTCCAGAAAATCTAAGTATTCAAATACGTATTCAGAGGAGTTTCGCATGCCATTGCTCCAATCTTCCAAATACACATTGGTTTCAATTCCTTTCTGTTGTGCAAGTGCAATAATTTTGGCAGTATCAGCGAAGTGCTGCTCAGGTGTCTTTCTGAGTTGATGTGTCAGGTGGTTCAACGAACCTTTGGTGAGTAAATTCTGGACTTTGGTTCCTGCCTTCTCCATCCAATCAAGAGACGCGCCTCCGTCTAAGAAGGTCAAAACCTCAACTTTTCCGAGGCAATTATTGGCGGAAGCCCACTCTGCTATACTTTTTACAGCATCAAATTCCCCTGCCGATACGCGAGCAGATGCCACTTCAATTCGGTCTACTTTCAACTCAGTCAAAAGTAATTCGGCCAGAGTCAATTTCTCGGATGCGGTGAAAGATACGCTGGGTGTTTGCTCACCATCTCTCAGCGTAGTATCCATTATTTCAATGGTTCTTGCCATGATAATCTCCGAAGTAAAGTTTAGAAAGGAGTCTTTAAAGCAAAGTCCTTGATTTCACCTTCTAGGTTGAGCAGATAGTCGATATCGTCAAACCCATTTAGGAGATTCTCTTTTTTGTATTCAGTGATTTCAAATTTCTCGGAAATCCCACTTCTTACAATGCTTATTCTTTGGTCGGACAGATTAACCTCAAATTTAGATTCAGGATCTGTCTCTATTTCCATAAATATTCTTTCGAGGAATTCAGGACTTACTTGCACAGGCAAAACCCCAATATTCAAACAGTTATTTCTAAAAATGTCAGCAAAAAAGCTGGAGACAACACATCTAAATCCGCAATCATAAATAGCCCAAGCCGCATGTTCTCGTGAAGATCCAGAACCGAAGTTTTTTCCACCCACCAAAATCTTCCCGCTGTATGTCGGGTTGTTCAGGACAAAGTCTTCTTTTGGTGTGCCGTCTGTATTGTATCGCCAATCTCTAAAAAGATTATCACCAAAACCTTTGCGCTCAGTGGCTTTTAAAAACCGGGCTGGAATAATCTGATCCGTATCGACATTCTCAATCGGCAGAGGAACCGCCGCACTTTCTAATATGTTGAATTTATCGTATGCCATGTTGTGTACTTAGATTTTTGAAAATAGAGCATTCGCTAAGCCAGATCGGCTTGCATTAACCCTCTAGGATCTGTCACTTTCCCAGTTACAGCGGCAGCGGCCGCTACCAACGGACTCGCAAGAAGAGTTCTAGACCCAGGCCCTTGACGGCCTTCAAAATTTCGGTTTGAGGTACTTACCGCATATTTTCCAGGCGGTATTTTGTCATCATTCATTGCCAAACAGGCTGAACAGCCAGGCTCGCGTAATTCGAAGCCTGCCTCATGCAAAATCTCCAATATGCCCTCTTCTTTTATGGCATCTTCTACCCGATGCGAACCTGGAACTAACCATGCAGTAACATTAGGTGCCTTTTTACGTCCTTTTACAATGGATGCAAAGGCTCTGAAATCTTCGATGCGGCCATTTGTACAGCTTCCCAAGAATACGAAATCGATGGGCTTATCAATCATTGATTCGCCTTCATTAAAGTTCATGTAGGCCAATGATTTTTTGTAGGTGCTTATGCCGCCTTCCACATTTGCAGCCATCGGAATCCCCTTTGAAATTCCGCCACCCATACCAGGGTTGGTGCCATATGTAATCATGGGCTCAATATCAGAAGCCTCAAAATTTAATTCTTGGTCAAAAACCGCATCGCTATTCGTCTGCAGCGTTTTCCAGTATTCCATTGCTATATCCCATGCTGCTCCTTTCGGTGCATATTCACGGCCTTGGATATAAGAGAAAGTTTTCTCATCAGGGGCAATCATACCGCCTCGCGCACCCATCTCAATACTCAAATTACAGACAGTCATTCGACCTTCCATACTCATATCTCGGAACACCTGTCCTGCATATTCTACAAAATAACCCGTCGCACCTGACGTACTGAGTTTTGATATAATGTAAAGAGCCACATCTTTCGGTGTGACACCAAAACTCAATGTACCATTAACGTTGATGCGCATACTCTTTGGCTTAGGCTGCATAATGCATTGCGCAGCCAAAACCATTTCTACCTCAGAAGTTCCAATCCCAAATGCAATGGCTCCGAAAGCTCCGTGAGTAGAGGTGTGTGAATCTCCGCAGACAATGGTAGCACCTGGAAGTGTTATTCCAGCTTCGGGTCCGATAACGTGAACGATACCATTTTTTTCATGACCCAATCCCCAATATGGAATATCATGTTCGGCAGAATTGGTCTCAAGTGCTTTAAGTTGATTCGCTGAAAGCGGATCTTCTACTGGCAGATGTTGATTGATAGTCGGCGTATTGTGATCTGCTGTTGCGAATGTGCGCTCAGGGTATAAAACGGAAATGCTTCTCTCCTTCAACCCCAAAAAAGCGACAGGACTCGTAACCTCATGCACTAGATGGCGATCGATGAAAAACACATCTGGCCCATTTTCAATTTTCTTCACGACATGCGAATCCCAAACTTTATCAAATAGTGTATGACTCATAAAACGATTGGTTGATGTATTCAGCTAATTTAGAAAAGAAGATGATTAAACACCACAATAGAATTTCGTCAATTCATTTTTAATCAATATTTCATTCTTTCTAAGAGTTCAATGAAAATTTTTGAATATAAAGTGTCATATCTACACTTATACTAAAGAAAACTGAAATATGTCTGAATTCAATTCGTAATGAATGGGTCTCCCGTAGGTTGAGTTAATTAAAAATTTATTCGTCGCCAGTGCTTACTAAGCCAAAGGCATTTGGCAAGAAAAAGGAAATAAAGTGAAGGTGAAGGTGAATCAAATTTTGCGCTCCACCACTTTCTACTCCAGCAGCTTATCAATTCTCTCCGCCAATTTTCTATCTTTTTCAGTCACCGTATTTCCTGTATCGTGTGTGCTTAGGTTAATCTCAACCTTGTTGTACACATTGTTCCACTCAGGGTGATGGCCTATGCGCTCGGCCTCAATCGCCACCCTGGTCATAAAGGCAAAGGCCTCAGAGAAGTCTTTGAATTCAAATTGGCGCGTTAGCTTATTGTTTTCTTCTTTCCAGTTCGACATATCATTCTGCATTTAAAACTTTTTCTATGACTCCCGAAGTCTCGGCTTTGTCATCAACATCTTCGTCGCAAACCAAATTCATTTCTTCCACTAAATATCCTGCTCCCGCAAATTTGTCAATGATGAAGAGCACATATTTGGCATCCACCATAATATTACGGCAAATCTCTGGATTGAACATGATATCGCTCATGGTACTTTCCCAGGTTCGGTCGAAGTTTAATCCCACCAATTGTCCTTTTGCGTTCAACGCTGGACTCCCAGAATTTCCTCCAGTCGTGTGGTTCGATCCCAAAATACAAACTCTAAGTTCGCCATCAGTCGCATACTGACCGTAGTCTTTATTGTTGTAGAGCTCAAGAAGCTTTTCGGGAACGTCAAATTCTTTGTCGCCAGGAATATACTTGTAGTAAATTCCTTCCAAAGTGGTGTAAGGCTTGTAAGCCATTCCATCCAAGGGTTCAGAACCTTCCATCTTCCCATAGGTCAATCGCAAAGTGCTGTTTGCATCTGGCCAATAATCTTTCTCGGGAAATAGCTCCATGGTAAGTCTGACATAATCTTCCATCAACTCGCCTTCTTGAAACCTGAAGGTATCGTATGCGCCACGAACTTGGTTATTGTAATTTTCCAAAAGCTCGTTAGCCATCAAGTAAAATGGATCTTGAGAAAGAGTCTTCGCAATTTTCTTTCCCGATTTGTCCAGTAAATCTTTCAATTCTTCTCGATTATCGAAGATGCTTGAGTCATAAATTCCATTCGCCAATTCAAGCCAATCATTTCCCGATTTCTCGGCTTTTGCTGCCAAAGTCGAACTCATTAGTTCTGATGGGCATCCTGCAATAAAAATAGAAGATTGAGCTCTAAAAATCCCCTGATCAACCTCAGGATCATAATTCTTGTAAAACCTCTTAATGGCTTTCGCCAAATTCTCCAATTCCTCTTCCATTAAACCTGCTGTTTCGAGGCTATCATAGTTTTCGATTACATTCTTAAAATTGGTAGAAAAACGAGTAAGCTCTGGCCCGTAGTAGAAAAACTCAATAAGATAATCTCGCGCCAACTGGTATTTTTCGTTCTCATCGTAAAGCGCAGTTACGCTTTCTAGGAGTCCACTAAACTCACCTTCATCAATCTCTAAAAGTCTGCTCATAAATTCAGCTTCCTGCTCCTTCTTTTTCTCCAAGGCTCTAAACCTTTCCAAGCCCATATTCTGGCCAATCCACTTTTTGTAGCCATTGCTAATTCGAGATTGCTTCGCTGCATATTTGATGCGGTTCTCATCCGATGCTTCCATTGCTGCATCGATGACACTCAAGCTTGCTTCGCGCATGGAAATGCGCACAGGGTTTTGAGCGTTGGTCACATAATCTACCGCATCACTGGTAAGGTATTGATAGGTAGTGCCTGGGAAACCAAAAACCATAGTAAACTCTCCCGGCTGCACTCCACTCATGTCAATTTCGAGACTTGCTTTTGGCTTGTAAGGAATGTTGTCTTCAGAATATTCTGCAGGTTTATTGTAAGGTGATGCATAAATCCGAAACAAGGAGAAATCTCCCGTGTGGCGGGGCCATTCCCAATTATCCGTATCGCCTCCAAACTTACCAATTGATGAAGGTGGAGCGCCGACTAGTCGAACGTCACTAAAAGTTTCTGTAACGGTCATGTAATAGGCATTTCCGTAAAAGAAAGGCTTCACCTCAGCTCCATAAATACCACCAGAAGTCGCTTCTTTCTCCAATCGATTGGCCTCGGCTGCGAGAGCCTCGTTTCTTTCTAAACCTTCCAGCGGGCCCGCGGCTTCCATCATAGCATCAGTCACGTCTTCTATCCTCACCACAAAGGTTGCCGTGAGGCCTGGATTCACCAATTCCTCAGAACGATTCATCGCCCAAAAGCCATTTTTCAAATAATCATTCTCCATTGAAGAATGGTATTGAATTTGGCTGTAGCCGCAATGGTGATTGGTAAGAATGAGTCCCTCGTCAGAAATAACTTCAGCGGTGCAGCCGCCTCCAAACAGAACTATGGCATCCTTAAGGCTGCTTTGATTGAGGGAGTAAATCTCCTCTTCCGATAGCTTGAGACCCGCATCGTGCATGTCGTCAATCACAAGCTTTGCCAACGTACTCGGAACCCACATTCCTTCGTGGGCAGAGATGGTAGTGCAAAGAAATAGGATGGGGAAAAAAAATATTTTGTAGTGTAAGCTCATTCTTGATCAGGTTTGATTCGTTTTGATTTAAAAAGGAAATACCAGAGACCATAAAGGAAACCAATCCCTAGCAATATGGGTAGTAAATGAAATTCGGCCTCTTCACCCGGTTTTTTGACTTTCAAGGTATCCCTAACGTAACCGAATATAGGTGCAGCGACCATGATAACCCCTGCCAGGATAAAAATGTAATCGAAGGCGCTATTCATCACCATAGCCGTGCGATATAGCGGAGATTTTACAAATTCCTCGTACTTCATATCGGCATGGTTCGAAGCTCTGTCCTGAGGATTTTTTGAAACGGGGTTCTTTCTCCTTCTGCCTGTGTTCTTGCTTCGGTTGCGCTGAATGGCTTCTCGCACCATGTCGTCTCTCTTGATAAGAACTTCATAAGCCTCATTTACCCTGATGAAATCTACTCTTGTAGCATCCGATCGACTTATGTCGGGGTGGTACTTCTTTGCCAATCGCCGATACGCAGCTTTCACATCGGCATCTGATGCTCCCGCAGGCAATTCAAGAACTCGATAATATTTATCAAAAAAGTGCACGCAGCGAAAGTTAAGAAAACGATGGAGTGAGAAAGGTTAAATCATCACCTTGTAGCGAAATTTGTACTTTCAACCGACTCTCGAGATCATACATGCGCCGATTTCTACTTCTCTCAATCGTTTTTTTGTTCAGCGTATTGTCCTACGGGCAACATCGCTTTATTGAAAACAAAGGACAATGGAACGAAAATGTTCAGTTCAAAACGGAAATTGCCGGAGGAAACTTGTACCTAGAAAATGGTAAGCTCACTTTTGATCGTTACGATACCGAGACCGTATCCAAAGTATTTGCCGCCCATCGAGGTGAAACGCCTATCCCTCCTCCTAAAAAACTAGATTGCCATTCTTACCAGATGAACTTTGTCGGGGCGAACGACATTTTGCCAGAAGGCTACAAGCCTTTCATTACAAAATACGCTTACTACCTGCGGGGCCGCTCGGGGAAAAATGCGAAAGCCTACGAAGAAATTTTCTACTCAAAACTCTATGAAGGCATAGATCTAAAGATCCACTCAAAGGCGAATTTGAAATACGATTTCATTGTAAAGGAAGGAGCAGATCCGTCCCAGATCAAAATCCTTTACGATGGAGTGAAGCCGAGATTAAAAGGAGATGGAACATTGGAGTTGAATACTACCGTGGGAAAAGTGATGGAGTCGGAACCATTTGCCTACCAAATTATTAATGGATTAATTACCAGAGTGGAGTGCTCCTACCGCCTTGAAAATAACACAGTCTTTTTTGAATTGGGTGAATACGCGGCAGACCAAGAACTCATCATCGATCCCGAATTGATCTTTAGCACCTATTCAGGTTCTCTTAGCGACAACTTTGGGTATTCTGCCACTTTTGATCAAGAAGGTCATCTCTTCTCAGGGAGCACCTCATTTGGCACCGGCTATCCCGTCACTACCGGAGCATACCAAGCCGATTGGGCAGGAGGAACGGGTGCAGGATCTTTGGCAGGAACGGACATTGCCCTTTCGAAATTCAATCTGGAAGGAACCGATTTGGAATACAGCACTTATCTAGGCGGAGGTGGCGATGAGCTTCCGCATAGCCTAATTACCGATAGTCTTGGAAGACTCTTCGTGCTGGGAACCACTGGATCGGACGATTACCCCACTTCAATTGACGCCTTTCAATCCGATTTCCAAGGCGGAGCCCCTACTGTTTTAGGAGGTGTAGGAATCAGCTACAATCAAGGTGCAGATATCGTTTTGAGTGCACTGAGTGCGAATGGCCAAGACCTTTTCGCCTCGACTTTTATAGGTGGCACCGAAAACGACGGAACGAATACTGCAACTGCCTTAAAATACAATTACGCCGACGAAGTAAGAGGCGAAATTGAGATTGATGACGACGGGAATATCTTGGTGGGAAGTTGCACATTTAGCAATGACTTCCCCACGACCAGCGATGCCATCCAACCGAATCTCATCGGCAATCAAGATGGTGTCTTCTTTCTATTGAATCCTGACATGACGGATCTTTTGGCATCTACTTACATCGGCGGAAGCGGCGCAGATGCGATATATTCCATCTCATTTTCGGAGAATACTGGCGTAACGCTAGGAGGAGGAACGACTTCGCAAGATCTACCGATTCCAGTTGATGCGTTTAGACCTAACTTCTCAGGTGGTCAGGCCGATGGTTTTGTCATTACCATTGATGAATTTGCCACCACGGTCATATCGGGCACTTATTTCGGAACGAATTCATACGACCAAGTCTACTTTGTCGATAGAGATGAAGCTGGTTTGGTTTACCTCTTCGGTCAAACTGAGTCCGAAACAACCGAGCTGCTCTTCAATGCTGCATACGGACAAGTAGGTCGCGGCATGTTCATTTCCAAACTAAGTCAAAACCTTCAAGGCGCTGATTTTAGCACCACTTTCGGAAATGAAGTCGGCGTACCGCCACTCTCGCCCGTAGCATTCGCGGTAGATCTTTGCAACAGAATTTACATATCGGGCTGGGGAGGATTGCCCACGAACAATCAAGGAACCACTACTGGACTTGAAGTGACGGAGGACGCTTTTCAATCGACCACCGACGGCCGCGATTTCTATTTTTTGGTCTTAGAAGATGATGCCAACGCGTTGACATTCGCCTCTTTTTATGGCGGCAGCACGAGCGGAGAGCACGTCGATGGGGGAACAAGTCGCTTTGACCGTACCGGGAAAATCTATCAAGCCGTTTGCGCAGGGTGCGGAGGAAACAACGATTTTCCCATCGCACCTCCAAATGCGCTGAGTCCTTTGAATAACAGTCCAAACTGCAATTTGGGTGTGGCTAAAATCGACTTCGACTTGCCACTGATCTTCGCCGATTTTGAAGGACAAGGAGGATGCCTTCCCAACCCTATCTCCTTTGAAAACACGAGCGATACATTTTCAGGTTCCGATGCAAGCTATCAATGGTTTTTCCCAAATGGTGATATCATCGAACAAGAAAACGTGACCTACCTATTCGATGAACCTGGAGAATACGAAGTGCAGCTCGTTGCGAATGATCCGCAAGCATGCAACTTGACAGATACTCTCACTCAGATTATTACCGTCTATTCACAGTTGATTTTGGAAATACCGGATAGCATTGTCTCCTGCGATGAATCAACCTTCACCATTCAAGCAGTAACAAACGGAACAGCCACATCTTTCACGTGGGCCGAAGATGAAGAGTTGAACAATATCATTCTTCAGGGCCCCACTGATAGCACACTCACCATTACCGTGACCGAGCCTATGAGCGTCTTTTTGGAAGTAGACAATGGCCTTTGCACCGACCTTCGAGAAGTATTCCTCGCCCCACAAATTGAATTAAGTTTGAGCGTGGGTGATACCTTGCTCTGCAACACCAATGAATTTGAAATAAGCCTCGCAACGAATTATCCAAATGCAGAGATAGTTTGGATGCCCGATGAGCTGATCACAGATGGGCAAGGAAGTGAAACGGTCATTTTCAACACGGCATCTTCATTGAATATCGCTGTCACGCTAACCAATGAATTCGGTTGCACGAGTTCCGTTGAATCTCAGATTGAATCTTTTGAAATCGAGCTTTCGGTTCCCGATGATACGCTCGCTTGCTTCAACGATCCGCTCACTTTAATTGCCAATAGTTCAGGAACTGCCGAATCATTTATCTGGTCAGATATTTCGGATTTCAGCAATGTTTTGAATCCGCCAGGGGATAGCTCGATAACTGTTACTCCAGGCGCAACAGGACTCTATTATATTCGAGTCGAAAACAATGGCTGTATTATAGAATCCACCGTCACCGTAAGTTTATTGGAAGCAGCAACTACCCTATCAGCTCTGCAGTACATTTGCCAGGGAGACACCGCTCGACTATTTGTAAGCAATGATTTCCAAAATAACCAGCTCACCCACGAATGGGAGCCTGAGGAATTGATTATTTCAGGAATGGGAACTGCTTCAATAGAAGCAATCATTGATGAGCCCACCACCTTTACAGTAGTAAGTTCCACAGAGTTTAACTGCTCGGTGGAAAACAGCCTCACCATTTTCACCTCGCCTTTGGGCGCGCTGGACATCAACGCCCTGGCTGAACCTACCGTTCTCACTCTCGGAGAAAGCAGTCAGTTGAGTGTCTTTCCGAACAGCAGTGAATACTTTTATTTGTGGGAGCCACCGATCTATTTGGACAATCAGAATTTAAATGACCCGCTCAGTACGCCAGAAGAATCAATCTTTTACACGGTTACCATAACGGACGCCAACGACAATGGCTTATGCCAAAAAACTGATTCGGTTTTGATACAAATCTTCGAGTCCTTTTGTGGCTCTCCCAACATTTTCGTTCCGAATGCTTTTACTCCAAATGGTGACGGAGAAAACGACGTGGTTTTGGTCAGAGGTGGTGGCATTTCCGATTTGACTTTCTCCATCTTCAACCGATGGGGAGAAGAGGTTTTTACAACAGATGATCAATCGCTTGGTTGGGATGGAACTTACAAAGGAGACCCAGCCGAGCCTGCCGTTTTTGTTTATCAGCTCCGAGCGGTATGTGATGATGGCGATACCTATTTCGAGAAAGGAAACATCACACTTATTCGTTGAAGAGACTACTCCTCATAGCGCTCATGTGGGTTACCCTTTCGGGAAAAGGACAGGACGTTCACTTCTCTCAGTTCTTCTTTTCGCCACAGCTATTTAGCCCTGCTGAAATCGGAAATTTCAATGCGGAATACAGACTCAATGCCAACCAAAAAACCCAATGGCGAGAGGTAAGTCGACCATACTCCTCCTTTGCTTTGATGGGAGATGGAAGCTTTGATTTCTTGCCAGAAAACCTGTCAGTCGGCGCTGTGATCATGAACGACAATGCTGGAGATTCGCGCTTCAATACGTTTAGTTTCCTCATTGGCGGAAGCTATCTCTACCACATCAAAGGCGATGAGAAACATCAGCTGAGAGGTGGATTGCAGACTGGGGTTACCCAAATCAAACTGAACTACGACGACCTCGAATTCAACAACCAGTACAACGGTGTTGTCTTCGATCCCAACTTGTCAAACGGAGAAGATTTTGGACGAAATGCGCGTTGGTTCCTGAACCTGAACCTTGGGCTTTCCTACCAATATGCACCCGAACCCAGAAAATCAGCCACCATCGGGTTCGCTGGACACAATGTGAATTCGCCCAGTCAGTCATTCTTTAACGACACAGGTATCGAGCTCCCATTCAGGTCGTCGATCTATGCCACTGCAGATTGGAAAATCACCGAGGAAATCGATGCGCTCCCCTCTTTTCGCTGGATGGATCAAGCGACATTTACCGAAGTGATATTTGGGACAGGCGCGCGTTATCGACTTATCGATGAGCGCAATCTTTATCGGGCTGTTTTTGCGGGATATTACGGCCGCTTTGGCGATAGCGGTATCGCGATGATAGGTGGCGAAATAGACGCTTGGAGACTTGCAGTGAGCTACGACATCAATGTTTCCGACCTAGAGCGTTCCAGCAGAAATCAAGGTGGATTCGAATTTAGCCTTCAATACCTCTTTGGAAGAAGAGTTGAAAACAATGCCTTCAGGCATAAATACTGCCCCGTCTTTTTATGAAAAGTAGGTTCGTCATATTCTGTCTCTTTTTTGCGACGAGCGTTTTCAGTCAAACACTTGATGACTGGATGATGCTCGGTGATCAGGCCATGGAAGAAAATGATCCTTACGGAGCTTTGCGTTATTACAAAACAGGCATGGAGCTGGACAGCATGAAAGGCACACTGATTTATAAAGTTGCTGAGGCGTATCGAGGAGTTCAAAATTATGAGAAGGCGACCTATTACTACGACAAGATTTTCAGGCGCGATCGTGGAATGATTTTCCAAGATGTAGGGATGAAACTGGCTGAGATGCAGATGCAATCGGGTCAGTATTCCGAAGCCAAAATCAATTGGCGGAGAGTCAGGGATCAGTACCAAGACCAACCGACTAGCTACGCCCACCAAAAATCCATTCAATCCATGCGGTCTTGCGATTTGGCCGAAAAGTGGTCGCAGGAACCAAAGCCTTTTGAACTCACGGAAGCAGGTGATCCAGTGAATTCTGGCGATAGCGAATTTGGAGGATTTTGGCTCAAGGACGGAAGTCTATCCTTCACCTCATTGAGAGGAGAATATGACAATGAAGGACGACTGGAGAGTGATGCCTATTTTATCAAAAATTACTTCGCTGATTCTAGTTTGAGCAAGGTCAAGCTAATCCCCATCAATTCTATTGACTTAGGCGCTAACTATGGAAATTATATAGAGTCGAACAAAGGACAAAAGGCCTTGGTAATGATTGATGATGGAATGCGAAGTATCCATTTTTACGATGGGTTGATTTGGAAAAAAATCTTGCCGATTGACGATTCTGACTCCAGTAATTACACGCATCCCGCTTTTGGGAAATTCGGAGATTTGGATGTTCTCTACTTCGCTTCTGACCGACCAGATGGCTACGGCCAATATGATCTATGGTTTGTTGAACTCACCAAACCAACCGACCCTACTAATATGGGCGCTGCAATAAACAGCCCTGGCAATGAAGTCACTCCATATTACCGCACAGACAATCATGTTCTTCTTTTCTCTTCCGATTGGCACCACGGTTTTGGCGGATACGACGTGTTTCAAGCACCCTTTTACAAAGGTGAATTCTCCTACCCCGAAAATATAAAAGCTCCTTTCAACACCCCTTCTAACGACCTTTATTACAGCTTCAATTCAGCCATTAAGAAAGGAAGCTTGACATCAAATCGAGTTGGTGCAGATGACTTTGGTGGATGTTGTAATAACCTGTTTTTATTCGAAGAGCGAGAGCTCATAAAAGCAGATACACTGCCCGAAATTACTACGCTCGAAGACTTGAATAAGTACTTGCCAGTAACGCTCTATTTCCACAATGATGAGCCTGACCCTCGCACCAGAAATACAGAAACCGACAAAGATTACTTAGAAACGTATCGCGATTACATTCAGCTATTACCAGCCTATCGGGACGAGTACAAGCAGGGTCTGAATAAAACAGAAGGAGATCTGGCAGAGGAAGCAATGGATGAGTTTTTCTTAAACGAAATTGACCAAGGTCTGAGTGAGTTGGCTTTATTCAGTGAATTGCTGAAGAGAGAATTGGAAGAAGGCGCTCAAATCGAAATCACGGTGAAAGGGTTTGCCAGCCCACTGGCAGCTACTGACTACAATGTGAACTTGACACAGAGACGAATCTCTTCTTTAGAAAATTATCTTCGAGAATACGAAAGAGGAATCCTTCGCTCCTATCTCGATGAAACCGCTGAAAATGGCGGCTTATTGAGACTTTCCAAAATACCCTTTGGAGAATACGTGGCTGAAAAGCTGGTAAGTGACAACCTGAACGAGAGCAATGCTGTTTACAGCATTGCTGCCGCAAAAGAGCGGAAAATAGAAATCGTTTCGGTGACGAGAGCCACCGAAGATTCAAGCCTTACAGCGGTTCGATTCGAAAGTGAAATTATCGATTTAGGGGCTGTCACTAAAGGCGACTCGATTCAGTTCCGTTTTAACTTTGAAGTGATGAATACCAAGTCCTTTTACATCGATTCGGTGTCGGCTAGTCCCCAGGTGGTTTTGCTAAACATAGAAGAGTATAGTCGAGGTTCTCACACTCTTAACGGCACGCTTATGGTTGATCAAAAAGACGGGAAACAGAATGAAATCATCACGATCTTTGGAAACTTAACTGGACAAAGAAAGCAACTCAACCTGACTTTTGAAGTAGACTAGTGCTGTGCTAAGCCTTTTTTGGCCAGCACAAGTCTTGTTCTTTTTTATCTGTACTTCGTTAAAGAAGAATTCCGTAGCTACAGCTAGATAATTAGTTTTTGTCTTTACTATATAAAAAAATCACTACACCTTAACCGATACAATAGACATAGCGCAACACAGGAATGAAGAAGTACACTGTTTATGGAGAAGAGTTCTACCCAAAATTTTCTTTCCCGATAAAGGGGGAATTCAAGAGGAAAGACCTCTTAAAAATTGATCTATCCGTAAAAAATAAAGTACTGGCTTCAGTTGAGGATAAATCGCTCGAAAGCTTGCATCAATTCATCTTCGAAAACATTAAGAGCGCGAAAGCAAAAGGTGCTTACGGTGGTTATTTGGAAAAGCGGAATCTCTACGAAAGAAGTTCGGTATTCTCAACCAATGAAGAATCTCGAAGCATCCATTTGGGAGTTGACTTTTGGTTCCCCGTTGGAACGGCCGTTTGCGCGCCATTGCCAGGAAGAGTTCACAGCTTCAAGGACAACAATCAATCGGGCGATTACGGCCCTACAATCATACTCGAGCACGTGCTAGGTAATGATACGTTTTATAGTCTTTACGGACACTTAAGCCGTGATTCGATTAAAGAGTTGCAAGTTGGACGTATGATCATCAGAGGAGAGGTGTTTGCCTATTTGGGCAGCCCCGAGGAAAACGTTGATTGGCCGCCTCACTTGCATTTTCAATTGATCTACGACCTCGAAGGCAAGAAAGGCGATTATCCAGGTGTTTGCTTTGAATCGGAGAAGAAAAAACTGCACAAAAACTGTCCTGATCCAATCGAATTTTTCGGGGGATTTAATGATGTTATTGAATAATTCTGTGACTTTCATGTGGATCGGTTTTTGGTTATTCTAATCCTAATCGTTTACATTGCAGCTAAAGTCCACTAAATGTTTTAGTAATAGCCTACAACGATAACGAATTGAAAAAGAGATTTGGAATCATGTCATCGTGCTTGGCTTTTCTCCTTGCATGCTGCTCATTGGGATCAGATGATGAGCCAATTTCAAAGGAGTTCACCTCTACTTTCGTCCCATCCGAGTTATGGATAGAAAATAGCCGTGAGTTGATTTTGCGCTTAAACGCACAGATCGACCAAAGCACCTTCTATGCAGAATTACCTGCTAACGACCTTAGGATTGAGGTTATTTTAGACGAGACAAACGAGGTATCCAAAGTCAATATCACTCTAACCTCAAGCTTGTCAAGGACACTCTATTTCGATTACGGTCGACTGTCGTTTTCAGAGACAAAACTGGACGAGAAGGTTCATCTAATCTCTGCATACGCTGATAGCAGGGCATACGCTCATGCCCTGCCTGACGGAGCTACTCCATCGCCAAGCCAAATTAAAAGCGCTGAACTGAATAACGATATCATCTATTCGATCATTTCCCTTTCGGAGCGCTTCAGCCTAGAAGAAAAAAATGCAACCCACGACGTTCGCATTACGGAGAAAGATGTGAGCATTCTTGAATCCGTGGCATTAGAAAAAGACTTCACGGCAGTGATGAATGTAAAGCGAGGCGAGAAGATTGACATCAGTCTTTTTTGCGCTGAACCACACGTCTATTTCACCATTTCACCAAGCATTGGATCTGATATGGAATACAAACTTTGGAAAGGCTCTGCAAAATTCACAGGAGACCTTAAAATCAGAGTCTTTACAGCTGAAGTTATTAGTAATGGGAGCTTCAAGCTCGACGTAAAACGACTCTAACCGCGGAAACCGAGAAGTTTCTCTAATTCTTTTGGAAGCTCGGGTAAATCATTTCGAGGCACCAGCAATCCATTTAACTGGGTCAATTCATTGAAAATATAGTGCTTGTCCATCGCTCCTTTTAAGTATCCGTGCCCAGTAGAGTTTCCTGTTCCCACTCGAGCGCCAATCATCCGAAAAACCATGTTAACATGCCTCATTCGCCAAGAAGCCATTAACTCGTCAATTTCTACCAGAGATACCATCAATTCGTATGGCAAGTGCAGCAGAGGGAATCCTCGATATAAGTAGATAAATAGGGCTGAACGGCAAGCTTTCGCTGAAAGTCGCCTTTTCACATCCTCCTCTTTTCCAAATACAGTCTTATCAAAAAGATCGGCATTACTTTGTTCTATATCTAGCAGTCCTCCCGTATACTTTTCGCGATACTCAGCCCAAAACGGATGATCCTCAGGCTTCGCCTTTGCTCCATCTGCCCATGCTTCTGGATGCTCGAAATAGGGCATACGCTCCAACCAAACATTGAGTAAATCCAACAAATTCGTTTTCTTTTCCACGTCTTTCACGTGATCAACATCCATGGGACACAATTGAGAAACGTAGTACTCCTTCCCGTGACGGTTTTCATAAAGCAAGCCCAACTTCGCCTCCAGCTCTTTCCACTGAATACTTTGAAATCCGCTGGCTGGTCGCAATAGATCACGAAAATCCAAGAAATCAAGTGAACTCATAGTCTCCATCACATTGATCTGATCTACCAATAAACGGAGTATTTCGATGATGCGGCGACTTCGATGAACAACTATCTGCAAGGTTTGGTCATTGTCGTTAATCTCAGGTTTGGACAGGAGAGCAATGATCGAATCAAGCTCGTACAAGACTTGTTTAAACCAAAGTTCGTAGGCCTGATGAATGACGATAAAAAGCATTTCGTCATGAGCTTCAACCCCTGCCTTTTCACTCTCTAATTCTTGAGCACCTAGAATTTTATCGAGTTGCAAATAGTCTTTATAGTAAACTTCTTTTTTGGACATAACAGTTAGGTTGAATAGGCTCGCAAGATAGGAATTGAAGGGTGAAGCAAAACTGATTTTTGTCATTCTGCGAATCGCCCAGCATCTATAACGTAGTCAGAGCATTCCATTTTAAAGCTAATAATTTCAGGCTTTTTAAATGGAACATCCCAAGCACCATCATAAGAAACACTCGTTGGCATTAGCCAACCATCCAAGAGCATGTTCTCAACTTTGATGGAAATATCAAAATCAAAAAGAAAGGTTTTGTGAGCCAATCGATACTCTCGCGCAATCACCTCGCGGGTATCCCGATGAAAATAAGAGGTCATATCGCGTATGACCACCTCATCCTCGTCTCCTTCTTTCACGTAACTCGAAAAGGCAATGCAAGGAATCGTATCGTTGTATTCGTAAATGAAAATGGAATAGTCGTAAAAGGAAACCATCTCTGGGCTGAAGATGGCGAGTTTATCCCCGATGAACGGAACATTGTCAATCGGCTGACCTGGATTAAAAAGCATTTTTTTAAGCTGCGCTTTGTGCTTCTCCATTTTAGAATCGGCTTCTAGCTCTTGCTCCCGCTGAACCATCTCATTAGAAACCTTGTTCTTCTCTTTGGAGAAAAAAACATCGTCGTAAACCTCGGCAGTCAGGTAGCGCCACTTGCCATTTCTCTTTTTAATTCTCCCATTGGTTTTTTCAAAGGTGATTTCAACCCATTTCAGCTCTTCATCGCTCAAGTGCTGCTTAGCCCTGCGCTGAAGGGTGGCAAATTCAGTTTCGTCTTTGTCGTAAACCGTCATTGCGCCTTTGATCTCGTGCGGGAAATACTTAAGGTTGAGAAAGGCTTGATAAAAGGTGGTGTCTTCAATGACTTGAGAAATGAAATCCTCCACGTTAAAATCATCGATGGCAGCGCGCACGACGAACTCGTCCATAGTCACCATTTTGGCGATCTCAGTCTTTTGGGCTTTTAAGCAAAAAGTCAAAGAAAGAAAAAGAAGAAGTAAGACAAGTGTCTTCATAGATTACCTCAACGAAAATGGGGCGTTTAAGTTTTAGGAAGAGATGCAGAGCAGATTGGATTCAATGAAAACACAGAGGCGGTGAGAAGGTCCAGTGGCCTCAGAGAAACTATCTCAGCACTTCTGCAATCATTGAATTAAAGAGACTATTTCTGTTTGAACTCAACCGTAACAATGTGATGCGGTCTGACCTTGTTATTGGCCCAATCTTCCGAGCCCCTTTCAATCGATTTCTCTAATTCAGCCGAATCAAAGAATGGCTGCGAAAAGTCCTGCTGCGATTGTTCATTTTTGTCTTTTTTGCTCTTCATTATGATCAGTATTGAACTTTAGTTTGAACAAACTCAAAGTTAAGGATTGCCAAATATTTTTACCCCTACCATTCTTACCTCGCGGCAAGAATGGTATTTTTAAATGGAGTAAAAAAAAATAAAACCTATAAGCCGGATCCTGTTTCCTTCGCCGAAACGAAAGAATTCCATCATTTATCTAGCCCTGCCGTTGCCAGCAGGATCGAGCAGCCTACCCTCCGAGATCGAGCGAGCAGCTCTCAAACCTCGGTTTACATGGCCTTACAGTCCGCGGGGTTTACCTCCTGCATATGTCACCACATACAGCTGTGGGCTCTTACCCCACTCTTTTCACCCTTACCAAACCAAAAGCTTGGCGGTATAGTCTCTGCGGCACTTTCCGTCTCCGCCTAAGGCGGATCCTTCCCGTTAGGAAGCGCGGTGCTCTGTACTGTCCGGACTTTCCTCCCCGAGGTCGAGCTCGGGGCGATGGAACGGTTTGAAACAAAGGTAGCCGAATTGTAATCGTTCGGCTAAAAATCTATCTTTGTAATCTCTTCATTTTAAAGCATTTTCACGGTATAACTTGCAATTGTAACATGAAACACCTGTACAACGGAGAGGATTGGCGCGTGCTAAAGAAGCGTATGATCGAAAGTGACCATGACAGGGTCACCGTTTCGTTTTATCAATACGCAAAGCTCGACAATCCTCCATTTTTCAGAGATTACCTTTTTAGAAATTGGGATAGCCTCGGCATTTTCGGGAGAATCTATGTCGCCCATGAAGGCATCAACGCTCAACTTTCAGTGCCTCGAGAAAAATTCGAAGACTTCAGAGATCACCTCTACAACATTAACTTTCTGAATGGAGTACGTCTAAATGTAGCAATAGATGATGATGGAATGAGTTTCTACAAACTCATCATAAAGGTGAGACCGAAAATTCTAGCTGACGGCTTAAACGACGATACCTTTGACGTTACCGACAAGGGAAAACACCTCAAGGCCGAGGAGTTCAATGACCTCATCGAGAAAGACGACACGATCCTCATCGATATGCGAAACCACTACGAAACAGAAGTCGGGCATTTCAAAAATGCCATCACTCCAGATGTAGATACCTTTCGCGATTCACTTCCTTATATTTCTGACAACCTGAATGGTCTTGAAGACAAGAATCTGGTAATGTATTGCACTGGTGGAATTCGTTGCGAGAAAGCGTCAGCGTGGCTAAAACACAAAGGATTCCCTAATGTACATCAGCTAGAAGGCGGCATTATTGAATACACCCGCCGAACAAACGAAAAAGGACTAGACAATAAATTCGTGGGTAAAAACTTTGTCTTCGATGAGCGAATGGCGGAAGGCATCACACGAGATGTGATTGCCCGGTGCCACCAATGTGGTAAGCCCAATGATACGCACGTGAATTGCCTAAACAAAGGCTGTCACACCCTATTCATTCAGTGCTCCAACTGCTCAGGAAAATACGAAGGCTGTTGTTCGATTGCTTGTCAAGACGTGATTCAACTTTCGGAAGAAGAACAGAAAAAGCACCGAGAAGGTAAACACGCCAACGCCAAAATTTACAAGAAAGGTCGATCGCCGCACATTAAGCATAAGACTTTGCACAATCCTTTGAAGGAAGCCCTTAAGAAATTTCGAGATTAGATTCTGTTGAATTGACTCTCTTGATTAAGTTTGCAAAATGATTGTTTTCCGCACCTATAATGTCATCGCTCCAAAGTTCAAAATCGAAGATTTGGTAGACGGAGGTATTAAGACTCTTCGAAAAAACTTTGGTAGCGGCGATTTTCAAGAGGACGACTACCTGATAGGAATAGGCGTGAAAAACGCGACAGAAGTAAGAGAGGTTTTTGAGAAACTTCTGGAACTTGGTCTTTCATTTGACGGGGCCTCTGCGACTACCGATGATTTTACCGTGGTAGCCAAAGAAGGAATTTGGTGGCCTGTGGCTTGGCTTGTTTCAAATGACGATGGGTCTTGGTTTATTGCCGATGTGGAAGCACCTCACAGTGGTAGCTCGTAGACGGTAATTAGTAGCTGGTAGTTTTTTGCTTGGTATTTAAAAAATCATTCCAGATGAGTTGGGGCTTGGCTTAACCGCCAAGAGCGCAAAGCAAAGGCGCTCAGACCACGAAGCGATTCACCTTAAGTTGAAGCGATAATTCTGACTTAACAGCGATTTCTTAGAGGGTTTTATGAAACTTGGCGAACTTTTTGGAAAAAAAACCTATCGTTTTAAAATAAAGCTTTAAGATCTTCAATTGAAATTCAGCCTTCTGCACTTTAAACAAATAACACTTCAAGGCCTTTAGCCTTCTAACAAACCTAAAAGAAAATCATGATTGATATAAATGGAAAAACCGCCCTCATAACTGGCGGAACAAAAGGAATAGGATACGGTGTAGCTGAGATTTTACTCAAAAAAGGAGTCTCCGTTTGCATCACAGGGCGCAACAGCGAATCGGTAGCTGAGGCAGCCGAAAAGCTCAATCAAGTGAGCGATGCCGCCGCCATTGGAATTACTGCCGATGTACGCTCATACTCCGATATGGAGATGGTGATGACTGAGATGGTGAGCCAACTCGGAAAGATTGACGCCGTGATTGCCAATGCAGGATTAGGCCATTTTGGAAGCATTGAAGACATTACGCCTGAGCAATTCAACCAAACGATTGATACCAATCTCACAGGGGTTTTCAACACCATCAAACCAGCAATAAAAGCGTTAAAAGATTCGAAAGGCTATATCATCACCATTGCCAGTCTAGCAGGAACAAATTTCTTCGCAGGAGGCTCAGCTTACAACGCAAGCAAATTCGGTTTGGTAGGTTTCACACAAGCTGTTATGCTCGATCTGCGTCAGCACGATATCAAGGTGAGCACCATTATGCCAGGATCGGTGACCAGTCACTTTGCGGGACATACGCCAGATGATGCTGATGCATGGAAAATTCAACCCGAAGACATCGGTGAGATGATCGTTTACCTTTTGGAAGCCAATCCGAGAAATCTTCCTTCAAAAATTGAGGTGAGACCGAGTAAGCCACCAACGAAATAAGAATTGGGAATTAGGAATTAAAAATGAGGAGATTTTCTTGAGCACCGCAAATTCTTCATTGACTAAGCTCCGACTTTGTCTTTTCTAAAATTCTTGCCAGCGTTGTCTTCAATGTATTTGATCACTTCGCTGGCAATGTCTTTTCCTGTAGCTTTTTCTATCCCTTCCAACCCTGGCGAAGAGTTCACCTCCAAAACGAGCGGACCTCTGCTTGATTCAATCATATCTACACCAGCCATTTCGAGTCCCATAGCTTTAGCGGCAGATTGAGCTACTGTTCTTTGTTGACGAGTCAATTTCACCGCAGTAGCAGTACCGCCACGGTGAAGATTGGAACGAAACTCACCTTCAGCTCCTTGGCGTTTCATGGCTCCAACTACTTTTCCGTTTACCACAAAGGCGCGGATATCCGCACCACCTGCTTCAGCAATAAATTCTTGGATCAGCATGTTAGCCTTGAGTCCGTGAAAGGCCTCTACGACCGATTTTGCCGCTTTCTTTGTTTCTGCCAAAACCACCCCGATGCCCTGGGTTCCTTCTAGAAGTTTAATGATTACTGGAGCTCCACCGATCTCATCAATTAGTGGATCGAGCTTTTTGGGATGATTCGTGAAAATTGTTTTTGGAATGCCAATGTCATGGCGACTAAAAATCTGCGTGCTCCGCAATTTATCCCGTGATCGAACAATCGAGATGGACGAATTGACTGTAAAGGTATTTCGCATCTCAAACTGACGCACGACTGCAGTGCCGTAAAAGGTGACTGAAGCACCAATTCTCGGAATGATCGCGTCTACATCACTAAGGTCTTTGTCGTTGTAAATCACTCTGGGATTCTTGTATTCACCTATGAGCGAGCAACCTAAGTGATCAACGACTATGGCTTCATGGCCACGCTTTATTGCAGCTTCTCTAAGTCTGTTGGTGGAATAAAGACTTTTGTTTCGGCTGAGGATAGCAATTTTCATAATTCGTTTTGCACGTAACTTCTGGATACATCAATAAGGAAATCGTTGGCGAGAAAACGACGGCCCAACAATACGGAATAATTCATCGTGGAACGGTCTGTCAAAGAGACTTGAGTCAACTTTTCACAATCTCCTAAACTTATTTTAACCTCTACTATATAGCGGCGTTCAATTTGACCATTTGAGCTCCTGATTTTTCTTCTCTTAAACCTCTCAAAGCGTACAACTTTTTTTGAGCGCTTCAAAAAGTGGCAGCAGAGAACCTTTTTGCCCCGCATCTCTTCTTCCCAAATCTCATCGCAATGAATAGAGGAGGATTTCGCACCTGAATCAATTCTCGCTACGATATGTTCGCGCTTCTGATCAGGAAAAGAAATCTTCTCTTTGTTTCCTACGATTCGCTTTTCTCCTACTCTGTTGTTCATAGGGATGTTGTCTTTTTAAGAACTCAAATGTATTCATTTCAGACACCGTTTGATAACTATAAAAACAGAGTTTTACGATACTTACCTTTACCTAAAACCTACTGCCATCGCAAAGAAGAAAGAAATCGTCATAGCAGGCCAAAGTATACCTGCGGGCGAAAAAACGAAAATTAATATTCGCTTAGCGAAGTTACCCTCGGGAACGGTCATCGATCTACCAGTATATATCTTCAGAAGCAAAAATGAAGGGCCGACGATCTTATTAAGTGGTGGACTTCATGGCGACGAAATAAACGGAATTGAAATCGTTCGAAGTTTGATCGACAGAGGTCATTTTGAGAATCTAAAGCGAGGTTCGGTGGTGGCCATTCCCATCATGAACATCTATGGTTTCTTAAACTTTAGCAGGGATGTTCCCGATGGAAAAGATGTCAACCGAAGCTTTCCTGGGTCAACTACTGGTTCGCTCGCCTCAAGAATAGCCCATTTCATTAGCCACAATATTCTAAAGGAAATTGATTTTGGAATTGACTTCCATACCGGCGGAGCATCGCGGTTTAACTTCCCACAAATTCGCCATGCAGCAAAAGACAAAAAGGCATTAGAGCATGCCAAGAGCACAGGTGCGCCGCTTATTATGCAGAGCGCCTTCTTGGATAAGAGTCTAAGGAAACAAGCCTTCAAAATGGGCAAAACCATGTTGGTATTCGAAGGGGGCGAAAGTATGAGAATGGATGAGGAGATAGTTGAAGCAGGTGTATCAAGTGCTCTTCATCTACTCTTTAAAAATGATATGATTGAGGTTGAATTGCCTGAGACAGCTGAATCGATACTCTGCGAAAAATCGATATGGATCCGCGCCAAGCGCAGCGGAATTTACCGCGGTGTGCTTAAGTCTGGAATGACAGTTACCAAGGGAGATATCCTCGGATATATTACTGACCCGTTTGGCGAGTTTAGCATGAACATAAAATCACCATCAAACGGATTCGTGGTATGCCACAACAATATGCCCGTGGTCAATCAAGGCGATGCGCTGATACATTTGGGTCTCCTCACATAATTCCATTCATTCTAAGTGCAAATTTAACGCGCAAAATGGCTTATGAATTTTCAGAAGAATCATTTCATCACAATGTGGCGCATCCTATCCTTACAGCAACACTTCCTGGTTTATGCAGATTTTTCTGCATTTCATCCAAGGCCATCGGAACGTCTTCTAATTCAATAATTTTTGAAACCACTGGCTTCAGTGCTCCTGTTTCAAAAAGACGCCCTACTTGATGAAAATCGTGATGAGAACCACCATGTGAACCTTGCAATCTTTTTTGAGCCAACCACAGGTAGCGCAAATCGAAAGTCCCCAAATAACCAGTAGTTCCTGCACAGGTTACAACCATTCCACTTTTGCCACAGATAAAAATCGACGTAGGCAAGGTTTGCTCTCCCGGATGCTCCAATACAACGTTAGGCCATTTACCACCTGTCAACGTAAGAACATCTTTGAGCACGGTTTTAGCCTCATTTCTCCATTGGACTTGTTTCTCGGGTGTCGTTTCAGGAGAGGTTAAAGCACCCCATTGACTGCTTCGGGTTCTTAGTATCGCTTTGGCACCCATCTCTTCGCAAAAGAGTTTGCGCTCTTCGGTACTGACTATGCAAACTGGTATAGCACCGAAGTGTTGACATATTTGTATAGCCATCACTCCTAAGCCGCCTGAACCACCCCATATGGCGACTACGTCACCTTTCTTAATATTGTGCGGGTGCCAGTGTGTAAGCATGCGGTATGCGGTGGTAGAAGAAAGCATTATAGTTGCCGCCTCTTCCCAACTTAGATTTTTAGGTTTTCTAACACACTGGTGCTCCTTGACCAAGCAATATTCTGCAAGGCTTCCCCAATTCGTTTCAAAACCCCATGCTTTAGACGTTTCATATATGGTAGGATCCTCGCCTGTGTAATAGCCAGGGTCGTTTCTATCGAACCATATCGGAGCGACAACAATCTCATCTCCTGGCTTAACATTGGTCACTCCAACTCCGACCTCTTCAACTATACCCGAAGCATCTGACCCAATTACATGAAAAGGTTCTCCACCGATGGCCTTGATTAAATTAATCGGGTAACCTCTGGCGGCCCAGATATTATTGTAATTCAGACCTGCGGCCATTACCTTCACTCTTACCTCATCCGTCTTCAATTCGGGGAGATTTACGTCTTCTATTTGATAAGCGTAAAGGGGATCTCCATACCTTTCTTCTCTAACTACCTGTGCTTTCATAACTAGTTTTGATTGGCTTTTTACTTAAGATTGATTTTCAATTGCTTGCGAACAACTTTTCCTGCCAAGTTTTTTGGAAGCTCATCGACAAACACCCACTTTCGTGGTATCTTGTAACCCGACAGATGTTTTCTCGACCAAGTATCCAACTCAGATTCAGTAAGGTCATTTGAATTTTTGATGATGGCTGCACAAATCATTTCACCGTACTCCTCTGATTCAATACCCAAAACACAAACTTGATCTACTTTTGGATGATCGTTCAAAACAGCCTCGACTTCTGAAGGGTAGACATTGATCCCTTTGCTGATGATCATATCATTCTTGCGGTCTAATATGTAAAGAAAACCGTCATTGTCCTGCTTTACAAAGTCGCCTGTTTTCAGCCAGCCGTCGGCAAAACCTTCGGGATAAGAATTGCCCCAATAAGAGGTGATGATACTTTCCCCGCGAACAAGCAACTCTCCGATCTCTCCACGTTGAACCTCAGCACCCTCATTATTTACAATTTTCAGCTCTACTCCTGCCACCTGTTTGCCTGCTGAAACGATGGTGACATCGTTGGCGCCAGTACTTAAAATACGTTGATGGTCAGAGGCTCTGAGCAATGAGATGATTCCACTCGTTTCGGTAAGGCCATATCCTTGAACCAAATCACACCCAAACTTATGGTGAGCTGCTTTTAACAGCGCTGCAGGTATAGGAGCCCCGCCATAATGGAGCAGTTTTAAATGCTCAAAAGACGGATGATTATCAGGTATGGCCTTCACTATGGCCATGATCAGCGCAGGGGGCAAGAATATGTTCGTAATTTTTTTGCTGGAAATCATTTCTACAAATGACACCGCGTCAAATTGCCTTTGCATGACGACTGTGCCACCATTGCCCAATGTTAAAAAGAGATATCCTGCACCAGCGATATTGAATAGAGGAACTGCAATTAAGCTTCGCTGACCGTATCCCATCCCTGGGAAATCCAATGTAATATTGCGGATCATCGCAAGTAAATTTTTGTGCGTTAGCACTATACCTTTTGGAGTGCCCGTAGTTCCAGATGTGAAAATTTGAATAGCCTCGTCATCAGTTCCTATAGTCTCCGAAAAAGATTCGGGAAGGTCTTTGACCCCGTTCAGCAGTTCTCCAATTTCCATTAAAGGAATGTCTGTCGCTCCATTTTCGACAATTGGTAGAAATGACTCTGAATAATAAATGGCCTTTATTTCCGCGTGTGGGATTAAAAGTTTTAACTCATTTGGCTGAATCCACCAATTTATTTGAACTGGAACCACACCTGATTTAAGACAACCAACTATTAAAACGGGTACATCAATTTCGTTCGCCGAGAGAATAGCGATTCTATCTCCTTTGGAAAACTCTGCAGATAGCTTCCTGGCGATTTTATTGGATCTCTTCTCTAACTCGAGGTAACTATATTTATTTTCACCCACCTCTAGAGCACTATTTTGAGGAGTCACAAATGCCCTATGCGACAACAGTTTACCAAGTGTGTTCATGTTCTATTTTTTTTAAGAGTCTGTTTGGCATACCACGCTTTGGTAGCGCCGCCGTCAATTTTTATTCTTTCACCTGTAATGAAACCTGCCCGCTCATCGGCCAAAAAGGAAACCAACTGAGCTATTTCGACTGGCTGTCCAGATCTTCTTAAAAGGTTTGCGGTTGACAATGCTTCAAAATTTCTCTTTTCCTTTACCCTGTCTGTCGCCACCAGCCCACACAAAAGAATATTGGCAGTAATACCCGAATCATTCGCTTCTAAAGCAACGGCATCAAAAAGACTCTCGAGCAATCTTTTTTGCATCAAATAAAAAGTCATTCCTTCCAAACCGTTCAGCGCACTAACCGTTGAACTTATGGCAATCCATCGCCCAAAATGTGATTTTCGCTGTTGCATCAGGCACCCTCTGTAAATTCGCAACAGATGACTAAGATGCAGAGGAACCAATTTAAGCTCTTCTGACGGCGCATCGTAGTCTTCCAGCCTTCTGTAAGGAAGGGCTTTGTTCATATTAGCCACTACAATATCTGGGTAGCCATGGGTTTCAAATAAGCCTACAAGCTTATCTATATCTTCTTCACGAGTCAAGTCCGCCTCCAGAGGATTGTAAACAGCATTCGAAATTTCCTTTCCCAATAGAAGAAGGTCATTCATGGATCTTGAACAGGCTACTATTTCAAAACCAACACGATCAAATTCGAGGGCAATCGCTTTTCCAATGCCTTTTGAGGCGCCTGAGATAAAAACTTTTTTTGGCCTAATCATTCTGGTATCTCATAAATTACGGATCCACCGCTTACTCCCGCTCCCAGCGTAACCAGCAACACTTTGGAACCTTTTCTCAGATTGTGATCCAGAAGGTTGCATAAGGCAAAAGGTAGTGAACCCGAAACCAAATTTCCTGTATGGGCTATTGTAGAAAAGAGCTTTTCCTTTGGCAAACCAAGATTCTTGAGTATAAGATTCATGATCACCCCGTTGGCATGATGAGGAATTATATAATCGATGTCTTCGATGGAGATGCTATTTAACTGACAAACTTCCAAAGCCATTTTCGCCATAAATTCTGCAGCTTGAGTAGTGACCATCTTGCCATCTTTTTTCATTCGAGTGGCATGCAATCCCTTCTGTACGGTTTCCAAAGTGGCTGGCATTGCACTTCCGCCAGCGGGATTTAGCATCTCTTCGTAGTACGACCCATCTGTCCACAAGTGGACGTCTGAAAATCCACCTGTCCCTTCACGCTTTGCTAAAACAAGGGCTCCTCCTCCATCACCAAAAATCGGTAAAAACTTTCGGTCATTTTTATTGACAAATCTTGACTTTACGTCTGCGCCGATACACAGAATTCGGTCCTTTTCGGTTTTGAGATTGTTGATAGCCGTGTCCAAAGCAAAAATATAGCTGGCACATGCAGAAACAATATCGAAGGCGGGACAGGCTGCACCCAGTAAGAATTGCACCTTCGCCGCGCTGCTCACATTTGTGTGGTCTGCTGTGGATGTTCCAAGTATAATCTTACTCAAAGAATCAGGACCAACTCCAGCTACCAGCAGAGCTTTCTTGGAGGCTTCATAGGCCAAATCACTTAACCTCAATTCTGGCTTTGCCCAAGCCCTGCGTTGAATACCCAAGTTTTCACGGATCCATTCGTCACTTGAATCCAAGCCATTTTCTTTAATGATCTGATTATTATCGAGAAAAGTGTCTGGTTGATAATTGCCATATCCTTCTATTACTACTCCCATCACATTTGTATTTGTATTGCTCCAGCAGAAATACCACCTCCAACCGATACCAACCAAAATTTTTGATCCTTACCAAGGTCAATATGCTTTTTTAAATTAGCGAAGATGGACACTGGTCCGCAATTTGCGATTTCGGAAAGTACCGATGGTACAAGTACTGGGTCAACGCCCATGCCTTTGGCAAAAATGCTCCGCTGTATACCGCTCGCTTCATGCATGATCAATTGCTTCGTTGGACAATTGGGATCTGACTTTTTGATATAATCCGCCAACTTCAACCAAGCATTTTCCACCACTTCATCAGCCGCTTTGTTGTATGTCATTTGGTAATTATTCGCACGCAAATCCTCTTCGTTTGGAGGTAAAGTACCCCCGTAACCCATATTCACATGCTGACTGCCATCCATTCCTATTGTTCCAAGAGAAATCCCCTTTCCCTCTTCAGTTCCAGTTAGGAGCAAAGCAGCACCACCATCGCCCAAGGCAAACGAAAGAGGATGTGACGGAGGCAGAGTTTTCGACAAGGTTTCACCAAAGGCCAGCGCCACTCTTTTCATACCTCCCGCAATGAGCAGCCCTGCCATATGAAGGGCGTAAAGAGAAGATGCACAGCCCGACTTCATCTCCATACCAGGACAATCCAATCCTACCTTCGCCGCAACCATTGGCGCCGTAGAGGTCGTGTACTTAGGTGAAGTAGTCGTAACAGTAATCAAATAATCTATGTCCTTGGGGCCTACTTCTTGTTTATCCACAACTCGCTTCAAAGCATGAGCCATCAAATCGACAGAAGACACAGTTGCATTCGCACGGAAGCGTTTTTGAAAACCAAGATGGGTGGCTTTTTGTGCGATATCGATAATGGTCTCTTCGCCGTGGGTCGAAAATGATTTCAGAAACTCTTCGGTAGACAAATGGCGCCCAAGGGAAGATGGAAAGGCCATTTCTAAGCCCTCTATTACCCAACCCATGGAGGAAAGACTTTTAAAGGTCATATAGCTGAGAAGGATTTATCACACAACTCGAACAACGCAATATATCTTACTAAGAACGGTCGTTCGGAGGTTTTCAATGGAGCTTAGTTAAGGTTGATTGTGCATTAAAGTTAGCAAGAAATTTGTATTAACAATTCATTCAGACCCCTCTATACCAAAAACCCAATGGGAGCAATCCCTATAATGAATACTGCTTGCAATCAATATTCATGACTATGAAAAATGACCCCTCTTTCAATCAATGAAGCACAAATAAAGTAAATCAAAAGCTACTGTATCTGCACATCACATACCACCCAGTAAATAGCTCCTTCCAAGAAAAGGCTTCCAAACGGCGAAAGATCCCACAAGCCATTCTATAAGAGAAAAACCAATAAGCACATCCCAGCGTTCCCCTTAGATATATTGCCCTATCTAGCTACTTCAATTTTTCAAACGCAACATGATCAAGGACATTGAGACGGTGAAGTTTTTGCAGAATAAGAAACAGAGATTGATACTCGATCAATTAAAAAGCTCCTCCTACGGGGGCTTTTTTTACTAAAATAAGAAAGCGATCTGCCTGAGGCGAATCGCTTTCTTCTACTACTCTACTATAAAACTAACCTATCAACCAGCACTATCATGCTGGACAATACAACCACCATAAATCAAAAAGGTTTTTAAAGAGCATTATTTTTTTTCAGGATAGATTTAGTTGGTGTTAAAAACACTTAGTTATCAGTTAATTAGCCGCAAAGGCAAAGACTAAAAAAAGTTCACTTTGGTTTGATGCAATCGGCTTGGCAGTTAGAACAACCCTATTTTTCTTCTGCAAGCAATCCCAAGATTTCGTATTTTAGCTCAAAGAATAATCTTGAGATGAGAGTATTAAAATATACCGTGGTCTTTATCCTACCCGCTCTTTTTGTGGCGGGAGTATACTTGGGATCTTGGTGGACTTTTGGCCCCGTGTTATTTGCCTTTGGCTTTATCCCTTTCTTGGAATTGCTCTTCAAACCAAGTGAGGAGAACCTCGACTCGGCAGAGAAAGAAATGCGTCTGGAAGACAAAGCATACGATCTTCTGCTGTATTCCGTTGTTCCCGTCATCTTCGGTTCGCTGCTGCTCTATCTATTTTCCATAACGACTTATTCGTTCAATACCAAAGAGCTGATCGGGCTCACCTTTTCGCTGGGCGTTATACTGGGCGGCATGGGCATCAATGTAGCCCATGAGCTAGGGCATCGCCAAACGGCTCACGAGCAGTTTATGTCCAAGGCTCTTTTGCTTCCTTCGGCCTATATGCACTTTTTCATTGAGCACAATCGTGGCCACCACAAAAATGTGAGCACCCACGAAGATCCTGCGTCGGCTCGATTGAACGAAACGCTCTACCACTTTTGGATTCGCTCTGTCGTCTATAGTTTCTTTTCGTCTTGGGACCTGGAAAGGAAAAGACTTCAACGAGCAAAGGAGCCTGTGTGCAGTTTGAAAAATGAAATGATCCGTTTCCAATTGATTCAAATAGGCTTCTGGGTTTTAATCGGTTTGGTTTTCGGTGGCGTTTCACTTCTGTTTTATACAGGAGCGGCCATCGTCGGCTTTCTAATGCTCGAAACGGTCAATTATATAGAGCATTACGGCTTGGCCCGAAATAAGGTGAGCGACAACCGCTATGAAAGAGTAGAGCCCATTCATTCTTGGAACTCAAATCACATCATAGGCAGGGTTATGCTCTTCGAATTATCGAGACACAGCGACCACCATTACAAGCCCGAAAAGAAGTACCAAGTATTAGAACACCACCATAACAGCCCCCAAATGCCCACGGGATATCCAGGAATGATGCTTTTGAGCGCCCTTCCACCAGTTTGGTTTTTCACAATGAATAAACGCATTCGCGGCAAGCAGAAAGAAAGTCTCCCAGTACAAACAGCCTGACTTTAATTCGGAAAGACTATTTTCGAAAAATCTATGCCCAATAATCCACGTTCTAATCAAATCGTAGCCGATAATCTTGAAGCGAATTCACTGAAGAGAAAGCTCTTCGTGATTATTTTTGGGACAAATACCCGCGCTGGGAAAATATTCGATATTACACTGCTCGTGCTAATTTTAGTTAGTGTGGCTGCGGTCATGCTCGAAACAGTGAGCTTTATAGATAAAGAGTATCATATACTACTCAGAGTAGTGGAATGGATTGTGACCGTCTTCTTCACGCTGGAATACCTTGCCCGCATATGGGTTGTGAAAAAGGCAAAAGCTTACGTCTTTTCGGTTTTGGGAATCATCGATCTATTGTCCATAATACCTACTTATTTAAGTTTCATCTTAGTCGGATCTCAAAGCTTTGCAATCTTAAGAGCATTGAGAATCCTCCGAATTTTTAGAATCTTAAAGCTCGTCCGATTTGTTTCGGAAGCTCAACTTCTGGGAAGAGCCCTAAAATCAAGCCGTCATAAGATCACCGTTTTCTTCCTTGCCCTGCTCATTTTGGTATTCATATTGGGCAGCGTCATGTACCTGATTGAAGGTCCTGAGTCGGGATTTGTCAGTATTCCACGGAGCATATATTGGGCTATCGTCACACTCACAACAGTAGGTTTTGGCGACGTAACCCCTCAAACGGTTTTGGGACAATTTGTCGCTTCAATGATTATGCTTCTAGGATATTCCATTATTGCGATCCCCACAGGAATTGTAGGCGCTGAAATTTACAAGGAGGTAGATCACTCAAATAAGAGCAATACCACAATGATTTGTGCTGGTTGCGGAAACGAAAACCATGATTTAGAATCGAATTTCTGTAACAATTGCGGCAAAAGATTGACAGAAGAAGACAACGATGGATCCTCTACAAATTAATGTCATCAACAGTCTTGGTGTTATAAAAATACCAAACATCTCGTCAGGCACTTTTTGAATCTCTACATTTGAACAGACTTAGCTTTTATATGAAAACACTGCTACGATTATCGGCTCTTTCTTTATTGTTCTTATCGTTTTCCTTTTTAAGTTTGGAAAGCTTTGCTCAAGTATCCATTAGCTGTCCATCTGATATTGATGTAGATAATGACGCTGGCCTCTGCGAAGCCACCGTCGTTTATACTGCTCCGATAGGAACAGGATCGGGCACAAATATCACTACGACGCTCACAGGAGGTTTACCCTCAGGATCACTTTTCCCAGTTGGCACCACAATAGTGGAGTATACTGTTACAAACGACGAAGGAGATTCTGACGTTTGTACTTTTCAAGTTACAGTAGCAGATTCAGAAGACCCTATCATCGATTGTCCGCCAGATATAAACATAAATGCGGCTGAAGGTGAATGCACACAAGTTGTAACCTATCCTATCCCGACAGCAACTGACAACTGTGGCCCTGTTACAGTAACTCAAATTGGCGGATTACCCTCTGGCTCTGTATTTCCAATCGGTGAAAGCTTTCTTGATTTTCAGACAACCGATGCAGCAGGTAACGATGGTTTCTGCAGAGTCATCGTCCTTGTAAGTGACATAACTGACCCTGAAATCACTTGTCCTGCCGATATCGTGGTGGATATTTTTAATTCATGCGATACGATCATTAACTATACTGCACCTATCGGCAATGACGCTTGCGGCCCTGCAACTACGACCCAAACTGCAGGACTCGGATCGGGAAGTATATTCCTTCTCGGTACCACTACCGAAACCTATGAGGTAACCGATGCAGAAGGAAATACGGCCTCTTGCAGTTTTGACATCACCGTAAATGACGCCGCCGATCCCATCATCAATAATTGCCCAGTTGACATAGCACAGTCAGCGCCTGTGGGAACTTGCGAAGATATTGTGACTTTTACAGACCCAACGGCCACCGACAACTGCCCCGGAGTCGTGATTACACAAACAGATGGACCCGTTTCAGGAAGCACCTTTCCCGTTGGAACTACCGATATTGAATTTACCGCGACCGATGCTTCTGGAAATACTACTTTATGCTCCTTTACCATAACCTTAACAGAAAGTACCGCTCCAGAAATCACATGCCCCGCAGATATCGTGGTTTCAAATGACCTAGGAGACTGCGGAGCAATTGTAACCTACACTGCGCCTGAAGGAACAGATAATTGCCCCAATCCCACCACTGCTTTAACCGCAGGTTTGGGATCAGGAGCATTCTTCCCTGTGGGCATAACGACAGAGACCTATCAGGTCGTTGACCTTAGCGGCAATGTTGCTTCGTGCAGCTTTAACGTAATAGTAAATGATACCGAAGCCCCTGCCGTTGATTGCCCTGCCAACATCGAGGTAATTGCCGATCCAGGCCTCTGCGAAGCAACGGCGACATTCGGAACCCCCACCTTTACCGACAATTGCCCAGGTGGGACGATCAGTCAAACAGGAGGCCCTGTATCTGGCTCAATTTTTCCTGTAGGTCCCACTGCCATAGAATTTACTGCTGAAGATGCCGCTGGTGTGCAAACTGTTTGCAGCTTTGATGTAGTTGTGACCGACGATGAAGATCCCGTAATTGCATGTCCAGCTGATATCTCAATTGTTATTCTCTCAGGCGCTTGTGATACGGTTGTCACTTACCTCCCTCCGACCTTCAGCGATAATTGCCCTGGAGTTATTTCTGGATTGGTAAGCGGACCTGCTTCTGGAGCAACTCTTACCGCGGGCTCATACACCGTGACTTTAGGAGCCCAAGATGCTTCTGGAAATGCGGCAGTATGTAGTTTCACCATTGATGTCGCTGAGACGAGCACTCCAACCTTTGATTGCCCCGATGATATTGAAGTCAATGCCGATCCTGGATCTTGCGAAACGACAGCAACTTTTGCCCCACCCACCGCCAATGACCCTTGCTCGAACGTAACAGTCACTCAAACAGGTGGCCCAGCCAGTGGTTCTACTTTCCAGGCTGGAAACACCGAGATTGAATTCACCGCTGAAGATGAATTTGGCAATACGGAAGTCTGCACCTTTGACATTGTAGTGATCGATGATTCTGATCCAACCATCACCTGCCCTAGTGATATCACTATCGGAAACGACCCATCACTGTGCGGTGCTATCATTAATTACGATGCTCCTATCGCTGATGACAATTGTGGAGTGGCTAGTGTGAACCTTCTGTCTGGACTGCCTTCGGGTGATCTATTCCCTATTGGAATTACCACTGTCATTTATGAAGTTGTAGACATTTCAGGAAATACGGCTCAATGTACCTTCACGGCAACCGTAACTGATGATGAAATCCCCGAAATCACTTGCCCTGACGACATATCCTTGAATATTGCCGACGGTGATTGCAGCGAAATAGTCACTTTCGCCGATGCCACAGCAACAGACAATTGCGCCATTGCTAGCATAACGCAGACTGCGGGTCTGCCTTCAGGCTCTGATTTCCCAGTAGGCACTAGCACGGTCACTTTCGAGGCTATTGATGCCAATGGTCTGAGTGCTGCTTGCTCTTTTACCGTTTCGGTACTAGAAGGAGTCAACCCTGAAATTACTTGTCCAGCGGACATTGAAGTAGACAACGATCCCGACATTTGTGGCGCCACGGTATCCTATACGGCACCAGTTGGCACAGATGATTGCGGCGGTGCTTCAACCGAGCTCACCTCTGGATTAGGATCGGGCTCAGAATTTCCTGTTGGAGTAACAATTGAAGAGTACACTGTGACTGATTTGAGCGGAAACGTGGAAACCTGCTCATTCACAGTTACAGTCAACGACGTTGAAAACCCCGTATTCGATTGCCCCGAAAACTTAACTATTTCCGCTGAAGCAGCAATTTGCGAAGCCACCGTATTTTTCGATACACCAACAGTGACTGATAACTGTGACGGTGCAATTATTCCAGTTCAGACTGAAGGGCCCACATCGGGAAGTGTTTTCCCTGTCGGTTCAACTACCATCACTTTTGAGGCGACTGACCCTTCCGGGAATGTGATTGACTGCTCATTCGAAATCATCGTTGAAGACGATGAGGACCCTATAATTGACTGCCCCAGCGATATAGAAATAGACGCAGGAATAGCCTGCACCACCATAGTCAACTTCCCAGATGCGACGGCTACCGATAATTGCGGCATAGCCACAGTAACTCAAATTGAGGGACCACTTTCAGGAACAGAATTTCCCTTAGGTGCTACTACAGTGACATTTGAGGCCATTGACAATTCAGGAAACTCTATCGCCTGCAGTTTTACAGTTACGGTAACGGAAGAAGAACCTCCTGTTATTACTTGTCCCGAAGACATTCAAGTGGCGAATGATCTTGACGCCTGCGCAGCCATTGTGAATTACGACCTACCAACTGCTTCAGATGACTGCGGCGATGTAACCATTACTTTTATCTCTGGAATTGCATCGGGCGAAAGCTTTCCAGTAGGAATTACAACCGTAACATACGAGGCCGAAGATGAACAAGGCAATACGGCCACCTGCTCTTTTGATGTTGAGGTAAGCGATGCGCAAGCGCCTCTATTCGAATGCCCAGGTGAAATACTTCTGGCAAATGATCTTGGTATTTGTGGCGCGATCTACACTTTTGACTTACCCGAAGCATCAGATAATTGTCCGGGCGACGTTGCAGTGATTCAGACCGCTGGACCATCCTCTGGAACCGAATTGCCCATTGGTGTAACCACCTTCGTTTTCGAAGGAACAGATGCTGCTGGAATCACTTCTGAATGCACGTATGATGTGGTTGTGACCGACTCAGAATCTCCTGCTTTTATCGATTGTCCCGAAGACTTGATCATCGAGTTGGAAGCTAATGTTTGTGATACGATCATTGACTTTGAAATTCCATCTGCAACAGACAATTGTGCAGTAACAGGTATCAACCAAATAAGCGGGCCTCTTTCGGGAGATGTGCTTTCTCCAGGTGACTACACTGTCGAGTTTTTCGCTGAAGACGGAGCTGGGAATTCCATTTTGTGTTCGTTCAGTATTTCCATACAAGACCTTACTCCGCCCATAGTTGAATGCCCCGAATCTTTCCAATCTTGCGATTTGAATGTGGTCTTGCCTCTTCCTACAGCTACTGATAATTGTGGAATAGTTTCTATCATTCAAACCGAAGGTCCCGCCAGCGGAACGTTATTTCCAATAGGAATTACAAACATCAGTTTTGAGATTACCGATGCAAATGGAAACGGCGTTACATGCTCTTACGAAGTTGATGTTGCTGTGCAGACCACCCGACCTGAAGCGGGAGCTGACCACAATGTTTGCAGCTCCACTTTTAGCACGCTTGTAGGAAACATTCCTGATTTTGGCTCTGGGCTCTGGTTCCAAACGGAGGGAAGTGGAAATATCGTTTCCCCAGAAAACGCAGTAACCGAAGTCACAAATCTTAGTACCGGCCAAAACACCTTTGTTTGGTCAATAGATCCTGAAAACGGTTGTGATATCTTGACCGATAGCGTTCACATATTTGTAGAAGAAGGGGTGATTGTAGAAGCTGGCCAAGATCAAAGTATAATCTTAGGTGGTGATGCCCAGTTAGCGGGCTTTGTCTCACCACCCGATGGCACCATTGCATGGAGTCCAACCGAAAGCTTGAGCTGCACCGACTGCCTCGATCCTGTAGCAGCGCCGAATGAGACTACAGTCTATTTCCTCGACTATGAGACACCACTCGGTTGTGCCTTAACAGATTCCCTTACCATTCGTGTCTTGATCAAAATACCGAATACCATCACTCCTGATGGAGACAATGTAAACGATGTGTGGAACATTCCCGAGATCGATAAATTCCCTGATGCCACTGTTAAGATTTTCAATCGGTGGGGAGCAGAAGTTTTCTCCTCCACAGGATACAACGAACCCTGGGATGGAACTGCCGAAGGTGATGAGTTACCGACCGCTTCCTATTATTACATCATCGATTACAATCGAGAAGGAAAAGAGAATTTGAACGGAACAGTCAACATTATACGCTAAGCCATGAGAACGAGAATCGCACTATCCGCTCTGCTGGCCTTCTTTGCCTTTAACATGGCAAATGCACAGCAATTACCGCAGTTTAGCCAGTACATGAATAATCCGTACGTGCTTAATCCTGCTGCTTCGAGCCTCACTCACGATATCGATATTGCCCTTGGCATCCGCCAACAATGGTCGGGCTTTGACGGGGCGCCTCAAACTTACTATGTGGGAGGAACTATAAACCTGGGCAAGCGACCTGCTAATCAAGGAAAGCTATACTCCATTCCGATAAGTCATCCTGGATTACTGAAAAGCAAACCCGCCGTTCGGTATGGAAAGCATGTCGTTGGAGGTTTGATCGCGAGAGACGAATACGGAGTTTTCCAACGTAGCTCGGTTATGGGAAGCTACTCTTACCACCACCCGATCGGAGATAATTACTGGCTTTCTGGAGGCGTGAGCATGGGATGGTATGGATTCAGCTTTGACCGTAACGATATCATTCTGGAAAACGACTTCGATAATACCTACAGCGATTTTATCGCGAACGGCTCGAATTCAAACATATTCGATATCAATGCCGGAGTTTACCTCTACAGCGACAGAGCATTCCTCGGCTACTCGGTTTACCAACTGGGCCAGAACGAGATCAACTTAGGAAACGAACAATCTCCGCTCAATCTGAGCGACGCACGATTGGAGACACACCATTACGTGACTTCAGGTTATAGAATTACTGTAGCTGACAAGATTGACTTGACACCGAGCTTCATGCTCAAAATTAGGCCGCCTGCACCCCTATCGGTTGATATCAACTTGATGGCCGAGTGGGATCACCGATTCCGATTGGGAGTTTCCTACCGAAATCAGGATGCCGTATCGATCATTCTCGGAGCAAACCTCACCAACTATATGCGCTTAGCATACGCCTACGACTATGTCACTTCCGAGATCAACGACCTCAGCAGCGGAAGCCACGAGGTAGTTCTTGGATTTCAGTTTAACCGAAAAATTAAGAACTAATGCCAAAAGGAATTTTAATTTTCACCCTTGCGGTAATGCTGCTTAACCAAGCTTTTGCCCAGCAAAGCACCATAAGTTTCAGCACGCCGCAAAAGCTGCCAAACTCTATCAACTCTTCCGCAGAAGAAGGACTGCCAATATTGAGTAGCGATCTGAGCACACTCTATTTTGCACGAACCTTTCATCCCGATAATTCGGGAGGGAAAAACTCTGGTCAGGACATCTGGACTTCTAGCCTCACCGCAGGGGAGTACAGCAATGCCGAATCGGTAAAGTCTCTAAATAACGAATGGAGCAACGCCGTGGTAGGAGTAACGAATGGTGGGAATAAACTCTACCTGCTCAATGAAATAGCCGACGAGAAAGGATCCATTCCAGGACTGTCAACCAGCGAATACAATACAGCCGAAAAAACATGGTCTGCGCCAACAGCTTTGGAAATTCCTGGATTGGAAATACTCGGAACGTTTTACAGTGCTTACGTCGCACCTGATGAGTCTTTTATTCTTTGGACGCTACCTACATCTGATGTGGATAGCTTGGGGAATGACCTTTATGTGAGCACAAAATCAGGAGATATGTGGGAGGCACCTATGAGTTTTGGAGCTGCAATCAACACCTCTTTAAATGAGATCAGCCCGTACTTTGACCCCTCAACCGAACTCCTCTTTTTCTCTACCAACGGTCGCGAGAGTAATGACAATTATGACATCTATTATTCCAAAAGGATAGACCAAGATTGGTCCAATTGGACACTACCTGTTAAAGCTGATTTCAACTCCGATGCTTTTGATGCGTACTTTTTTATGGCTGGAGACAGCACGGCTTACTTTTCCAGCAATAGAAATGACTCACTAACAAACCTCTACTTGACCGAGGTCAATATCGAATCTCTCATAGAAGAATTGACAGCGGCTGAATTAGACTCTTTAGCAATGGCTGAAAATGGTCTCAAAGCAAAAAAAGATCCCGTTCTCATCATTGAAATCGACGGCAAAGAAACCACAAACAGAACCATTGAATCCCTTTCTAAAGAGGAGGTATTGGCCAAGAATACAGTGATTCGATTCGTATACTTCGAATTCGATAAGTTCAATATCACAGCCCAGTATGTAGAAGTGCTGGACGATGTAGCTACCATATTAGACAATTACCAAGACATCTTGGTGCGCATCAACGGACATACCGATGCAGTGGCTTCTGAAGCATACAACCAAGTCCTTAGTGAAAACCGCGCCGCTTCTACAAAGGAGTGGTTAATGATCAATGGCGTAGAGCCCGACCGCATCAAAACAGAGGGTTTCGGAAAGCGTGAGCCTTATGCTTCGAACTTAACCGAAGAAGGGAGATCGTTGAATAGAAGAGTTGAGATTTTCTTTGAGAAGGACAACTAGCCGCGTTTCTTCTTTTTCTTCTTCCCCTTCTGCCTTTTGTGAAAGGCTCCTTTAAAATTAGGATCGGCCGCTTGTTTGTAACCGTCTAGCTCGCGAGCCAATTCTTTGGCTTCGCCTGGAAGCTCCTCTCCTATTTCTACTTCTTCGGGCCAAGGGTCAAGCGGAATGTATTCACCTAAGAAGGTCTCGATCTTTTTGATCAAAAACTCCTCGGCTTTATTGGCTAGAGTAAGTGCTATCCCTTCTTTTTGAATTCGGGCAGTGCGTCCCACGCGGTGGAGGTAATCTTCGGGAACTTTTGGAACTTCAAAGTTGACCACGTGGCTCACATTGGCCACGTCAATTCCACGGGAGGTAACGTCGGTAGTGACCAAGACACGCACTTCTCCCTTTCGGAAATCTTCCATCGCATTGATGCGGGTATTCTGGGCTTTGTTGGCGTGCAATACACGCACATCACCGATCTCCTTTCGCGAAAGAAAACCTGAAACCCTCGAGGCCGAGTCCTTCGTTCGGCAGAACACAATCACTCGATTCCACTCTTCTTTCTCAAAAAGATGGAGCAGGAGATTGAGCTTGGAGCGGAAATTCTCCACTCTGATCCAGCGCTGGTCCAGCTTCGCAACGGGCTTTTCCTTCATAGTGCCTTCCACGCGCGTTGGGAACTCCAAAAACTCATCGGCCATATATCTTACCCTATCGGGGAAAGTGGCAGAAAAGAGCAGGTTCTGACGCTTTGTGGGAATCACTTCAAGCATCGACTTGAGCTGACTCAAGAATCCCATTTCCATCAATCGATCAGCCTCATCGAGAATGAGCGTTCGAACCGTTTTCATTTCGATGAAACCATGGCTATACAAATCGAGAAAACGACCAGGGGTGGCAACGATGATCTCACAGCCTTCGTTGAGGGAATGGGCTTGAGCGTTCTTTCCTATTCCGCCGTAAAGGCATATGCTTCTGATGTTGGTATGGACAGTAAGTTGATTGAGCACATCAAATATCTGAAGCGCCAATTCTTTGGCGGGAGCCATAATCAAACCTTTTGGGCTCCCGTCGCCAGCCTCCTTAATTTTCATGACCAAGGGGAGCAAAAAAGCCAAGGTCTTTCCGCTACCCGTTTGGGCGATTCCGAGCACATCCTGCCCAGACATGGCGGGTGGAATCCCTTTTAATTGAATCTCTGTAGGCTCGGTTATTCCCATACTATCCAAGGCATCAGTGAATTGGCGGGTTACCTTTAGATCTTTAAATCCATTTTGCATTGGTCAAAGTTAAGTTTTCGGAAAATACAGAGGATTCATTTTACAGAAACATTCGTTAATCTTAGAATACTTACTTTCGCGTGCCTACAATCTACTATGCCAGCAAACGGTAATTTTGAGGATATTCGACCTTATCGCGACGAAGAAGTGCCAGAAGTAATCGGCCGAATTCTTCGAGATAAGAGCTTCACGAATCTTCTCCGTTATGTCTATCCTGATGATAACCTTGACCCTATCAAGGAGCGCGTCGCTTCAGTAAAGACTATTGCCGATTTTCAAGCTAAAGTGGCCCATCCAGCCATGCGCAAGTTGGTGAATGAAACCACAGACAGCATAACCGTTAGTGGTCTCGAAAATATTCAATCAGAAGGCTCTCATCTTTTCATCTCCAATCACCGAGACATCATTCTCGATTCGGCTATTCTCAATATCATGCTCTTCGAGGCGGGTCTGGGAACATTTGAAACGGCGATCGGAAGCAATCTTCTCGAAGAACAGTTGGTGAGGGATCTCACCAAGATGAATAAGAACTTTACCGTAAAGCGCAATACCACGGCGAGAGAGTTCTACGAAAACTCCGTCAATTTGTCCAAGTACATTCACCACTCGATATGCGAGAGGGATACAAATGTGTGGATTGCACAGCGAGAGGGACGGACGAAAGACGGAATAGACAAGACTCAGCCAGGACTTTTGAAAATGCTCAGCATCAACTGTGAGAAGCCGCTTAATAAGTGCTTCCGCGAATTAAACATTACTCCTGTTGCTATTTCGTATGAATACGATCCTTGCGATGTCCTCAAGATTCCAGAGTTAAAAGCTTTGGCTGAAGAAAAGAAATACGAAAAACAGAAGGGAGAAGATTACAACAGCATTCTAACTGGGCTCACAGGTTATAAAGGACGTATTCACCTCAGCATTGGTAAGCCATTGAATGAGGAATTGAACCACTTGGTAGATTATACCAGTCCCAACGATAAGTTGAAGGAGCTGGGCGAAATAATCGATCAACAAGTTTACGGACAGTACAAGCTTTGGCCCACAAATTATATTGCTTTTGACCTATTGGAAGGAAATTCCAGTTCGTCAAACTACACGCCAGATCAAAAAGCTGCATTCATAACACGCATGGAAAAACAGTTGGGAATCTTAGGTCTGACCGCCCAGGAAGATCGCTACTTTCTGCTGAGCATGTACGCCAACCCAGTAAAAAACTTCAATACCGTTAGTACTGAAGGTTGAGCTTGAAAAAGTACTTCAAGCTGAGACCGTAGGAGAACACATTCACTTCGTAAGCATCTCTATCAAAAGTCGGGAAAGCAGCGTATCGCACAATTGGCTCAATCCTTATAGCAGATTGACGATCAATAACCAACTCCACTCCGGCACTTGCTGAAGCAGTTAGATTAAAATCGGCTGGTTTGGAATCAAAATCATTATCGAAAGATTCTTCCATTCCCGATTCAAATCGATAGATACGTGTAGAAGAAGATTCCAAAAGATATTCAGGTGTTAATCCAAGTGCCCAAGTAAATCTCACTTTCTTTCCACTTGAAACAAATGCCAATCTGAGGGGAATTCCGACTGCTAGGAATCTATTCTGCGTTTCAATCTCTTTTGCCGATTCAAATCCTGGATCTTCAGAATTAACCAATCCAAGCAGGAGAAGTGATTCGTAGCTCAGATCCTTCACGTATGAGTTATATCCATCTCGAGATAAACTGAGCCCCGTTTCGAAAGACATCTTTCGAGCGAACGGTTTTACAAAAAAAGCTTCAACGGTAAACCCAATTATAGATTCGTTCAACGCGTTGCTCTCATCAATGAATTCGTCTATACCTGGGACAAAATCAGTTTTCACCAAATTTCGGGTTGAAATCTCTGGCGAGATTCCAACTCCAAAATTTTGCGCTTTCGTTTCCGAAAAAACAAAAAATACAAGAAATCCACTAATGGCAATAGATTTAAAAAGGCCTTTCCACTTCATCATTGGTATGTTATCGATGGTAATATAGGAAAACACCTCAATAAAAATTCAACCAAAATGAAGAAAGGAATGAACGACTAGTGGTTATTAACTCTCCTCCCAAGCAAGGATTTCGTCAAGCGTATTTACCGAAACTGCGTGGTAATTTCCTCTTGCCGTGGCATATACTCTTTCTGCCCAGATTTTGTGCTCAGGGGTCTCTGCTAGCTTCGTGTAAAGCGGTTGTAGAAACTTTCTGCGCCCTACTTTTAGCAAGAAAGCCTCGAGCTGTGGAAAAGCTAATTGGTAATTATTCTCAATGGCCCTCTCGAACCAAACAGCAGCGATCTCGCTGTTTTGAGACTGGGTGAACTTGTACTCCTGATCCAAGTCTGCCATGCGTTCTTTGCCAATGTCAGCAGGAATCCCTCTCAAAAAATGCAACCATTCGTGGGTAGTCCATTCTGAGGTAGGCAACGCATTAGTTGCCATTACTTTATCCATCCAAGCTATTCTGGCGCTATCTACAGCATCGAATCGCGTAGATGTCGGGACAGGATGATCTACGGGCAAACCAGGAGAATAAATCCACTGATCCAAGTCGGGTTTTTCGTCCAACTCATTCAGTAAATTGGCATTGAGGTATTCGATAAATGATTCAGTAGTCATCGTTTGGAAAGCGTTCTGCTCAAAGTAATTTTTCAAGAAAGCATCAAAGCGCTCTCGTCCTACCAATGATTCCATCCATCTCAAAAATAGATACCCTTTTTCATATGCGATATCCGTCATCCCATCGTCGGGGTTTCGGCCATCCAAATTGAGCTTGAGATGGGTGTCTTCGTTCTCTTCGCCCAGTTCGGCCAAGGTGTGCTGTAGGTCTTGGTAACCCAACTCGTTGAGCATATTGGCATAACTCTCGCCGTACACAGCTTCCATAATGCGTTTTTCGAAATAAACTGTAAAGCCTTCATTCAGCCAGAAGTCATCCCAGGTAGCATTGGTCACCAAGTTTCCGCTCCAGCTATGCGCCAATTCATGAGCAATCAAGGAGGTCAATGAGCGATCGCCGGCAATAATAGTCGGAGTCGCAAAAGTGAGTTTCGGGTTTTCCATTCCCCCGAAAGGGAAACCAGGAGGCAAGACCAAAACATCGTATCGATCCCAGCTATAAGGGCCATAAAGTTCTTCGGCCGCTAAAAGCATTTTCTCCATATCGGCAAATTCGTAGGCGGCAGCAGCCAACATTCCTGGCTCGGCGTAGACACCGGTATGCTCTCCGAGCGATTCAAAAGCAAGATCACCAACAGCCAAAGCCATCAAATAAGGAGGAATCGGTTTATCCATTATAAACTCATAAACCCCTGCTTTATTGATTTTCGTAGGATTCTCAGCACTCATTACTGCCATCAACCCACCTGGCACAGACACCTTGGCATTGTATGTAACACGGACTGCGGGCGAATCTTGGATCGGAATCCACGAACGGGTCAAAATAGCCTGGCCCTGTGTGAAAAGGAAAGGAGCTTTTCCATCGTTGGTCTGCTCGGGATCCATCCAAAGCAAAGCCGCTGCATCGGGTGATGTTGAATAGTCGACCGCAACCTGTTCGGTTTTTGGGTTTAACTCGACAACGAGCCTATCGCCGTAGTCATTTCCCTTTTGGACGCTAAACTGAAGTTCTTCGCCCGTAGCGGCATCTCTGGCAGCGGTAACCGCAAGACCATCGGTATCCAAATACAGGTCTCCATCAGCATTTCGCTCAAGAATGTAAACCACCGTTCCCGATATTTTACGGTCTTCAAAACTCACCACTAAATCGAGATTAAGGTGGGTAACGGCTATTTTATTCGGTTCTGAAAAACTGTGCGTATCATCCGCATATTTGGCTTCCATGGGTTCAGATATTTCTTTTTCAACCGAAGTATTTTCTGCGGTCTCACAAGCCATCATCAAGACAGCCAAAATGAAAAAAGTATAATTTAATTTCATATCTAATTGGGGGGATTCGACTCTAACTCTTCCGTTAGATTCAAGAAGTTATTTGCTGGATTTATATCTGCCATGCGTCTCGTAGAGTCAATTTCAATTCTAACGATTTCACCGACACTCTTGTTGATGGTAAGCGTGTAATCAGGATGCGTCCACGGCCAATCTTCAGCCACGGTAAAATTAACTCCATTAGGAGAAGGCTTTGAACCACGCATCATTCTCAAAGGAATATTGATCATCTCAGAAGTGCCATCTTTATAGGTGATGTACAAATCAATCGGCATAGGGAAGTTTCCTATTCGCCGCAGGCTTATTTCACTCTGACTTCCCTTTCCCTCCACACCTGCAATTGCATAATCGATAACTTCGGTAGTGTTCAACATGTAATTCAAATACCATTTGAGCTCAATACCACTGACCTTTTCCATTACATGAACAAAATCATTGGGGCTTGGGTGCTTGAAACTCCACTCATCGAAGTAGCGATTTATTCCTTTATCGAGATTTTCATGTCCCAACACATATCCCAACTGAGCGATGAAAAGGGCCCCTTTAGAATAAGCTGCCGCGCCATATGCGTAGTTGGTATTGTAGTGATCAGCCATTTTGGACATCGGCTCTTCCCTGCCACTGGCAGCTAAGGCAATATATGAGTCGTAGTATCTGCCTCTGCGCGTGTCTTCATCTGGATTGAAAAGATGGCTCATTACTTTACTTGACGTAAAAGACGTAAAGCCTTCGTCCATCCAAGGATACATTCCTTCATTGGTAGCCAAAAGCATTTGGTACCAAGAATGCATCACCTCATGTGCGGTGACTCCCACCAAACTGCTAAACTTTCTTTGGCCCGTGATTAAGGTTGCCATAGCATACTCCATTCCTCCATCACCACCTTGAATAATTGAGTACTGAGGATAAGGGTATTTTCCAAAGTTCGCACTGGCGTAGTCAAACATCTTCTCGACGTATTCAGGCAGCTTACCCCAATTCTTTCGTAGATCTTCCGTGTCTTTATGGAGGTAGTGAATAACGGTACCGTCCTTTAAAATCTGCTGGCTGTGCGCATAGTCTTTGTCAGCAGCCCAAACGAAATCATGCACATTTTCGGCAGTGAAGTTCCAAGTCAGCCTTGAGCCTTCGGGACGCTTCATTTTCTTTCCAACTTCTTCGTAGCCGTGTCCTATTTCTTGGGGGTTTTTCAGTACGCCTGTCCCTCCTATTGTGTAGGCACTATCGATGGTGATTTTCACATCAAAGCTTCCCCACACGCCGTGAAATTCTCGCGCGATGTATGGATCAGCGTGCCAGCCCATGTGGTCGTACTCGCTTATTTTAGGGTACCATTGGGACATGCTGTATGCTATGCCCTCTTTGTTAAATCTTCCCGAGCGACGTATCTGTTTGGGCACTTGGCCTTGAAAACTCATGTTGAACTTTGCCTTTTTCCCAGGAAGGATAGGCTTTGCCAAATCAACTTCCAAGATGGTCCCGCTTTCGCGAAATTTCGCGGGTTGCCCGTTTTGTTTGAAAGACAAAACACGCAAGAAGCCAATTTCATCTTCGGTCAATTGCACAATGCGGTCGGCCACCCGAGGATCGGGATCTTCAATATTTCTAGACCTCACATCCATCATGCTGCCAGGCTGGAAAGCATTGTAGTACAGATGGAAGTAAGCTTTAAATAAGGTGTCAGGAGAATTATTGAAGTAGGTAAGTTCTTGCAAACCATCGTACCGATGCTTGGCATCATCAAAGTCGATTTCCATCTCGTACTCCGCTTTTTGTTGCCAATAAGTACCCTGTGAGATGACTTCTATCGAGAAAAAAAGAAGCGCGATTCCGAATAGTATTCTCATGAAATATATTGAATTGGCCACAAAGATACACTTTCGCATGCCTTAGGAAGAGAACGTAAAGAGAGAGAATTGTTAAGGAAATTGAAAAGGCGCCTATCTTCGCACCACACTTCAATATCACTAGCATGAAATTGCCCCGCACATACACTCTAAAAGAAATTGCTGAACTAGCAGACTGCTCCTACAAAGGTTCGGACAACCACTCCATTACTGGAATCAATGAGATTCATGTGGTGGAGTATGGGGACATTGTTTTTGTAGATCATCCGAAGTATTACGACAAGGCACTAAATAGTGCGGCAACAACTATCATCATTGACAAAGAAGTGGAAGCTCCCGAAGGCAAGGCATTGTTGGTTCACGATAAACCATTTGACATTTTCAATAAGCTGAACAAGCATTTTATGCCAGTTCAGAACTGGGATAATCCCAATCCCCAAATAGACCCTACAGCATCTATAGCGCCAGGAGTAGTGATCGGACAGCGTGTTAAAATCGGAGCAAATTCGACCATTCATCCCAATGTGGTCATCTATGACAATACAGAGATTGGGGCTAACGTAGAGATTCATGCAAATACGGTCATTGGAGGTCATGCCTTTTACTACAAAAAGGATGAACGCTTCCACAAGATGCACAGTTGCGGCATGGTGATCATCGAAGACGATGTGGAGATTGGGTGCGGATGCACAATTGATAAAGGCGTGACTGGAGCGACCATAATCGGAACGGGAACTAGGATAGACAATGCGGTGCACATAGGCCACGATACCGTTATCGGTAAAATGTGCCTAATCGCAGCTCAGGTAGGAATAGCTGGATGCGTGAACGTCGAGGAAGGAGTTACGCTCTGGGGTCAAGTAGGGGTAAGAAGTGACATCACCATCGGCAAGGGTGCGGTAGTGCTGGCTCAAACGGGTGTTTCTAAAGGATTAGTCGGAGGTAAGACCTATTTTGGCAGCCCAGTGGCCGAATCCAGAGAAAAACTGAAAGACCTCGCCAACACCCGAAAAATTCCCTATATATTAGATGAATTGAAAAAGCTCAAGGTTGACGGATAGATCCAAAAATAAAGACAATTCGGGGGAGATGGAAAAACTCCATCACCGTATTGAAAATTACGAGAATAGGATTCGAAAGAACAAGAATCGAATCAATAGATTAAACTCTAAACTTGATATCCTTCTTGAAACCACCAATGCTATCAATAGCAATAAGAGTGCGAAAGAACTCTTGGACCAATACCGAAGCACGGTTGAGAACGATTTGCAGATAAGAAGACTCGTTCTTTTTATGCAAATAGAGAATATTTGGAGTTGTGCCTTGCAGTATGGAGTGGATGAGGACTATAGCAATGACATTGAACTTTTTGAGCAGGTCAGCAATAAAAACGATGTGATCTATTTGCGTGAGCAGGATAACAAGAAACTCAGAAATTTTGATTTTCTCATTCCTGTTTCCAACGATGAAAAGCCTCTTTGTTATCTATTAATCGGCGATATCGATGAAAATGAGCTTCGCATGAGTCCTTCGATTAAACACCGCACGTTCGTCCAGACCCTCACAAATATTGTAGCGGTAACCATTGAAAATAAGGCGCTTTTTAACCGTTCGCTCAGACAAGAAAGAATAGACACTGAGCTACAACTCGCCGCAGAAATGCAATCGTTGATGGTAGGAAGCGGAACTCAGGAATACCCGCTGTTTGAAGTTGCCACCTATTACCAACCCCATCAAGCCATTGGTGGAGATTTTTGTGATTTCATTCCACTGGGAGATGATGAAGCCTTCTTTTGCATGGCCGATGTTTCGGGAAAAGGGGTAAGCGCTGCTTTTCTTATGGCTACCATTCAAGCTCATTTGAAAGCTCTGATAGAACACACCAATTGGACACTAGAGGGATTGGTAAAGCAGCTCAACAAGAAGGTGAACGAACTTTCACAAGGAGACCGATTTATAACCATATTCTTCGGATACTTCCACTACCCCACTAGAATGCTGCACTACATCAATGCCGGTCATAATCCGCCATTTGTAATCACATCAGGAGAAGCAAAATTCCTCGAAGAGGGTACCGTGGGAATAGGTATGCTCCCCGAGCTACCATTTATCAATAAAGGACAACTGAAGCTATCGAGAAATGCACTACTTGTAATGAGCACAGATGGCGTGCTGGAGCTCGAAAATTCTGAAAATGATGAATTCAGTAGTGAACGGTTGTGTGAGTTAATGCTAGAAAAAGAACCTCACTTGGAAAAAGTTGACGATGCTATTTCTCACATCATAGACGCTTTGGATCTTCACCGCGGCAAAATGCCTTATTTTGACGACACGGCCTTACTCTGCTGCAGATTTAAGTGATTTATTTCTGTGGTAGATTGATATTGCCACGAGCACACTCATATTTCCCCAAATGGGTATTGAAGCCTTGTCTGTATCCAAGAAATTGTTGAGTATCCCGTGCAGGTAATAGGTTATTAATCCCAAGACTATGCACATGACGACTCCTTTTAAATATGGATCGTGGTCCATCTGGTAGTAGAGTTTTATACCTGTGTATATGCTCACAATCACGATAATCAGTATGCTTACCACCCCTAGCACCCCCGATTCTGACATAGGACCCAAGTACTCGCTGTGCGCGTTTCCCGCATCCCCTTGATTGGTGGAGATAATGGTCTTGTCTGAACTCTTTTGATACTTAGCGTACTCAAACATATACGTACCAGGACCGTGACCCAACATGGGTCTCTCTAAGAACATATTCCACGCGCTATTCCATCGGTTTAGTCGTTCCAAATTAGATGCATCACTACTGATATTTGTGATGGACTGAACGTGCTCGGCAAAACTATCGGATGAATCCTGTCGGTTCTTTTCCAATTGGTGGATAATATCATCCTGAAACGCTAAGAATCCACCTATAAGCATGAGCAAAGTGACCAAAACAAGCTTGTAGTCAATTCGGAATTTTATTAATAAATAAATGCCCAATGCCCCGACTAGACTCACCCAGGCTGCGCGAGTATAAGATAAGATGAGTCCAATAAAGTAGATGGCAGTTATCCCCAACCAAATCAACTGCTCGAAGCTAAGTGTCTTGGCGCGAGATAGATGAAAAATAACCATCGGAAAAAGCAAAGCCATTATGGCACCATAAGAGGTATGGTCTTTAAAGAATGGGAACATGACCCAGTGTCCTGCCTCCTCTGAGAAAGAGTGAGTGGCGTGAACAGAAATGGTGTAAATAATGACGATACCCATACTCGCGATCAGGGCCAAAAAGAATTTTTTGATCAGTTGACGATCGGCAAAAAAAGAATTGATCATGAAGTACATGACCAAAACAAACCAGAGTCTCGAAATGAGGAATTTCAATGAAACAACGAAATCAACGGAGGTAAATGCCGTAATGGAAAGCCAAGCTAAATTAAAAAGAATGGCCAACGTAATTGGGTGTTTCAAAAATTCTGACTTCTCTCGAAAGCCCCCTAAAATCTTGACGAAATAGAGAAGCATTAGCGCAAAAAGTAGCGGTTCCGTAGGAAAGTAAAAACCTATGCCTCCTAAAGCCGCTAAGTCCTCAAAATTGAAGGAAAGCGGTGTCGAAAAGACGATAAATAAGAGAAGAAATTTGGTGTTGTATAAAAGGAGATAGCCAACGAAAATAGCAATCGGCAGAACGGCAAGAATAAATATGTCCTGCGTAAATGCCACAGCATTGGTTAGCACAAAAAGTGCCGTCAATATGCCGATGAGTTTCTTCTCTCGACCCTCTATGCGCAAGAATTCCTGCAAGGTTTTAAGATCGCTTGAACAAAAGAACCATTACCAGCGTGAAGAGCAAAGCTGAAATAGTGGTAATAACTAAAACCATCCATCGCACAGGCCAAAATTTCTTATCAGCCATCTCGGGTTCAACGATAATATCGGTGTAAGTTAAATCTCCCTCTGCCAAAACTTTTTGTTCCAAGTATTTTTTAGAGAGGTAATCATGTTGCTGAGTTCCCATATAGCTCAGGTTCTGAAGCATGCGCAAGAGGCTTCCTTTCTCTTGGGTGTTTGTAATGAGCTGAGCGAGATCTTTGTTGACACCAGCGGTCCCGTTTCGGGATAGTGCATCAACATACCCCCTTACCAATTCTCTCGTTTGACTCCCATAATCAAGGACATCATTCTCCATGCTGATTCTAGAAATCAATGATTCCAAACTATCCAAGACCGTCTTTTGGTAAACGATCTGCTTCTGAAATGATTGAGCTACCCTTTCTGATCGATCGTTGATCACATAATCGTACTTCACGTTCACCTGACGGATAATTTCATCAGCCATGTCTTTCGCTAGCTGAGGGTCTTCCGAAATAACTTCAAGAAGCACAGATTCGTACTTCGTCTTGGATACCCTGACATTGTTTCGATACGCTTCGAGCAAATAATACCTGGAATTTTCTGCGTCTGCCTCAATATTGTAGACCTGATACAAACCGAACTTTTCAATGACAGAATCTCTGACAGATGAAGCTTCGAAGAATTGAAGCAATTGCTCCGTTTCCGATTCATCGGCATACAACTCGATATTCGTGGGATATACTACCGCAGTGCTCTTGTACTTTGGGGTCATAAATACAGGCAGTGAGATTACCATGCCCACAATGGCAGAAAGAACTGCCACTAAAAGAAATAGTCTCAGGTTGGCTTTTACGACTCCTATCAACCATTTAAAGTCAAAACTCTTCGATTCCATCAATAAGTTATTTGAAAAATAAACGGCACAAAAGTAGCAATATTAGGCCTTGCTACAGCTATTCGTTACTTTTCAATAAACGAACAAACTTAGTAATTGAGAACAAGCCTGTTACGACTAACAAAATTCCGCCAATCATAGCGGAGAGAAGGAACCGGTAAAGGGGATTCTCCGAAACAAAGTCTTCCAGAAAAAGATTTGTGGCCACGGCAAAAGCACCGTAGAGAGTAAATTGCATGAGTAGCTTGGTATTCACTCCAAATTTGAATCGAATAACCACACAGACTAGCTGAGCAATCCCTGCAAACAATTGAGTAGCCATAGTGGCAATTGCTGCTCCGAAAGCTCCATGGGTAGGTATCAAATAGAAATTAAGAATAAGATTTAGCACCAAGCCTCCGATGGAGATATAGTTCAACTTCTTCAGATCTTCGTCGGCGGTCATAAGCGTGCCGTAAACGTAAAACATGCCTACACCTACAAAGCCAATCATCAAGGCCGAGAATGCAGTGGCAGAGCTCTCGGTGACATCGGGATACCTCCATTCTAAAACGAAGTCGCCGTGGAAATAGAAAAGAATGGCCGCCGCCAATGCGCTTCCGAGAAGCAACCGCGTGGCCGTATCTACCATCGGCTTTACTGGCGAGCCTTCTTTTAGCATGCGTGAATATATAGGCAACAACAAAACGGCAAAGAGGTAGGCAAACATCGAAGCTGCCTCAAAGAAGCGAAAACCTTGGGCGTACTCTCCCGCTGTAAAACTTCCTTGAGGTCCTATTTTCTCGAGCATTATACCATCGAGTCGATTGTAGAGACCTGCGATCAAGGTGAACGTAGCGTAAGGAAGACTCTTTTTAAATATTTGAATCGCAAAGAGCTTGTCAAACATAAACTGTAGCCCTCCAATTTTCCCCCTGAGCATAAAAATGGAAACCAATAGAGTAATAACATATGCTAGGGTCTGTAAATAAACAAACCACTCAATTTTAAAGTCTTGAACAGTGACGTCAGTAAAAAGGAGGATGGAACAGCACGCAATCAGAAGTGCTCGATCAAGCACCGAAATGATGCTATCTCTGGAGAAAAGATGAAGTGCGGCAAGGTTAGATCTTCCAAATAGAATGAATGAAACCAGCACTTGGTTGAAAGTCAAAAGCGCGAGGATTTCAAATGACTCTTTGCCATATCCCAACGCCAACCCTAATCCTAAAGTAAGTATGGCGTAGCCAAAGGCTAGGTATGCCTTTATGGTAAAAAGCTTCGCGAAGTGCTTTGAAATCAGCTGTGCGTTCTGAGAGATGTTTCGATTGTTGAAGTTGTTTATCCCCAGATCGATAAACATATTCAGAATGAAACTCAGATTTAATAGGCCGAAATATAGTCCATAGGCTTCCTTTCCCACTCGGATTTGCACTTCGGCATCAATCCCTAGTAGATAAAATGGCTTTACGATTAAGTTCAGGAGAAGTATGAGACCTAAACTGGAAAGAAATTTTCTTTGCATTTTGCCCGATCAAGACCCACAACATTACAAAAAAATTATCTTTGACCCCTTTGTTAAAAAATGCGCACTACCGCTGAAATTTTAGGACACTACCTGCCTCTCGTTCAAGACACTGAGTCGAAGGATTACATTTCGGTGCATTCGAAGCGGTTTTCATTTTTGATCGATTTCATTTTGAAATCGGTTGATTCGGCAAATGGCGAGGGTCTCAACGTGATGGATATCGGCCCAAGCTTCTTCACCGATGTCCTTTCTCGGAACCTTTCCAAAGCCGAAATACATACGCTCGGATTCTCTCATCCAGAAAGTCGCGGAGGACATTTTCCTGAGTTTATCAAAATAGATACATCCAAGTTCTATCAATTTGATCTGAACAAAACCGATCAAAAATCGGAATGGATTAGTCCACCGAAGATGGATGTGGTCATCATGGGCGAAGTCCTAGAGCATTTGCATACGAGTCCCGTTCATGTTCTTTCTTTTATCAGAAGTTTCTTGAAGCCTGGCGGCCTTCTCATTTTGGGTACACCCAATGCGGTGGCTTTAGAGAAGCGTATAATGATGCTGCTTGGCAAGAATCCTTATGAGCTCATTAGACTAAACAAGAACAATCCAGGCCACTTTAGAGAGTATACGGTGCCAGAGTTACGGACCATGGGTGAAGAGGCTCAGATGAAATTGACTTATCACGAAACGACCAATTACTTCTCGAGATACACCAGTAAAGGGCGGTTCTTTGACAGTATCACGGATGTACTTCCCCAAACATTTAGAAGGGGCATAAACGCTGTTTATACCAGAGATTAAGAAAGCGTTTTTTGGATAGACTGCCAAAGTCCTTCGGCAGCTTTGTCCCAGGTAAATATCTTCGCTCGTTCTTTCCCAAATGAAATCAAAGATTCTCGAGTCGAATCATCTTCCATCAGTCGTTTCATGGCACCTGCAATTTCACCCACGGAAGAAGGATTGACCAACAGAGCGCCATTACCCGACACTTCGGGCATGGAGGAAGTAATTGAAGTAATCACAGGCACGCCTGCCTTCATTGCCTCAATAATCGGAATACCGAATCCCTCAAAATAGCTGACATAAGTCAAAGCGAAGGAAGCACCGTATAGCTTAGCCAAGCTATCGAGCCCTTGCCTGCCCAAGAAAATAACATCAGCTCCATATTCCGAAGATTTGAGTATGTCGTCAATTTCTTTTTCCCACATATAGCGCGAGCCGACCACGATGTACTTGAAGTCACTTTTGGTTTCCTCTTTCGTCTGCAGGAATCCCTTGATTTGATTCTTTAAATTTTTGCGTGGATGAATCAACCCGACAAATAAGAAATAGGGTTTGCCCTGAGAGAACTCCGCACGGATTCGAACTATTTCACTTTCACTCAATGGTTGAAAACAATCATTCACACCATTGTAGACGACATCTATTTTAGAACCATCGATGCCGTATCGCTCGGTCAAGTCTTGTTTTGTGTAATTTGAAACAGTAGCAATGCGTTTTGCCTTTCGGGCAAAGCGAGGGAAAAAATACTTGTAGTACTTAAGCACGAGTGGCCTGAGAAAATCGGGATGCTTTTCGAAGTTTAAATCGTGAATAACCGCTAGCTGTGCAGTCTTAGATCTCAACGACAACCATCCGTCGGGAGAGAGAAAAAGATCGGGCTTGTGCTTCTTCAGAACTCTAGCTACGCCAAACTCAAAAAACAAAAACCATAAAAACGGATGGCGCGATTGAGGGTTAGCAACAACCGCGGTAACATTATCTGAAAACATGAAGTCTTCAGAGGGCTTTCGATCAAAAATGAAGATAAATTCCGTCTCGGGATGAGACTTAGTGATGCGCTTCATAGTTTCGTAAGTGAACCAACCTATCCCCTCCATTTTATCTTTGAGCAGAAGACGGGTATTCACCGCGATTTTCATGCGAAACTGATTATTTCTTTGCCCGAAAATTCAGGACTAAAGTGATTATGAATAAAAATAATCTCACGAATGAATGGTCGAGCTATTTGTCACAAAATTGCATTCGCTACTTAACATCTTACCTTCTATGCTTACACAGCTTTTCCAATTGTATCTTAACTGAACTCCTTGTTCGAAGTTCAATCTCAAATGGAATGAGAAACGCCTCAAGATTTATAGAATACTGTCTTTAAACAGAGGCTGCAAAGCTAATAAAATCCGAATCACAAAATAGGCTGAAAGAATGCCTAGCGCTGGGCCACAAAATTTGAATCAAATTGACGAAATTTGCACACATGTCTATAGGTTTTAGTGATTTTGGGAAGAGGAAGGATTTGGAGGAAGACGATTACTACCTGAGCAAAGAAGGTTATATCATCTTTACGGCGAAGTACCTTTCAAAGCGCGGTTACTGTTGCCAAAACGGCTGTAAGCATTGTCCCTTTGGCTTTGATAAAAGCAAGGGTCGATTCAAATAATCAAGCACTATGGAAATGTCTGTTAAAGAAAATACCAAAGCATTTAAGGAATTAATCTGCGAAGGGATTCCCGATTTTTTGCCTGGTACGAGGCCTTATGATCCCGAAACGAATCATGCCCCCAAACGGAAAGAAATTCTAACTCCTGCAGAAAAGAAATTGGCGATAGAAAATGCCCTCCGGTATTTCGACCCTAAGTTTCATCCTATTCTGGCTCCTGAGTTCTACAAAGAACTGAAAGATTACGGCCGCATCTATATGCTTCGCTTTAGACCCAGCTATGAGATGTATGCCAGACCTATTTCCGAATACCCTGCTCAAACAAAGCATGCCGCAGCCATCATGTTGATGATCCAAAACAACTTGGATCCGAATGTGGCGCAGCATCCTCATGAGCTGATCACTTATGGCGGAAACGGCGCGGTGTTTCAAAACTGGGCGCAGTACTTACTGACTATGAAGTACCTCTCTGAAATGTGCGACGAGCAGACCTTGGTCATGTACAGTGGCCATCCGCTGGGATTGTTTCCATCGAATAAGAATGCCCCAAGAGTAGTCGTCACTAACGGAATGATGGTTCCGAACTATTCCAAACCAGACGACTGGGAGAAATACAATGCGCTTGGAGTGACTCAATACGGCCAGATGACCGCGGGGTCGTACATGTACATTGGTCCGCAAGGAATCGTTCACGGAACGACCATTACAGTATTGAATGCTGGTAGAAAAATCTCCAAAAACGGTGAGGGCCTCGAAGGAAAGCTATTCGTAACGAGCGGCCTGGGAGGAATGAGTGGAGCTCAGCCCAAAGCAGGAAACATAGCTGGTTGCGTTTCGGTAACTTCTGAAATCAACCCAAAGGCTGCTTACAAAAGGCACGAGCAAGGTTGGGTAGATGAGATCATTAACAATATGCCCGAACTGGTGACTCGTGTGAAATTGGCCAAAGCCAACAAAGAGGTTGTCTCCATAGCGTTCATAGGAAATACCGTAGATGTATGGGAACAATTCTACGCAGAAGGAATTTTCGTCGAGTTGGGTTCTGACCAAACTTCGCTGCACAATCCTTGGGCTGGTGGATACTACCCTGCTGGACACACTTACGAAGAGGCAAACCAGCTGATGGTCGACAATCCTGAGAGATTCAAAGAATTCGTCCAAGAGAGCTTGAAGCGACAAGCCACTGCCATAAACAAGCACGCTGAAAAAGGAACCTACTTCTTTGATTACGGAAATGCTTTTCTACTCGAAGCAGGAAGAGCAGGTGCAGATGTGATGTCAGACGATGGACTTACTTTTAAGTACTCTTCTTATGTGCAGGACATTGTGGGGCCCATGTGTTTCGACTACGGATTCGGTCCTTTTAGATGGGTTTGTGGCTCTGGAAAAGATTCTGATTTAGAAAAGACAGATGCCATTGCTGCCAGAGTTTTGGAGCTAATAAAAGAAAACAGCCCTGAGGAGATTCAGCAGCAACTGGGGGATAACATTCGCTGGATAAAAGCGGCAGGAAAAAATAAAATGGTCGTCGGCTCCAAAGCCCGCATCTTATATGCAGATGGCGAAGGACGAGTGAAAATTGCCAAAGCCTTCAATGAGGCAATCGCGCTTGGAGAGATCGGACCAATCATTCTCGGAAGAGATCACCACGATGTTTCGGGAACGGATTCGCCTTACCGCGAAACGAGCAACATTTACGACGGCTCACAATTCACAGCTGACATGGCTGTTCAAAATTTTGTCGGCGATGCCTTCCGAGGCGCCACATGGGTGAGTTTGCACAACGGCGGCGGCGTAGGATGGGGTGAAGTAATAAACGGTGGTTTTGGTATGCTACTCGATGGAAGCGCTTCCAGCGAAAAGAAGTTGAAAAGTATGCTCCATTGGGATGTAAACAATGGAATAGCCAGAAGAAGCTGGGCGCGAAACGACGAAGCCATTTTCGCCATCAAACGAGCTATGGAGGAAGAATCAAAGCTGAAGGTGACCATTCCCAATAAAGTCAATCAAGACATTTTGGATCAACTCTAAATTTGAGTTGATCTTCTTCCAGTGTTGTCTATTTGGATCAAAGCCAAAGGAAGTCGGAGTTGAGACTTTTCCTTTTTAGTTGAGCGGTCATTGCACCCCCATTTCCACCACCAACTACAGGGACTTCATAAAGTGCTTTCATGTTGATAGGTTTAGTTGATTATTTAAATCTAATGACAAAAAAACGAAGCGTGTGACTTAAGATTCCCCTGGAATCAAACGAAAAAAGGCCGCTTCGATCGAGGCGGCCTTTCCGTTAAATTCAAGTTGAAATTATCCCTCTACCTTCTCCGTCACATTTTTCAAGTGGTTGGCAAGAAACTGCTCCATGGCACGGTAGAATTCGAATCGGTTTTCCTCATTTCGGAAACCGTGCCCTTCGTTGGCTTTTACCATGTACTCCACTTCCACTCCACGCTCTTTCATGGCCGCTACCATCTGATCGCTTTCGTCCACGTTTACTCTCGGATCTTGTGCTCCTTGAGCTACGAAAAGAGGGGCTGTGATTTTATCGGCGTGAAACACAGGAGAAGCGCTGCGAAGCATTAATGAATCTTCAGCATTCTCAGGATCTCCCACCATCTCGTACATCATCTTCTTGTAAGGCTCCCAATATGGAGGAATCGTTCCCATAAATGTGAACAGATTTGAGACACCCACATAATCGACTCCGCACGCGTAAATATCAGGTGTGAAAGCCATACCAGCGAGTGTGGCATACCCACCGTAGCTAGCACCATAAATGGCTACTCGATCTTTATCAGCTATTCCTTTTTCTACCAACCAGTCTACTCCGTCGGTGATGTCATCTTGCATTTTCTTTCCCCATTCGCGGAATGAAGCTTCCCAGAAATTGCGACCAAATCCTGTTGAACCTCTAAAGTTCATTTGCAAGACGGCGTAACCACGATTGGCCATAAACTGAATCTCAGGATTGAAGCCCCACGTGTCTCTGGCCCATGGGCCACCGTGTGGATTCACCACTACTGGTAGGTCTTTTGCAGAATCCATATTGTAGCCTGCCGGCAATGTGAGGTAACCGTGAATGGTCAATCCATCGCGACTCTGGTACTTGATTGGCGTCATCGAAGCCATGTAGTCTTCTTCAATCCATGGCGATGGATCACCAATGAAACTGTGCTCTCCACTCGCCTTGTCGTAGAGGTGATAATCTCCTAAAGACTTGTCGCCATATGTTCTCACGATGAACTTGTCCTCCTTTTCATTGCTGGAAACCATGTAGATCTCCATTTCTGGAAATTCATTTTGCAACTTGGCGTGAATGGATTTCATTTCTTCATCGAAGAAATGGTATTTGTGCTTTATGCCGGTGTAAGAAACAGCAGTTAGCTTTTTGTCCTTTTTGCTGTAGCTCAAACCACTTACATCAAAGTCCGAGTCTTCATAAAGAACCTTTTCTTCCTTGCCCGTTTTAGGATCAAAAACCACAATGGCAGTTTTGTCTCTACCTAGATTGCTGCTGGCATAGAGTTTCTTATTGTCAAAGGTGAAAAACTCAGGACTTAAGCTTTCTTTAAAATTCGTGGTAAGGATTGACTCGAAAGGCTCATCCTCCGAGTCGCGGTAAAGCAAAGATGTACTGACACCATCGCTGGTTATGGCTACGCGAAGCTTACCATCGTGATCGGTCATCCAACCCGTAATATTTCCTGGGTTCTCCATGATCATCTCCAGCTCGCCGCTATTGATGTTGACACGATAGGGATCGAAAACCTGTGGATTACGCTTGTTCAAACCAACGATCATGTGATCCTTGTCTTCTTCTAAATCGTCGATTATTTGGGTGCGCACTCCTTCGATTCTCGTCAAAGGTGTTAGCTCACTTCCATCGGGGTCAACAGCGACCAAGTAGAAATTCTCATCCCCATTGTCGTCTTTGAGGTAAACGATTCTTTCCGCACTAGCCCAAAAGTAGCCTTGGATGTCGCGGTCAGTTTGCTCAGTGATTCGCGTCGCTTCATCGCTGCCCACTTCTTTCACGAAAATGTTCATCCTACTCTCCCAAGGGGCTCGATAAGAGTAGTACTTACCGTCTGGCGAAATCTGGAAAGAGGCCATTTCGGGGTTCTTAAAAAAGTCTTCTACTGGAATCTCGGGAATAACCGAGAGATCTATGTTTGTCATTTCTTCTGAATCTGTGTTTGGGGTGGTCGTTTCTCCGCAGGACGTCATTAGTCCTACTGCGAGTAACATCCCAAAAAGGGATTGTGTTTTCATTGGTTCTAAGGTTTCAACAAACATGACCATAAATTGATTTGGCTCAGATTAAAAAATGATGAACGGTTGGCAAGAAAAATAGACATTCATGAAGATGATTTGATAATCTTTGGCGGATGAGTTCAAACGTGTCCGCAAAGAAAAAACTCGCCCAACATCTTCTCGAAGGCATCTTGGAAAAAATCCAAGAATTAAACGAACAGATAGGAGGATTGGAAGAATCCCGTAACTCAGAATCAAAAAGCACCGCGGGCGACAAACACGAAGTGGGTCGTGCCATGGTACAAACCGAACTCGATAACCTCAGCAAGCGCTTAGTTGAATTGAAAGAGCAAGCCAACTCCCTCAAAAATTTGCCATTAGAGAAATCAGAACTTGTCCAAACAGGGAGTTTGATTGAAACCTCATCTGGAGTTTATTTTATGGCAATGGGGTTTGGAAAGGTAGAATTGGATGGGCAAATGTACTTTGTCATATCTCCCGCCTCGCCTGTTGGTCAGGTTATGCTTGGGAAAAGAGAGGGCGAAACGTTTCGCTTTAGAGATCAGGAAATGACTATCGTCGCTTTGAGCTAATCGAATAAAGTAGATTTATCGAGTGAAAACCATCGCCAAAGAGCTCATCCGTTTTACCCGAGAATACAGCCACCTCGGCTTTCTCACTTCTATGAGCTTGCTCTTGGTGGCATTGGTCAGCTTCAACTTCTACTTCGACTTTGAAGATTCGATTATCGATTCTTACACGGGTTCTTGGCTGAAAGGCCTCTGGATGTTTCTCTACGAGGGTATCCCGTATCTAATCACAGTTGGCTTATTGGCCATTTTCGGATTAAAAAAAGACTGGATCCGAAAACCAGGGTTCTGGATTCATTTCATTTTGGGCTTTGGCATTCTGGCGCTGGATCGCTCTTGGTTTATTTGGAATCTACTCAAAGATCTTTGGGAACCCGTCGAGGCTTTTTATCTCTACAAAATCATCTCTTCGGCGAAGAGCCTCATCAGTGCGGTACTACCTTTGCTTCTTATTTATCTGGTTTTAGAACCAAAAGGACAAAGAGAGTTTTATGGCCTTAGTTTTAGGGGATTCAAGGCTAAGCCATACTTCGGAATTCTGGGTGTCGCCTTGATCTTCATATTTATAGGTGGCTTCTTCGGCGATCTTCAAGAGTATTATCCGCGTTACCTGAAAAGCGGTGGTGCGGCTTTCGCCCAATCTCTCAACATCCCCGAATGGAGAACCGTTGCCCTTTACGAGTTCTTTTATGGCCTCGACTTCATTTCGACCGAACTGATCTTTCGAGGATTCTTGATCTTGGGAATGCACAAGTACCTGGGGCCTTACGTTGTCTACCCCATGGTTGTGAGCTATTGTGTGCTCCACTTTGGAAAGCCTCTCACCGAAGCAATCTCGTCCATTTTTGGTGGATACATCTTGGGAATTATCGCCTTGTACCACCGCAATGTCTGGGGCGGGGTCATCATCCATGTTGGCGTAGCTTGGGGCATGGAAATTATCGGCTACCTGCATAGAACCTTATAAGAATTGGCATGGGTTATGGAACATGGAGTTAAGGCTTAAAAGCTTATGCCCTGCAATTTTTTCCATGCTGCATTTGTCACAACCAAAATTACCTCATGAAAAATCTCATTATCGCTCTCTTTATTCTTGGGTTTACCCTTTCGGGAAAAGCGCAAGACACCCTCTTCTTCGCTCCTGAAGGTTTTCCCGTTTTCACTTGAATGGATGCCGAAACCTATTCCGTTTTCACTAAATCTGACACGGCCGATATCACTATTGAGACAACCTACTTCCTCGACCGCAATCTCAAGCGTCAATGCGGCTGCTCCGACTGGGGCAAAGGCATTAAACACGGCAAGTGCATTGAGTATTATGAAGGTGGCAAGACTTGGTACCAGTCTGAATACAAGAATGGAATCAAACACGGAAACTTCATCTCTTTTCACAAAAATGGAAAGATGAAGAGACAAGACTTCTACCAAAACGACACCTTGATTTCGGGATGGAATTACGACGAGGGTGGCAAACGACTGAAGCCCTCCCCTTTTGAAATGGACCCCGAACCCCAAAAAGGACCCGAAGCTTTTATAGAGAAAATCGGCAAGCAAGTAAAGCTGACCGAAGAAGAAAACGAAAACGTTGTATCGGTTGACGTAGAGTTTTGGATCACGCGTGATGGAGACATTCAAGCGGCAGAAGCGACTTCAGAAAATGCCGAGGCAGCGAAAATGGTAGAAAAAGCGTTTCTGAATCTAAGATCGTGGAAAGCGGAAGTGCGGGATGGTGAACCAGCCGTTTTTCGGGAATTTATGACGCTTCATTTAGATCCGAAATCGGTTTCGAAAGATGAATGAAAGTCATTAGAAATAACTCGAAAACGTTTATTACAATCCCAAAATCAATCGAATTACCTACAAAGGAATGACGCTGAAAATAAGCGAAGGTGCAGCAGAATTAACCTACCCAGTGTCCACCGATTTTTTTCACAAAATGGAAGCCCTACACGGATCGGTGTATTTCAAAATGCTGGACGATGCGGCCTACTTTGCGGTCAATTCCATTGTGCCCGAATATTTTGTGCTTACGACTTCTTTCTCCATTGATCCGCTCAGACCAGTAACGAAAAGAACCTTGACCGCAGAGGGAACGGTTGTGTTCTCTTCTAAAAACTTATGGATAGCAGAAGCGGTGCTCCTAGTCGAGCGCCAAAGAAAAATCGCCAAGGGTACGGGTAGATTTGTAAAAAGTACACCTACCTTGGCGGACGCTCTATAGTCAAATTCATGAAAAAAATCATTCTAATTCTCTTTTGCCTGACCCCATGGTTTGGGTACGGGCAAGAACTGATCAAGGGGAAAATTATTGATTCGAAATCGAAGGAGAGTCTTCCTTTCGTTCACATCATTTCGGCGAAAGCCAAAGCCGTGAGCGACATAGAGGGAAATTACACCTTGCGCATTCCACGCAACACAAATCCCGCAGACAGCATCGAGTTTTCGGTTATTGGTTTCAGCAAGAAGAAAATTACTTTTCGCGATTTAGCGGAAAGCCCGAATGTGAAAATGGATAAAGCTACGCTCGATCTGGCAGTGTTCACGGTAGTAGCCAAGGAAGATCCCGCCTACGCAATGATTCGAAAAGCGGTAAAACTCAGAAAACAAAACGATCCCGAACAACTCCCTCAATTTCGGTACAATTCTTACAACAAAGCATACATGGACGTAGATCGTACCGATAAAGGAATCAAACAAAACCTCGACTCGTCCAATTTTGCCAACGCACATTTCATGATGTTGGAAAGCGCTACGGAGGTCACTTTTGAGCAACCAAACAAGGTGAAAGAACGCGTTTTGGCTAATCAAATTTCGGGATTTTCCAATCCCCTATTTTCACTTCAGGCCAATTCATTTCAACCTTTTTCGAGTTACTCCACCCACCTTAACTTCGTCGAAATTGACTTCCTCAATCCGATCAGTCCGAATAGTGACGGCAGGTATTTATTCCAGCTCGAAGACAGCATCGAAACAGCCGAAGGAAAAGCTTACGTCATAGCTTTTCAACCAAAAAAAAATGCCAACGGAAATCTATTGGAAGGAAGCATTAGCCTCGACGCTAACGATTGGGCCATAGTGACTATCCAAGCCAAAAACTCTGGAGAACACAAATTGGCAGGATTTGAAATAAGGCAGCAATATGCCAAAGGGAATGGTCACTGGTTTCCCGAGCAATCGAGTTCGCGGTATATCTTTACTGAAGGCGAGCCACCCTTTCTAATCATCAGCAATACCTACATCGATTCGGTAGAGTACGATTTTGATCCTGGCCGCTTTGGCATAGCCAATATCGAAATAACCGAAGAGGCGAACAAACAGACCGATGACAGCTGGGATGAATTGCGACAAGTAGACCTTACCGAAGAGGAGGACAATACTTACAAGGTTTATGACACCTTGGACACAAAAATTTTAAATGCGCTTGACTGGACCATGAGTCAATCAGCTTCTTTAGCCAGAGGGAGATTCAGCATAGGCAAGGCTGATATTCTACTGCCACACATTTTGGGATTCAACCAATACGAGGGATTGCGATTGGGAATAGGCATAGCAACCAATGATAAATTTATTAAATGGATGAGTCCCGAGGCTTATTTCGCCTATGGTTTTCGCGACAAGGAGATGAAGTATGGCGGTGGTCTGCGATTCAGAATTCAACCAGAACGCGAGTTTGAATTCTACGTGGGCTATGAAAATGACGTGGACGAACCTGGCAGATCCAGCACCGAAAATATGGGTGGTTTTTTGAAGCTTGGAGAGTTTGAGCGCGACCTGTTCACCCGCTTTATGAATCCGTATGAAGCCTATAAAGCTGAGCTAAAATACCGCCCCATGCGCGATGTGCGCACCACCCTTAGCTTTCGCAATGAGCGGCGCACCTTCGAACGCACCAATAGAACAGACTCAAGTTTTGAAGAATATGACCTTACAACAACACAGGCTAGCATTCTAATTGAATATAATCCTGGCGAAGCTTTGATGATGATAGGCAGCAGCTTATTGCCCCAAGGGATTTCATACCCACGCCTTTCTCTGGAAGTCACTCAGGCCTTCGATGGTGTACTAGACGGCGAGCAAGAGTTCACTAAGGCAGAGCTGAGAATAATGCATGAATTCAATGTGCCACGCCTCGGTCCGCTTCGACTGTTCGCTTCTGGTGGAATGATATGGGCAGATGAAATCAACGAGTCCAACCTGATCTTAAGCCGAGGCATCTTGGGCGAGCGCGACCTAGGAATTATCGGTTTTGGGTATTTCCATACGATGCCCGTTTATTCGTTCATAAACGACCAATACGCCCATGTTGGAGTTTCTCAAAACTTAGGCAATCCATTTGGCATGGAATGGGAGTACTCACGTCCTGAGATTCGACTGATGTACCAAGCCGCCATCGGTAACCTAGAAACGACGACCACTGCTGTTCCCGACATGCCTCAAGTGACAATGGACAAACTCTACCTCGAAGGCGGCGTGGTGATCGACAATCTAATCCGATTCCATGGAAAGAGCCTGTATTATTCAGGCCTTGGAATAGGCGCGTTTTACCGACATGGCTACTACGAGTCTTCCTCTTTTGGCGATAACTTAGCTTTTGCCGCTAGTTTCACGATCAGCTTTTAATTTATATTCGCTTCTCAATTTTAACGAAATGAGTGAGGACGACATTGAAATACTGGACCTAAAAAATAACCCCGACGATAATCAAGTCGAGGGCATTGAAGAAGGCAAGCTATTTCAATCGATTTGGTTGCGACCAAGGGATACCCTAGAGTATATTCTGAACAAATGTCCCGATAAGTATGTGACTCAACTTCTGATCATTGGCGGGGCCATATCCGCCTTGGGGAACGCAATTGAAGGATCGCCACTATTCGAGTTTGGGCCGTGGATTTCACTCGCATTAATTGTGATAATTGGGGCGATACTTGGCCCGATTGTAAACATGATTTTTGCCGTTATTCTGAACATGGTCGGAAGCTGGATTGGAGGCAAAGGAAATTATCAAAAAATCCTCGCTGTTGTAGCTTGGTCGATGGTTCCTTCAATAGTGGGAGTGATTTTCATCTTTTTTCAAATAGGCTTCTTCGGACCTTATTACATCCTCTTTGAAGGTGATACAAGTGCAATAGTAATGGACTTCACGAAGTCGGAACTAATCCTGTATGTGTTCGCATTTCTCAATTCGGTTGTGTCTATTTGGGCTCTGGTCATTTTGGTCACAGGATTGAGCGTTGCGCATAAATTTAGAATCGGGAAGGCCATTTTGAACTTGCTTATTCCTATTCTTGCCATTGCAATACCTCTGGGCATTGTTGCCTTTATCCTTGGCGACTTAATGCGCGGAATTTAATAGTGATAAAATGAAAGATACAATCATCCTTTTAGGAAGCGCTCGTAAAGACAGCCATACCAGAACTTTATTGAGAAATGTATTCAATGGAATTTCTCATGATTTGGTGGATTTGCTTGATTTTGAAATTGCCCCTTTCGACTACAACGCTCAATACCCCGAGACTGATCAATTTCAAGAATTGGCTGATCGAATGCTCGTAGCGAAGAATATCGTCTTTGCTACTCCAGTATACTGGTATTCGATGAGTGGAATTCTTAAGAACTTCATGGATCGCTTTACTGACTTGGTAAGTGTAGAGAAAGAAAAAGGCCGTGGTCTGGAAGGAAAAAACGTTTATCTCTTTTCGGTTGGTGCCGACCAGTTTCACCCCGATGGTTTCGAAGTTCCTTTTCGGGAAACGGCTAAATACCTCGGCATGAAATACCACCAAGGTGTGTACATCAGTTCACGCGGCGAGAATTTCGAAGGGGTTCAAGTGGCTCAAAGTACTTTTCAGAAGCAGCTGAGCTAGCGCCTTTCGGCGAAAATATAACCCTGTCTCGGGGCCAATTTTCCTTTGAGGAAGTTGAAACCATTACTTTCAGGGTAAACCAAATCCCACCTTCCTTTAGGGAGATTCCAGGTTGCCGATTTATCCGATGCATTGATTACTACCACTACCCTTTTCCAGTTGTCTTCTTTGGGCGATTCGATTTTGTAAGAGATGACACCTTCCGGAGAATCTAAGAAAACCACTCGTCCCCTTACTTCGTGGGCAGATCCCAGTCGAAACGATGGATGTTCCCTCCGCAACTTGATGAGCGCTTGGTATTGCTCGACGTGACCGATATTGCGCGATTTTTCATCCCAATCCATGCGGTTGATGCTGTCGGGAGATTGGTAAGAGTTTTCCACCCCATGCTTGGTTCGCAGATACTCAACTCCCGCGTGTAAAAAGGGAACACCTTGCGAAGTGAGCACCACAAAATTGCTCAATAGGTGCATCTCTCGAATCTGCTTTTCGCTGGCTTCAGGATTGGCAATTTTGAGTTTGTCGTAAAGGGTATGATTGTCGTGACACGAAACGTAAACCATACATTGATGTGGTTCCGAAGCCCATGCCGTGTCAGAGTTGTTCACTTTTGTATAGTCCACTTGCGGGTGCTCAACCGCTCCCACTACTCCGAACTTCACACTCTCATGCAGGTCAAAGTTTCCGCTTACATAGCCCTTCGATTCGTGACTACTCCAATGCCCCTTCAAGCCATCGCGTATTTCATCACTAAAAGCAGCGATGCCTGGCATTTGATACGCTTGAGATTTCAATGCACGCTTTTCTATCAACAGTGGTGAGTCGCCTGCTGTCCACCCTTCTCCATACAGAAGCACATTGGAATTATTTTGTCTCAGCTCTTTTTCAATTTGCTTCATAGTCTCGATATCATGTATGGCCATGAGGTCAAAACGAAATCCATCCACGTGGTATTCATCGGCCCAGTACTTGAGCGATTCGATCATGAATTTGCGCATCATCGGTTGATCCGAGGCGGTCTCATTGCCACATCCGCTGGCATTCCCCAGCGTGCTATCGTTCCAGTGGCGGTAGTAATAACTGGGAACCAATTCCTCGAAAGAGAGACCCTGCGTTCGCGATGTATGGTTGTAAACCACATCCATTACCACGGCGATTCCCTCCTCGTGCAGCGCTTGAACCATTGCCTTAAACTCTTTGATGCGCACGGCACCATCAGCTGGGTTTGTTGAATAGCTCCCTTCGGGCACATTGTAATTTTGAGGATCATAACCCCAATTGTATTGTGGCTCGTCTAGGCGGGTTTCGTCAATGGTATGAAAATCGAAAGCTGGGAGAAGGTGCACATGAGTAACCCCCATTTCTTTCAAATGATCGATACCGGTGCTCAACCCTTTTGAGTTCTTGGTTCCCCTTTCGGTAAAAGCCAAAAACTTGCCCTTGTTTTCCATTCCCGAGTTTTCTGAAATCGAGAAGTCGCGAACATGAACTTCATAAACCAAAAAGTCATTGGGTTTCATCCCAGACAAATCTGGCCTGTGATCTTCAGACCAATTTTCGGGATTCGCTGTTGAAGGATTGATCAATTGGCCGCGTTTCCCATTTCTACCCACTGCTTTAGCATATGGACCGGGAACCTCTTTGCTCCAGCCATCGGCGTGCTTTGCTTGAAGAGTGTAATACAGCCCTTCTTTGTCAGCGTCCAGATTCACACTCCAAACTCCGTCTTCGAGAGGCTTCATGTCTATCTGATCGATTGCTTTTTGATCGCCGAGATCTTCATTGTAGAGATTAAACCTTACAGACTTTGCCTTTGGAGACCAGACCTTGAGGATCATTCCCGCAGATTGAAATGTCAATCCCAAGTCTGACTTCTTATAAATAGGGTATTCGCTCACTTGAATTTGTTTTTCTGCAGTTTCTTGACATGCTGTGAAAAGTAGTGTAGACAGCACAAGAAAAAATGGAGTTATAAGAATCGAAAACTTCATAAGTTAATCTAGTGTTGGAGCTTGTGAATTTCAGACTTACTGCCAAATTTAATCAATAAGAAAACACAAACTCTTAAAGCGATATTTCAGTTCATTTTAAAATTTATCGGATAGTCTTGACTGGAAAACAAGTTGAGCTTAACACAAAAAACGACGTAATAACTAAGTCACAAAAGCGGACTAAAATCCCCTGTAGATTGTTCATTTGATATTGATAGTTCAGGAGGATGACTGTTTATACCCTCACTATAAGAGTTTTAAATCTTTCAACAAATGAACCATGAATTGTTAATTACTTAGCTTTTACTAGAGAATTTTAGAGAGTATGTTCTGTTACTTAGTTTTTGTATAAACAAACACAACCTAACTTAAAAAAAGAGTTATGAAAAAAATTTTTGTAATAGCAGCTGCAGCGTTGCTTATCGGCTCAACGGCCAACGCACAAGACGTGAAGAAACAACAAGGAGGAGAGCGTAACCTAGAAGTCTTGTTTACCCCATTTGGAGATTCTCCAATTGGCATCAATGGGATTAAGTATCGCTCATTTACTTCGGCAACAAATGCTTGGAGAGCTAATGTATCTCTTGGTTTCAATACTACCTCTGACAAAAGAGAAGAAGGAGCTGACAATACTGAATTGGTCAATTCAACCAATAACTTTAACATAGGCATAGCCCCTGGTTATGAATGGCATTTCCCTGGAACTGATAGACTTTCACCTTACGTTGGTGCTGAAGTATCGTTAACATTTCGATCAAATGGCGGTACTGATGAAGTTCTTGTTGCTACTGATGTAGTTGAATTGGAAAACTCAATGAGCACGTTCGGTGCTGGAGCAGGAGTTTTTGCTGGATTCGACTTTTACTTTGCTGATAATGTTTACCTCGGTGCTGAACTTAATTATGGATTCGGCTTTCTTTCTATGGGAGCAATGACTCAGGATGCGTTCAACGCGACTGGAGAAGTAATTGAAGTGGAAACCCCTGGTGGAAGTTCTTTCGGAATAGGTGAAGGAGTTGTTGGTTCTATCAGAGCTGGTTTCTTATTCTAGTCCTTTTTCAAGACAATTTTAAAGCCCTCCCTGTGAGGGCTTTTTTTATTCCCATAAGTTGTTCTTCTAAAGCTTCTGCTAGATTGGGCTTGGATTTACTAGCGTAGATGGAGAGCAGAGGATATTCTATCAAGAGACCTTTATGCGCCTTTTCACTAACCGAGTTTAGTCGAAATCGATTTTCATCGATACTAGTTCTGGCCTGAAGCTGCCTTTCAAAATCCCTGAACAGAAGATGCTTGTCGGTGCGCTAGGCCCATTTAGTTGGGATCTGATCCAATATATGGTAACGCGTAACAGAACTGTATGGGCACAAAAAGACCCCAACCAATGGTCGGGGTTTTTCATCAAAAAATTTGAGGTGGAATTCTGGCTTAAAGCTTCTTGTCAATCTTACCCGCTTTTTTGGGCAATGATTTTTTCAAATCGACAATCAACCTGTCCGTTGCACTTTGACAAAGTGGAATAATCTTATCCAATGACATGACGGGAACACCGCCTATGATGGCTACTGATTTTTTTCCTGTAGAGGATTCGTTATCAGCAAAGACTTTTTTACCTTCTCTATTCCAAAGTTTCACGCGTGCGAACGCTGCCATCCCAGCAGATCCGGTGCCGCCAACTGCAATCTTTTTCACAAAACTATAGTCCAGACTAACAAACATAACCCCGTCCACATCACCAAACATTTCAATCATATCCAATTCAGCTTGATGCTTATCGGCAGATAAGGTGCTAACTTCTATTAGTGCCTTATATCCATCTTGAACAATCAAAGATTGAAATAAGCCTTTTTCTTCGTCGGCTGCATCAGAACCAAAATTTTCATAAACCTTATATAATTCGTTGTTTAAAATTACGGCTTCGTCCACTAAATCAAATGAGAAGGACTTGCTTAATTCTTCAAAAAAGGCAGTATGAAACTCATCCAAAATAGGAGTTAAGTCAAAATTTGGGTCTTCCGCTAAGGATGCTACTGATCCAGCGAGTGCCGCGCTATTTCCTAATTCTGAAAAGTCGATATGCTTATCCACGTAAAAAGTGACGACAGCTACCTTCTTTTTATCTTTTTGTGCAAAAGCTTGGCTTCCTGCAACAAGAAATAATGCGACCAATAATAATATGGTTTTGTTTTTCATGCTAGAAATGTAAGTAAAATGAGACAGCCAACACTATTAAATATAGGGTCTTGCTGCATTGCGAAATCCAATCCTAAAACAAGTGACCAATACTCATATCAGTTTCGCAGATAGCAGCGCACTCATCAATTCTCGCTGTATTGGCAAGGATTGATAGATCATTCCACAGCCATATTGGCGCTCTTCACGGAGTTTACAATCGTTTTGAGAAACACTTCTCAGTACAAAGTTCAATCGATATTATCTTCTAGTTGGTCAGTAGATCAACTCCTCCTCCACAGGCGAATATTATTCTTTGAAAAATCGAATAAGCGTGTTGGTTGATATACCGCGATTCAAAAGTTTTTTTTTTGCAAACGATTGGCTTGCAGAGCGAATTGGCATTAGACATAATTGCAACATATCGGCGCCGCACTATTCAAATCACTACTTTTTTTTGGTTTGATTTATGAGAAATCCGCGAATTATTTTGTTCCTATTCCTTGTTTAATCACTTGCCGCCAAGAGCAGCGAGTCGGATCTCATTCAGTCATTAAATGCTAAACTGCAAAAATTAGCACCAGAGAAAATAAACTTCACCTTCACAACGGCCTGGCTCGGGAGTACCACTCCAGTAGTTTCGATAGTTCCTTCTGTCGAAATGGCTTTGGTTCTGGCAGAAGAGGAGGAATCTACTTAAGGGCGAGCGGCGATCTTGACGCAGCCATTAAGCTATATTCGATTTGAACGGAAGACAAGTAGCACAGCTATACTCAGGTGAAATCCAAGGAGAACAAAGCTACCGTTTAACCTTCGACGCTTCCAGTTTAGCAAACGGCATATACCTATGCCGCTTCACTGGAAAATCTAAAACAACCCTAACCAAGATCATGGTATCGCAGTAACCGAGCATCGGTTTTCACTTATCAGGATGGCCGTACCTGAATATTTTGGTGCGGCCATCTTTGCAATAAAATATTTGGAAAGCTCGCGCAAAAAGCCTTAGAAGAACCCCCCAATGAGTACCTTTGAGGAAACAAAAACATCGAACATGAAAAAGCTATTTATCCCCTTAATTGCCTTTGGTCTGTTGACCGCTTGTGAAAGCACCCCCGCGACTACAGAAGAAAACACGGAAGTAGAAACTATGGTTGATGACCATGATGGACACGACCACGATGGACATGACCATGGTGATGAAATGTCGGGCCCAGAGATGCCAGCTGTTCCTGCAGACTCGAAAATCTTCTTTGCCAATCTAGAAGACGGAGCTACAGTTACATCACCTGTTTACGTTGAGTTTGGTGCTGAAGGCATCGAAGTAGAACCTGCTGGATTGGTGAAAGAAGGTTACGGACATCACCATATCATCATCAATGGCGACGTCATTCCAATGAGCAAAGCGGTTCCTGCCGATGACACACACATTCACTACGGTGGCGGTCAAAAAGGCGACACGCTTGATCTCCCTGCTGGAAACCACACCTTGATTCTTCAATATGCCGATGGACTGCACCGCTCTTATGGTGAAGCGTTGAGTGCAAAGATCAACGTAACGGTAGAATAATCACTCCTCCAACCTATTTTGAAAACGCTCCGGAGACGGGGCGTTTTTTTTTGTCCTAGACTTTTCTTCTCAATGAAGCTGCTTTTGGCAATTCAAGTGATGCTAAGAATGAACCAAAAATAGCTTTTCAGAAAAAAACCGTTGGCCATAACGGGACGAAAGATCCGTGGACAGAACGACTTCTTTACGGTGGAGCGATCCAAAGACGCGGAACACTGGGAAGAAGCGGGTCGCATAGAAGGAGCGGGCAATTCGAATACGGAATTGACTTACGCCTTTGCAGATGACGATCCTTATTCGGGTATTTCCTACTACCGCCTGCGTCAAACCGATATTGACGGAACGACCACCGTAATCGAGATCAGAGCCGTTGAGATTCTTCAAGGAATTGCATTCGGTCTCGACAAAGTATACCGCGGTCAAGGCGGTCTCAATGAGGTGTACCGCTCCACGGCGCCTTATGTGGTGGTCGAGATTTACGATCTACTCGGTCAGCGTATTCACGGTGAACTCTTGGAGAATTACGGAAACGGGTTCGCAACGATTCATCCCGACTTGGCGCGAGGGGCTTATGTGTTAAGGTTGTCGCACGGGAGTGAAATGGATGCGGAGAAGTTTGTGTGGTAGGTTGGTTGTAGCCAGTAGCCAGTAGCCAGTAGCCAGTAGCCAGTAGCCAGTAGCCAGTAGCCAGTAGCCAGTAGCCAGTAGCCAAATTTAAAAACTAGTTCTTAGAAGCGAGCTACCAAAAATGGCTGCAGTCTGTTGATAAAAATCAATGTCTCGTTCATATTTCAATAATCTT
>JBLIDT010000012.1:0-78696 GCA_047632755.1 Cryomorphaceae bacterium
AATGAACTCTACGATTATACAGATCTAAACAGAGCAACCTTAGAAAACACGCAAAGTGTATTCGGTCTTACCGTTGGAATAAGGATGTAAAAAAAGCCACTCTAAATTAGAGTGGCTTCGAAATCAATAAGATTGTCTAGTATTTATTTGGAAAGCTTCTTGAACATCGCTTCCATTTTTTCAGTTTCTTCATCGGCCAATTCTTTGTCGACCAATATTCTTCCACTGTGTTCGTCAACAATTATTTTCATACGAGCCGCTACGTCTAATTGACGCTGTGGTGGGATCTTAATGTAAGAACCAGCAGAAGCTTCGCGATCGATTGGCACAACAGCCAAACCATTTTTTGAACCGTTTCTAATTCTTTTGTATGCATTCAGAAGCCTCTCATCAATCTTCTTTCCCGCATCCTCAGACTTCTTCGAAAGAGCTTCCTCCTCTTTCTTTGTTTCACCAACGATTTCGTCAAGCTCTTTTTTCTTGATGTCCAAGTCTTTTTGGCGACCTTCCAGCTCCTCGCGAGTGCTGTCGATTACTTCCTTCTTAGATTCAATCTGGGATTGAAACTCCTTGATTCTCTTCTCAGATAATTTGATCTCCAAATCTTGGAATTCAAGTTCTTTGCTCAAAGACTCAAATTCTCGGTTATTTCGAACGTTATTCTGTTGCTCTTTGTACTTCTTAATGAGAGCCTTACTCTCAGTAATAGCATTTTTCTTGCCCGAAACCTCAGTGTCTAAAGACTTCTTTTCCGTCTCTATCTTCTCAAGGCGCGTTGCTAATCCCTCCGTTTCGTCTTCCAAATCTTGAACCTCGAAAGGCAACTCTCCTCGAACTGTACGAATCGTGTCTATACGTGAGTCAATCAGTTGCAAATTGTATAATGCCCTTAACTTATCCTCAGTAGATACGCCTTTTTTGGATTTAGCTGTTGCCATAAATATCAGAAATAATGGATTGGATTAGTATTCTTTTGAGTTAAACGGATTGCAAAAGTACTAAAATTTTGGCGTAGATAATCAGCAATCAGGTCAATCGTAAATCGCTCACTTTCATAGTGTCCGATATCTGCAATCATCAGCTCTCCTTCCGCATCGAAAAATTCATGGTACTTAAAATCACCTGTGATAAACACATCGGCCCCTGATCGTTTGGCATCATCAAGCAAAAAGCTGCCCGAGCCCCCACAGATAGCGACTTTCTTAATCTCTCTATTCAGAATTTGAGTGTGCCTGATAACTTTCAGCTGCATCGAATCTTTGAGGAAATTCAAAAAATCAGAGCCTTGCTTTCCTTCTGGCAACTCACCAACGATTCCAGAACCGACATTTTGATTTTCGTTCTCAAGAGAATGAAGGTAATAGGCCACCTCTTCGTAAGGATGAGATTGTGTCATGGCCGCCAGAATCTTTGAAGACAGGTGGGTAGGAAATATCATCTCTATTCTTGATTCTTCCTCCTCCTGAGTTTTACCTACAGAGCCGATAACGGGCTTGGCTCCATCCTCAGGATGAAATGTGCCTATTCCTTCTGTATTAAAACTACAGCTACTGTAATTGCCTATTACGCCTCCGCCTGCTTTGAACATGGCGGTTCTCACTTTTTCTGCGTCTCCTTTTGGAACGAAGACAGTTAGCTTATTGAGCGCTCCCTTCTTTGGGCTCAAGATCTTACGATTTGTCAAACCGAGCCGATCTGCGATTCTCCCGTTGACTCCAGTCAATACGCTATCAAGATTGGTGTGTATAGCGTAAAGGGCGATATTATTCTTAATCGCTTTTAATATTGTTCGTTCTACATAGCTCTTGCCTGTAAGACTCTTCAATCCTTTAAAAACAATAGGGTGATGAGAAACCACCAGGTTGCATCCCTGCTCAATAGCCTCATCTATTATAGCTTCAGTGCAGTCGAGACTTACCAGAACACCATCCACCTCATCATCTCGATCACCGACCAATAATCCTACATTATCGTATGATTCTGAATACGCAGGAGGAGCCCATTGCTCGAGGTAGCTACATATCTCTTTAATTTGTGGCATATTTGATCCTTTCTTTCCAACAAAGCTAAGGAATGCAAGAATTACGAAAGCTTCTATTACCATTATCTTGGGTTTATGGCTTCATTTTAAGCTTGCGTCATCTTTTCTATGACACAGGAATTCTCAAAGCCTACAAGCCTTCCCAAAAAACCATAGTGGTTGGAAATCTTAGCCTTGGCGGCACGGGAAAAACTCCGATGGTCGACTATCTCGTCACGCTGCTAGGAGCTGATAAGGTTGCCGTTCTCAGCCGCGGCTATGGAAGAGTGACAAAAGGTACAGTGAAGGTTAACGCCTCCATGGCTGCCGATCAATGCGGCGACGAACCACTTCTCTTGAAGAATAAACACCCGAATCTTTTTGTGCTGGTGGATGAAAACAGAGCCAGAGGTCTAGAGTACTTAAAAATCAATCATCCTGAAATAGAAACGGTAGTTCTCGATGATGCGATGCAGCACCGAAAAGTAAAAGCAGACTTTTACCTTCTTTTGTCGACATGGGCTAGACCATTCCATTCCGATTTTCTTTTGCCTGCGGGCAATTTAAGAGATATCAAAAAACGAAGTAAAAGCGCACAAGCCATTGTGGTAAGCAAGACACCCCCGAACTCGAGCCGAAATGATCGAGAGCGACTTGCGAGCGAACTAGGTGCGACTGATCAGGAGGTTTTCTTTTCAGGTATCTCTTACGGCGAGATTTGTGATCTCTACCCTGATCATTCTGGCGCCAAAGATTTTTCAAATGTGGTGCTATTAACTGCAATTGCAAATCCACTTCCTTTAGAACAGGAAGCCCAAAAACGCTTCAATGTTCTTAAGCACTTCGAATTTAAAGACCATCACCTGTTTAGCCTTGAAGAACTCTTTAAGCTCCGCGATTTTATTGATACTTTTGGGGCTGAAAAACCAATACTAATTACCACCGAAAAAGATGCACAGCGCCTGAAAGCGCATGTACACTTTTTTCAAGAAAATAAGATAAGAGTATTGTATTGGAAAATAAAGACAGATTTCGGCAGCGATGCTGAAAGATTCAATTCCATGATTCAATCGATATGAACGAGACCCAACTCAACAATTCCCTCAATTTTCTGAAGCAACACTTTGGAGAACTCAAGCCACAAGTAGGAATAATCTTAGGATCAGGACTAGACGCGGTCGCCGAGAAAATTTTGGTGAAGAAAAGAATCAGCTACAGTGAAATCCCTGACTTTCCGCAATCAACGGTGGTAGGACATAAGGGTGAATTCATTCTCGGTGATTTGGGTGGGAAAACCGTCCTAGCAATGAGAGGAAGATTTCACTTCTACGAAGGATACTCAATGGAAAAGGTCGTGGCTCCAGTGCGAATTATGGCATTGATGGGAATCGAGCTTTTAATGGTTTCAAACGCTTGCGGAGGAGTGAATCCAGATTTTGAAATAGGAGATGTGATGATCATCAGTGACCACATCAATCTTTTCCCAACTAATCCGCTTATGGGCCCAAACAATGACAAATGGGGCCCAAGGTTTCCAGACATGAGTCAGGCTTATGATTGGGAGCTCATCAAGAGCGCAGAAGCAATTGCAGAAGCAAAAGGGATTGCGGTACAAAAAGGAGTTTACGCAGGATTATCAGGTCCTTGTTTAGAAACTCCTGCTGAATACAAGTATGTAAGAATTCTCGGAGCCGATGCAGTAGGAATGAGCACCGTTCCCGAGGTTATTGCGGCCCGACATATGGGGGTAAGGTGTTTTGGGATGAGCGTAATTACTGATCTGGGTGTGGAAGGAAGAATAGTTGAAACGACACACGAAGATGTCGTTCGCGCAGCAAATGCATCTTCTTCTAAGATGGTCCAGATTTTCGAAGGTGTGATTGAGAAGCTATGATCGAAGAAAGAACAGAAATATTAGAAAAATACCAGTTAGTAGTGGGGCTTGAAGTTCACGCTCAGTTGCAAACCAAGTCAAAGGCGTACGCTGGAGACTTAAACTCTTATGGCAGTCTTCCTAATTCAAACACTTCTCCCCTTACGCTAGGACACCCAGGCACATTGCCGAGGGTGAATAAAGAAATAATAGAATACGCCATAAAACTGGGTCTTGCGACGAATTGTTCGATAACTAGAGCCATGCACTTTGCGCGAAAAAATTACTTCTATGCCGATTTGCCGAAAGGCTATCAAATCACCCAAGACACAACCCCGATTTGCACAGAAGGATTCCTCGACGTAAAGGATGCCGACAATCAAATTAGGCGCATAGGCATAACCAGAATTCACATTGAGGAAGATGCAGGTAAGAGTATTCACGACCAAGATCCATTCAATACGCTGGTTGATTTAAATCGTGCAGGCGTTCCGCTCTTGGAAATTGTCTCAGAGCCCGACATTCGAACCATGGAAGAAGCTTACAATTTCTTGGCGGAGGTTCGTCGCTTGGTTCGATACCTCGAAATTTGTGATGGAAACATGGAAGAGGGGAGCATGCGGTGCGATGCCAACGTATCGGTAATGTTGAAAGGCGCGAAGGAGTATGGAAACCGTTGCGAAGTAAAGAACATGAACTCCCTGCGAAACGTGCAGAGAGCCATCGAGTTTGAAATGAAGCGACAGATTGAAATAGTGGAAAATGGTGGACAGGTAATCCAGCAGACCAGAAGTTTTGATGCTGTCCAAGGAACAACGTTTGCCCTTAGAGGAAAAGAAAATGCACACGATTACCGGTATTTCCCGGAGCCAGATATTCAGCCGCTCACTTTAGAGCAGGAAGACATTGATCGTGTAAGGAAGCTTATGCCTCCCCTGCCCAATGAACTCTTTAAAAAATACATTAACGAGCTAAAGCTATCAGAATACGATGCGGGAATTTTGATAGAATCAAAACCCATTGCCCTGTATTTTAACGAATTGATTCAGCACACAAAAAACTACAAAGCTGCGGCAAATTGGGTCATCGGGGAGATCAAATCACACTTGAATCAAACTGCGACTTCTATTGAAAATTTCCCTTTGAAACCTGCTCAAATTGCAGAGATCATTGCACTAATAGATTCAGACAAGATCAGCAACTCGGCTGCTTCGCAACAGCTATTTCCAAAGTATGTGGAGCAACCAACCCAAACGGCTGCTGAAATAGCCGATAGTGAAAACTTACTGCAAGAAAGCGATGATGACTGGCTCGACGAGCTAGCTCAAAAGGCGATTGCTACATTTCCAGATAAAGCCGAGGCCTACAGAAAGGGCAACAAAGGACTTCTTGGTTTATTTATGGGGGAAGTGATGAAACTTTCAAATAGAAAAGCCAACCCCAAGATGGCCAGTGAAATTCTTAGAAAACTACTTGAACAATGAGAATTAAATTAAGTCTGCTCCTATTGATCACAGCTGGTTTGATGAGCTGTGAAAATCAACAGAAAGTGAGTACCATTTCGGGGAAAATTACAAACGCCCGTGTGCAGTCAATTTCTCTGATTGCCTACAACAATGGAATGCCTGATACCCTGAGAAATGTAGGATTAGATCCCGATGGAACTTTTACACTTGAGTTCAAAGCAGGAAGACCTGACTTCTACACTTTGGCATTGAGCGAAGAAAACTCGCTGGTTTTGATCTTGGATAGCACCAATTCAACTGTGGTAATAGATGGTGATGCCGAAATGCTTCGAGAGACTTACACCATTTCTGGAAGTGAAGAAAGCGAGCGTTTACGGGATCTTCTTGTGAGTACAAACACGTTCGAAAAGGAATTGGACTCTTTAATGACAGTTCTTCGCTCTTTCGCAACAACTGGTGAGGGAGAAAAAAGAGCTGAACTGGGGAACTCATACAATCAATCCAGAAAAGCTTACAGAGACTACTTGATTGATTTTATAAATAGTGATCCTGGGAAACTTGCAAATTTCACAGCTTTGCAAAGGCTCAACATGAAGGAGGACATGGAGCATTTCATAACGGTAAGAGATGCACTGTCGACGAAATTGCAAGGAAACTATTTCTTTGATAAGCTGAGTGATCAAATCGCAGGCATGGAAAACCAAGTGCGAATAGAAAACCTATTGAATACTGGCACTTTGGCGCCTGAAATTGCATTACCAAATCCAAGAGGAGAAATCATTAAACTTTCTGATTTCCGAGGAAATTATGTCCTAATAGATTTTTGGGCATCCTGGTGCAAGCCATGCCGTATGGAGAATCCAAATGTTGTGAGGATGTACAACAAGTACGCGAACAAAAATTTCGAAATATTTGGTGTTTCTCTTGACAGAAATAAGGAGAAATGGGAGAATGCTATTGTCAAAGATAACCTTCAGTGGCCTAATGTTAGCGACTTAAAATTTTGGCAATCAGCCGCCGCTGAGCTTTACAATGTGAAGAGTATCCCTTTCACTGTATTGATTGACCCAGAAGGAAAGGTAATCGCTACAAAGCTTCGAGGAGCAGCCTTGGAGAAAAAGCTTGACGAGATCTTCAACACCTAATTTATGAAGAAGTACTTCTTCGCTTCCGATTTTCACTTAGGCTCTCCCACTCCTGAAGACAGCCTTGTAAGAGAGAAAAAAGTCGTTCAGTGGCTCGAAGAAGTTCGTCACGAGGCAGAAGAAATTTTTATTCTCGGTGACGTGTTTGACTTCTGGTTTGAATACAAAACAGTAGTACCGCGTGGACATGTCAGACTTTTGGGTAAGCTCGCCGAGATCGTTGATTCAGGAACCAAAGTGCATTGGTTTATTGGAAACCACGACATGTGGATTTTCGATTATCTCCCAACAGAAATTGGTGTAGAAATTCATCGAGAACCGATTCAACGGACCCTGAACGGAAAGAAGTTCTACATTGGCCATGGTGATGGATTAGGCCCGGGCGACCATGGATATAAGCTCATCAAGAAAGTCTTTAGATCTAGTCTTTGTCAGTGGTTATTTGCCAGGCTGCATCCGAACTTTGGGATTGGCTTAGCCAATTTCTTTTCGAAGACGAGCAGAAAGAAAGGAGTAGAAAGCGACAAAGTTTTTTTGGGAGCTGAAGAAGAATGGTTGGCTATCTACTCGAACGAAATAGCAGAAAAAGAACATTTCGACTACTTCTTATTTGGCCATCGGCATTTACCCATGCTGATCGAGCTGAGCAATGGTGGCGAATACATCAATCTTGGCGACTGGATAAACAACTATACCTATGCGGTATTTGAAGAGAAAGTTGAATTGAAAAGCTACGGGGCCAATCCTACAATTTATTCCAATAAACGATAAGGTCGCATAGTCTCGACGCGTATCCCATTTCATTATCATACCAGCCTACCACCTTCACGAGATTGCCGATAACAGAAGTTAGTTGGCTATCAAACACACACGAATGCGTATTTCCGATGATGTCTGAACTAACCAAGGGTTTGTCGGTGTATTCCAAATAGTTCTTCCATGAGCCTTTACTGGCGTTTAGGAATAGCTCGTTGATCTCGTCTGCCGTAGCCGTTTTCTTCACTGAGTATGTAACATCAGTAAGAGAACCATTGGGTACTGGCACTCTTATGCCAGCTCCACCCAAGTAACCTTCAAGGTGAGGGAAGATTTTTGTTATTGCCTTAGCCGCTCCAGTGGAGGTTGGAATAATTGACAATGCAGCAGCCCGTGCTCGCCTGAGGTCTTTGTGCATTGTATCGTGCAAGGCTTGATCACCAGTATAGCTGTGTACAGTCGTGATATAGCCGCTTTCGATTCCAAGTTCCTTATCGATTATATCAACCAAAGGGGCAGCGCAATTGGTGGTACATGAAGCATTCGAAATCAGTCTATCCGATGCATTCAACTGGTGTTCATTGGCACCTAAAACAATCGTCTTAACCTCTTCATCAGAAGCTACTGCGCTAATCAAACATTTGTCTGCGCTCTGGAAATGGGCGGAGGCTTCTGAAACTTTTTTGAATTTTCCAGTGCTTTCTAGAATAAGATCAGGCTCAAGGTTTTTCCATGGAATAGAGCCCGGAGAAAGCTCATGAAAAACAGGAATTGACTGATCATGCACTAAGAGCTCATTCTGGCGATAATCGACAGCGTGCGACCAAGTGCCTTGAACACTGTCATACTTCAATAAATGACTCATCGCTTCAATATGCCCTGGATCATTGATCGCTACAATCTCGATTTGATGCGCATAGTCTTCGAAAACACGTCGAGTAAAACAGCGACCTATTCTTCCAAAGCCATTTATTGCAACTCTTATTTTTTTCATAGAAACAAAAAAGGGTGAATCAGAAACCTCTGACCCACCCTCAAATTTGATGAATATATTTCTTAGTGCGTCACTACAAATTTTGCACTATTCCAGTCGTCTCCAACTCTAAGTTGCAAGATGTACTGACCAATAGCATAATCTGACGCGTCAAAATCAATTTGACGATTAATACCAGAACCTACACGCTGCTCTTGGAAAGCTTCGATGAGTCTTCCATCAATACTGTAGATGTACATTTCAATATCGGCTGTAGTTCCCAAGTCGAATGATACACTTGCGCGAGATGTAACAGGATTCGGGAATACTCTCAACTCATTGAGAACAGGAACCTCCTCTACAATGTCTTCAACACTCGTTGGGGTTAGCAAATAGCTGGACTTAAAAACACCTCTTCCATGAGTACCTGCGTACACAACACCGCTATTAGAAACATTCCATGCCTCACGTTTTTGTTGACGTAAGTCAAAAACAGGGACCCTTACCATTTCGCCGTTATTGGCTTCACTCCAAGTCTCTCCATTGTCTCCACTGTACCATATTCCATACTCCGTACCCGCTAAAAGGATCTCGGGATTAACAATATCCATTACCACACTGTAAGCTGGCATACCTGTCAACTCTGCAGGAACATTCCAAACATTTTCAAAAGTTCCAATACCTGAAACCGAAGCTGCTTGATCTGATACCCTTATTTTTCCTGAACCTCCGTATCCAGCAATGGCAAGAGCTACTCTTTCACTCGCGTCATCACCTCTTCCCTGAGAGTAATCCACCTCAATATCTGTGATAGAACCTGGACCTGTATGAATAACTGCTCGTTCAATCACATAATCATCACTGTCGTATTCCAATTGATCTTGTGTCCAAGCACTGTTGAAGTTACTAAGTCTAACCAACGATCCATTGCTATATCCTATGTAGAGATGATCCCCATCAGGTGACCATTCTAGACTAGATGGAGTGCTTGGAACGATATCATCAACTTGATAAAATTGAGGAACTCCGTTAGTTTTTAATGGCTCACGGGTAATATAAACGCCGTTTGAAAGAGCTGCCGCCAACAAAAATTGAGGCTTTTCCTGAACCATTACCGTATCAGCAACATCATGAAACTCTAACACTTCTCCATTAGTACCCTCGCGCTGAAAGTATGAATAGAAATTCAGATCTTCAGTGGTCGTATAATCGAGGAGATAATCGTTATTATCAGCATCGACTTGAACGTCAGTATTAGCTGGTATCCTGGCCACAATCGTGTCTCCTGCAGCAGTGACAAAAGGTGTGGCTAGAGGCACGAGGTAAGGGGAATCTACTTGGGGAATATATTCTACGAATATTTCAGAGTTTTCATTGTTTGGATTCTCATGTATTGCGATGTCTGTATTAAAGTCGGTTCCGCCTCCACCAGATGCTGCAGTAAGATCATCCATGGTAGTTATATTTTCACCTCCATCAGTAGATCTAAAAATCACCCCATAATAGAGCGTAGAAAACATGTAATCGGGGAAGTATTGTGAAATTTCACAGGAGAAACCGTCTCCACCCGAAAACTGTTGGCCAAACTTGGGATTGGCACCTTCTAAATTCAAGAAAAGTGAACCATTGTCTTGTAAACCTCCTAAGATTTGTCCGAAAGAATTGTATGCAATGGAATAAAACTGAGTCGTAGAGTAGTCTTGATTCAAGGCTGCCCATGTAGCGCCATTATTGTCTGAACGAAACATTCCACCATCGCAACCTATATAAAGTCTTCCTTGAGAATCCCAGGCGTCAGTGTGAATATCAGAATGCACGTAAATAGGACTTGGAGGGCCTCCAGGGAAAGAGGCGAAGTTGGCATTCACTTCTTCCCATGCAGTAATACCAGGGGTTGCACTGGTGAGCTCCCATCTCCACATACGAATTCCTCCCATGAGAATTTGTTCCACTTCGTCACTCGGTATACTCGTCAACATATGGTCATACCATCCTTGAGCACTGAGTCCGTTGTAAAATGGTGCGAATTGAGAAAGTTGACCACCAAAATTGCTTTGTGGTGCGATTGTAGACCATGTATTCCCGCCATTGACAGATGCAAACACTCCTCGCAAGTATCCATTCGGCAAAGCCAATGATGCATAGATAATTTCCGAATTGTTTCGTGAAATAGCTACTTCAGCTGTACCAAAACCTTCTTCGGGAAAACCAGAGAAATTGCCTCCTTCGTTGACATGGGTAAAAGAATTTCCACCATCATTGGAGATATACAATCGGTTTGACATTACCGCTACAATGGTCTGGCCATCTGCAGAAATATCTAAATCCTTTACATTGGATCCGTTAGTTATCCCTTCGGGTGTTGCCTCGAGAGTTGCACTACCGTGGATGTAAGGATAGAGACCGAAGTCCGTTCCAATCCAAAGTTTTTCAGGATTCAATTGATCTGCTTTGATGACATCAACATTCGCCCAATTTGAACTTTCATTGAATGGTGTAGGTTCAAAGTCAGAAACAACATTCCAAGTTATGCCATCATCATTGGAGACAAAAAGTCCTCGACCAATAAATCCTGAACTTCCAGATCCGCCTCCACTTTCTCGACTATTGCCCGTTGCGACATAAAGAGCCCCATTGCCCAATTGAGCAATGGATGAAACAATCAAATAGGGATCAAAACCTTCCAATAAACTCCAAGACAAAGCAGCGTCATCTGATCTGAAGAGACCTCCAGAAACTCCACCTGCCAGTAAAGAGTTGGGATTCTCGGCTAATGGGAGAATACCACGAGTTCTACCTCCAACATTGTTGGGGCCCATTAATTCCCACTCTATTTGATCATTTTTTGTTTGAGGTAATTTAACTTTTTCAAGAGCCGTTTGCATTTTCAAGATGTCCTCGGTCTCAACCTCTCCTGTGTATATGTTGGCCTTGATGGATTTGTAATACTCAAAAGCACCTTCAGCTCCTGCAGCAACACTATTGTAATCGCTGCGCGGAATATATGCGGGAGCATCTTGCCCATCTTCGTTCACAACATACCAGCCAATACCGGCAATTGAAGCTAAGCCTAGTGTAATGAGTAAATTTCTGATTTTCATACTCTATGATTTTAATACAGTTTTTCGCAATCTTAGTAAGTGGCGTAAATTTAACAAAAAAGGTACACCGTCAATATTTAGGTTTTCTACTATTCTTGTTTTCTTTACAGATCAAAACAAGTGCTTTTCAGCGTGGTATGACGACCTTACCAAAGGTCCACTTTCCACAAATCTATAACCCATTTTTAATCCCAATTGTTTGTACTCCGCAAACTTTTCCGGGGTAATGAATTCAGCAACAGGCAGGTGTTTTCTGGTGGGCTGCAAATATTGACCTAGGGTCAAAATATCTGTTCCTACACTTCTCAAATCTTCCATTGTTTCTATGACCTCCGTCTCTGTTTCGCCCAAACCTAGCATAACACCAGATTTTGTTTTCATGCCTCCGCGCTTCAATCTTCTAAGCACTTCTAAACTTCGGTCATATTTTGCCTGTATGCGGACTTGTTTAGTCAGACGACGAACCGTTTCCAAATTATGAGAAACGATTTCAGGAGCAACATCAATTATGCTTTGCATGTTGTCCCATTTACCCATGAAATCAGGGATCAATGTTTCCAATGTTGTCTCGGGAGATTGATTTCGAATTGCTCTTACGGTTTGAGCCCAAATAAGGCTTCCACCATCAGCCAGATCATCCCGATCTACTGAAGTGATCACGCAGTGCTTAACCCCCATCAACTTCACCGAGCGCGCCACTCTTCCTGGCTCGAAGGTATCCACGGCTTCAGGCCTTCCAGTATCGACAGCACAGAAACCGCATGAACGAGTACAGATATTGCCAAGAATCATAAAAGTGGCAGTCCCTGCACCCCAACATTCTCCCATATTGGGACAATTTCCGCTTTCGCAAATGGTATGCAACTTGTGCTCTTCGACAATCTCACGTACATGCTTGTATTCAGCTCCTGTGGGCAATTTTACTCTAAGCCATTTAGGCTTTTTGACCCTCTCTCTTATTTCTTCTACTACAGCCTCCATTACTTATTAAATTTTGCACCAAATTGCAATGCAACGTAAAAGTTAAAAAATAGTGCTTTGTTATCGGCAAATGCCATAATGTCTATCTCTTCAATCGGATAATAATCTATAGTTGCCCCTACTTCTATTCCTTTAATTCCTTCTCTTTCGGGGTCGTACTCAAAGTTGAGCCCGAAAGCACCATGTACACCAGGATTTAACCGCAATTCATTGAAACCTCTAAGTCCACTGGCTCTGCCAAAAATGTCTTCTGGCTTGTGCTTTTCAGGATCGTATTTTTCTACAATTACATCTACATAGTTAAATTGTCCTCCCTCTCCAGGAATACCAATCTCGAGATAAACTGGTTTAGTAAAACCCAGTGATGGGCCAACCCTCCAATTATATCCAATAGCCACTCCTGATTTTCGGATTTTATCAAATTTCAAGTACTTCTTTCCAATGGTGGGTCTGATGACAAAAAAATTGTTCTGCTTACCATATATATAACTGCGGCTGTCGTCGTAGTAAGGATTAAAGCTTTTCACTTCTTTCGGATGCTTCATTCCCACAATGTCAAGTTGGAAAAGCCTTGACTTAAAGGCACCCTTATTTTTAGTGAAAGTTACGTGGGCACCCCATCCATTGGTATGCAGAATAGCTCCACCATATACCGACCGATCGTGAAGAACTACAGCCTCATCGAATATGGTTGCCTCTCCCGTTTGGGCAACAACATAGCCGCACCCAAATAGGATTAAAACCAAAAGTGATATTTTTTTAATGTATGAGGCCATCAATGCTAAAAGTAACAATACTCGAAGTGATTCTGTTCTGTTCGGACAAAGAGATTGTAAAACTGCAAGCGTTTGTCTCACTCTCAGCTATACACATTCATTACAAAGTGAGCGTATGCTTCCCTAAAATTATGACTTTGCTGATTGATCTGCAAAAGAATCAAGCAAGACGCTGAATCCGTGCGGCTTAATTGCCAAATGAGATTTCACTTCAATTAGTCTTGTTTCCATTACCAAAAATGCTTGAGGTGATTCGTGTCGTACGGAAAACAACTCAGACAACAGATTACTCACTTCTCGATTTTGCACAACATCAATCAAGTGATACTGAAGTCTGACATCCTCGTTTTTCTCAATGCGGTTTTTAGCCATAGAACTGAGGGCACATCTAAAACTGTGTTTCAGGATAAATAAGGGCACGTGACTTGGAGATTCTAACAGTTTACGCAGCGAATCTTCACTTTCAATTGGACTCCAAAAGGCCATTAAATGGGTGAATCTTGGGCCTGTTTTGGCTGCTCGACTTTACTGTATGCAGCACATGCTTTCTTCTGTGTACGGCAAGAGCTTAACACAATTGCCATGACAAAAAGGACGGATAATACTATACTTGCTTTCTTCATTCCAGGGATATCGATGGTACAAATATAATTAAACGCGCAAAAACCGTTTAAATTTGAGCAACTCATCATCAGAAGGAAACATATTCAATACCTGAACTTGAATTATATCTTAAAGGTTTGCACAGTATTTTTTGCTTTTGCGGCCATGCCAATATGGGTTCATGGTCAGAAAGTTCTGGCTATACAGTACGATAAAAAAGTCGGTGCTTTCGATCCGCCACTTTTCGTTACTGATGTGACAGACTCCTTAACAGCGCTCCTTCAACTAAAGTCCTTGAAAGAACAATTTTTATCGGAAGGATTCTTAACAGTGGGAGTTGATAGCATCAAGTCATTCGATTCAGATACGGTAGAAGTGCACATTTATATTGGACCAAAATTTAAATGGGGTTTGCTCCGCAGCGGGAATGTAGCCGAGGAAACGCTTTCGAGAATTGGGTTTCGGGAAGAACTCTATTTCCAAGAATCGCTCAATACAAATCAGATTAAGCGCTTGTTTGAGAAGCTTTTGGACGAGGCCGAAAATACAGGCTACCCTTTCGCCCAAGTTTTTCTTGACAGCGTTCAAATAGAAAAGGATCAGATTCGAGCCACACTAAACTTTCAGAAGAGCGATTTTGTAAAAATTGACAGCTTAATAATCAAAGGGGACTTGAGTACCAATAGAAAATACATCGAAAATTTCATTGGTTTTAGAAAGGGCCAACCTTACAGTCAAAATGAACTTAGAAATATTCCGACTCGCTTAAAAGAGATCCCTTTTCTCCAAACGATCAAACCTTATGAGGTAGGAATGCGGCCTGGGTTAGCAGACATCTACCTCTACCTTAAACCACGTAAGTCTAGTAATTTCGATGGGGTAATAGGCGTATTGCCAGACCCTGTAACTGGGGACATTCTCTTCACAGGAGATGTGAAACTGAACTTAATGAATGCCTTGAAAAAAGGTGAAACCATCAAGTTGCAATGGCAGCGATTGCAAACACAAACTAGCCAGCTTGATATTCAATTCAAATACCCTTTTCTCTTCAACACACCCCTTGGCATTGATTTCAAGTTCAATCTATACCGCCGCGATACCACTTTTAGCCAGAACAGACTTAATGTGGGGCTAGAGTACTACTTCTTAGGGGATAAAAGACTCAAAGTATTTTACGAAAGTCAAGGAGCCAATACCATTGGAAACAATGATTTCGTTTCTACCGATCTGGCAGATTCTCAAACAAATATGTTTGGGATAGGAGCCTACGTCTCGGACTTAGATTATCGGTTCAACCCGCGCAAGGGGTACTATGTAGATGCCACGGCAGCAACAGGCCAAAAGGAGGTTATATCGCAAGTGGAAGGAGGAACCAATCAAGAAAGCGACATCTATAATTTCAACTTTGATGGTGGCTATTTTTTACCCTTGTTTAAACGAAGCGCCATTCACATACGTATGCAAGGAGGAGTGTTCCTGAACGAAAATATGTTCCGCAACGAAATTTATAGAATTGGCGGATTGAAGACCCTTCGAGGCTTTGATGAACAAGCCATTTTTGCTTCTTCTTTCGCCATAGGAACTATTGAGTACAGGTTTATTCTTGAACAGAACTCAAACCTTTTTGTATTTTTCGATCAAGCATACTACGAAGATGAATCAGTGGAAGACGCAATATCAGATACCCCTTTTGGCTTTGGCGCTGGTGTAAACTTTGAAACCAATGCAGGGGTGTTCTCCCTAACCTATGCCCTAGGAAGTCAATTCGACAATAATGTTTCTTTCAGAGGAGGAAAAATACACTTTGGGTTTATCAGCTTTTTCTAAATGAAAAGATCCTTACCCGTATTAATTATTTGCTCTATGCTCTCTTTAAGCTTTGCAAAAGAGGGAAAGAACACTGGAATGCTCAGCTTCTTAATGGAATACCTTTCCATCAAATATTCCAACAAGGAGTTTGACTCGTTTCTCTACGTAGCCGTCAAGAAGCAAAAACTCTTTTTTGTCGAGAACAATGAGGTAGTAGCAGAATATTCAGTTTCAACTGCAAAAAAAGGACTGGGCAGCGAAGTGGGTAGTTTCAAAACCCCTCAAGGATTGCACAAAGTGGCGGAGAAAGTCGGGTCTGAAGTGGAGCCTTTTGGTATCATCAAACAAAAAGTTGACACAGGAGCAAAGGCAGAAGCCGTATTGCAGGCCAAGTCCACTGATCAAGACCTCATCACTTCAAGGGTATTGCACCTGACAGGATTGGAGGAAGGGATAAATCTGGGTGGAGATGTAGATTCATACAACAGGGGAATTTTTATTCACGGCACACACGAGGAAGGACTCATCGGAACACCAGCCAGCAAAGGATGTGTAAGAATGAAGAATGCTGACGTAATTGATCTATTCGAACGAATAGAAGTTGGTACCTTTGTGGTAATCTTGAACAACTAAAAAACAACTGAGTGAATGGGGGCAGAAACCCTTCTATTAATATCGGGACTGGTCGTTTTCGCCTTGATTATAGGTGCTTTCGTTGGGCTTTATGTGGCAAAAAGAAAAGACAATTCTTTACAAATTCTTAAAGAGCTTGAGGAGCATAAAGCGAAGCTTTTATCCGAAACGGAAAAAAATGAGGAGCTGAAACAATCAGGCAGAGAAATCGATATTTATTTAGAGCGACTGAGGGATGAGAAAGAAAGGGCATTAATTCTGGTGTCCAGATTGGAAGCCGAAAAATCGAATATTGAGAGGCAGATCAAAGAACAGAGAGCCGACATTCAAACGATGCAAGAGAAATTCACCAAGGATTTCAAACTCATAGCCAATCAAATTTTCGAAGAAAAAACAGAAAGCTTCTCCAAAAAGAGCAAAGAGTCCATTGATCAACTGTTGAGTCCCCTCAAAGAAAGATTGGTCTCATTTGAGAAAAAAGTAGACGAAACTCACAAGGATAATTTAAGGGAAACCTCAGGACTCAAGGTCGAACTTAAAACATTGAGAGAAATGAGTTCCAAAATGACCGAAGAGGCAGAGAACCTGACGAAGGCTTTGCGCAATGACTCTAAGGTTCAAGGAAACTGGGGTGAGATGATTTTGGAAAATATTCTTGAAAGATCAGGCCTGAGAAAAGACGAGGAGTATTTTCTTCAGAAAAGCTTTTCTAATGACGAGGGGAGACGCTTTCAACCCGATGTGATGATCAAGTTACCCGATGACAAATGGGTAATAGTCGACAGCAAAGTTTCTTTGAAAGCCTACGAAGATTTCATCAATGAGGACGATCCCAAGCCCAAAGAGAGACATTTGAAGAATCACCTGATCTCTATAAAAAATCACATCAAGGGATTATCGGAAAAGAAATACCAAGAAGTAGCCTCTGGCAAAAACCTAGATTTCATTCTAATGTTCGTCCCGATTGAGCCTGCTTTTTTGCTCGCTCTCCAAGCCGATCACGGTCTTTTTAATGAGGCATACGATCGGGGTATAGTGATGGTAAGTCCGACCACGTTGATTGCTTCACTCAAGATAATATCGACCACTTGGAAGCATGAATACCAAAATAGAAATGCCCTTGAGATTGCAGACCGCGGAAAGTTGCTGCTCGAAAAATTTGTAGGTTTCGCTGAAGATTTTGAGAAAATCGGTGTTCAGATCGACCGCACCTCAGCCACGTATAGCGAGGCCATGAAAAAACTGCGCGACGGCCGAGGATCGCTAGTTAGCCAAGCAAAACAATTGGAGCAACTCGGTGTGCGAGCCACCAAAAAACTGAGCAGTAATCTAATTGGTGATGATGACAGCGAATAAGCTATTCGGCTTTCTTGGCATTCTGGTAATCGGATGCGTTTTTCAGGCCTGCTCTTCTTCAAGCGAACTTTCTTCAGATGAAGCCCCTACCTCTTATGGCGAGGCTAAATTGAAAATAGAACCCGAGATAAAGCTCTTTCATCAAAACGCCGACTCCAGCACTGTTTTTGTCAAATTCGACACAGAAAACCTTATTTATGCAAGGGGAGATGAAGACTATCAAGCATCAGTAATTGTGGCGATAGACCCTATTCCTAGGGAGGCAGACACAACCGATAGACCACAAAAAAAGACTGTTTCAGTCCCAGCCATCTCTAAGAAGAAAAAAGGGGCAACCGCATTGATCAAAACCAATATCTACCTGCCAAAGGGAAACAATTACAACGTGACCGTTACCATTCGCGATGAATCGAATGGAAAAAGAAGGGAGAAATTAATTATAACCAAAAAGGACGGCACTAACAACCGAGAAAATTTCCTCTTGTTCGAGCAGGGTTCTCCCACACCACTATTTACCGACAGGATAAAAACAAACACATCCTATGATTTGGACTTTGAAATACTCGATACAAAGGTCATTTTCGTAAATTATTACAATCGCTCATTTCCTCTGCCACCACCGCCATTTGCGCACTATGAGCCCAGGCCTTTCAATTACGATCCCGATGAGCAGTTTGTGCTCTCGGCAGATTCGGGTAAATTCCATTTTACGTCAAAAGAGGAAGGCTTCTTCCATTTCCGAGCGGACACTACAATAAAAGAAGGCTTTACTCTATTTGTTTCTTCAGAAGAGTTTCCCGAAGTTCAAAACGTCCAAAACATGGTTGACCCTTTTCGCTATTTAGTGAGTGGAAAGGAGTACAAAAAGCTATTGGAGGCCCCGGCACTCAAAGTAGAAATGGAAAATTTTTGGGTAGATTGGGCGGGAGATCGAAATCGGGCAAGAAAAAACATCGAAACTTATTACGGTCGAGTAGAGACAGCCAATCGATTTTTCTCATCGCATTTGGAAGGCTGGAAATCAGACAGGGGTTTGATTTATCTCGTTTATGGAGAGCCGGATAAAATCTACAAAACAGCTCAAGAAGAAAGATGGATTTATGGTGAGGAACGCAATGCTCTTTCCATAACTTTTCGTTTTATTAAGGTCGATAATCCCTTTACTGAAAACGACTATCGTCTCAGTCGAGAAGACTACTACAAACCATCCTGGTACAGATCGATCGAAGCCTGGCGAAATGGCCGAATATACTAGCTCATTATGAAAAACAAGGAATTTATTGCTTACGGTGTTCACCCTATTTCTGAAGCTTTGAAAGAGGGGAAGCCCATTGAAAAAGTTCTGATTCAAAAAGGGTTAAGAGGAGACGCTGGTCATGAAGTAGTGCATGGTTTGCGCGAAGCAGAAGTCCCCATTCAGTATGTTCCAAAAGAAAAACTTGACCGAATTACCGGCAAGAATCATCAGGGAATGATCGCTTTCATTTCTCCAATTGAATACCACAACATAGAATGGCTGCTGCCAAATCTCTACGAAAAAGGCGAAACGCCGCTTATTCTAGTATTGGATGGCATAACCGATGTGCGCAATTTTGGCGCAATTTGCAGAACTGCTGAATGTGCAGGTGTTCATGCCGTTGTTATTCCTACTAAAGGTGCTGCACAAATAGGCCCTGACGCCATAAAAACGTCAGCCGGCGCGCTTCTCCAACTTCCTATCTGTCGCTCGACAAATCTTACAGAAACGCTGAATTTCCTAAAAACAAGCGGCCTCAAAATAATTGCTTGTCACGAGAAAGCGGAACTCTCTCATACCGAAGCTGATCTTACCTCGCCTTCCGCAATAATTATGGGCTCTGAGGAAAGTGGAATTCATATAGAGAATTTGGCAACTTCTACTGATCAAATTCGTATTCCATTAATAGGTCATACCTCTTCATTGAATGTGTCGACAGCCACGGGAATCATTTTATTCGAAACCTTACGCCAGAGATCTGCGCACTGAACTAGGTTATTGAAGTGCAAATCTTTATAACTTCCATGACTAAGTCCCGATATACTTGCATGGAATTCTACTTTTAACAAAAAGTAATCATACCATTTTGACTATGTTCTCACCAATGAAAACTTTCAAGTCGAGTTTTTTCCTTTTAATCGGCTTCTTCATTATTTCTTCCTTTTCGCACGCTCAAGAACCTACCGAGTACTTTAGGTATTTCGAGATTGAACTCGAGCAATCGGTTGATCTGGAAAAAGATATCCGATCTGATTTATTCAGTCAAACGCCATTTCAAATGCACTCCTCTTGCAGTTTAAGAAACTCTATCATCGTTGCAGTTCCCGCAGAGTATCCTAAAAGAGTGCATCAAATCGAAGATGAGCTGAGAACCTCTTTGCAGAGCGTCATATCTCTCGATAAGATTGAATCACTCCATACAATTACAGCTTTAGACCTAGAATCTTTTTGTCAATGAAAGCAGCATTCAAAATCACCCTAACGAAGGCTCTGTCAGGCACTTTTATAGCGCTTGCTGCACTTCTCATTCCTACGTATTCCGCAGCTCAAATTAATCTGGAATACAATGTTCCCGCTTCTTCATTGAGTCAAGCAATATCAGGGAATGGTGTCCAAATATTAAACCCTCAGTTGGTTTGTGCTGATAGCTCATCAGGAACTTATTCGATTACTGGTATTCCCGACTTCACAGAAGGGGAAGGGATAATCCTCACAACTGGTAATATCAAGAATCTATTGGGACCAAATAATACGGAAGCCTCAACAACTATCAATGGCACTCCTGGAGACCCTTTGATTACCACGATAACAGGAAATAGTAGTTTCGATGCGTGCATTCTTGAGTTTGATGTTGTCCCTATTGGGGATACCCTCCGCTTCAATTTCACTTTTGCTAGTGAAGAGTATGATGAATATGTTGGTACTCCGTTCAACGATTTTTTCGGGTTCTTTATAAGCGGTCCAGGAATCATTGGTGACCCTGGATTAGATGGTCTCGAGAACATTGCCGTACTACCTGGAACAAACACCTCTGTAGGTGTTAATACCATTAACAATGGAAACACCGACTTAGGTGTACCCGCATCAAATCCAGAATTCTACATAGGGAATGCGCTAGGTTTGACCGCTCCTGTTCAATACGACGCATGGACTATTGGGCTTTCGGCGGTAAAGCAAGTCACGCCTTGTGATACCTTTTCAATCAAGTTGGTCATTGCTGATGTGGCTGATCCAGAATGGGATTCTGCAGTTTTAATTGAAGCAATCGAAAGCAATAGCATTGTGCTCAGTCAGAGCAATGAAGGAAACTTGGAGTCGACTATAGAAGGCTGCAACAACGGAACGGTAACTTTCACTCGGACTCCAGTAACAGGCGAAGATGCCGTTGTCACATTCTTTGTGGATGGAACGGCTATCAACGGAATAGATTATGAGCAAATTGGCGCTGATCCAGATCCTTCTGTTCCGAAAACGATCACTATACCTGCCAATCAAGCATCTGTATCGATCGATATCATTCCATTTGACGATGGAATTGACGAGGGAGAGGAATTCATAGATATTTTCGTCGGAAACCCTAATTGTGCAGGTACCATCCAAGATAGCATTCGCGTACTCATCAATGACTCCATAAACGTTTCAATAGATCCACCATTGGCATTTGTATGCCTTGGAAGCTCCTTGACCTTTTCGGTTGAAGCGGATGACAATGCAAATTTTAGCTGGAGCCCAATAGATTATTTGGACGATCCGAATATAAAAGAGCCTACTACTACCCCACTTGCTGATATCGACTATATTCTAACGGTAACTGCAGCAGCCTGTCAATCAACGGCTTTAGCCGAAATAAGAGTTAGCGACGTCGAGCTTTCAGCAGTATCTGTAAATATTGACTGCGCTGGAGATGAAACGGGGAGCATAGATTTGACTATTTCAGGAGGAGAGAGTCCCTTTGAAGCTCAATGGTCAGGTCCAAATGGATTCACCTCAACAGATGAGGACATTTCGGGATTAGCACCTGGCGTTTATGCAGTACTTGTTACCGATCGTGATGGCTGCACCGAAGACTTATCAATTGAAATCACAGAGGCATCTGAAATAGTTTTGGAGTTGACCAGCTCAGTATTTCAAGGAGGATTTAATGTGTCTTGCTTTGCAGCCAATGACGGTGAAGCGACGGTAGTAACATCAGGTGGTACATCGCCCTACACTTTTCTTTGGAATGATCTAGGAGCTCAAACTTCGCAGACAGCCGTCGATTTAGTTGCAGGCACTTACGAAGTCACCGTAACAGATGACAACGGTTGTATTCAAATTGGAACCATCACATTGACGTCTCCTGACCCCATCACCGCAGGCCTTGAAGATCGAACCGATGTATTGTGTAACGGCGATGCTACTGGAGAGGCAACCATCTCCCCCGTAGGTGGAGTGGGCCCTTACACGGTAGTCTGGAACACAGTGCCACCACAATTCGGCAATACCGCAATAAATCTCGTTGCTGGTTTCTACACCGCATCCATCACTGATGTAAATGGCTGCCAGGGAACGACAGAAATTGAAATATCGGAACCCGCAGCGGCTCTTGATGGCAGTATAGTGACATCTGATGCTTCCTGCAATGGATTTTCAGACGGCTCAGCCACTGCATCTATTACAGGCGGAACACCACCCTACACTTTTGAATGGAGTCCTCAACCAGGTGTTGATGAATCATCCATATCAGATTTAGAAGCTGGAAATTACACCCTCGTTGTAACGGACGATAACGGGTGTTCACTTAATATTGCTTTTACAGTTTTGGAACCTGTTCTTTTAGAAATCGAACTTGTGTCCTTAGTAAATCCTACTTGCAATGGATTTGACAATGGAAGCATTCTAGTCAATGCCACAGGAGGCAGCGGAGCGTATACGTATAGCTGGAATACTGATCCCGTTCAATCAGGATCGGGTATAACCGACCTTTCCCCTGGAAGCTATACCGTAACAGCAACAGACGATAACGGCTGCACTACTGAAGCAACCTATGAATTAACCGAACCTACAGAGCTCGAGATTAATTTGATTGAACTCATCTCACCTTCTTGCGCAGGATTTAACGATGGCAGTATCGAAGTTGATGCACTTGGCGGAACAGCTCCATATTCATTCGAATGGAACACTATACCACCTTCTGCAGGTCCCCTAATTGAAAACCTCGAAAACGGATCCTATACGGTAACCGTTACCGATGCTCTGGGCTGCACAATAGGGGAGACTTTTGAACTCATAAACCCTGATCAACTAGTGGTTACTCTTATTTCTATCGAGAACGTACTTTGCAATGGCGATGCAACGGGCTCAGTTACAATAGAAGTTTCTGGAGGAACGCCCGATTACACTATTTCTTGGAATGACCCCTCAAGCCAAACTGGACCGACTGCGTCGAACTTATTAGCTGGCACTTACACTGCATCTATAGTGGATGACAATGGCTGTACGATCAGTTTTGAAATCACGATCACTGAACCAAATCAACCACTAGATGCGCTGATCACTTCTCAAACAGATGTCTTTTGCTTCGGCGACGGATCTGGCTCCGCTACTGTAACTGCCACAGGGGGCAGCGGATCATACAGCTATCAATGGGATGACCCTGCAAATCAACAAACAGCGACAGCGACCGGCCTAGCAGCAGGAACTTATTCTGTAACAGTGACTGACAACAATGGATGTGCAACTCCAATAATAGTTTCTGTTACAATAAATGGACCTACCGAGGCACTGTCTTTGGAATTGACGCCATCTGTCTTTGGCGGGGGATTTAATGTGGCTTGCGCTGAAGACAGCACAGCTGCTATTGACTTAACAATTTCTGGCGGTACAGCTCCATTTGACGTTCTATGGAATTTACCTGGACTTGACACATCCACTAATGAAGACCTTACCGACTTAGCTCCGGGGACGTATTCTGTGACAGTGACAGATGCAGGCGGTTGTGAAGCTACGGAGGAGATAACGATCACTGCGCCTTCCCCTATCAGCATCGAATCAAGTTCTACTCCAAGTCTTTGTTTTGGTATTCCTACCGGAACAATTGACATCGTTATTTCGGGAGGAATACCAGCCTACACGGCTGACTGGACGGGTCCAAACGGATTCACAGGCAGTGGAACCAGTTTCACCGATTTAGAAGGTGGTGTATACTTAGTGACCATCGAGGATGCCAATGGATGTATCTACCTTGATGCAGTCACCATAACACAACCAGATGACTTAGTTATTACCGTTGATTCATTATCCGATTACAATGGATTCAATACCACTTGTTTCAACAGTCTTGACGGAGAGATCTACACAACACCTTCTGGAGGATCTGCTCCGTACGGCTACCAATGGAATACGCCTGGTGACCCGAATTTCTCTAACCAAGAAGACGTGATTAATCTAGGGCCTGGTATCTACGAGGCAGTGCTCATTGACGATAATGGCTGCGTTCAAAATGAATTCATTGAGATTGTAGCACCCGACACGCTTCAAGTTGACTTTATATTAAGTGAATACTTGAATGGGTTTAACATTAGCTGCTTCGGTGCAACAGATGGAATGGCTGAAGCCATTCCTGTAAACGGCGTAGCTCCTTTCTCTTTCGTTTGGGTAGGACCCAACGGATATGGTCCCGTTTTCGGTAATCCAATTGAAGATCTCGAAGCAGGCGAATACAGTGTTTTCTTGGAAGATGATGATGGATGTACGGCAATTGAAACAGTGACATTGGTAGAACCTGATGAACTTGAAATAGCACTAATCGCCGAAACGATCAATGGGAACAACATCTCTTGCCAAGGTGGAACCGATGGATCAATCAACTTGATTTTTGAAGGAGGAACCGCTCCTATTACAATCAGCTGGACTGGCCCCGATGGATTTACATCTTTAGATGAAGACTTGTTCAATCTTGCCGCTGGCGAATATTGTGTGACCCTTACAGATGACAACAATTGCAGTGAAAATGAATGCATCACGCTTACCGAACCTGCCGCAATCTCTATTGCTCTAGTTGCATTCGAGTATGCAAATGGATTGAATTTGACTTGCGAAGGTGCACAGGACGGATCAATTGATGCGTCAGTATCAGGAGGCACCTCTCCCGTAAGCTTTCTATGGCTCGGCCCTAACGGATTCACATCGACTGATGAGGACATCGCATTTCTAGCTGAAGGAGAATACTGCCTAACAGCAACCGATGCCAGCGGATGTAGCGAAACTGAATGTATAGAAATAATGGCGCCCGATGGTGTCCAAATTGATTTGGATGAAATTACCGATGTCGGTTGCTTCGACGGCTCCAATGGTTCTGTCAGCATCAATATCGTTACAGGCGTTGCTCCTTTCGACATCGCTTGGACAGGACCAAATGGTTTTACTTCGACTGATGAAGACCTTACAGGTTTACTCGTTGGAACATACTGTGTGCAGGTGATTGATGACAATGGTTGTGAAGGAGAAGCTTGTTTTACTGTTTCAGAATCTGATGAAATAGCCGTCACGTTCACAACCTCTTCTTTTGAAGGTGGATTTGAAATAGACTGTGCTGGAAACGCCAATGGATTCATTTCTGCCAGTATTCAAGGTGGAGCAACACCTTACTCATTAATTTGGTCAGGTCCTGATGGCTTTTCGTCTTCATTGGAACAGATTAATAATCTCGCACCAGGAACATATTGCCTAGAATTGACCGATGACAATGGTTGTGTCTTCAACGAATGTCTTGACATTGAAGAACCAGCACCTTTGTCCATAAATCGAGCCGTCACAATGCCAGATTGCGGAGATGGCACATTGGCCGAAGTCAACCTTCAAGTTTCAGGTGGGGTACCACCGTACTCGATCAACTGGAGCAATGGCGAAGAGACCGAGATCGTATTCCTCGACAATGGTAGTTACCAAGTCATCGTTACTGATGCCAATAATTGTGTTACCCAAGAATCAGGTACAATCAATCTTCCTGAAGCGCTTCTACTAGGATTCGAAACTCCAATATTTCCAGGAGGGGTTAACATCGCTTGCAATGGCGAGAGCACGGGCAGTATTGATTTGACTCTATTCAACGCAAACGGATTACCAACCATTAACTGGACAGGACCCAATGGATTTACCTCCACGGATGAAGATTTGTCAAACCTTGAAGCTGGGGAATATTGCGTTACTGCAATCGATGATCTTGGCTGCGAAGCCAACGAGTGCATCACTTTAACAGAGCCCACTCCAATTTCAGCGACGTTCGCATCGACTGCAGTTTCTTGCAATGCAGGAGATGACGGCGCGACTAGTATAAGCATATCAGGAGGAGTTCCTGTTTATCAAATTGCTTGGACAGGCCCTGATGGTTTTACAGGGTCGGGTGTCACAATTAGTGAATTGATTGCTGGCACGTACTGTGCTGAAATTACTGATCTCAATGATTGCACAGAGGTTTTTTGTATTGATATAATTGAACCTAATGAGATCGTTGTAATTCTGAACAGCCCCGAGACTGACGGCTTTAACATTGCCTGTTTCGGTGATAATTCAGGGGAAATAAACAGCACCATTTCAGGAGGAACTATCAACTATGACTATAGCTGGACAGGACCAGATGGATATGCGTCTACCGATGAAAATCCAATTAATCTTTTTTCTGGGGAATACTGCTTAACGATTACAGACGCCAATGAATGTGTTGCAACCGAGTGCACCACTCTAACAGAAACACCTGGAATAGAATATACCTTCGACGTATTTGAATATCCGAATGGCTTCAACACCTCTTGCGGAAACACCTGCGATGGAAGTATCAACTTGAGCTTCACTGGTGGTGCAGCACCCATTGATGTTGTGTGGACAGGACCTCCAGGCTTTAGTGCAACTACTGAAGATCTCGCTGACCTATGTCCAGGAACTTATACCGTAACGACTACAGACGCTAATGGATGTGTTCAGTCTGCCTCGGTCACCTTGACTTCACCGACGCCAATAACTATTAACTTAGAATCTACTGTTTTTGGTGGTGGATTCGAGATAAGCTGTTTTGGAGCCAATACGGGATCAGTCATAGCCTCTATTCTTGGAGGAGAAAATGGACTAACTTTTAGTTGGACCGGCCCGAATGGATTCGTATCCGCTAATCAAGACCTTCAAGACTTAATAGCTGGTATATACAACCTAGTCGTAACTGACGGGAATGGCTGCTTCGCCACATTGAGTATAACCTTAACTGAGCCTGCTGAGGCATTGTTTGGAACTGCAACGGCATCCTCTTTCCCTTCAGGCGACAATATTAGTTGCACAGGTTTGAATGACGGAAGCATCTCTACCATAGTTACTGGGGGTACTGAACCCTATGAGTACAATTGGAACGGACCCAATGGATTCACTTCTGAAGAACAGAACATTGAAGATCTTTTTGCAGGTGAGTATACACTCATAATTCTCGACGAGAATAGCTGCGTACAGACAATTAATATTACCCTCACAGAGCCTACTGATGGCCTCTCTGGCGAGTTGGAAATTTTATCGGAGATACTTTGCACGGATAGCTTGACAGGTAGTTTGTCAGTATCATTCTCAGGAGGCAGTCCTGAGATTGACATTCAATGGATAGGACCAAATGATTTTACATCAAATGACTTCACAATTTCCAATTTACCTTCAGGGACTTATACGTACGCATTGACCGATGTCAATGGTTGCTCAATAAGTGGCGCGCAAAACCTTACTAATCCATCACCCATTTCAATCACCGCAAATCTTACAAACCCGATTTGCGAAACCCTTACAGGAATCATTGATGTATCCGTTTCAGGAGGTACTTCACCATACGAATACTTGTGGAATACTGATGATACCAGCCAAGACATAGTGGCAATTGGACCAGGGGTATACGACCTTTTGGTCACAGATGAGAATGGTTGCGAACTGAATGCTTCTTTTGAATTGACCGTTACAAACAATCTGGAAGTGTTTGCCTCACTCACTTCACCAGCTTGCTTTGGTGATTCCAATGGGGCGATTGAAATTTCAGTTTTAACAGGCGAAGAGCCCATTAATTTTTCATGGACTGGACCAGGTGATTTCACAGATGAAGGAGATTTCGTCATGAATATTTTCGCAGGCACCTATACATTGACAGCCGTCGACGCCAACGGCTGTTCTATCACAGAAAGTTATCCTCTATCAGAACCAGGCCCACTTGAAATTGAAGAAATAGACATTGTAGTCTATTCCAATGGATTGAACCTTACGGGTTTTGAATCGGCAGATGGAGTTATCAGTGAGCCTGATATCCTTGGCGGTTCTTCTCCTTATCTAATCAGCTATGCTGGGCCAAATGATTATACATCATCAGGTCTAGGTGATCAAACTGGACTAGACGCAGGCTGGTACATTGTGACCATTACTGATGCCAACCAATGTACGGCAATTGATTCTGTAGAGTTGATACAACCTGTACCAATCGCACTACCAAATGGAATTTCTCCCAATGGTGATGGATTCAATGATGGTCTAGAAATACTTGGCCTTGATGACTTCCCTGAAAACAAACTCATCGTTTTCAACCGTTGGGGAAACATAGTTTACGAAGAAGACAACTACCGAAATGCAACACAATGGTTCGGGACCAATGAAAGCGGCGAAGCGCTTTCTGAAGGAACCTACTTTGTGGTAGTTGAGCTTAGTGGAATAGATAATTTGAAAGGCTACCTTGAACTAAGGCGTTAAAAAATTTAGCAATGAAGAAACTAATATTCATCGCAGTGTTTCTGTTTTCGGGTATCTACTCGTATGCTCAGCAGGAATTATTGATAAGCCAGTACATGTTTAATGGCTTATTTATCAACCCTGCCTACAGCGGATCACATCCCTATGCAGAAGCAACTGCACTCTATCGAGCACAATGGGCAGGACTGGATGGAGCGCCAACCACCCAAACTTTTGGGATAGATGGTCCCATTGCCAATGAAACAATGGGTATTGGACTGACCTTTATCAATGACCAAATTGGTGATACCCGACAAACGGAAGTATTCGCAAATTGGAGCTATCATCTTTGGTTAGATGCCGACGGGAAGAACAAGTTGAGCTTTGGTATAAGAGCTGGTTTTTCGGACTACTCGTCAAACCTTTCAGAAACGTATGTCATCGATGATGGCGATCCTGTATTCAATGAAAACGTGAGCAACGCTTTCGTTCCGAAATTTGGAGCAGGAGTTTATTACTATAGTAAATATTGGTATGCTGGCTTGAGCGTTCCAACCATTTTTGCTGCTGATGATAATGTTAGGTTTAATATAAATAATTCAGGCGATCGGTATTTTGATCCACACACTTACCTCACTGCAGGATATGTTTGGAATGTTAATCCCGACTTTGCAGTGAAACCGTCATTCTTACTTCGCTACTTAAATGGGTCACCAGTGCAGGCTGATATAAACTGTAACCTATTGATCAAAAACACGTTTTGGGTTGGAGCATCTTACCGCACAGGAGATGCTGTAATTGGACTATTGGAATACAACGTCGGAAACGACTTGAGAATTGGATACGCTTATGATTTTACAACTACAGCTATAGGAGACTATAGCTCAGGTTCTCATGAGTTCATGTTAAGTTATAAATTTGGCCGCGACCCAATTAAAACAAAATCTCCTCGATACTTTTAAAAGATGAAAAATTCTCTCTCACTTAAAAATGCAATTGTGGCAATCGTTTTTGTCGCCTTGTTGTCTGCATGTTCCAACGCATTGATAAAATCGGGCGACAAGGCAGTTGACAATCTCAGGTATTCTCAAGCTGTTGAGGACTACGAAAAAGCCTTGAATGGGCAGCCAGAAAACATAGAACTTAAGCTCAAACTTGCCGATGCTCATAGACTGCAAAACAACTCAATAGCGTCTGAAGGGTATTATCAAGAAGTCGCTGATTCTATTGGTTTACCAGTGGGCCGTCAGCTTCATTTCGCGCAGGTGCTCATGAAAAACAAGAAGTACGAAGAAGCCAAGAGTTATCTACAAAGCTATCTAAAAGAGAATCCTACAGATGTTCTTGCATCAGATCTTCTCGCTTCAATTGACAATATCAATGAACTAAAAGAAGATACATCAGCATATATTCTGAATGATTTACCGCTGGACTTTTTGGTTTCCGTTTATGGACCGTCGAGATATGGAAATGGAATTGTTGTGTCTGGAGAAACTGAGATTATAAGTGCTAAATCAGCTAACCCTTGGACTGGATATTCCTTTCTCGATATGTTTTATCTTGAAAAAGATGCAAACGGAAATTGGGAGATCCCTGTGACATTTGATGAAAATTTGAATGGCCCTTTTCACGATGGCTCGGCCACCTTTAGTAAAGATCAAAATACAATTATCTACACGAGATCTGCCATGAGGAATGAGAAGAAGAGACTCTTAAATGAAAGTAACGAGAATCAATTCTTCCTTTACACAAGCAAAAAAGAAGATGGTGCTTGGTCAGAACCAGTGAAGCTCCCATTTAACAATGTAGAATACAGCATAGGCCACCCATCCTTGTCGGCTGATGAAAACACACTCTATTTCTCTAGCGATATGCCAGGTGGTTATGGTGGCTCGGATTTGTATAAGTCCACACATGATGGAAATACATGGTCTCAGCCAGTTAATCTAGGCTCCTCTATCAATACTCCTGGAAACGAGGTGTTTCCTCATGCAGATAAGAGTGGTAAACTCTACTTTTCGAGTGAAGGTCATCGCACCCTTGGTGGTCTTGACGTTTTCGTATCGGAACAAATCGCAGGCGTATGGTCTAGCCCAGTCAACTTAGCTTATCCTCTCAACTCAAGCAGAGATGATTTCGCGATTTTGGTTAATGATGACGATACGACAGGTTTTGTGTCCTCAAACCGGTCAGGCGTAGACATGATCTACGAATACCAAAGAATACCAGCCATCTTCGTCTTAAGGGGAATTGCTAAAAAGGTGGCAAATAATCTTCCAATAGAGGAAGTAACAATCACACTAATCAACTTCACTGACGGTGATACGGCTATTTTCACAACAGATGAAACAGGTGCCTTCAGGTTCAGTCTGCTTCCTGAAAAGAAGTACAAGGTGATAGGTGAGAAAGCAGGTTTTTTCACTCTCTCCGAAGAGTTTGAAACAAATCGAAGTAGAATTGAAAAAGACATTATTCTTTTATTCGAAATTGACGAAATCGTTGCTAGTGAATCAGGAACAGGAAGTGGCGTTCCTAAAGATGGATCGGCAACAGCAGCAAAGGTTTACGAAATTGGTGGCATATACTATGACTACGACAAATCCGATATCAGTCCTAGCGCCCAACCTTCCTTAGATAAACTAGCAAAACTGTTGAAAGACAATCCAAGTGTGAAAATTGAAATTCACTCTCATGCAGATTCGAGAGGTGGTGATTCTTACAACATGAATTTGTCAAATCAACGTGCTCAATCAGTAGTCAATTACTTAGTAAAAGCAGGTGTAGAAAAAACAAATTTGAGCAGTAAAGGGTTCGGTGAGAACCAGCCGTTCAACAAGTGCTTTGAAGGCATAGAGTGTTCTGAGACAGAACACCAAGAAAACCGTCGAAGTGAATTTATTGTGCTCGATAAAAAAGACAGCTGATAGTCTATTTACCATAATAAAAAAGGTCGCTGATTAGCGACCTTTTTTTATGCCTCAGCTATTGTTATTTCATATTGCTCTTTGGTAGCTTGATCAAATGGAATTCCTTTCAACTTGCTGTCTATCCAGATGATAAAATTGAAGTGGTCCAAAATTATTTCGTCATTTTGACGGCTAAGTTGTGCCGATAGCTCCTCTTTAAATTCAACAAAAATCTCGTGCAAATCGGAGTTTTGCGTACCGCGCACCAATCGTTTCATATAGTTTAAGATCACCACTTCTAAGTCATGGTCACGTTCACGCTTGCTTAAATATCTGGTAGTTGATTTAATAATGTATTCGAGCAGGTCGTAATTGCCAAGCTCGAAATGGACCACCAAATTGAAGAGTCGGGCATAACTATAAAGATCTTGTCTCAAGTTGGGTTCATTGTCATTCAATACCCGGTTGAGCCATTGCAGAGATTCCTTATAACGTCCTGCCCCAAAATAAACGGTCGATATGGTGTTCAAAAAAAGAAGCTCCTGCTCCTTATTCATCCTACCTTCATTTATATCCAAGCCATTTACAACAATATCTATGTTACTAATAGCTTTTTCATATTCACCCTTTTTCTCATAGATACGCATCTCCGCGAGATAGGTGGATTTAAAAACCCGCAATGCGATATCTTCGGAAGAGAAGGCGGTCTTTTTAGAAACCTTCCTCATCATTTGAATCATTTCCAACGCTTCATTTATCCTTCCAGTATCGATTTGAATTCTAAGTAAATTGCTTAGTGTAAGAATGTATCTTTTTGGGAGATCGTCCCTCACGAGCGGTTTACTGTCCAAAATTTCTTTGACACGCATGAATTTAACGTAAGCCGATTCTTTATCGACACTAGCAGTAGCACAGAAACCTTGTATATAATAGCAGATGGTAGCTGCCCTGTAACTCAAGGCCGTGTTCTTACCAATGATTAGTGGATGATGAGAGATCTCCTCAACTAAGCCCCTGTCTTTATCGCTACGGACGTAGCCACCGCTTCTGAAGACGTAATTAATCTTACTATATAAGACGTGATAAGCCGCTAGATTTCTGAGCTTCTCGATGACCTCCTGCTCTTCCTTGATTAAGGCATCTAAATCTGTTGTGAACTCACCTGCTTCATAGGCTTCCTCAAGGAGTAATTTCTCCCAGCTTATGAGCTCAAACCAGTAATAAAACTTTTCTCTTTCAATCGCAGTTTTCTTCGCTCGTGCTAAAAACTTATTGCATTCTTTAAAAAGAGCCTTGCGGTAAAGAATCTCGATGTTTTTTATTTCTTGCTTCAGAACGCTACTAACTGAATTATCTGAATGGTAGGATCTCAAACTTTTTAAAATCAGCTTGTAGAGGTGGTTCTTCTCAGAGGGGAAGTGCTTAATAAATGTCTCTTCTTTGAATTGCGACTTAATCGCATCCTCATCATACGTCTTCTGACGATCGATTACATCGAAGATTTTCAAGTAATTCTTTTCCCCTGACTGAAGAGAAGATGAAAGTTTAAAAAATCTCTTTTCCGATTTAGTCAGCGATTTTACGAGGTCGAATAGTTCGGTAGAAGGTTTCATGGGAATTCAATGTTTTTCGTAAATAAATTCTTCAATCTCAATTAGTACAAAGAAAATTGAAATATCCCTACCAAAATTAGCTTTTAAGAATCCAAGAAAGGACTGCAAACCAAAAAAGCCCGCTACATAGCGGGCTTTCAATCATTATTGCAATCCTAAAAAAGTTATTTCAGAAATTTGAATTCCTTTCCAGGAAAGTATGCCATTTTCCCTAGTTCTTGTTCAATCCGCAACAGTTGGTTGTATTTGGCAATACGGTCACTCCTAGAAGCACTACCTGTCTTAATTTGACCCGTATTAAGAGCTACTGCCAGATCGGCTATCGTGGTATCCTCCGTTTCACCCGAGCGATGGCTCATCACCGAAGTGTAACTATTCACTTTAGCCAGATTAACCGCGTCAATGGTTTCAGTAAGAGTACCAATCTGATTTACCTTAATCAAAATTGAGTTTGCTATTCCTTCATCGATTCCACGTTGAAGTCTAGTTGTATTGGTAACGAACAGATCATCTCCAACTAGTTGAACCTTGTCACCAAGTACGTCTGTCATTTCTTTCCAACCTGTCCAGTCATCTTCATCCAAACCATCTTCAATACTTACGATCGGGTACTTTTCGCACCAACTCGCCAACATTGCGGTCATATCAGATGAAGAAAGCTTCTCGCCTGAAGAAGCGAGATTGTACGTTTTAGTTTCCTTGTCGTAAAACTCTGACGACGCTACATCCAAAGCGATATAAACATCTTTTCCGGGCACATATCCAGCTCTCTCAATGGCTTTCATAATAACCTGAAGAGCCTCCTCGTTGCTTTTTAGATTTGGTGCAAATCCACCCTCATCTCCAACGTTGGTTGACATCCCCATTTCTTTTAACACCGACTTAAGGTGATGAAAAATCTCAACCCCCATTCGCAGTGCTTCGGAAAATGTAGCGCCACCAAAAGGCATGACCATAAATTCCTGAACATCTACGTTATTATCAGCATGAGAACCCCCATTTACTATGTTCATCATAGGCACTGGAAGCGTATTGGCATTCACACCTCCTATGTATCTGAATAAGGATTGATTCGATTCTTGCGCGGCGGCTTTGGCTACAGCCAAAGAAACACCCAAAATGGCATTGGCACCTAAAATCGATTTATTGTCAGTGCCGTCAATATTAATCATGGCTTGATCGATCAAGTTCTGCTCGAAAATATAAGACCCATTCAACTCTTCGTTCAACAAGTTGTTGATGTTGTGTACGGCTCTGGTAACTCCTTTCCCAAGAAATCGATTCTTATCATCATCGCGGAGCTCAACCGCTTCATGCACACCAGTGGAGGCACCTGAAGGCACAGCGGCTCTTCCCATAACGCCATTGTCAGTTATTACATCAACTTCTACAGTGGGGTTACCTCTTGAATCGAGGATTTCTCGTGCTACTAACTTTGCAATGTAGGTCATTATGATTCGTTTATATGGTAAGGTTTTTCTTGGATTCTTTGATGCGATTTACAAAATCATTGAACAAGTACCGCGAATCATGCGGTCCTGGCGAAGCTTCAGGATGGTACTGAACACTAAAAACAGGCTTTGACTTCAATGCGAGTCCCGCAATAGTATTATCATTCAAATGGACATGCGTCACTTGTATGTCATCCATTGATTCAATTGACTCGCGATTTACTACAAAACCATGGTTCTGAGAAGTAATTTCTGACTTACCTGTAATAAGATTCTTTATTGGGTGATTTATCCCCCGATGTCCATTGAACATCTTCTCTGTTTTGACGCCTTGGCTTAACGCGATCACTTGATGGCCAAGACATATTCCAAAAACAGGCTTTCCCAAGTTGATTATAGACCTAACCAAGTTTATCGTATCGCTCATGGCCGCTGGATCTCCAGGTCCATTTGAAATCAGATAAGCATTAGGTTCCCAAGCCTCCATTTCAGCAAGACTAGTTGCCATAGGGAATACTTTGAGACGACAACCTTCTTCGACCAAACAACGAAGAATATTCTTCTTCGTTCCCAAATCCAGCACAGCAACTTTCTGCTCACTTCCCAAAAGACCCATTTCATACGGATTCTTGCAAGTGACCTTAGAACTCAACTCTAGTCCCTCCATACTTGGCACTGCCGATAGAAGCTTTCTCAACTTGTCTATATCAATCTCCTCAGAAGATATGATAGCATTCATCGCCCCCTTGCTTCGAATATGTCTAATGAGCGCTCGAGTATCCACGTCTCTGATTCCTACCTTCCCATTCTGCTCAAAATAATCCTGAAGCGACATTTCTGACCCCACTCTACTGAAACTTGCTGAGAAGCGCTTCGAAACTAGCCCTGATATCTTTATACCATCTGATTCAACTTCTTCGACATGTGTGCCATAGTTGCCTATGTGAGATGTCGCCATCACCACTATTTGCCCATAGTAAGAAGGGTCTGTAAAGATTTCTTGGTAGCCAGTCATACCCGTATTAAAGGCTATTTCTCCGGTGGTAGTACCTAATTTTCCTGCGGCTAAGCCGCGGAAAACAGTTCCATCCTGAAGAAGTAAAACTGCTGGATTATTTGGGAGTATATTCATTTAAATTCAAATCATAAAAAAAGGGATAATGCAAATTTACATTATCCCCTTTATCGTAATAGTATAAATCAAAAAATCAGTCTTTCTTAGACTCTTCCTTGTTCTCTTCATTTTTAGGCTCTTCCTTTGGCTTAGAAGTAGCAGCTTCTGCTTTTACTTCTTTTGCTTCAGAAGCAGCCACATCCATAGTTTCTTCTGCCTTTACCTCTTCAGTTTTTGGCGTTTCTTCTACAGCAGGCGCTTCACTTGTAGCTTCAGTCTCCTTCTTCTTTCCACCACGACGACTTCTGCGAGTCTTTGTTGTCGACTCAGAAAGCATCAGCTCGTTGAAATCTACCAATTCGATCATCGCCATTTCTGCTGAATCACCCATCCGTGTTCCCAGCTTGATAATTCTGGTGTATCCGCCTTCCCTTTGAGCTACTTTCGGAGCAATCTCGCGGAAAACTTCAGTAACAGCGTTTTTGCTTTGAAGGTTCTTAAATACTTCACGACGATTATGGGTCGAATCTTCCTTAGAGCGTGTAATAATAGGCTCAACAAACTTTCGCAATTCTTTGGCCTTCGCAACAGTTGTGTTAATACGCTTGTGCTCAATTAAAGAGCAGGCCATATTCTCCAACATTGCCTTTCTATGGGCGGTCTTGCGGCCTAGTGCGTTATTTCTTTTGCCGTGTCTCATTATTCTTCTTATTGTCAGCTTCGGCGAACCTCAACTGAACGTTGATTTATTACTCTTTATCTAATTTGTACTTCGAAACATTCATTCCGAAAGAAAGACCTTTGGACTCAATTAAGTCTTCCAGTTCTGTCAAAGACTTCTTACCGAAGTTTCTGAATTTCAACAAATCATTTTTGTTGAAGGAGACCAAATCACCTAAACTTTCAATATCAGCAGCCTTCAAACAATTTAACGCTCGCACTGAAAGATCCATATCTACCAACTTCGTTTTCAAAAGTTGACGCATGTGAAGAGATGTTTCGTCAAATTCTTCAGTTTCGGATTTCTGTTCGCTATCCAATGTAATTTTCTCGTCTGAGAACAACATGAAATGATGAATCAAAATCTTCGCAGCCTCCTGGAGAGCGTCCTTTGGGGTAATTGACCCGTCAGTTATCACATCCATGATTAACTTCTCGTAATCTGTCTTCTGCTCAACACGAAAATTCTCAATCGTGTAATTCACATTTCGAATAGGTGTGAAGATCGAATCAATGAAAATGGTTCCCATCGGAGCATTGCTCACTTTGTTCTCCTCAGATGGACGGTATCCTCTACCTTTTCCAATGCTGATTTCCATATCTAATTTAACCGACTTCTCTTTCGTGCAAATCACGAGATCAGGATTTAATACTTGAAACCCAGTAGTAAATTTCCCAATGTCACCTGCTGTAAATGCATCAGTACCGCTGATCGAAACAGCTACTTTCTCGGAATCTGTTCCCTCGATTTGTCGTTTGAAGCGCACTTGCTTCAGGTTTAATACGATTTCAGTAACGTCTTCTACTACACCCTCGATAGTCGAGAACTCATGTTCTACCCCTTCCATCTTAATGGAAGTGATCGCGAATCCTTCTAAAGAGGAAAGTAAAATACGACGAAGAGCATTACCTATTGTAATCCCATAACCAGGTTCCAACGGACGGAATTCGAATTTTCCGTCGTTATTATCTGATTCGATCATAATGACCTTATCGGGTTTCTGAAAATCTAAAATGGCCATGAAGGTTTGTCCTTAGTTAAGGTTATTATTTAGAATAAAGCTCGACGATAAGCTGCTCCTTGATATTTTCAGGAATTTGCTCTCTCGTCGGATGTAGCACGTAAGTTCCCTCTAGTGCATTTCGATCGAAGTCAATCCAGTCGTACTTTTGACGTCCAGACGAAGCCAGTGAATTACTCACTATTTCTAATGACTTGGAACGCTCTCGTACTCCTACTTTGTCGCCAGGGCGTACAGAGTAGGATGGAATGTTTACAATGTTTCCGTTTACAGTAATGTGTCGGTGACCAACTAGCTGTCTTGCTCCACTTCTTGTTGGTGAAACTCCCATCCGGTAAACCACATTGTCCAATCTGGCCTCGCAGAATTGTAGCAACAATTCTCCAGTTATTCCTACTTTCCTCTGAGCTTTATCAAAGAGATTCGCAAATTGGCGTTCTAGAATACCGTAGGTATACTTCGCTTTTTGCTTTTCAAGGAGCTGAACTGCGTATTCAGATTGCTTAGAACGACGCTTGTTCGGACCATGAAACCCTGGAGCGTAGTTTTTACGCTCCAATGATTTATCAGGACCGAAAATCGGTTCTTTAAAACGACGTGCTATTTTTGACTTGGGGCCTGTATATCGTGCCATATCTTAATCTGTATATTCGACTTTGATCGTTTTGACGGAAATTATACTCTTCTGCGCTTTGGTGGGCGACAACCATTGTGTGGCAATGGGGTAACGTCAACTATTTCAGTCACCTCAACACCTGTATTGTGAATAGATCGGATTGCAGACTCTCGCCCTGAACCTGGTCCTTTTACATAAACTTTTACTTTACGAAGACCAAGGTCATGCGCCACTTTTGCACATTCCTCAGCAGCTACTTGTGCTGCATAGGGAGTATTCTTCTTTGATCCTCTAAATCCCTGTTTACCTGCCGAGGACCAGCTTATAACTTGTCCTGAAGCATTACACATGGAAATAATAATGTTGTTGAACGTAGCTTGGATATGGGCTTCACCCACTGCCTCCACTTTTACATTCAATTTTTTCTTTACGTTAGACTTTGCCATCGTTGTTGAATTATCTACCGATTAATTATTTGGTAGCCTTTTTCTTATTGGCTACAGTCTTTCTCTTCCCTTTTCTCGTTCGAGAATTGTTCTTGGTTCTCTGCCCCCTTAGAGGAAGGCCCGTACGGTGCCGAATACCTCTGTAACAGCCAATATCCATCAATCTTTTGATGTTTGTCTGAATCTCCGAGCGAAGCGACCCTTCAACAACGTACTCATCACTTATGAGTTGTCTTATCGAGGCAGTTTGCTCGTCGGTCCAATCATCAACCTTAATACTCTGGTCAACATCAGTTCTCGACAGAATTTCGACGGCTTTTGTGGAGCCAATTCCGTAAATATAAGTGAGGGATATTACGCCTCTTTTGTTCTTTGGTAAATCTACACCAGCTATCCTAGCCATAATACTTAGTTTATCCTTGTCGTTGCTTGAACTTTGGGTTCTTTTTGTTGATCACATACAACCTACCCTTACGGCGTACGATCTTGCAATCTACTGAACGTTTCTTAACACTCGCTCTTGTTTTCATCGATCCTTTATTTGTATCTGAAGGTAATTCTACCTTTGCTTAAATCGTATGGAGACATTTCAACTTTCACCTTATCACCTGGCAAGATTTTAATGTAATGCATTCTCATCTTACCAGAAATATGAGCCACGATTACATGACCGTTTTCTAATTCGACTTTGAACATCGCGTTGGACAATGCTTCCACTATTGTCCCGTCCTGCTCGATAGATGATTGTTTCGCCATACTTTAATTCTCTCGTATCATTATCCCGCCATTCCGAAGGTTGATGCTTTCCCAGCTAACTTTCCGGTCTTCATCAATCCGTCATAGTGACGCATTAGTAAGTAACTTTCTATTTGTTGCAATGTGTCTAGTATCACACCCACCATGATCAAAAGAGATGTTCCTCCAAAAAATATAGAGAAAGCCTGCTTAACCCCTGCCTGCAAAGCAAACACTGGAAGGATAGCAATAAAACCTAGAAAAATTGCTCCTGGTAAAGTGATTCTTGATAGAACGTTGTCCAAGAAGTCTGCCGTAGATCTTCCTGGTTTCACTCCTGGAACAAATCCTCCGTTTCTCTTTAAATCATCTGCCATTTGATTCGGATTAACAGTGATAGCAGTGTAGAAATAAGTGAACGCTACTACCATGATAAAAAAGATAAGGTTGTACCAAAAGCCGGCAAAGTTAGCCAATTCTACGATAAAACCTGACTGAGAGTCAGAATATTGAGCTATGTATAAGGGAACGAACATTATTGCTTGAGCAAATATGATCGGCATCACCCCTGCACTGTTGACTTTCAATGGGATATACTGACGAGCTCCTTGACTGTACTCTCGTCCTCCCATCTGTTGTTTAGCAAATTGTATGGGAACACGTCGCACTGCCTGTACAAGAGCCACTGTAGCACCAATCACCACCAATAAAGCAACAAGCTCGACTAATAAAACCACCAGACCATTTCCCTCTGGGCCTGTCGAAGCTACAATTTCCTGAAAAAATGCGCTTGGCAGTCCTGCAATGATACCGATCATGATCAAAAGTGAAATTCCATTACCAACGCCTCTGTCAGTAATTCTTTCACCTAACCACATCACGAATAACGTTCCTGTTGTTAATATTACAATTGCAGTGGCCCACCAGAAGGGAGTATCATACAATCTCGCATCGGCAGGAACAGATGCTGCAATGTAACCAGGTGCTTGAAAACACGTTATAACAATTGTTAAAAATCTCGTGTACTGGTTAATCTTCTTTCTACCACTTTCCCCTTCCTTCTGCATTTTCTGTATGGTAGGGACAGCAATTCCCATCAACTGCATAATAATCGATGCAGAGATGTAGGGCATAATGCCTAGACTAAAGATAGATGCACGGTTAAAAGCTCCACCTGTAAACAAGTCAAGCAAACCAGCTAAACCACCACCGCCTTCATTGGCAGCAGCCAAACGAGCTGAGTCAATCCCGGGTAGTACAATATAAGAACCGATACGAAAGACAAGAAGCAATGCAAGCGTCGTTAAGATACGATTTCGCAATTCCTCAATACTCCAAATATTTCTAAGTGTCTGAATAAAATTCTTCATAACAAGTCGGTTCCTCTAATCGTTAAAGCGTTTTGGCCTCTCCACCCTTTCCTTCAATTGCTTCCTTTGCAGAAGCGGAAAAAGCATGAGCCGTTACAGTTACTTTGGCGTTTAATTCACCTCTGCCTAAAATTTTAACAAGATCCTTTTTTGCACAAAGACCATTGTCAACAAAAGTTTCAGTAGTGAAAACTTCAATCTTCTTTTCAGAAAAAAGCATTTCAATTACGTCCAAATTGATCCCTTTGTACTCTACTCTATTTGGATTGGTGAAACCAAATTTAGGTACACGACGCTGCAAAGGCATTTGACCACCCTCGAAACCACGCTTTCTACTGTATCCACTTCTGGATTTCGCTCCTTTGTGTCCACGTCCAGCTGTATCGCCAAAACCGCTTCCTTCTCCTCTTCCGAGGCGCCTTTTATTCTTATTCGACCCTTTTGCAGGTCTAAGGTTACTTAAATTCATCACTCAATACTTTTAGTTGTATTACTTCTCTTGAACAGTTACTAGATGACTCACCTTAGCAATCATCCCCATGATCTGCGGCGTGCCCACTTTCAAAACAGGACGATGCAATTTCTTTAATCCAAGTGCTTCCAAAGTTCTCTTTTGATTCTTTGGTCTTCTGATCGCACTCTTAACTTGAGTTACTATAAGTTCTTTTGCCATTTTCTAGTCGCTTAACCGTTAAACACGCGTTGCATTGAAATCCCACGCTGGTTTGCTACTGCTCGCGCATCTCTCATATTGGAAAGTGCATCCAAAGTAGCTTTCACAACATTGTGTGGATTTGATGATCCCTGTGATTTTGCCAAAACATCCTTGATTCCAACACTCTCAAGTACTGCGCGCATGGCACCACCTGCGATTACTCCAGTACCGTTAGATGCAGGCTTCAAGAAAACTCTCGCTCCTGCATACTTGCCGTATTGGCTGTGCGGTACAGTGTCATTTACAATAGGAACTTTAATAAGGTTCTTTTTTGCGTCGTCAATACCTTTAGCGATAGCTGTTGTTACTTCTTTAGCTTTCCCTAAACCATGACCAACAACTCCGTTTTCATTCCCAACTACTACGATGGCCGAGAAACTGAATGTACGTCCACCCTTAGTTACTTTGGTAACACGATTGATTGTAACGAGCTTATCTTTTAACTCAAGATCGCTCGACTTAACGCGTTTAATGCTTGCTTTTGCCATGATCTGCTTAAAATTTTAGACCGCCTTCGCGGGCTGCATCTGCCAATGATTTAACTCTTCCGTGATAGAGGTAGCCGTTTCTGTCGAAAACCACTTCTGTGATTCCCGCTGCAGAAGCTTTTTCAGCAACATCCTTCCCAACAATAGCTGCTTGATCCTTCTTTGGGATCTTCTGAGCGGCCTCGTTTTTTAAAGAATCAGACGCAACTAGAGTCTTTCCCTCTGAATCGTCTATGATTTGCGCATAGATCTGAGTGTTGCTTCTGTAAACTGAAAGCCTAGGGCGTTCAGTAGTACCCGTAATATTCTTACGAATACTTCGTTTGATCCTTTTTCTGCGTAATAGCTTTGTCTTTGCCATAACTTAATGCAATTATTTACCTGCAGCTTTACCTGCTTTTCTTCTAATTTGTTCACCAACGAAACGCACACCTTTCCCTTTATAAGGTTCTGGTTTTCTCAATGAGCGAATCTTTGCAGCCACTTGACCTATCAACTGTTTGTCGTGAGACTCGAGAGTAATTATTGGATTTTTACCTTTTGCTTGGTCTGCCCCAATTGTAATTTCTGTTGGAACCTCGAAAAATATTGGGTGCGAGAATCCAAGAGCAACTTCCAATCGCTGACCTTGTACTTTGGCTCTGTAACCTACACCAACAAGTTCTTGTTTGATAGTATAACCTTGGCTTACGCCTTCAACCATATTATTCACAAGGGAGCGGTACAAACCATGCAAAGCTTTTGTTTGTTTCTCTTCGTTAGCTCTTTCGAAAGAGACTATACCATCTTCGACTTTGCAAGTAATTGAAGGGTTTAACGCTTGTGTTAATTCCCCTTTCTTTCCTTTTACCGTTACCACGTTGTCCTTAACGTCAATGGTTACGCCATCGGGGACAGATATTGGAGCTTTTCCTATTCGAGACATTGCTGTTCTTTTTTCTTTTTAGTAAACGTAGCAAACTACTTCGCCACCTACTTTTTGAACTCTAGCTTCCTTGTCAGTCATAATCCCTCTTGAGGTTGACACGATGGAAACACCTAAACCGTTCAATACACGTGGTAATTCTTCAGAGCCTGCATATTGTCTAAGACCTGGACGCGATGCGCGTTGGAGCTTTTTGATAGCAGGAACCTTGCTTACCGGATGATACTTTAAAGCAATCTTAATTGAGCCTTGCGGTGAATCATCTTGAATTTTATAATTAAGGATATAACCTTTTTCCATTAGGATTTTGGTAATCTCCTTTTTCATGTTAGACGCAGGAATCACTACAACTCGCTTCTTGGCGGTCATCGCGTTTCTAATACGTGTTAAGTAATCTGCAATTGGATCTGAATACATAATCTCTTATTCTTTGAATTACCAGCTGGCCTTTTTAACACCGGGAATCTTCCCTTCCAAGGCCATCTCGCGAAAAGTCACACGTGATAAACCGAATTGACGCATATAACCTCTCGGGCGCCCCGTTATTTTGCAGCGATTGTGCATTCTAACTTTTGATGAATTCTTAGGGAGCTTTTGAAGCGCATCCCAGTCACCTGCTTCTTTCAAAGCCTTACGCCTATCAGCGTACTTGGCAACCATTTTTTCGCGCTTACGCTCTCTCGCCTTCATTGATTCCTTTGCCATGCCTACTCTTTATTTCTTTGTGAATGGAAATCCGAAAGAACCCAAAAGAGCCTTTGCCTCTTCGTCACTACTTGCGTCAGTGACAAAGGTGATGTCCATACCGTTGATTTTACTTACTTTCTCAATGTTAATCTCAGGAAAGATAATCTGCTCAGTAATTCCCATGTTGAAGTTTCCGCGACCATCAAATCCAGTAACTTTCACTCCGCGAAAATCTCGTGTTCGTGGCAGTGCTACTGAAATTAATCTATCCAAAAACTCAAACATCTTATCACCACGAAGCGTTACTTTTGCTCCGATCGGCATGCCTTTACGTAACTTGAAGTTGGAGATATCTTTCTTAGAATATGTTGGAATTGCCTTTTGACCAGCAATAGCACTCATTTCCTGAACTGACGTTTCTACAATCTTCTTATCTGCTACAGCCTCTCCTAAACCTTGACTCAAGATAATTTTCTCGAGACGTGGTATTTCCATGGAAGACTTGTAACCAAACTCCTTCTTAAGCGCTGGAACTACTTCTTCAGCGTACTTCGTTTTTAACCTCGGGGTGTACATGATTATACCTGTTCTCCTGATTTCTTAAAATATCTAACCGATTTTCCATCGGAATCTTTCTTATACGCTACTCTTTCTCCTCTGTTAGTTGTAGGATCTACTACAAGTAAATTAGAAATATGAATAGGAGCTTCTTTCTTTGTGATACCACCTTGTGGGCTAGCAGCACTTGGCTTTGTGTGGCGTGATACCATATTCAAGCCTTCTACTGTGGCACGATAACTGTCACGATGTACGCTTGAGACCCGACCTGTAGATCCTTTGGACACACCTGTCGTTACTTGTACGTTATCTCCTTTCTTGATGTAAATTTTCATCTCTTCGGATTTGCGTGATTTAAATTACCTCTGGGGCTAGTGAAACAATTCTCATAAACTGCTTTTCACGAAGCTCACGAGCAACAGGGCCGAAAATTCGAGTTCCTCTCATCTCTCCTGCATTATTCAAAAGAACTACTGCGTTATCATCGAAGCGTATATAAGATCCGTCAGCTCGACGCACCTCTTTTCGCACTCTCACCACTACGGCTCTCGAAACCACACCTTTCTTTACGTTTCCTGAAGGCATAGCGTCTTTTACAGTGACCACTATCTGATCTCCAATCGACGCGTACCGACGCTTGGTGCCTCCGAGTACTCGAATACAAGCCACTTCTTTGGCACCACTATTATCGGCAACCCTTAGCCTACTTTCCTGCTGTATCATTTCAAATTATTTAGCTCTTTCCACTACTTCAACCAAACGCCAATTCTTGCGCTTGCTCAATGGTCTTGTTTCCATGATTTTAACCGTGTCACCAGGGTTACAATCATTTGATTCGTCGTGTGCGACAAATTTGGTAGTTTTTTTCACAAACTTCCCGTAAAGACCATGCTTTACTTTCCGTTCTACCACTACCGTGATGCTCTTGTCCATCTTGTTAGATGATACCACACCAATACGTTGTTTTCTAAGATTTCTCTCCGACATGATTCAGATTGTCTTTATTTCTTATCGCTAAGTTGTCGCTCACGCACAGCAGTTTTTAATCTTGCTACAGTTCTACGTTGCGCTCTTAACTGCATCGGGTTCTCAAGGGCTGCAACTGAATGGTTGAGCCTAAGTTTCCCGAAATTTTCTTCTTCAATCTCAAGCTTTTCGATGAGTTCATCGGTCGTGAGATCTCTAATGTCTTTTGCCTTCATAACTTCTTATGCTTGAACGCTGTAATCGCGTCGAATCACAAATTTCGTTTTAACTGGTAGCTTTTGTGAAGCAAGTCTTAATGCTTCTTTGGCTACTTCTAATGGAACAGAATCCACTTCGAATAAAATTCGACCAGGTCGAACTACTGCCACCCAATGACTAGGGGCTCCTTTACCCTTACCCATACGTACTTCTGCAGGTTTAGAAGTGATCGGTTTGTCTGGAAATATTCTGATCCACACTTTACCTTCACGCTTCATGTATCTGTTCAAAGCGATACGAGAGGCTTCGATTTGACGAGATGTAATAAAACCCTCATCCATCGTTTTAATCGCGAAAGATCCGAACGCAATTGAGGCGCCTCTACCAGCATTCCCCTTGATGCGTCCCTTCTGCATCTTTCTAAACTTCGTTCTCTTCGGTTGTAACATTGCTGTTCGTCTTAATATTCTTACTTACGTCTTGCTCTTGGCTTGCGGCTTCCACCACCAGCACCACCACCACCACGTGGTCCGCCACCAGGAGAACTACTTTTCTCAAAAGAAGGTGATAAATCTCTTTTACCGTATACCTCTCCTTTGCAAATCCAAACCTTTACTCCAAGGCGCCCCATTTTAGTGTGTGCCTCTGCTTGGTAATAATCTATGTCTGCCCGAAATGTATGCAGTGGAGTCCTTCCTTCCTTATAAGATTCAGTTCTCGCCATTTCAGCTCCATTCAAGCGACCTGCTACAGTAACCTTGATACCTTCTGCACCCATTCTCATAGTAGCTGCAATTGACATCTTTACTGCTCGTCTGAAAGATATTCTTCCTTCAATTTGACGAGCAATACTCTCAGCAACTAATCTTGCATCAAGCTCAGGCCTTTTTACTTCAAAAATATTGATTTGAACTTCCTTATCGGTAAGCTTCTTCAACTCTTCCTTCAGTTTGTCTACTTCAGATCCTCCTCTCCCAATTATAACACCCGGCCGAGCAGTCTTTATTGTAATCGTAACCAGCTTAAGCGTTCTCTCGATAATCACTGCTGCTACACTAGCCTTAGCCAAACGCACATCTAGGTACTTGCGAATTTTGTCGTCCTCAACAATCTTATCGCTGTAATCACGACCTCCGTACCAGTTTGAATCCCATCCACGGATGAATCCCAGTCTGTTGCCTATCGGGTTGGTTTTCTGTCCCATATTATTTGACGGTATCTAAAATGATGGTTACGTGATTTGATCTCTTTCGAATTCGGTGAGCTCTCCCTTGCGGGGCAGGTCTCAACCTCTTTAACATTCGACCACTATCAACGGATATTTCTCTTATAATCAAGTTTTCCTCGTCGGCGCTTTTGTCTTCATTCTTCGCTTGCCAATTAGCAATTCCCGAAAGGACTAACTTCTCCAGTCGTCGAGCTGCATCTTGAGGCATAAACTTTAACATGTTTAGCGCTTGCAACACATTCTCACCTCGTATAACGTCAGCTACCTTTCGCATTTTGCGTGGAGAAGTAGGAACATTATTCAACTTGGCGATGGCCAAAGTCTTTCTCTCCTCTTTTCTTTTCTCGGCTGCGATCTGTTTTCTTGATCCCATTCTTAATTCAGTTTAAGTCGGTTTTACCGCTTTTTATCTTTACGATTCCCTGCATGACCGCGGTATGTGCGTGTCGGTGCAAATTCGCCAAACTTGTGCCCTACCATATTCTCTGTTACATACACAGGAATAAATTTATTTCCGTTGTGAACGGCAATAGTCGAACCTACAAACTCAGGAATAATCGTACTGGCCCTAGACCAAGTTTTGATTACAGATTTCTTTCCACTAGTCTGGGCAGCTTCTACACGGCTCAGCAGTTTGTAGTGTACGAAAGGCGGTTTTTTGAGTGATCTACTCATATCTCAATTATTTCTTTCTTCTTTCGATAATGTACTTGTTCGAAGCCTTCTTCTTGTTACGTGTCTTGTAACCCTTTGACGGAATACCGTTACGTGAACGAGGCTGACCTCCAGAATTTTTTCCTTCACCACCACCCATTGGGTGATCAACAGGATTCATCACAACTCCACGAACCCTTGGGCGACGGCCTAACCAACGACTTCTACCTGCCTTTCCAGACCTTACTAGAAAATGATCACCATTCGAAACAGTCCCGATAGTAGCTAGACAAGTAATAAGAACCATTCTAGTTTCGCTTGAAGGCATCTTGAGAATAGCATACTTACCATCTCGCGCTGTCAGTTGTGCGTAGGCACCTGCTCCTCTAGCTATAACACCTCCTTGGCCAGGGCGCATCTCAATGTTGTGAACTACCGTTCCCAATGGAATTTCGCTTAGATATAGTGTATTGCCAACATCTGGTGAAACTCCATTTCCACTCTTAATGATCTGTCCGACTTGTATTCCTTCTGGAGCAATTATGTAACGCTTCTCCCCATCAGTATATTGAACCAATGATATACGTGCAGTTCTATTCGGATCGTATTCTACCGTTTTAACTTCTGCATCAATTCCATGCTTATCTCGCTTGAAATCGACAATACGGTAACGACGTTTGTGACCCCCACCAGTATAACGCATTGTCATACGTCCCTGATTGTTTCGACCACCTGACTTAGTCATCGGCGCCAAAAGAGACTTCTCTGGCTTAGACTCTGTAATCTCAGTGAATGCACTTAAGATTTTATGTCGTTGCCCTGGTGTTGTAGGCTTTAGTTTTCTAACCGGCATCTTTCAGTCTTTTAAATATTGCTGTATATGTCGATGGCTTCTCCTTCGGCCACTGTCACTACAGCCTTTTTGTAGGCTGCAGTTTTCCCAGTTACCATACCAGTTTTGGTATTTCGGGACTTTGCTTTACCTGCGTAACGCATTGTCCAAACTTTATCAACGTTAACGTCGTACAGCTTTTCGATGGACTCCTTGATCTCGATCTTATTGGCCTCTTTGTTAACGTAGAATCCGTAACGATTCAGTTTTTCTGAAATCGCAGTCATCTTTTCTGTAACAATTGGCTTTAAAACAATTCGACTCATCACTTAGCAGTTCTTTTTAATGTATTCTCTATCACTTCGATAGCGCTCTCCGCAATCACCAATCGGTTACAGTTCATAATGTCATAAGTGCTCAACTCATTGACACTCACAACCTTATGCTTCTGAACGTTACGGGACGACAAAGATAGCGTTTTATCTGTACCAGTGGTAATCAAAAGTGGTTTTTGATCAACCAACTTCAAAGCAGTCATCATTGTGATGTAAGCACTGGTCTTTGGCGCATCCATTTTAACATCTTCAATGATGATAATTTGGTTTTCTTTCGCTCTATAGCTCAAGGCGGATTTTCGCGCCAGCTGCTTCAATTTCTTATTCAACTTGAAGCTGTAATCTTTTGGTCGTGGACCAAAAACGCGACCTCCACCTCTAAACAATGGATTCTTGATATCACCCGCACGGGCAGTACCTGTTCCTTTTTGCTTTTTGATCTTGCGACCACTTCCTTTGACGTCAGAGCGTTCTTTCGCCTTATGAGTACCCTGTCGGTTATTAGCGCCGTACTGTTTCACATCCATGTAAATGGCGTGATCGTTAGGCTCGATTCCGAAAACGGAATCATCCAAATTAACCTTTTTGGTCTCCTTTCCTTCGATATTGTAGACTGAAAGTTCCATTAGTTTTTCTCCAAGATTAGAAATGAACCTTTTGCTCCAGGTACTGAACCTTTCACAATCAGTAATGATTCTTCGGCCATCACTTTAATCACTTGGATGTTCTCCAAAGTAACTCGAGCGTCACCCATTTGACCAGCCATCTTCATACCCTTAAAAACTCTAGCGGGATCAGACGCAGCTCCAATGGATCCAGGGGCTCGACCTCTATTGTGCTGGCCATGTGTTGCGTCTCCAACTCCACGGAAATTGTGACGTTTAACTACACCTTGAAAACCTTTTCCTTTAGATTTTCCACAAACATCAATAAACTCACCTTCCGCGAAAATTTCCACAGTCACTTCGTCACCGAGTTTGTATTCACCCTTGAAGTGTTCAAATTCAACTAGTTTCTTCTTTGGGGAAGTCTTCGCTTTTTTGAAATGCCCTTTGAGTGGAGCGGGAGTATTTTTCTCCTTCCGTTCGCCGAATCCTAACTGAATGGCTTTGTAACCATCGTTATCTTCGGTCTTCACTTGTGTTACTACACAAGGACCAGCTTTAATGATCGTACATGCGAAGTTTTTACCGTCTTCGCCGACGAACATACTGGTCATTCCTATTTTTTTACCAATTAAACCGGGCATCTTCTTATTGTGATTTTTAGACTTTAATCTCTACTTCAACTCCACTAGGTAATTCCAAGCGCATCAATGCATCCACAGTCTTCGAGGAAGAGCTGTAAATGTCTAGAAGTCGCTTGTAAGAGCAGAGTTCAAATTGCTCTCTAGACTTTTTGTTAACGTGCGGCGAACGTAAGACAGTGTAGATGCGTTTATCTGTAGGTAGTGGAATTGGTCCACTAATAACAGCACCTGTTGACTTTACGGTCTTCACAATCTTCTCAGCCGATTTATCGACCAAATTGTGATCGTACGACTTTAGCTTAATGCGGATTTTTTGACTCATCGTTATGAATGCTACTTATTAATTAAGCTTCTACTGATTTACCTTTTACTTTGGCTATAACTTCTTCTGCCACGCTTTTCGGCGCTTCTTGAAAGTGTGAGAATTCCATTGTAGACGTTGCACGCCCCGAAGAAATTGTTCTCAATTGAGTAACATACCCAAACATTTCTGAAAGTGGAACCTTAGCCTTTATAACTTTAGCACCAGCCCTGTCTCCCATACCTTCCATGATTCCGCGACGGCGATTCAAGTCACCTACCACATCACCCATGTTTTCCTCAGGGGTTAGCACTTCCAATTTCATTATCGGCTCGAGTAGAATTGGTTGTGCCTTTGGCAATGCCGTTCGGAACGCAAGCTTTGCAGCCAATTCAAACGAAAGTTGATCTGAATCCACAGCGTGGAAAGATCCATCTTTCAAGGTCACCTTTAGCGAATCAACAGGAAATCCTGCTAAAACACCATTGGCCATAGCCTCTTTAAACCCTTTCTCAATAGAAGGAATAAATTCTTTTGGCACGTTTCCTCCCTTAATAGCGTTAACGAAAATCAATCCTGGATTTTCATTGTCACCAGGCTCTATTGTAATTACAATATCTGCGAACTTACCACGTCCACCAGTCTGCTTCTTATAAATCTCCCGGTGATCGATAGTACCGTTGATAGCCTCTTTGTAAGAGACCTGTGGAGCACCTTGATTTACTTCCACTTTAAACTCACGACGGAGACGATCCATAATGATATCCAAGTGAAGCTCACCCATACCGCTAATCACGGTCTGCCCAGTATCCTCATCAGTTTTAACAACGAATGTCGGGTCTTCCTCTGTAAGCTTACCAAGAGCTACTCCAAGCCTGTCTATATCAGCCTGAGTCTTAGGCTCAATCGCCAATCCGATTACTGGATCTGGAAAGTCCATAGACTCCAAAACGATTGGGTGCTTCTCGTCACAGAGTGTATCACCTGTCTTGATATCTTTAAAACCCACCAAGGCGCCAATATCACCTGCTCCAAGAGAATCAATTTGATTCTGCTTGTTCGAATGCATCTGGAATATTCTAGAAATACGTTCTTTTCTCCCTGTTCGTGTGTTCAACACGTATGAACCTGAAGGCAAAATTCCTGAATATGCTCGAGTAAAACAAAGACGTCCTACAAATGGGTCTGTAGCAATTTTAAATGCCAAACCGGCAAATGGCTGATCGTATGATGGCTTTCTCGAGTCGGGCTCTCCTGTATCAGGGTTAGTCCCATCAATTGCTTCAATATCAGTTGGAGCAGGAAGAATTTCCATCACCATTCCCAACATTGCCTGCACACCTTTATTCTTAAAGGCTGATCCGCACATCATTGGAACTACCTTACCAGCGATAGTTGCCTCACGAAGTGCTGCAAGTATTTCTTTTTCTGTAAGCGATGCAGAATCTTCGAAATACTTTTCCATTAAAGTATCGTCGAATTCAGCGACAGCTTCAAGAAGCTTTTCTCTCTGCTCAGTAGCCTCTTCAACGAGATCTTCAGGAATGTCTATCTCTTCGAAAGTCATTCCCATATCATCCTCATTCCATACAATCCCACGGAAGTTGATCAAGTCAACCACTCCTTTGAAATTATCTTCTGATCCGATAGGTATTTGGAGAGGAAGTGCATGACTTCCTAACATATCTCTTACTTGCTGACAAACGTTCAAAAAGTCAGCCCCCTGTCGATCCATCTTGTTAACAAACCCAATGCGCGGAACATTATAGTTGTTTGCTAAACGCCAGTTTGTTTCTGACTGGGGCTCTACACCATCTACGGCGCTAAACAAAAATACCAAACCATCAAGAACACGCAATGACCTGTTCACTTCGACAGTGAAGTCAACGTGGCCAGGAGTGTCAATAATGTTTACGTGATATTCCTTACCTCGATGATCCCATTTAAGGGTAGTAGCGGCGGAGGTAATCGTGATACCACGTTCCTGCTCCTGCTCCATCCAATCCATCGTAGCCGCACCATCGTGCACCTCTCCGATTTTGTGGCTCACCCCACCGTAATACAAAATACGTTCGGTAGTTGTCGTCTTACCCGCATCAATGTGGGCAGCGATACCGATGTTTCTTGTTAACGATAAATCTCTTTTAGCCATTGTCTACTGTATTATCTGTCTTGACTATTATTCTAGAACCTAAAATGAGAGAAGGCACGATTCGCCTCAGCCATTCTATGGACATCTTCTTTTTTCTTGTAAGCAGCACCCTCTTCTTTGGCTGCAGCTATAATCTCGTAAGCCATTCTTTCGCTCATGGTCTTCTCATTTCTCTTCCGAGAAAAACTAATCAACCACTTCATTGCCATAGATAATTTCCGACTATCTCGGATAGGCTGAGGAATCTGAAATGTAGCTCCACCTACACGGCGACTTTTCACTTCAACCGCAGGAGTAATATTGGTAATGGCTTTCTTCCAAATATCCAAACCTTCTTCTTCTCCGCTCTTCTCATCTACAATTGCAATTGCATCGTAAAAGATCGCATAAGCAGTATTTTTCTTGCCCGCGTACATCATGTTGTTCACGAACTTTGTCACCAACACCTCGTTAAACTTCGGGTCGGGCAGAGTGATGCGTTTTTTTGCTGTCTTTCTTCTCATGACTCAGATTCCCTATTTCTTAGGTCTTTTTGTTCCGTATTTCGAGCGGCGTTGTGTACGTCCATCAACACCAGCAGTATCCAGAGCTCCACGCACAATGTGGTATCGCACACCTGGAAGATCTTTTACTCTTCCTCCACGCACCAACACAATACTGTGTTCTTGTAGATTGTGCCCTTCACCTCCGATGTAGGCATTCACCTCTCTACCGTTGGTTAAACGCACACGTGCCACTTTTCTCATGGCTGAATTTGGCTTCTTTGGTGTGGTTGTGTAAACACGAACACATACCCCTCGGCGTTGTGGACATGATGCTAAAGCTGCTGACTTACTAGTCTTCGTTTTAGTTACTCTTCCTTTTCGTATAAGCTGCTGTATCGTTGGCATATCTTAAACCTGCTCTTAATCAGTGTGTTTCGGCGCAAAGCGCTTAACCCCTAGCATAATTGGGGCTGCAAATGTACAAGAATAAATCAATTATACAACAGGAGATTTGAGAGTTTTTTAAGACTTCATTAGAAATTGTTTTCAGGTCTTTTTACACCCTGATTACGAGGACTTAAAACACTGTTGTTTACAAGGATTTTAAATACAAAGATCGGTATCACAACCGAAACTGTACTTTTGTGTCAATGGAATATTTGGATTCTTTAAATGCGGCACAAAAAGAGGCCGTAATCAATACGGAAGGACCTACAATGGTCATCGCGGGAGCGGGATCAGGCAAAACTCGGGTCCTAACCTTCAGAATAGCTCACCTTATTCACAAAGGAGTGGATCCGTTTAAAATCTTGGCGTTGACCTTTACCAATAAGGCAGCGAAGGAGATGAAGGAAAGGATTTCTTCTATTATCGGTTCGAGTGAAGCCAGAAATATCTGGATGGGAACTTTTCACAGTATTTTTGCAAGGATCCTGAGGGTAGAATCTGAGAAGCTCAACTATCCATCTAATTTTTCCATCTACGATACCCAAGATAGTCGCAATCTCCTAAAGAGTATTGTCAAAGAAATGGGCTTGGACGACAAGCTTTACAAAGCCAGTTTTGTCCAAAACAGAATTTCTGCAGCTAAAAATAACCTCATATCCCCAAAGGCATACCGCGAGCACGCCGAAATCATGGGTGACGATGAAATGGGTGGAAGACCTAAATTGGTAGACATCTATTTTGAATACAGTAAGCGGTTATTCAAATCTTCAGCGATGGACTTTGACGACCTCTTATATAAGACCAACGTTCTTCTGCGAGATTTTCCCGATGTGCTCCATAAATACCAGCATAAGTTTAAATACTTATTGGTAGATGAGTATCAGGATACCAACTTCAGTCAATACCTTATAGTAAAGAAACTAGCAGCTCTCAATGAAAACCTTTGTGTTGTAGGAGACGACGCCCAAAGCATTTATGGTTTTCGAGGGGCCAATATTGAGAACATTCTAAATTTCAAAAAGGACTACCCTGATTATGGCCTTTATAAATTGGAACAGAATTACCGCTCTACCAAAATAATCGTAGGCGCAGCAAACAGCGTCATTGACAAAAACCGAGACCAGATTAAAAAGGATGTATGGACTTCCAATGACGAAGGAGAAATAATTCGTGTCGTTCGCAATCTTTCTGACAATGAAGAAGGGCTATTTGTAGCCAATGATATTTTTCAAGAAAAGAACAATGCTCGAGTAGATAACAAGAGCTTCTCCATATTATATAGGACCAACTCTCAAAGTCGTTCCATGGAAGAGGCTTTGAGAAAACTTAATATCCCATACCGCATATACGGAGGTCAGTCTTTTTACCAGCGGAAAGAAATCAAAGATCTTTTGGCTTACTACCGCCTTACGGCAAATCCAAACGATGAAGAATCGCTGAAGAGAGTGGTGAACTATCCAGTGAGAGGAATCGGAAAAACGACTCTAGAGAAGATAACGATCAAAGCCAACGAGCTAGATAAAAGTATGTGGGAAATTATGACCACTTCTCTCGGTGAGCTTGATGTGAATACTGGCACCAAATCGAAGCTCGAAAACTTCACCACAATGATGAGGAGCTTCTCTGCCCAACTGCAGTCAGAGGCTGCTGCTTCATTGGCGGAACACATCGCAAAAAGCACGGGCCTGCTTCGCGAGCTGTATGCAGATAAAACACCCGAGGGCTTAAGCAGATTCGAAAACATTCAAGAACTGTTAAACGGCATTAAGGAATTTACCGAAAGTGAACGTCCTGAATTTGAAGAAAACAAGCCGACACTGAGTGACTTCCTCCTTGATGTTGCACTATTGACTGATGCAGATCAAAATGATGATGATAATGACAAGGTAAGCCTGATGACTATTCATGCATCAAAAGGCTTGGAGTTTCCTTATGTCTACGTCGTGGGGATGGAAGAAAATCTATTCCCTTCTCAACTTTCGCTGAATGAACGAAGCGAACTGGAAGAGGAGAGGCGACTGTTTTATGTGGCACTTACGCGAGCTGAGATCAAGGTCACGCTAACTTACGCCATGAGTCGATATAGATACGGGAGTCTGAATTATTGCGAGCCCAGCCGATTCATCGAAGAAATCGACACCAAATATGTCGACCTGCCAAGGGTGGAAGAAAAAAAGACACCATCTTCCTTTGACGAAACTCCATGGGGAGGTTTCGGTTCTTCAGGTGGAAATTCTTTTGCCAAAAGGCAAAACTTTAAGCGAAAGACTGAAACTAAGCCCCAAACACCTCAGCCATCGATCCCTAAGAACCTCAAGAAAGTAAGCCAAACAACCATCACAGCAGGGTCTACCCTACCTCCAGGATCTGTTGTCGTGGGAACAAAAGTGGCTCATGCTAAATTCGGGAAAGGGAAAGTGGTCAATATAGAAGGGGACTCTCCCAATGAAAAAGCAACGGTTTTTTTCCCAACAGTTGGACAAAAGCAACTCCTTTTAAAATTTGCCAAGCTAGAAATCGTTGAATAGATCGAAAACTTGGTTAAAACCTTTTTAAAGAATTAATTCATCTTTACTTTGTGCGGAATTAGCCGTCGCATCTGACGAGAAAATTACCATATGAAATTAACTTACAACAGCCAGCGTCCCGATCTAAAAATATCGGAGTACGGTCGAAGCATACATATAATGGTCGCACACTGCGTCTCTCTTGAAGACAAAGAAGAGCGCAATAGATGTGCTAACGCCATTATCAAAACCATGGGGAATCTATTCCCCCAACTTCGTGATATGGAAGACTCCACTCACAAGCTTTGGGATCACCTTCATGTAATGTCCGATTTTCAGCTGGACGTAGATTCACCTTATCCCAGACCTTCGCCTGAGTCATTTGAGTCAAAACCAAGAAAAGTTGGTTACCCAAAAAACGACATCCGCTTAGGTCATTATGGAAAAACTATTGAGAAGCTACTCGATCAAGTTATCCAAATTGAAGATGAAGAAGAGCGTCAAAAGGCTACGATCAGCATGGCCAATGTAATGAAGCGCACATATGTCGTTTGGAACCAAAACAGTGTGAAAGACGAGGTGATTGCCTCTGACTTGCAAAAGCTGTCCAATGGTAAATTGAAGTTGGAGAATCCTGAAAAAGACTTAGAGTCGACCCAAAAGATAATTCAGCTGATGGGTGTCGACAAGAAGCCACCACAGCGCCAGAACCAGAGGAAAGGTCAGAAGAAACGACGCAAAAATAGAAACTAGAGAATGGGTGCATTTGAAATCATCGGAGGAAATAAATTAAAAGGTGAGATTGTCCCTCAGGGAGCAAAAAACGAGATTCTTCAAATCCTTTGCGCCGTCTTACTTACCCCTGAAAGGGTAGAAATAGAAAACGTTCCTGACATCATAGATGTCAATAAATTGATTGACCTCCTGCGCGACTTAGGTGTCAAAGTAGAGAAGCTTGGAAAAGAGAATTACGCCTTTACTGCTGAAGAAGTCAACATCGAATACCTTCACACCGATACATTTAAGAAAAAAGGTGGCGGCCTTCGTGGGTCCATCATGCTCGTAGGGCCACTCCTCGCTCGCTTCGGTAAGGGCTATATTCCTAAACCAGGAGGAGACAAGATCGGACGTAGAAGACTCGATACCCACTTTATAGGTTTCGAAAAATTGGGTGCTAAGTTCACCTACAATCCTGGTGAGCAATTTTACCAAGTCGAAGCGGACAACTTGAAGGGTACTTTTCATCACATGGATGAACCTTCCGTTACTGGAACGGCTAATGTAATTATGGCTGCTTCTATGGCCAAAGGAATCACCACACTCTACAATGCAGCTTGCGAACCTTACATTCAGCAACTTTGCAAAATGCTGAATTCGATGGGAGCTAAGATCGAAGGTGCAGGCTCCAATCGGATTACGATTGAAGGTGTAGAGTACCTCGGCGGGACTAAACACAGAGTGCTGCCCGACATGATTGAAATTGGAAGTTTCATTGGCCTCGCTGCAATGACCGGTTCTGAAATTACCATCAAGGATGTCAACTATCCGATGCTCGGGATTATTCCCGACACCTTCAAAAGGTTGGGAATCAAAATGGACTTAATTGGTGATGATCTGTACATTCCCGCTCAAGACCATTATTCCATCGATACGTATATCGATGGATCAATTATGACGGTATCAGATCACCCGTGGCCTGGATTCACTCCAGACCTTTTGAGTATCGTTTTAGTTGTCGCCTCGCAGGCGAAAGGCTCAGTTTTAATTCATCAAAAGATGTTTGAAAGCAGACTCTTTTTCGTGGATAAATTAATCGACATGGGGGCTCAAATTATCCTATGCGACCCACACAGAGCCACCGTAATTGGATTAGACAAACAGGTAAATCTCAAAGGGATATCAATGACATCGCCCGATATTCGTGCGGGAGTTTCTCTATTGATCGCGGCACTCAGTGCCGATGGTAAAAGCACCATTCACAACATTGAACAAATCGATCGTGGGTACCAGAACATAGACACAAGGCTAAAAGCTTTAGGCGCAGATATCACGCGCATTTTGTAATTTGGTACGTCTTTTGACAAAACAGACAAAAAAACCACCATGAAATTATTGACAACTAGTATAGCAATCATAGGAATAACAGCTCTTACAGCTTTTAGCATCAGCTCTAATGGCAATGAAGAAAAAGCTCCAGTTGAGCAGTCAGGTGAAGTGGGCCTCAACATGGGTGACATTGCTCCAGAATTATCCTTTGAGAGTCCTGATGGAAAAATACTGAAGCTTTCAGATCTTAAAGGTCAGGTAGTCCTCATTGACTTTTGGGCTTCTTGGTGCGGACCTTGCCGAAGAGAGAATCCAAATGTGGTAAGCGCCTATGATAAATACAAAAAGGCGAAGTTCAAGAATGCCAAAGGATTTGAAATCTTTAGCGTAAGCTTAGATAAGTCCAAGGATAAATGGGTAGCTGCCATTGCGCAGGACAAACTCGATTGGAAATACCACGTAAGCGATTTAGGTGGATGGAGTTCTAAGCCCGCTCAAATTTACAATGTGCGCAGTATCCCCCAGAGTATTCTCATTGATGAGAATGGAGTGATCATCGGAAAAGATCTAAGAGGCCAGAATTTGCATATGGCTTTGGATGAGTTGGTAGAGAGTTTCTAAAGTATCTTACAATACCTTAAATAAAAAGCGCCGACTCATAAATGAGTCGGCGCTTTTTATTTGTTCAGAAAATCCTATTCTTCATATATCACCTGAAAACCAACATTGACTGATGCAGGTTCGTATGTATTCAAAGGTGTTGTGCTCATATCATCTTCAAAGATGTCTACTTGTATATTTCCGGTAAATGGAGATTCAAATAGCGCCGTAGCTTCTAGCAAGGTCGTTGTGCCATCTTCAATCTGCTGAATAACATCAAAGAATGTTTCACCAGCAGGAATCGTAGCTATCATATACTCACCTGATGCAAGATATCCGCGTATTTCAATATCCACGCTGCAAGCCCCCCAAAAGTCTAACGTATCTTCACTACTACCAAAATTGATCAATTGAATACCCAAAGTATAGTCAGTTGTCTCGCTACCATCAAGAAAAGCAGTGAAGTCTCCACAACCTTGCTGACCATCAGGAGAAGGGACAAACTCTACCTCGTCGAACTGAAGCTCATTTGTTCCATCCGAATAGTTGAAATATTCGACTAGTGCAACACCATCGCACAAAGCTATTTGACCTAAGTCATATGTTGTTGCTGCATCAATGTCATATGAAAGCGTGAAAAGGTCTCCTTGTACTAGCTCGGTTAAGCTAGAAGGAACAAATTGCAAAACACCTCCACTCATGCAAGGGATCGAAACAGAATATTCTCCCATTTCATCAGTGACTAAGTATCCGTCAACTCCAGCATTGGGATCTTCATAAGCTAGAAATACATTTTCCATCGGATCCCCTTCGCAATCAACAATGGTTCCTGAGAGACTCACTATCCCAAAGTCGAGAGCTGAAATTTCAACCATAATTTCTCCCAAATCAGTATCTACAGAGTATGGGCCAACTTGTTCTGAGTAAAAAACAGCCTCACAATCATAAGCCAATACCTCCAATTCAAGAATTTCATCTGCAGGAACTATACCGCTGAAAAATCCTTCCGAATCGATCATAGAGCTAGCCGAAGATCCATTTGGACGAGTAAGCTTTACTCGAACATCCGAAAAGGGAAAATCCAATGGTTGAAACGACACTTCTCCCTCCAACGTTATAGTATTTACAGAGATATCACAGTTCCAGAAACTGAAATGACTTACCTGACCAACAAACGCGTCGCCACTTCGTGTGGCCACTCCTTCTTCTTGCCACACCCCCGCAGCCTCGTCAAAGTACCAAAGTGGAATACTCTCGGGTGCCGTGGAAGAGTGTGTCTCGGGCAATGGGATCGTAAGCGTTGCTTTTCTTCCACCTGCGAGTTGTAGTTTCTGCCCATTGACTGCCGTGAGTTCCACACCAACCATACCGTAAGTGATCATCCCAACGGCTTCACCGTCATCGTCTACTGCCGCAAGTGATCCGGGCATGTATGACATAAGACGAGTATCGGAAGGATCGAGGTAAGTCGAAGCGACCAATACTTCTCCTGAATAAGGCTGACCAGCGCTTGTGACTAATTCCCCTGCCGGAAAAGCAACTGTTGCGCCTCCAGGTATATTGATTACACCTCCCGAAGAGGTAGAGAAAAAGCCATTGACTACTTTCTGAATCATGGCGATATCGACGTAGTTGGTTTGACTCGTTCTCGGCTTAAGAGCCCGATACTGATCAAACATGCCGTTGTACTCCACTTTGATGAGAGCATAGCTATCATCAACAGCGGCATCTTCAAGTTGGTAAAATCCTTGCGCATTGGTAAAGGCTACTGAACCGCCAGCACTAACGGATGCACCTGCTATTGGGGAACCTTGTTGATTGCTTATTCTACCTCTAAAATCTGCGCCAACCGTCTGACCTGATGTATGAGAATTTTCCACGATCCCAACGGGGTTACCCGAGGCGGAAATGTTGTCCATTTCGTCTTTGTCATCGTCACACGAGAAAAAGACTAGAGCAGCTAGGAAGTAAATAGTCGATAGTTTCTTTGATTTCATAATGGTTATAATTGATTAGATAAGGTGATCTATAGACGGTATCACTCAGAAAAAGTTGTACTCAATTACCACAGACGTGCGCGGGATATTGATGGGCAAATTATGTGGTGTTCGATTAAGCCACACCACCGTTTCAATCTTAGGGTAAAAACTATCTTTGCCCCGAATGGAAAGAAGAGTTTATACGCCCCACTCCAACATCCGCAAGCCATGGGTGATGGTGCGCGAAATGGCTCGCGATATCAGAAAAGGAAATGACCTTGCTAAGCGACTAACCATCAGAGATATCAAAGCACTTTATCGCCAGAGTTTTCTAGGCATTTTATGGGCCTTCATTTTGCCTTTGGCAAATACGCTGGTTTGGGTTTTCCTGAACAACAGCGGCATCGTTTCAATGGGCGAAACAGACATTCCCTACCCCATCTACGTTTTTTCAGGAACCATGATTTGGGCCATTTTCATGGAAAGCATGCAAGCACCCATTGAAAAGACTACCCAAAACAAAAGCATTCTTGCCAAGGTGAATTTTCCGCGGGAAGCATTGATCGTTGCAGGTATCTATCAAGGTCTTTTCAATGCAGGAGTAAAGGCAATCATCCTCATAGTCGCACTGGCTATCATGGGTTATTTCAGTGGATGGACGCTCTTGCTATTTCCGATAGGAGTGATTTCTTTGGTTCTTGCGGGAACCGCTATTGGTCTTGTGCTTACTCCATTGGGAATGCTCTACACCGACATCAGCAAAGCCATACCTCTCGTGATGCAATTCTTAATGTATACGACTCCTGTTGTTTATGCCATTCCAAAAGAAGGTCTCTCTTCACAGATTGTCCGCCTCAACCCTATCACCCCGCTTATTATGACTACCAGAGATTGGTTGACGGGAATGCAGCCCGAATTCTTAAACGGTTTCCTCTGGATGAATTTGATCGTCGTGATTTTATTGGCAATAATGCTGGTAGCATATCGATTGGCTATGCCGATCTTGATCGAACGAATGAACGCTTAGTATGTCAAAGGAAGTTCTGGTAAGAGTTGAGAATGTTTCCAAGAAGTTTTGCCGCGATCTCAAGACCAGCTTATGGTATGGTGTGAAGGATCTTACTGGAGAATTACTTGGCGGCCGCCAAGGACAATCAGAGCTAAGGCCGAAAGAGTTTTGGGCCGTAAAAGATGTCAGCTTCGAATTGCGAAGGGGAGAATGTCTCGGGTTGATTGGTCGCAACGGTGCTGGAAAAAGTACGCTTTTAAAAATGCTCAACGGCTTGATCAAACCCGACACGGGAAAGATCACTATGGATGGCCGCGTGGGAGCGCTCATCGAACTTGGTTCTGGCTTCAACCCCATCCTTACTGGAAGGGAAAACATTTACAACAACGGATCGGTCTTGGGCATCTCCAAAAAGGAGATCGACAAAGTGATCGACGAGATCATCGCGTTCTCTGAAATTGAGAAGTTCATCGATTCCCCTGTAGCATATTACAGTTCAGGAATGAAGGTGAGACTAGGCTTCTCGGTGGCGGTTCACATGAAGCCCGATGTACTGATTTTGGACGAAGTGCTGGCGGTCGGCGATTCGGGATTCAAGATCAAGTCCTTCAATAAGATCAACGAGATGATGAAGAATGCCGCGGTCATATTCGTGAGTCATTCCATGCCCAATGTGGCGATCATCTCCAATAAAATATTGCTGATGGAATATGGCCAGATGGAGTTTCATGGCGAAGATGTTTCCACAGGAATCGATAAGTACTTCGATCATTTCGGAGGGAATGACCCCAAAGTAGAGTTTGATGAATTCGCCCAAGTTGAAGAAGTAACAGTAGCCTCATCTGAGAAATACCTCAACTTGGAGGGAATGCCTGCAGTTGATTACCAAGACGACCTGAAAGTAGGGATTCGCGTGAAAGTGGATCCATCAATCGATTGGTTTCACGTCAAAGTACAGCTTACCGATAAGGACTTAAAAATCGTGGGAATCTATGACAGCTTCCAGTTTCAGGAACCCATTCAAAACGACAAAGAGATTCACGATTTACTGGCCGTCATTCCAAACTGTATTTTCATCAACGGCGAGTATAGCGTGACGATATTCATACAGCAGCGAGATATGATTCTCAAAAAGTGGAATCTCCTCGGTCTTTATCGCTACTGGACTAAATTCAGGGTGAAGGCGAGTGATGCACTGGGGTATGTTCCAGCGGTAGTTTACCTTCCGGGAAGAATAGAGTCTTCCAAGGAATTAGCTGATGGGAAATCGGAAATTAAGAAGGAATCAAATTCATGAACGAAACATACTTAATCGGAGAAATTGGTCAAAACCACAACGGCTCCGTGGACATTGCCAAACTCATTGTCGATGCAGCTTCACGGGAAGTTGAGGAGCAACTCTTCGGGCTTACGCTGAAAGGAATGGACGCGGTGAAGCTTACCAAGCGAGACCTGAAGTATGAATTGAGCGATTCTCAAATGAGGAGGCCTTACGATACGCCCAACTCTTTTGGCAACACCTACGGTGCACACCGAGAAGTTCTCGAACTCTCTGACCAGGAGCACCTAGAAGTTTACAAATACGCTAAGGCATTGGGTCTTGATTTCGTTGAAACGCTTTGCGCTCCGTCATGCACGAGCTTACTTAAACACTTTTCGCCCGACTACCTCAAAGTAGCTTCACGCGACTTGACAAACCTTCCTCTGCTGGAAGTATTGGCAGAGACTAAACTGCCGATCATCATTTCCACGGGAATGGCAGGAGAGAAAGAGCTCGATCAAGCACTGGAAGTAATCTCCAAACAACACGATCAGATTTCCATTTTGCATTGTGTATCCGAGTACCCGACTCATCCACAAAATGTAAACTTGAAGACGATTACCTACCTCCTGAAGAAATATCCGAAATACGGAGTTGGCTACAGTGACCACACGGTAGGAATCTCCGTACCAGTCGCTGCTGTTGCAATGGGGGCCACAATTATTGAGAAGCACATTACCCTCGACCGCCGCATGAAAGGAACGGATCAACGCGGTTCTCTTGGTCCCGATGGACTCAATAGAATGGTTAGAGACATTCGCCTTTTGGAAATGGAGCTGGGTGAAGAGAAGATCTTCATCGCTGACGGTGTCCAAGTAGCGAAAGAAAAACTGGAACGGTCGGTAGCGACGAATCGAAATCTCTCAGCAGGAGAGACGATTACGGCTCAGGACATTCATCTTCTCAGCCCAGGTGATGGCTTTAAATGGAGTGAGAAAAGCAGCGTCATTGGCCGAAGAGCCACCACCGAAATTCCTGCAAACGAAGTGATTTATCCCAAAGACTTGCAATCATGAAATTGAGAACTCTGGCTTCCGACAAGGAAAAAAACAACCGAGAACATCAACAGGAACTCTACTTGAATTCACCCATTCCCGCTGCGGAAAAGGTATCTCAGGTAGGACTTTATCAGCGTAGACAAGAACTGTCAAAGGTTCTTTTCATGAACGAGATTTACCAGAAGATTGTCGGGACTCATGGTGTAATCATGGAATTTGGAACGCGTTGGGGACAGAACCTTGCCACATTGAGTAATATGCGCGGCATCTACGAGCCCTTCAATTACAACCGCCGAATAATAGGGTTCGACACTTTCGAAGGTTTTATTGGAGGCCACGAAAAGGACGGAAACGACGAATCTATCGAGAAGGGCGCTTTTGGGGTAACCGAAAACTACGCCGACTACCTCAAAGAAGTGCTCGATTGCAACCAGAACGAAAGTCCACTCAACCACATCGATAAAATTGAGGTTTGCAAAGGTGACGCCCCGCGAGAGTTGGGCGCTTACTTGAAAAGAAATCCGCAAACCATCATCGCTTTCGCCTATTTTGATTTTGACCTTTATGCGCCGACTTTGGAATGTCTGAAACTCATTAAGCCACATTTGGTAAAAGGTTCGGTGATCGGGTTCGATGAATTGAACGATCCAGGTTTCCCAGGAGAAACCGCCGCACTCCACGAAGCTTTTGGCTTAAACAATGTTCGTTTAGAGCGAAATCGCTTTTCAGCCATGCAGTCTTATTTTGTCTTTGAATAATGTCCGAGAGCAAAGAGTGTAAATACAAATTGGTACTGACCGACATCGATGGTGTGTGGACCGACGGCGGCATGTACTACGACCAAACGGGCAACGAATTCAAGAAGTTCAACACTTACGATAGTGCGGGAGTGCTCTGGTGCAAAATGGCTGGAATCAAAGTGGGAATCCTTACGGGAGAAGTCACCGATATGGTCAAACGCAGAGCGGACAAACTCAAAGTCGACTACCTTTTTCAAGGAACAAAAAACAAGCTAGAGATCGTCAAAGAGCTCTGTTCTGAAAACGGAATCAGCCTCGAACAGGTCGCCTACTTGGGTGATGACCTAAACGACATGCAAGTGCTCGAAGCAGTCGGATTGTCAGCGTGTCCATCTTCCGCTCCGAAATACGTTCAAAAAATCGTCGACAAGGTTCTAATCAAAAAAGGCGGCGAGGGTGCTTTCCGCGAATTTGTGGAAGAACACATCCTTGCCGAAAGGCTCGAAGAACTGGTGGCACAAGTAGCCGGCAAAAAACAGAACCAATGAAAATAATCGCAGAGAGTGCCTATAACCATATGGGCAAATTGGATCAAGTTCTTGGCCTCCTGAAGGCTGCCAAAGAATCGGGAGCTGATTACTTCACGGTTCAAATCATGGATCCGATTTCCTTTTCGGATGTGAACTATTCCAAGCACCAGCTCTACATCGACCACAATATTTCTTTTGATGATTGGGCAAAGGTGATCACCACAGGAGACGAAATCGGATTGCAAGTTATTCCTTGCCCCCTCGACGAAAAGTCGCTGGCCTTCGTTTTCTCTCACGACATCGACCTCATCAAAGTCCACGCTACAGATCTCACCAACCCTCCTTTTCTCAATAAGATCAAAGATCGACCACAGACTAAGGTCATTTTAGAGACGCAGGCGGCGACAAATTTTGAGATTCGCTATGCCCTCTCGATCATAGGCGATCAGGTAGAGGCTCTGCTCACGGGTTACAGCAATTACCCGACTGAGTTGGAGGATTTGAACCTCGACTCTCTCGACTCTTTGAAGAGCGAATACGGCTATCCCGTTGGTTTGGCTGACCACTCTCCCACCGTTACCGAGATTCCGCTTATGGCTTTGGCCAAAGGCTGTGCCTATCTAGAAAAGCACATCACCATTACGCGTAACAACCGCAATTTCGATTGGCAGGTATCGATCTATCCCGAAGAATTTCGAATCCTTGTGGAGAAAATGAAGCTCTTCACTAAAGCCCTTGGCAATGGGGTGAAGCACCCCGTAGAGAATGAACGACCTCACCGCGATATCCTATACAAAAAGGTATTGCCCGACGGCAGCATCAAACGCGCTGACAATGCGCCGAGCTTTATCGCACATACCATCAATGGATTCTCAATGGATCGGGTTTCCATTGCCATCATCGCAAGATTGAAATCCCAACGCTTACCCAAAAAGGTGCTTGCACCGCTGGGCGAAGAGAAGCTGATCGAAGCGCTCTACAACAATATTTCAAAAGCGCACCGACCCAATGACATTCGTCTGGCCACCTCAACCCTGGCTGCCGACGATGAATTGGCCAATCACTGCGCGGAATTAAATATCCCCGTTTTCCGTGGTCACGCCGATTCGGTTATTGACCGCATGCTAGACTTGGCTTGGGAATCACGATCGGGAATCATTTTACGGGTCACTGGCGACAATCCGTTTACCAGTCCTGAGCTGACCGATGCCATCATCGAATTGGTTAGAAATCAAGAGGTCGATTACGCTCGCGTCAACAATGTTCCTTTCGGGATGTCGGCCGAAGCTTTTTCTACGAAATACCTCTGGGATCTCTACCTCCGCATGGAAAACCCAATGGTTTCAGAGTACCTGACGTGGTTCGTTCTTCTGGATGAAACTTGCCGCAAGGGTTGCATTGATTTGGAGTGGCAAGGAAAAGACCTCAGTCTAAAAAATCTTTCGGTAGACTACCCTCAAGACTTAGAAGGATGTCAAAAAGTACTAGAGTGTGCAGGCAAGACGAAAGTCTCTGATGTCACTCTAGAAGAAGCTCTCCGATATTCTGATTCTCTCTTGAACGACAAAGAAGATGCGCACATGAAATTGCCAGGTGGCACCACAATGCTCATCTCAGAATACTTAGAGCGCTGGAAAAAGGCGGACTATCGTGTGAGGAAAACTTATGCTTTAGTCAATTGAGAATTCTTAATTGTATCATTCATTTTCTGCATTCTTAATTCTTAATTCTTAATTGAAAAATAACCTTCTAAAGAACCTTGACCTCATCAACTTCTGGGAACCCTTCGGAAGGGAAATCCCTACCATGAGAGTTGGCGTACGTGAAATTCTGCTCGACCTGAAAAAGAAACAGCACGAAGTCAAAATCAATAGTGAGGTTGTAAAATCGGTGGAGCGAAAAAAATTCACCAAGCCCTTTGTTTTCTCTTTCAATACCACCAATCAGCGTGAGGCACTCCTTCCACTTTTTGAAGTATTAGGAACCGAGGCGGAGCTAATTTCAGAGAATGGTGATTTCACGAATGAACTCCTCCCCGACGCCTATTTGAAATCCGAGTTTCTCAAATATTCATCAAAGATGTTGGCTTGGTTCTACTCTTTTAAAGACCGCGATCGCGAGGTGTTCCGATCGAGGTATTACAATTTCTACCGCAGGTTGGGGCAATACAATTATTACCTCGATGCCTTCCAACGGTCTAAAGGAACGGTGAAAGCCTATATCGCTTCAAATGATCACTCCGGGCTGAGTCAAGTAGGATTTGTTGCGGCGAGAAAAGCGGGTATTCCGACCATCTATATCCAGCATGCATCAGTGAGCGAAAGTTTCCCACCACTCCAAGCCGATATTGCTTTCCTCGATGGCGAAGATGCCAAAAAGAAATACCTCGCCGCAGGTAAGAGCCAAACCGAAATACACCTAGTCGGGTCCTTGAAATACGACCCTTATTTGAAACGTCGAGAAATCGATGAAGCCAAAGACTTGGTAGGTGTTTGTATCGGGATGGTTTACCATGATATAGACGAGAACTTCAAGCTCTGTGAGGAACTAGAAAAATTAGGAACGCCTCTCTGTCTGCGCTTTCACCCATTGATGGACGAGGCGGTACAGAAGCGTTTTGTAGACAAGGGGTGGGAGATTTCTTCCAAAGAAGAAAAAGCACCCGACTTCATCCTTCGATGCGGTAACATCGTTTCAGGAGACAGCAATATCCTGCTGGAGGCGATCATTCTAAAACGGCAACCGATCTACTTTGCCTCAACGGGCAAATCCATCGACTATTACGGATTCGTAAAACAAGCGATCTGCAAAAAAGCCTGTTTGACTTTTAGCGAGGTCATTTCCCAAATGGAAGAAAAATTTGAACTGGGCTTTCACCGACAAAGAGCGAAGCGGTATCACGACACGCTGGGCACTGAAAACGAAGGGAAGTCTACGGAACTGGTTCTAAAGATAATAGGTGCTCGAGAAAACTAGATCAATTTTTAACACTCGGATTGCCTTGATCGAACCATCAATGACGCTTGCAGGACATTGATTGCGATTCGCCATCGACATCTTCAAAACCAACTCATTTCCGCGTATTTTTGGGTCAATGAGAATTCTTCTTTCATATTTCATCGTCCTGACTTTCCTCTTAGCGCTATCATCAAAAGCTCAGGGACAAGATGGAACGGTCCAGTTGGAGTTCTCGGCGACCGAAATAAGTGGCAAAATTTTTCTTGCTTGGACCATGAACTTTGGCCAAACCTGCAATGGCATTGATATTACTCGCTCTACCGACAACTTGAATTTTTCGACAATTGGCGACATACAAGGAGTATGCGGCAGTCCAACCGATACAGTGAGCTATTCCTTTATCGACGAATCGCCTAATCCGAATCAAATAAACTATTACCGTCTTACGCTAGGAAACCTCGGCCCATCTCAAACTCTGTCGGTAGAAATTATCAACTTAGAAGGGACAGGTTATCAAGTCAGACCGAATCCTATTATTGAGCAGGGCAGGATTTATTTCGACAATGACCGTAGCGAGGAGCACGGACTAACGCTATTTTCTGTGAATGGATTAGCGATCAAAGAGCTCACGACTAGAAACGACTTTTTCGAAATAAACACATCTGACTTGCCCGCAGGGCTTTACATTTTTAGAATCGAAAACAACCAAGGTGCAGATAAGGCGGCTGGGAAGCTATTGGTGGCGAAGTAAGCGAGCTCCGCTAATGTGAAGACCCCACTAAGAAATTATTCCTCCATATTCCTTTGGCAACTATTCTATTCCTTAGCTTTAAGCACTAGCATTTATGGAAACGTCCCTACCCTTTATCGACAGAGATCTTAGTTGGTTATCCTTCAACGAACGCGTTCTGCTTGAAGCAGAAAAACCCTACACACCAGTCATTGAAAAGCTTCGGTTTCTGGCCATTTATTCGAGTAATCTGGATGAATTCTACCGCGTTCGAGTGGCGGCATTCCAAAGAGCCGTTTCCGATGCCAAAGGCAAATCTGAAGACATCGAAGAAGTGAAGCTGCTGCTCATTAAGATTCAGAAAACAGTCGATACACAACAGAGAAAGTTCGGTAAAATCTATCGGGAAACTGTGTTACCTGAACTGGAAGCGCAGGGCATAAAAATTTGGCGAGACAATCAACTAGACTTAGATCAGACAGCTTTTCTCTTGAGGTACTTCCAAACCAAGGTCAGGGGCCTGATCCATTTTCAGGAAGAACCAGTATTTCTAGAAAATAGAATACTGTATTTGGCAGTTTCTATTGAAGATAAAGCAGGTGAACAACGCGTGATCTATGTCAATATTCCAACTGAATCGAATCGCTTTATCGCGTATCCATCAAGCTATGAGAAAACCTTCATCTTCTTGGATGACCTTATTCGAATCCACTTGCCTGTGCTATTTCCTGATCATCAAGTTCTGTCGTCTTACTCCATAAAAATGAACCGCGATGCCGAGCTCTACTTGGAAGATGAATACCGCGGAGACTTGAAGAAAAAGATTCTGAAGAGTCTTTCTAAACGTTCAGGCGGCGCACCTTCAAGGCTATTGGTCGACGAGCAAATGCCACAGGAACTTCGAGAAAAAGTAGGACAGTCTCTGGGATTGGAAACAGATCGATTTATCGAAGGTGCGCGCTACCACAATTTCTCTGATTTCTTCGGGTTTAAGAATCCGTTTGGATCTGAATTGGAATATCCCCGACTGAAGGAAATACGAATAGAAGCCTTTGAGAAGGCCACTTCACTCTTGGATTTAATTGAAAAAGGTGATCAACTCCTTCATTTCCCATACCAGCCTTACGACTATGTTTTGCGACTGTTCAATGAAGCTGCAACAGATCACAGCGTAACAGAGATTAGAGCCACGATGTACCGCATGTCTTCTTCTTCGGCTATTGCCAAAGCCTTTATTTCTGCCGCCAAAAATGGAAAAAAGGTAGTCGTCTTCATAGAGCTCAAAGCCCGTTTTGATGAGGCCAATAACATCGAGTGGTCAGAAAAAATGAAGGCTGCAGGTGTAAAGATTATTTACAGCATTCCCGACATTAAAGTCCATGCTAAGGTGGCTCTGTTCACCCGCCAGAAGAAGGGCAGGGCAACACAAATCGCTTTTTACGGAACGGGGAATTTCAATGAAAAAACAGCTGCAATTTACACTGACCATGCGCTTCTCACGGCAAATCCTGTCTTAAACAAGGAGCTCGATCAACTGCTCAAGCACTTGGAAGATGGGAAAGTAAAAGCCAATCCATCAAACTTGCTCATAGCAGGCTTTAATATGGTAAAGAGATTCTCTCAGTTGGTAGATCGTGAGATCGCTTTTGCTAGACGTGGAGTAAAAGCCGAAATTACGATCAAACTAAATAATCTTGAAGACAAGTCGATGATTCGCAAGCTTTACGAAGCTGCAGCCAATGGAGTAAAAGTCAACCTGATTACTCGCGGTATCTGCTGCTTGCGACCCGATGCAAATGAGCACATTGAAGTGACTCGAGTGGTAGGCAGATTCTTGGAACACGGCAGGGTTTTCTACTTCAAAAATGGAGGTAAGGATAAACTATTCATGGGATCGGCTGATTGGATGAAGCGGAATTTACACTCCAGAATAGAAGTGGTTTTTCCAATTCTCGACAAAGCACTGCAAGAAGAAATGATGAAGCTACTAGACATTCAGCAGTCAGCACACCGAGGCACGGCATTTCTAGATGGTGATTTAACCAATCAGTTTCCTTTCGAAGAAGTTTCGAAGGTTACGGCTCAAGAAGAATTTTACCAATTCCTTGCCACCAAAGAAGCCTCGGATCAAGCAGTAAAAATTTAGAACCGCAGCCCTGCAAAAACACCAACCGTGCCTTCACTGTAAGTGGGCATCAAGGTGAGACCTTGAATCTTTATGGTGCGTTTGCACCCGTGAGTCAAGTATGCCAGGTTGGTTACCAGAATTCCAATGCCCGCTCCAAACAGCACATCGCTGAGGTAATGCTTGTCGTTCAATATCCTCAAAGCCCCCACTGATCCTGCGACGGCATAACCTCCTATGGAATACCAAGGACTCAAATGCCCGTATTCTTTGTGCAAGAAAGTAGCAGAGATAAATGCTTGTGCCGTATGTCCAGACGGAAAGGACTCATCGTTCTCCCGATTTGGACGAACACGGTTTGTCGCCAATTTTAAAGGCGTAACGACCAAAAAACCCATTATTTCAGCTTTGAGTAAAATAGCCGTTTGATCTCTTAAACTATGGGCACCCTTCACTCCTGAAAGCTGCAGACCGTATACCGCAGCGATGGGCGCATATATTAAGAAGTCGTCAGCTGCTGTGCTGAACTCAGGGAAATTTCGATTTCGAGCATCCTCAAAGGCATTATCGCTCCATACTTCATTATCGGTAAAAGCGATTCCACCTGCTACGAAAAATGCCGCTGGTGCAATAAGCGACCGACGAAATTCAGCCTTTCTCTCTTCCAGTGAAAGAGTCTCGTAGAGCTCCTCCTCATTGCTATGCTCAGCTTCTTCTTGAGCGGAGATGCACTGTGAAAATGAGAGGAGAAAAAAGAAGCAAGACCAAGTGATAACCTTGACTTTCAAAACAAGCTTTATCAAACTGTATTTTTTTTTTGCAAGAACGTCTAGTGTGATGGTAGAAACGCAATTGAGTTACAAAAGTTATAGTTCCCAAAAAAAGTTCGATGTATTGTCAAAGGGACGACAAACTTAAACTTATCAACTCCAAGAGAATCTACCTAAAACGCTAACTTTACTTTTCAAACCCTTAACGCGGCCCATGCCGAAGCACTTCCCCACTTTCGCTTTTATTCTTGTCCATGTATTGCTTCAATGCCAATCACCTCAGTCAGAGGCGAAGGACTTATTGCCATACCGTTTTGCTAAGCCTGACAAAACCTTTGAGCTAGACAAAGACCTTCGGGAAATTTCGGGCTTGGCCTGGTGGGGTGCCGACACCCTATTAGCCATTGAAGATGAGAGCGCTACGATCTACTTCCTTTCGGCAAAAGATGGGAGTATTCTCAAAAAAACTGATTTCGGCGAGAAGGGAGATTACGAAGGAATTGCGGTGAATGAAAAAACCATTTACGTGTTGAAAAGCGACGGCGACGTTTTTCGCGTGAAGCATCCCCTGCGGGAGAAAACCAAAGCGGATAAAAACGAAACGGCTCTTTCAAAAGGCGATGATGCCGAGGGTTTTTGCTACCATAAGGCGAGTAACTCTCTCTTGATTGCGGCCAAAGAAGAAGGAGACTACAAAGGAAAGCGCGTAATTTATCCACTTGAAATTGGAGCGAAAGACATCAAAAAGGAACCATTCCTTCTGATCGATGAAGAAGAACTTTTGGCAGCATCGCACACCAAGTATGGCGATCGATTTGGCAGTAGCTTTAAGCCTTCGGGAATAGCTGACCACCCACTGAACGGAGATCTGTACATTGTATCTGCGGCCAATCACTTACTTGCAGCTTTCGATAAGAACAACAAGCTCAAAGATGTGATTCGCTTGCCCAAGTCTTATGCTGATCAAACAGAAGGGGTTTGTTTTGCACCCAATGGCAGTCTATTTATTTCTACAGAAGGTGGCGAAGGAAAAGGAAAGATAGTGGTATTGAAAATGAAGAATAAATGAAAAGATCGATACTTCTTTTTTTAGTGATTGTCTTTTTGGGCTCGGCTTGCGATACTACGAAAGACTTGGTTCAAAAGAATTACCCATCCCAAGAGCTTTCCACCGACTTAGAACCTGAGCAAACGATATTCCTGATCGGAGATGCGGGATCGCCCGATTCCTTTCCGGTAGAACCCTCATTGGCTTTGCTTCAAAAGAAAATGGGAGAAGTGGATCAAAAGAATTCTTCGGTCGTGTTTCTCGGCGATAATATTTACCCCTCGGGCCTTCACAAGAAGAAGCACTCGAAGCGTGCCCAAGACGAAGCGAGCATTAACACCCAGCTGGATATCCTCAACGATTACGAGGGGCGAATCGTTTTCCTTCCGGGAAACCACGATTGGAAAAAAGGAAAAGGCGAGGGTGATCAATTCATCAAACGGCAAGAGCGGTATGTGGAGAAGTACCTCGATAAAGGCAACGTGTTCCTGCCCGATGGCGGGTGTCCAGGCCCAGTTGAAATTCGACTTTCCGAACGACTCACTTGGATCATTATTGACACTCAATGGTGGCTGCACGAAGGGGACAAGCCTCACGGCGATCAAGACGATTGCGACGTGTATAGCGAAGACGAGTTTCTACAACAGGTGGAAGATGTACTCAAGAAAAACCGCAACAATCAAGTCATTATTTCAGGGCACCATCCGCTTCATAGCAATGGAAATCACGGGGGCTATTTTCCTGTAAAAGATCACCTCTTTCCACTGACCAAACTGAACAAGAATCTTTATGTTCCCTTGCCTATCGTTGGTAGCATTTATCCTCTTTACCGCACCCTCATTGGCGATATTCAAGACATTCCACACTACAAGTACACAGCGCTAGTCAACTCGCTAACCACCCTTTTTGATGGCTACGACGACATCGTTTACACCTCGGGGCACGAGCACAACTTGCAGTATCAGCATCACAACACGGCTCACTTCGTGGTAAGCGGATCGGGGTCCAAACGAAGCTTCCTGCGCAAGAATAAAGACCTGACTTACGGAAAGGCCGACAAGGGATTCGCAAAGCTTTCCTATTTCCCGAACGGAGACCTGTGGCTCGAATTCTTTTCGCCAAACGCAGAGAATGCAGACCAGCCGACTTATCGGGCTCAGCTCAGGGATGGCCATCGACAACTGGAAATAACGGCTCGCGCCAAACAAACTGTAGAGAAAAGCGATAGCCTCGTTACGGTGATTCCCGGTGGAGATTACTACCACACCAGCAAATTAAAAAATGTGGTGATGGGCGAGCTTTATCGCGACGTATGGAGAGCACCTATTGAAGTGCCTGTGATCAACCTTGCGGAAGAACACGGCGGACTCACTCCTATAAAACGAGGAGGAGGAATGCAGTCGAAATCCCTTCGACTGCAGGCTCCCGACGGAAAGCAATACGTTCTTCGTTCAATCCAAAAATTTCCAGCCACCATTTTACCCAACGAATTGCAGCAAACATTCGTCAAGGAGATTATCCAAGATGTGATCGCCGCCTCACATCCCTATGCCTCTATCACAGTAAGCCCAATGGCGAATGCTGCTGGAGTTTACCACACCAATCCAAAATTGGTTTACGTGCCCGATGATACTCTCTTGGGGCCTTTTCAAAACGAATTTGCCAATTTGCTATGCCTCTACGAAGAGCGTCCCGACGATGACCAGAGCGATGAGGCCTGTTTTGGCTATTCCAAAGATGTGGAAAGCTCATCAAAAGTGATCGAGGAAATCAGAGAAGACTACGACCACAAAGTGGATGCTGAATCCTTCTTGCGGGCGCGTCTTTTTGATTTGGTTATTGGCGATTGGGATCGCCATGACGACCAATGGCGCTGGGCAAGTTTTAAAGAAAACGGTCAGACCATTTATCGACCTATTCCACGAGACCGCGATCAAGTATTCTACAAGGTGGATGGCATACTCCCAAATATCATTAACAATAAGCCCATCGACCGAAGGTTCCAACCTTTCGAAGAGGAGATCAAAGACATGCCGGGGATGAACTTCAACGGGAAGTACGTCGACCGAGCTTACCTCGACGAGCTGGAGTGGAAAGATTGGGAGGCCATGTGCGACACGCTGCAGGCGGCACTAACCGATTCAGTTTTCCATGCTGGATTGGCGCTATTTCCCGATACGGCAATGGCATTGGACGGAGACCGCATCTTCAAAACCCTTCAAATTCACCGCGCCAAGCTAAAAGAGTTCGCACGTGAGTACTACGAAATCCTAGCTAAAGAAGTGGACATCGTTGGGACTTACCGCGAAGAGTATTTTGAAATCATTCGTATGAATGACGATTCGACGCGAGTGAGAATCTATCCCAAAAAGAAGAAAAAAGACGAGAAGAAAGGGGATAAGATTATCTACGAGCGCATCTTCTTGACAGATGAAACAAAGGAGATTCGAATCTACGGATTGGACAACGACGATGTCTATGTATTGGAGGGAGAAGTCAACAAAGGTCCGCTGATTCGCATCATCGGTGGAGCCGATGAAGATCGCTACATCAATCACTCCAACGTAAAGGGCATCGGCCGCAAGCTGGAAGTGCACGACACCCGAGAAAAGAAGAAGAAAAACAGAAATGACTTTGATCTAGGGAAAGACAGTAGGCTCTATTTAGTACATAATGATGACGAGGTAGTCTATGAAAGAAAGGCCTTTTTATACGACATTTTTGCGCCCTTGCCATCTATAGGATTCAACCCTGATGACGGGTTGTTCCTTGGCGGAGGCTTCCTTTTTACCAAATATGGTTTCAACCGAGACCCGTATCGCTACCGACATTTTTTCATGGGGCAGTACGCGATCGCCACGGGAGCCTTCAACTTTGACTACCGATTCGATTACCGATCAATTTTTCATTCCAAATGGGATTTTGTGGGAAGGCTTGAGATCAAAGCGCCTGACTACCTCTTTAATTATTTTGGAGCGGGGAATGATACGGAATGGATTAGCAATGATTTTCGCGACAATCAGATTCGCCTCAACTTTATCGAATTTAGTCCAGCTTTCGCCAGAACTTCCGAAAGGGATGTTCATCGATTCGAAATCGGGCCCACCTATTTATTGGCCAATCCACCAAATGAAGCAGACGAGCGCTTAGTACAGAACATTGGTGATCTGGCAGAAAGCCTCGAGTTCAAAAACCAGTCTTACCTCGGAGCGCGCATTAGCTATAGGTTAAACAATGTGGACGACAGAGTAAGTCCCCATCGCGGAATTCGATTTATGACCGAACTCTCCTACACTTCAGGTTTGGACGATTCGAGCACTGATTTCTTCAATCTACAGTCAGAATTGACATTTTACATTCCCGTCTCTGTTTTGCCCAACCGAGCTACTCTTGCGCTGCGCACAGGAACGGCGGCCAACTTTGGCGACCATCCTTTCTTCTTGGCCAATTTCATAGATGGGTACAAGGAGATGCGCGGCTACCGAAGAAACCGCTATGCAGGAGATGTGTCCTTTTACAACAATGCCGAACTGAGAGTAAAAGTATTTGACTCGAACAATTACATATTGCCTTTCGGCATGGGCGCTTTGGGTTTTTTCGATTATGGACGAGTATGGCTAGAAGGTGAAGATTCCAATACGTGGCACCCTTCAGTTGGTGGCGGGCTGTATTTTAATTTAGCCAGCTTTTCGGTTTTGACTGCTACTTATAGTGTTTCCAATGATGACGAAGTGGTGCAGGTTGGCTTGGGATTTTTCTTTTGAGAGGTGGATTTGATTCGCTAAAGCTCATCGGGTGAACCACAAAGGCAAAAAAAGTAGAACGTCAACTGAGGACGTGTCTTTCGCTAAAGCTCATGGGTTGGCCACGAATGGCCACGAATAAACACGAATAGAGGACGTGGATTTGATTCGCTAAAGCTCATCGAGTGAACCACGGCGACATCCTCCTTAGGCGGAGAGCCGTCGGCACAGCGATTGGGCGTGTGTTTGATTCTGTACCTCCACAAGCGGTGGACATGTGTATGAATTCATCTTGTATCCTGATACTATTCGGAATTCTCGCCAAACCGAAAGGCCAAAAACTTACGGCGTTTTATCTCCCTTTGGAGGGAGTGGCTGTTCCGATTTTTCATCGGAATAGACGAGGGAGGATTTCGGTCACCCACCTCCGTCTTCATTTCCGCAAGCTTCAATAAAGCCACCTCCGCCAGCGGAGGACACGTGCACGTGTTCACTTTTAGGCAAAGGATCAAGCAGGATTGGGATCTTTGTTTTATCTCGATCAATCTTAAAAATCAAGTGTCTGATCAAGAACGTTCGATAGCAAGGCGCACGTAGTTTTAATAACCAAGGAGTTGACTTTTGTCAATGACTGTTTTTATGACAAGTGGAACGCAGATAGCAGACTTTCTGGACAGGCTCTAATTAAGCTGGAGGCTGAAACATAAAGTAAAGCGAAATCATATATGCCAACACCGAAAGGACTATACCTATTACGAATACCGTGTAGCAAAGTCTGAGGTAGTGGTACTTCTTGTTCAAGACCTTTCCTAAATAGTAAAGGTCTTTCATCAGGGTTTCGTAGAGGTAATCATCATCGTCCATCAAGTCTTTCATCCCAGCGATATAGACGTCGAGATCGAGGCCTTGAAAGTTTCCGAAAAAGAGCAAATTGGTCTGGCGCTTTTTCACCATTTCTTCATTGGCACCATTGCGCGTCACCTTTGGAATGGTAGAGATGGTCGCGAAAATTACCGCCACGATACAAACAGTCAAAAGCAAAACGGAAGGCCAAAGCAAGTAGGCATTGTTATCCAGTTTTGGCAACAAGGAACTCAGCACCACTGATATGATAATAGCGTTGATACTGAGCATGATGTTCGCCTTGTTATCGGCTATCTGACTCAGAGCCGTATGGTTTTTCAGGGTTACCCGAAACATGGTTTCCACTCCCCTGCCCTTACTCTTGGTTTTCTCGGCCGTCTTTTTCTTCTTTTTTGAGCTCTTTTTATTCTTCACCCGCTCTTTCAAAGCGTCGAGATAGGCTTGCTTCTGAGCTCCGTATTTGGCCTTAGCTGCATCGGTATAATACCCATAGGTTTCGAGAAATTCGATATTCATCTTGACCCAAACGGATTTCTTGATGGGTGTCCCTTTCAAGATTTCTTTTTCTTCTTTGAGAAGATTGGATCGTTCCTGAGCGATACCTAGTCCAAGGTGTGCAAGGTCGGCGTCACGCATGAGTTCTTCGAGCTTGTCATTGGGCTTGTATTCCATCACCGTGGCTCTTATCAGCCGGGAAACCAACTTTCTTTCCTCCTGATCGACTTCGAGTTTCGAGAGAAAGTCTTCAGCTATCTCGACACTAATCTCTTCGTGACCGTCTACTTTTTTGAGGTATCCGAGATCGTGAAACCAGCCAGCAACCTTCAAAATATTCAAGGTGTTGGTATCCACACCTTCCTTTTGAGCCAAGTCTACCAACTCATTTACTACCGTTTGGGTATGCTTAAAGTCGTGGTACTTTACGTAAGCAGGAAGGTCTGAGCTTAATTTTTGTGTGGCAAATTCTTCTGCCTCTTGAATGATACGTTGATCCATTTACAGATATATAACAGTCACAATATAGAACTTATGAATAGGAGGCAATAACTTGCGCCCGACATTCTGTAGAAAAGAGATAACGTACCTTTGCTAAAGACCAATACAAGTTGCCTGATGAATAAATTCGAACTTTTTCAAGAGCACTTTCCTTTTAAAAGCGAACTCAACTTTAAGCATATCATTGAGTTTTGGGAAAAACAAGCCCAATCACCCATTGGCACCATTGCCGAAAATGCAAAAGCCATTCTAAAGGAAGTCAAGAGCGAGCCTGAATTGCTACTGCCCATCAAAGACAGGAACACCATTGAAAAACACTTGGAAAAGGTGGAGCTCTTGCTTTCAGCCATCTTCAGCAGAGCCACGTGGGAAAAGGATATAAAAGGTGTGGTGGCAGCATTTGATGTGGACTGCTTCTACGAAACACCTGAATTCAGTAAGATCATCAATATTTTTCGCGACCAAGATAACTTCGTTCCACAAGAGCAGTATTCCGAGACCATTTACTTTCAGGTGATCGGCGCATATGTGGCCATTCTCGATCAGTTCTATAATTTCTCCATCGACCGGCGCCCCTTCAGAGTGATCAATGTCATCGATCCAGAAACGGGACTCGAGCGGTTTTACCATGGTCAAATGAATATGGAATACGTCGACTTAACGCTGGAAGGTGAATTGCCCACGCTGAGCGAAGATGAATTGGTGGAGCTCGTCAATAATTACAAGGACATGAGCTTGTGGATGGAGAAACTTCCAGCCAAATTATTCAAATTCTCGGGAGTTAGCATCGTCGATTTGATTGACGTTACCGAACAGCAAATCCTCTCCAGACTCAAGGCAGACCTACTTAAACCTGGCGCACTTAATTCGCTCGAAAGTTTAAAGTCCATTGAGCAATGTTTCCAAAGTTTGATGGGGAGTAAGAAAGTAGAACTCGGTATTGCCTTTTACCAGCGATTGCGAAATGCCATTGTTTACCTAGGCACTACGCTTGATGAAGAATTAGACCAGGCACAAACGGAGTTCAAATGTGGGATGGATGATCTTGAATCGCGAATGATCATTGAGCCACTTTTCCAGAAAAAGGAGCCGCTTGTTATAACCAACGTATCCAAAGCTGATATTCCTGAGGAGATGCGCAGTAGTTTATTGACCTTTGGTTTGAAGAGTGTTATCATCGTTCCTTTGATTTTGGAAGATGAAGTAGTAGGCCTTTTCCAGATCGTTTCGGAAGAGGAAAATGCCTTCACCTCTCTAGATCTTTTGCGGTT
>JBLIDT010000013.1:0-77276 GCA_047632755.1 Cryomorphaceae bacterium
AAGCCAGCAATGGAAGAGGCTCAAGCCCCAATGAATTCAGAAATTGAAAAAGTGGAGATGAACTAGATTCATTTCTCTTTAGAAATTGAAGCCCGTTGACTTTTAGTTGACGGGCTTTTTCTTTTTGCCAGCAACAAAATCTTTCAGGTAAAACGGCTCGAAGTAGGCGGTATCAACAAAGTCCGAAGTTTGGAACTTCTCAGCAGCCAGCTTTACCATTCCTTTGGCGGAAGCCTCAATATCGGGCACAAACTCAAACCCTTTGGGTTTTAATACGTCTTGACACTTTTCGGCACCATCACCAAAATAGAAGACCTTTTCAAAATCAGTGGCCTCAGGAAAAGAACCTGTCTCTAATACTTCGGCACGTGTGGGGAATACTGGGTTTCCCTTTCCATCAAATCCCGCACAGAATACTTCCATCCTTCTCGCATCGATCATGGGAATGAGCAGGCTATTTTCCTCACCAGACAAAAATGAATTTGCCATGGCCTGCAAGGTATTCACAGCAATCAATTTGATACCCAAAGCGTAGGCCATTCCCTTTGCCGATGACACACCGATACGAAGACCAGTGTACGAGCCAGGGCCTTCGCTTACTGCCACAGCATCGAGGTCAGAAAACTTAAGTCCTCCTTGATTCAGGACTTCTTCGATAAAAACGTGAAGTTTCTCGGCGTGGGTGTACTTATCGGATCCATCCTCTTTCAGGGCAATCAAGTTCTCTCCGTCGGACAGAGCCACGGAACAGTTCTTAGTTGAGGTTTCCAGACAAAGTATTTTTGCCAATAGTGCTAGTCCTGTTTGTACAAATCTTCTTTTGAAACAGCCTCGACCTTATCGCCGGGCATTAGCTTTTGAGATACCAGATCGTAAGGGCCGCTGATGACTTCGGTGTCCAATGCTATTCCGCTGGTTATTTCAATGTACTTGTCGTCTTGAATACCTGTCTCAACCACTTGAATTTGAGATTTTCCAGCATCAGTAAGAACGAATACAACCGTGAACGGCTCAGAATCATCGTCGGCTTTCTTAGTTATCAATCGGTCAACAGCAGAGACTTTATCAGCCTTGGCCGTATCGGTGCGCGTCGTTACACTTTCTATCGGAACCACTACCACATTTTCTTTCCTCGCGGTAATAATGTCAACGGTGGCATTCATCCCTGGTCTGAATGGTGACATTTCGGGATGTTCGGGATCAACCAAATCCGAGTACGACTCTTGCAAGATTCTAATCTTCACTTCAAAGTTCGTTACCTGATCAGCCGTTAAGCCCGACGATTTTGCCGAGTTGGCTATTTCAGTTACGATCCCTTTAAACTTACGGTTTATGTAAGCATCAACCTCTACCGTTGCGGTATCATTAAATGCCACTCGAACAATGTCGCTTTCATTTACGTCTACCAAAACCTCCATTACATCGAGGTTGGCGACACGCATAATCTCCGTTCCCGTCATTTGCATGGCACCTACTACTTGCTCGCCTTCTTCAACTTCGAGTCGAGAGATCGTCCCATCCATCGGTGCTACGATCGAGGTTCTGGAGTAGGAGTCTCTAGCCTCTTTAACGGAAGCTTGAGCCGATTGAACGCTAAATTGCGCCGCCTTCACGGTTTCCTCTGCGGCAGTAACTTCTGCTTCAGCCGTCTCGAAGGTTGCTTTCGCATTGTCAAATTCAGACTCGCTTATAGCCCCATCATTAAAGAGACTTTCGCTGCGGCGAAAGGAGAGTTCAGAATTTCGCTGCTGAGCTTTGGCCTGAACCAATCTTGCGGCTGCATTGGCCCTATTGGCTCGAGAATTATTATACGAAGCCTCAGCTCTGTCCAAAGCAGCTTGGGCCAAGTCAGGATTAATCTTTGCCAGTAGTTCTCCCTTTTGCACTTTGGCGCCTTCCTTAAAAAACAATTCAAGAATCTTCCCCGACACTTCAGAGGAGATAATCACTTCCGTTTCTGGCTGAATCTTACCATTGGCAACGACCGTCTCTACAATGGTTCTTTCAGAAGACTCGGCGGTGGTCACTTTGGTGTCTCCTCCCGAACGTTTTTTAACTACAGCGACTACAACTAAGGCAACTATAATGATGCCTGAAATCCAGAGTAATCGTTTGGTTTTTTTAGTCATGATGGGTCTTTTTAAGCTTTACAAGGTAATCGGGTTGCCCAAATAGAAATCAAGAATCTTGGTCCGAAACACAAAATCGTATTTCGATCTAAGCATGTTTACTTGAGCGTTGGTGTATTGTGTTTTGGTCGTATTAAAATCTACTGCGTTAATCACCTCTTGTTCATAGCGCACTTCAGCATATTTGAAAGATTCTTCCAGTGCTCGAACGGTTTGCTCAGAGGCTATGTAGGTGTTCATAGCTGCTTTGGCATCTGCATAAGCCTGTTCAACATCAAAGCGAAGTTGATTGGTAATCTGCTTGTATGAAAGATCAGCATCAACTCGATTGATCTTGGCTCTTTCAACATTTGCCTTAGCTGACCAGCCATTAAAAATGGGCAAACTCAAGGTGAGCTGTAGGTTTTGGTTGAAGTTATCTTCCAGCTGATCGCCAAAGCCTTTTGTTGTGAAGTCACCATCGCTAAAGAATGTTTGTTCTTGGAGAGTAACAACAGGAGCACCTGTAGTTTGGACAACCCCTATAGGAACCTGACCGAGGTTTGTGCCTTCGCCTGTTTGCACACTGTTGATTCCAGAATAACCTGATCCGAGCGAACCGCTCAATTGCAATGATGGGTATAACTGACCCTGCGAAGAACTAAGCGCATATTCTGCCGAACTCTGTCGCGCTTCTGCTGCTTGTACCTGAGGCATCAACGTTTTGGCCGTGATATAAATATCTTGAGCAGTATTGCTCAAAAGGGCTATTCCTTCATCGGTCAGGTCAGGTTTTACGATATCAAACCCTTGAGCCTTTTGTGGATCCAATTGCAGCAATTGTTTGAGAGAAAGTAGAGCAAGTGTAACGGCATTTTCATTTGTGACAACGTTCAGCTGCTCTTGAGCCAACTGTGATTCCAAGTCGAAAAGCATACCTCTCGCCATTTGCCCAGCCTCTACCAACTTATCCATTCGATCGACCTGCTGCTGAGTCAGATCAATCTGGTTTTGACTTACAGAAAGGCTCTCTTTGTTCTGAAGAATAATCAAATAAGCCAAACATACTTGAAGGGAAATGTCGTTTTTGATCGACTCTAAATCGTATTTGGAAGCTGCTAAATCTTGTTCGTTTCGTCTCTTGTCATTCATCTTCGAAAAGCCGTTGAACACATCCAAGCTTGAACTAAAGAAGAGGTTATTTGTCTGAACACGTTCCGTGGCGAATGTGTTGGTAAAGGGGTCAATTCGTTGTCCGAAGTTATACCCATGCGTAGCACCACCGTTCAAATTTGGCAGCAGCCCAAGCTTACTTTGCTTCAAGCCAACTTCTGACCGTTGCACATTGAGTGCACTCTGCTGAATGACGATATTGGATTGAAAGGCATAACTAATACATCTCTGTAAGTTCCAGTTATCCTGAGAAAATGAGGCATTGGAAGTGAACAGAAAAAGGATGAAAACAATAGCAATTCTCATAAAATATGATTTAATACGGATAAATGTAAGGACGACATCCTAGACAGAATCCCAATAAAGTATAAGCGGTAAATGAATTCGGTGAGAGGCTTCAAATGCGTGCTGGAGAGGCTGGTCAGAGTTCCACAATTTCGGCTTCTACCCTTCGATTGGCCTCCGACTGTCGCGTATTTACTGGATTGGGATAAATCATTTTGGCATTGCCAAATCCCTTGAAAGTCATCCTAGATTGGTCGACTCCCGCATCACTCAACTTTTGATAGATAGCCTCGGCCCTTTCTTCACTCAAACTGATGTAAGAGCGCTTATTTTTCTTTGCCTCGCCGTTCACATGACCCTGAATCTCGATGGTCACATTGTCATTTTCAATCATGAACTCAGCAAGCTTTTCGAGCGCGGGTTTGCTCTTCGCTAGAATGAAGGCTTGATCGCTCTCAAACTTGATATTCCCCAAGTTGATGCGGTCTCCTTTGCGCATGCGCTTGAGCTGCACATTGATTTCATAGAGCGAATCATTCTTGGGAATGAACTGCTCGGTATGAAGCAGGTATCCCTTCTTTATGACGTTGATGTCATAAGTTCGGTAGCTCAGCACATCAATTGAGACTTGAGATATGAACGGGTATCTTGAAGGCAAGGAATCGGGCAGATTATCAATGAAAACATTCGATTGAATGCGTTCTCCCGTTTCCTTATCGGTAACGGTAACTCTCATGGTGCGAAGTGGAATTTGGTACTCTTCCTCTTCCACTGCAGATGGCTCTTGGCCTTCTGCAATTGGCTTAAGCCTTCGGTAATGAAGGTGAATGCTGTGCCCCTCATTCTCCCTAAACGGATTGTCGATCAAGAGGTAAAAAGTCTGTCCTCGCCGAGCTTTCAAGGCACGACTGTATGAACTTCCTGGGCCCGAAGGGACGTACTCATCCACCGATGATTCACTCATCCCTGTCTGTCCTTGAACCTCTATGTTCTTTCTGGAAATGTTGGTTCGAATCGGAATCTTTCTACCTGCAGTAATGTCTCGGCAAAAATTTGGACCATCATAGAGGAAAAGAAGAAAATCGAAATCATCATCCTTCTGGATGGGAATCAAATCGAACGTGAAAACACAATCGTATGGGATGGTAAACTTGTACCAAACTGAGTTGTGCTCTCTTTGGATAAAGTACGGGTCGCCCAATTCATAGCCTACCAGCTCTAAGTTGTTGCCAAAGCCTTTCGGCGAATAGACAGGCCCGATAAGGGTGTCGGGTATCGTGAGGGCTCCGATGCAATCAGACCCCGTAACACCGAGTTGCACGGGCTTATCCTGTCCAAATCCTTCGGCTTGAACCAATATGAGAGTTAAAAAAATTGCTGTGAAAAAACGCATAAATGACTTGTTCCTAGCTGGCCCCAAAAATAGAAGATTCAATTTAATAATTGAGGTTAGATGCCAGCCACCTTTCCATAGTGGCAAAGTCTATGCCTTTTCGCTCTGCGATGCTTTTGACTTGATCTTTTCCAACACGACCTACGCCAAAATACTTGCAGTGAGGTGATGCATAATAAAGTCCTGACACCGAAGATGCTGGATACATGGCAAAGTTTTCCGTGAGAGTTATACCAGTGTGTTCCGTAGCGTTAAGAATGTCAAACAAACCTGGCTTTTCGGTGTGATCGGGACAGGCAGGGTATCCCGCTGCAGGTCGAATACCACGGTATTTTTCTTTGATCAACTCCTCGTTGGTGAGCTTTTCTCGACGGGCATAACCCCAGAAATCTTTTCGGACTTTGGCGTGCATTAGCTCCGCAAAGGCTTCCGCCAATCGATCGGCCAGAGCCTTGATCATAATGATCGAATAGTCATCGTGGTTCTTTTCGAACCGCTCGAGATGTCGTTCAATACCGATTCCCGCGGTCACGGCAAATCCTCCGATGTAATCCTTTTTCCCCGACTCTTTGGGCGCAACAAAATCTGACAAGCTCAAGTTTGGCTGACCAGCCGCTTTCTTCACTTGCTGACGCAAACACTCAAACTGATGAATGACTTTTTCGGGATTAGTCGGATCATACACTTCGATCGAATCAAAATTCACCGTATTCGCAGGCCAAATTCCAATGACTGCTTTCGCTCTAAGCCACTGATTGGTGATGATGTCCTGAAGCATTTTCGTGGCATCGTCGTAAAGCTTGACCGCCTCTATTCCCACTACCTTATCGTCGAGTATTTGGGGGAAACGTCCGTGAAGATCCCATGTCTGAAAGAATGGCGTCCAGTCGATATAACCCGCAATTTCGCGCAAGCTATAATCGAAGAAAGTTTGTACACCTAAATGTGCAGGCTCTTCAATCTCGGGCTCATTGGCCCAATCAATTTTCAATCTCGAAGACCGCGCCTCTGAGAGCGAGAGGTATTTTTTCACCTTCTCTTTCCCTGCGTGGTTCAACCTAATCTTCTCGTAATCCTTTTTGATCTCACCGATAAAGGCTCCACTCTCTTTTCCGAGTAATCGCTCTACTACTGTAACGGAGCGAGACGCATCTTGGACGTGTACCGTTTGGTTATTCGAATAATGCTGTTCAATTTTAACGGCAGTGTGAACACGACTTGTTGTTGCTCCGCCAATTAATAGCGGAACATGAAAATTTCTGCGCTCCATCTCCTTTGCTACGCTAACCATTTCTTCGAGGCTTGGCGTGATCAGGCCACTAAGACCAATGATATCGACATTCTCTTCGATGGCTCTATCCAAAATCTTTTCGGCGGGTACCATCACGCCCATATCAATCACTTCGTAATTGTTGCAGGCTAGTACCACTCCCACTATGTTCTTCCCGATATCGTGAACATCTCCTTTCACGGTGGCGAGCAATATTTTTCCTTGAGCTGAAGTGTCTTGGTATTTCTTCTTGTCATCTTCAATGAAGGGCAGCAGGTGAGCCACGGCTTTCTTCATCACGCGTGCACTCTTCACTACTTGCGGGAGAAACATCTTTCCCGAACCAAAAAGATCTCCGACGACATTCATTCCAGTCATCAGTGGCCCTTCAATCACTTGGATCGGCCTTTCAAATAGATGTCGAGCCTCCTCGGTATCCTCTACGATGTGCTTGTCAAGACCTTTTACCAAGGCATGACTCAATCGTTCTCTAACTTCAAGATTTCTCCATTCTTCGATCTCGCCTTCTTTCGGGCCAGAATCCTGCACATTTTGAGCAAGCTCCAACAGTCTCTCTGTAGAGTCATCACGTCTATTGAGCAGCACATCTTCTACGCGAATCAATAGCTCGGCATCGATATCGTCATAGACTGTGAGCATGGAAGGATTTACGATTCCCATGTCCATACCCGCTTTGATACCGTGGTAAAGAAATGCGCTGTGCATCGCTTCTCTCACCACATTGTTTCCGCGGAAGCTGAAGGAAACATTACTCACACCTCCACTTACAAGTGCTCCTGGAAGATTTGCTTTGATCCATTTCGTCGACTCGAAATAGTCGATCGCATTGTTGTTGTGCTCGTCTATTCCCGTTCCAACGGGAAATATATTCGGATCAAAAATGATGTCAGTGCTGGGGAATCCCACTTGCTCTGTGAGAATTTTATAACACCGTCCGCAAATTTCTTTTCTACGATCAAGAGTATCGGCCTGACCTCTTTCATCGAATGCCATCACAATAACCGCCGCGCCGTATCGACGTATCTGCTTGGCTTGATAAATAAACTCTTCTTCTCCTCCTTTGAGGCTGATGCTGTTTACGACAGCTTTTCCCTGAACGCATTTGAGTCCCGCTTCGATGATCGACCATTTTGAAGAGTCAATCATAATGGGAATTCGAGAAATCTCAGGTTCCGAAGCAATCAAGTTGAGGTACCTAACCATGGCCGCTTCGCCGTCGAGCATTCCTTCGTCCATGTTGACATCCAGAATCTGCGCTCCTCCCTTAACTTGCTCCAGCGCCACCTCAATGGCCTCGTCGTAGAGATCATCTTTAATCAGCCGCAAAAACTTTCGGCTTCCCGTTACATTGGTGCGCTCACCTATGTTTACAAAATTGGTTTCGGGCGTGACTACCAAAGGCTCAAGACCACTTAATCTTAGCATGGTATTAGTATATTTTTGCGTTGATCACTTCTGTGCGTGCTACAAAACCTGTTCTTGGCTTCGCCTTTTTGGCGGCTTCCGCTAAAGCTTGAATATGGTCAGGTGTTGTTCCACAACAACCACCTACTATATTGAGAAACCCTGCTTCCAAAAACTCGCTCACCTCAGCGGCCATTTCTTCAGGAGTCTGATCGTATTCGCCAAATTCATTTGGCAATCCAGCATTGGGGTGAGCGCTCACGGCAAATGGAGCTTTCTCTCCAAGAATTTTGAGATAAGGCCGCAATTGGGATGCACCCAAAGCACAATTCAATCCAATAGAAAGCAAAGGCACGTGTTCCAATGAAATCAAAAAAGCTTCGGTAGTTTGTCCTGACAAGGTTCTTCCGCTGGCATCGGTAATGGTGCCAGAAACCATAATCGGGAGCTCTAAGTTCAGTTCGTCAAATACTTCATCAATAGCGAAAAGTGCGGCTTTTGCGTTGAGGGTATCAAAGACCGTTTCGACAAGAAGAATATCAACTCCGCCTTCAATCAAGGCCTTTACTTGTTCTGCATAATTCACCCTCAACTGATCAAACGTAACGGCTCGGTATCCGGGATCGTTCACATCGGGAGAAAGGCTGGCCGTTCTATTGGTTGGGCCAATTGATCCAGCTACAAAACGGGGCTTTTCGGGTTGCCTGGCGGTATACTCGTCAGCAGCTTCTCGCGCTAATCGGGCACTCGCCAAATTCAAATCATATACGGCAGACTCTAAGGCGTAGTCTGCTTGGGCGATCTGAGTAGAGCTAAATGTATTTGTCTCGGCAATGTCGGCGCCTGCCTCAAAATAAAGGGAATGAATCTCCTTAATAATATCAGGCCTCGTAAGGCTGAGCAAGTCATTGTTTCCCTTGAGGGAATGAGTGTGATCCTTAAATCGTTCTCCACGGAAATCTTCCTCTTCCAGAGTATGACGCTGAATCATCGTGCCCATCGCTCCATCCAAAACCATGACTCGATTTTGGAGAATGTGCTTTATCTCGTTACCCGAAGGTTTCGTCTGCCTCATGCCGGTGAAAAGATTGAATTAATGGATTTGATTGAACGAGCGCCAGAAACCGCCAATCTGCTTTCGAAAGAAAACAAAGAAAAGAGTACCTAGAAGCACATATGGAATCGCCATCAGAAGGAGGATTCCATTGTTTAAACCATTGGCTAAACCATATCCAGAATCGCCCGTTGCATTCTCTGCCACGGCTTTGCACATGGCACATTGAGCCACAGAATCAGTAGTGGTAAAAAGAACAAAAGTCAAGAGTAAAACAAACGATGCAGTATATCTCTTTCTATTCATCTTCACAAAGTTACTAAACGTAATAAGGCGAAATCATCAAATAAACCACCACTCCTGTGATGGCTACGTAGAGCCAAATTGGAAAAGTGATGCGGGCAATTTTACGGTGCTTGTCAAAACGTTTGGCCAATGCTCTAACGTATGTGACAAGTACCAATGGAATAATTATGATCGAGAGCAGAATATGCGAAATCAGAAGCGTGAAATAGACTGGTCGTATCCATCCCTCTCCACCGTAAGGTGTCGAATCGCTGGTGCTGTGATACACAACGTACAAAACGAGAAACAGGGCAGAAAAGACGATGGCCGAAGTCATGAATTTCCTATGCGTTTCAATTTTCTTATTCTTTATCGAAATAACTCCTGCAATCAGAAAAACAGCGGTCAATGCGTTTAAAGAGGCATAAATAGGTGGCAAGAAGGAAGTGTCGAATCCGTCTATTTTGACAGTAAATAAAATCGCAACCAGCACGGGTACAACTACCGACAAGACAATAATCCACGGCTTGAATTTTTTCTCAACTGCTTCTCCCGTCATGAGCTCACTTTTTCTGATTCCTTTAAGGTCTCTTCTTTTTTCAACATTTTGATATCGGTCACGAGGTCATCCACTTCTTTTGAACTGGTTCCGTCATAGAAACCACGGATGTGCCGATCTCTGTCTACCAATACAAACATACTGGAATGCAAAAATCCTCCAGGCGCACCAGAATCTTCTTGAGTGCTGAGAAGGTATCCCTGAAATCCTTGTTCGAAAATCTCTTCTTGGTCTCCTGTCACGAAAGTCCACTTCTCGAAATCGGCTCCCTCTTCTTGGCCATAGGCTAGGAGAATTTCAGGTGTGTCGTTGTTTGGATTGACCGTGTGGGATAGGAAGGATACATCGTCATAGGCCGCATCTTCCAGCATCCATTGCAATCTCGCCATCTGCTTGGTCATGATCGGACAGATGGTAGGACACGTCGTAAAGAAAAAATCCACTACCATAATATCTCCTTCGAAATCTTCCATGGTGGTGTTCTCACCAAATTGATTCGTAAAAGAAAAGTCGGGAACTGAGTGGTAGAGGGTATCTGGAACATCAGTGCCCGCAACCGCATTTATGACTTCCTTATTTCCAAAATAAGGAAGTGTCTTGAAGCTATGATCAGACTTGCTGAGGAAGATTAATATCAACCCTGGGCCAAGCAATAAGGCGAAAAGCAATAAATATTTTCGTCTCTCAGAAGATTTATTCATTTGTTATGGCTGAAATTCGCGCCATACGTCGTTCAAGTGGCTAGACTCTGTAACGCCAATAAAAAGGAGATAGAGTATAAAAATGGCGTATGGCAAGAGTACAACATATCGGAGAGACTTTCGTTCATCGCCGAGGTGCATAAAAACAAGAACGATGTATCCTGCCTTGATCAAAGTCATTACAACAAATGACCATTTAACGACTGGCCAGAAATCTGTACCCTGCTTAATGAATATACCTAGCCCAACTTCTACGGTTGTAATTGCCGATAAGAGAATGGTTACGAAATAAATTTTCTTTCGAATCTGCTTTCCGTGAGACTCGTCATGACGGGCATTAACTGAATAACTGTCGTTTACGATTAGGTCGTCGCGATTCATAGTAGTAGAATTATATCAGGTAAAAGAAAGTAAAGACGAATACCCATACCAAATCAATAAAGTGCCAGTATAGTCCAGTCTTTTCAACCATTTCGTAATGGCCGCGCTTCTCGTAGATTCCTTTACGTACACCGATGAAGACAATAATATTTATGAGCACTCCCGTAAACACGTGGAAGCCATGAAATCCAGTAATAAAAAAGAAGAAGTTCCCGTACTGAGGTGGGCCATACTCATTGATGGTCATATTGGCCCCTTGCACGTAGTTGATTCTATCGTTGAAAAGCGAAGTGGCTTTATCGCCTGAGATGATCGATTCGTTCTCTTCACCCATATTGGCAATGAGAGAAAACCCTTCTACATCGAAAGCAGTCTTTCCATGAGGTACTTCTTCGACCAAAAAATACTGTGCATTGGTATCAGTAATGATGTATCCGGCAGAACCATGTATAAAGTGACTCCACTCCCACGCTTGTGAACCCAAAAAGATGATCCCGCCCACGATCGTATAGGCTAGCCATTTGGTAACACCCTTTTTATCCATTCTATGGCCTGCTTCAACGGCTAACACCATTGTAACAGAACTAATGATGAGGATGAAAGTCATCAATGCTACATAAATAAGAGGGAAGTTTCCAGTTAATCCAGGAAGCGCGTGAAAGACCTGTTCACCAATCGGCCAAGCACCAAGGTATGCTTGACGGGCGTAGCCGTACGCAACGAGGAGACCCGAAAATGTTAAGGCATCTGAGACGAGGAAGAACCACATCATCATTTTACCATAACTCACACTGAAAGGCGAGCGTCCGCCTCCCCAAAGAAGTGATTTATCAATAGCTTTTGTAGCTTCTCCTGCCATTGCTCAGAATTTTTTGCAAGTTTAGTGAATTAAAAGCAAAAAGAACAACAAATAGAGCCAGAGTCCGTCGACAAAATGCCAGTAAATAGAGCCTAATCTCAATCTTAAATTGCTCAACCTTTTTTTCTTTCCAACCTGCGAAGCTATCAGAATACCTGCCAAGAAAAGAATCCCCCCAAGCACATGCATCAGGTGGACAAAACTTAGAATGTAAATGTAACTCGCTGTGGAGTTGCTATAAACAGCAATTTCATCCGTCAAGGGCTTTTCCTTCATCTCATCATTCGGGAGGTAATATTCACCATCCACATAGACCAATTCTTGGCCTTGATATGAAATGGTGTAATCCTCTCCGTAGACTCCATCTAAATTATCAATGTGGCCCGAGAGGTGACTCCCTTGTCCTAGCAATTCATTCCATCCCATGTATTGGCTTGCGCCAAATCCCAAACCCAACAGTAAGGTGACACCCAGTAAGGCGGTGGCATTGCCTTCATTGCCCTTATTCGAAGCATTCACTGCCAATTTGATAGTCAAACTACTGAGTAAAATGAGAACCGTACTGATGTAAAAAGCGTCGGGCATGGATAAATTCACCCATATCTCGTTGTACGAACTTATTACGTAAGCGCTCGAAAACCCAGCAAAGAGCATTACGATACTGAAGATACCAATGTAGAGCACCATTTTTTTCGTGCGCTCATCGATTGGAGATGACTCCATCCCCTGACTAGTTATTGAAGTTGCCATAAATTAAAATTTGTCGAATAATAAAATCAACTGAGCGATAGGCAAGTAGAAGAACGAAGCAAACATAACTGTTCGAGCAGATTTGTCTGATTTCATTCTGAGTAGTTTGAAGGCTGGTATTGCAAATGCAATTCCTGCCACAGCTAAAGCTCCAGCGGCTATAGGCCCAATCAGATCAAATGCCCAAGGCAAAAGGGAAACTGGGATTAAGAACAAGGCGTAGAGTAAAGTTAAAAAAGCACTTTGCCCATCTTTTCCTTTTGAAGGAAGAAGATGGTATCCTGCTCTTTTGTAATCCTCGTGAGAAACCCATGCAATGGCCCAAAAGTGAGGAAACTGCCACATAAACTGCGAGGCAAATAAGAGTCCAGCATAGAGATCAAAAGCGGCAGTAGCGGCTACATAGCCAAGCATTGGTGGTATAGCACCAGGAAATGCTCCCACCAAAACAGCAATCGAAGAATATCTTTTTAGCGGAGTGTAAATCAACACGTAACTGAAAAGTGCCAATGCACCCAAAACAGCTGCGAGCTGATTGAACATAAAGTAGAGAAGAGCTAAACCAACGGCACCCATTGCTGTAGCAAGGAGAATTGCCTCGATCACGCTCATCGTTCCCTGAGGAAGAGGTCTATTCTTGGTGCGGTTCATTAGCGCATCGACGTCTCGCTCAATAACTTGATTGAAACCGTTTGAGGCTCCAGTCACCAGAACGCCACTCAACGAAAGCCAAAAAACCTCCATCCAAGAAAAGTTAACCGCCCCGATACCGTATCCAATAATAGAGGAGATCACTACCAAAGAAGTTAGTCGCAACTTAGTGAAAGCAGCGTAAGCCTCAAGCTTAGCTTTTATGGTGTCTGGAAAAGATTTCAATGCGGAATTGACTAGCATTTGATCAAAAAATTTCGAGGGCAAAGATACTTATTTTTTGAGGACGCTTCCTTAAAAGTCCTTGTAGGATCGGAAGAGTTCTGTAGCAAAACGAACACCAAAGATGTGCTCGTTGTTTATTCTTGAGCCTTCTTGATCCAATCGACGGTAGGTGTAATAGGCCGAAGCTCTCAAATTTATTTTTCGATTCAGGATCATCCCTGCCGCGAGTCTTTGATAAAATAATTCAGACTGAACACCTTGACCAATTTCATTTCCATATATCTCGGCGGGGTTGACATAACTTCGGTAGATGTCACCGCCCAAGTTTAATGAATCAGGATCCCTTCCGTAAAGGGCGTAGTTCCACTGGCCTTCAAAAAACCAATTGTCTTTTTCGTAATAGGCTTGAATCAGCCCTTCGTAAAAATTAGCACCCAATGGGTGAGCTAGAGGTTGATTGAAGTGTCCGAAGTTTTGTAAAACACTCCCATGGGTATACGTGAAAGGTCTCGCCAAATTGAATTCTCCTCGCAGAAAAGACTTCTCCAGACCAAAAACATCGAAAGACTTGAAGCCAATCTGCGCTCCCCACTTGTTTCCCCACCAGCCATCTCGCGCGCGGAATTCGCTGAGGAGAAATTCATCGAATACAATCTGCCCATATAGCATAGTGCTGGAACTAGCCTTAAAAGACAGGTCCATTCCTATGATTGCATTATCAGGAGAACCGATGGAAAACTCTACTGGCCGATAGAAAATAATGGGATTCAGGTAATTTGGATCAAAGCCTCTCTCAGATAAAGTATCGCTACCCTGCCAAATGATGGTTTCAAAAAGACCCACGTTGAATCTCGGTGAGATGGCCCAATTGAAATAATGAGTGGAAGAAAACTTATTGCGGTAAGATGAGGGATCCGAGGGATCGGTAGAAATATCTTGAAGTGCGCTGAAAAGATTGATGTACTTAATGTTCCAGACGTTAGTCTCAATTTTAAAATAAGGATAATTGTATGCTACATCACTCAGGAAGAGAGACCGATGGCCATTTCCAAAAAAATTCTTTCCATATCCCAATTCGAAGTTGAAGATCTCACTAGCCTTAAAATTTAATGCGGCCGTTGGCATTATAAAAACGGTACCCCTCGAAGAAAGATTTCTACCACGAGAAGGCAGAATACCCAAGCTATCGCTAAAAACATTGATGTACTGAGGTTGAGCCAATACGCCGCCTATGAAGTCCACGTTTAATTTGAACTTCCCTTTTGTGGCAGAAAGAGCAAAACCTGCGCTCGCCTCATAAATAGCATCGGCCTGTGTAGAGTATCCGCCTTCCAATTGAACGATTGGGAGAATTCCAAAACTAGCTTTACCAGAGTCTGGTTTTGACCAAAAGTCAAAATCAGATGAACCAAGAAATAAAGAAGGGTTTAATTCTGGAACGGCATCGTACCAGCGACTCTGAACGGATGTGAATGATCTTTGAGAAATCGAGTATTCTTCTTGATTTTCGAGGAATAAACCTTGAGAACTCGCGTGGCCTGAAATACCAAGTAGGGCTGCAACGACAAAGAATCTAAGCCTCCTTAGCATTGGAAACCTTTCCTTTTGATTTCCAAAATCTGAATAAGAATACGGTGTGAACAAGGGCAATACTTATCAGCAACATTGAGAAAAAGGTAATCGTAGGGCTGTAGCCCTTAAATCCTAGTGATATTAATGGCACAGAGATAACGATCAAATATAAGTACAAAGCGGTAAAGCCATGGCTAAACCCACTGTCTATAAGTTGGTGGTGAATATGATTTCTATCGGGCGAAAAAGGCGATCTTCCTCTTAACAATCTAAGAGTAAAAACCCTCAAAGTATCTACGAGTGGATAAGCCAAAACACTTAATGCAAAAACTGCTGCCGATACATTTTCAGTCCATCCATCGAGAAGCCTGGTATCGGTCTCGATGCATTTCATAGCCATGACAAATACGAAAGCACCAATAAATAGAGATCCCGAATCTCCCATAAAAATCTTGGCGGGAGAAAAATTGAAAACAAGAAATCCTCCCAGCGATCCAACCAATACAAATGCCATCATGCTCAAATCGTACTGATAAGTGCCGTAAAACCAAAGGCCAAAATAAACGGAACAGATAAAGCCTGTCCCAGCGGCTAAACCATCACTACCATCGATAAGGTTGATCGCATTTACAACAACAACGTATGAAAAAACGGAAAGACCAACACTGGCCCAATAGGGGATTTCCTCCATACCGAATACGCCATGCATTCCCATTATTCTGATGTCTGCCATGACTACCAGAATAAAACCCACGATGATATGACCTATCAGCTTTTTCATTGGTGCCACACCAATGATGTCATCCTTTACACCTATAAAGAACAGCAGTATTGTCGCCGCAATCAAAAACTTAAAGTCATTTACCGATTCGGAAAAATGATGCAAACTCCCGAAATAGCTCAAATTATCCGAAGGAAACCAAAGTGCGTAAGCGAAGATACTGGCGGCGAAAATGATAATCCCACCTATAGTAGGCGTACTTTTTCGATGCTTCTTTCTCCCCTCGTTTGGATTGTCCAAGAGCTTCTTCAACTCTGCCACCTTGATTAGCGAAGGCGTAGTTAGAAGAACGACAAAAAAAGATGTCACAAAACCTAGGACAATCTCCTTCATAAAGTCATCGTGTTAAGTAAAAATGATCTCAAAAGTCGCGATAAATATTGGACAACGTCGTTCTGATTCCCATATACCAAAATCCATTTGCACCATCGTCATTCTCTAAGCTCTCATTTCGGTATGTATATCCACCGTATACTTGAAAGTTTGCGCTTGGATTGAAGACATAACCCAATTGGAGGTCTGTATTTAAAACCTCCGAAGAACTCACCGCCGATGAAAGTTCATCCTCGATATCTGAATTCACGTAGACCGATTTCAAACGGCCAAAAATTCGATTGTGGTAGTAAGTGACTATACAAACCACCTCTGAAAAATCCCTTCCAAGCACATGGCCAAGGGGTTGATTAAAGTGATAGGCAGATTGGAGATTATCTGGAGCGCGAGTAGCCGAGTTATTCGATTGATTGTATTCAGCCTGAATGTCAAAGCGATCAAAAACTCCCGACCAGCGACCTCCTATTTGAAAACCATCTAGATTAACCTGAGAGCTGTTCGATAGCACCTGGCCATAAACTTTGATGGTGGGAATAACGAACCATGCAGCGTTGAGGCCGATTCTAGCATTGTTTTCTTCGTCATCTAAACCGAGTATGGCAGAATTTACACCGGGAATAGGTATCAAAGCTCTGTAGTCAAAGGGCTGACTTCCCAAACTATCGTCAAAAACTTTCCAAATCACTTCTTCAAAAAGGCCAACCTCAAGATTGGGGAGCGGCTTAAAAGACAGGTAATTCCAAGAAGCCACCTTCCTTTTAAATATAGCCTCTGGGGCCTCTCCTTGCGGCAATCTTTCCAAATTTTGTAGTAAAGCTAGCGTATAGCGGTGTTGAATTTGTCCTTCTAGGGCGTCTATTTCGTATGAAGCGAAAGGATAATTGTGTGCATTATCAGAAAGAAGAAGTGACCGATACCCATGACCAATAAACTGCTTAAAATGACCAAAGGATAAATTCAGCCAGTCGGTGGCCTCAATTCCAACGAAACCGCTAGCCATGCTGTAATCATACCCTACTTCACCGAACGGTTTGATTCGCCCAGATCCTGGGAAGACGAGTGTCGAGTCTACAAATCTGTTGATGTAGCCTGGATATCTCCCTTGATTTTCTTTGAAATCAGCGTAGAAATAGACCTCCTTACCAATCTCGCCTTGAACAACAAAACCACGCGTGTTTTGAAAGAGAGAATTCTTTTGTCTGTCAGCACTGATTTGATCGATTGTTTCACCACCGACACCAAAATCGAACAAAAAGTCAGCGTAAATCTTGAAGTCAGGTTTATCGAGTTCGATCAGATGCGCACTAAAAATTTTCTGTGTGAGTTTGTAATAGTACTCTGTTGTGTCCTTGGCAAATCCTGGAACCTGAGAAACATCGGCATCCCTTAACAAAACAGGTTTTGCACCGCTATGAACTGAGGCCTGTGCACCAAGACCGACTCGGTCTTGCCTGAGCTGAGAGAGCCTGTCAAAAGGAAGGATGTATCCTTGGGAAAAAGAACCACTCCCGAGCGCGCACAAAACCAGAATGAGGGTGTACCTCAACATAATTAAGCTTTAACTAAAGATGCTTTGAAATCTTCGTAGACCATCTTTATTCCTTTTTCCAAATGAATTTGAGCTGTCCATCCAAGTTGGTTGATTCTGGAAACATCCATGAGTTTCCGGGGTGTCCCATCGGGTTTTGATCGATCAAATTTAAGACTACCCTCGAAGCCTACGATTTGGGCTATTAGATTTGCTAGATCAGAAATTGAGATGTCCTCGCCTATTCCCACATTCACAAAATCCTTACCATCGTAATTCTCCATTAAGAAGACGCAGGCCCCCGCCATATCATCCACATGGAGAAATTCTCTTTTAGGCGTACCCGAGCCCCAAATTTCCACCTCGCTAGAACCTGAATCCTGAGCTTCGTGAAACTTGCGCATGAGCGCGGGTAAAACGTGGGAATTCTTTAAATCGTAGTTGTCATTTGGCCCGTAAAGATTGGTAGGCATTGCCGAAATAAAATTGCATCCATACTGATCTCGATAAGCCTCGCACAGCTTTATTCCCGCAATTTTCGCGATCGCATAGGGCTCATTTGTAGGCTCCAGAACTCCCGTAAGTAAATATTCTTCTTTAAGTGGCTGTGGCGCCAGCTTTGGGTAGATACACGATGAACCCAAGAAGAGAAGCTTCTTCACTCCTGCTATGTAGGATTCGTTTATTACGTTTAGCTCTATCGCTAAATTATCGTGCAGAAATTCCGCTCTAAAGGTGTTATTTGCTTGGATTCCACCAACTTTTGCGGCAGCCAAAAAAACATATTCGGGTTGTTCGTCTTCAAAAAAGGCAGCAACCGCAGTTCTGTCTCTCAAATCGAGTTCGGAAGAAGTTTTTCCAATAAGATTGGTGTATCCTGATTCGCGTAGGGCACGAAAAATCGCACTACCGACCATTCCCCGATGTCCTGCTACGTATATTTTAGCTTCTTTATTCACTACTCGTTGTAGTTCAATACAGAGTGACCGCCATCCAAGAGGTACTTGTCGCGCTTGAATAGATTGAGATCAGATTCGACCATTTCGCTGATCAGCTCTTCGATGTTGTATTTATGCTTCCAGTTCAATTTTTGTTGAGCTTTGGTAGGGTCTCCCACCAAAAGGTCTACTTCTGTAGGGCGGTAATATTTGGTGTCAACATTGATCAGTACTTTTCCCGTTTTCTCATCGAAACCTTCTTCATTCTCTTTCTCACCGCGCCATTTAATGATGATTCCTACGTGAGAAAAAGCCTTTTCAATAAAAAATCGCACGCTATACGTCTTACCTGTGGCCAGAACAAAGTCTTCAGGCACATCGTGTTGTAGCATAAGCCACATTCCTTCTACATAGTCTCTGGCATGTCCCCAGTCTCTTTTCGCATCGAGATTACCTACGAAGAGTCTCTCTTGCAATCCGAGTTTAATTCGGGCTACGGCTCTAGTTACCTTTCTCGTAAGGAAGGTCTCTCCTCTCAAGGGGCTCTCGTGATTAAAAAGGATACCGTTTACCGCAAAAAGATCATACGCTTCTCGGTAGTTTTTGATAATCCAAAAAGCATAGAGCTTGGCAACACCATAAGGGCTCCGTGGGTAAAATGGAGTCTCTTCCGTTTGGGGCGTTTCTTGCACCAAGCCGTAAAGCTCACTCGTAGACGCCTGATAGATTTTTGTCTTCTTTTCCAACCCCAAGATTCGAACGGCTTCGAGAATTCGAAGAACACCCATCCCATCTACATTGGCTGTGTATTCTGGAGTTTCAAATGAAACTTGAACGTGAGATTGTGCACCTAAGTTGTAAATCTCGTCGGGCTGTATTTCTTGAACGAGTCTGATAATGTTTGAGGCGTCGGTAAGATCTCCGTAATGCAAGAAAAAATTGACATCCTTCTCATGGCGATCCTTATAAAGATGATCGATCCTGTCCGTGTTGAATAGTGAACTTCTACGCTTGATTCCATGAACTTCATAACCCTTGTCTAGTAGAAGTTCTGAGAGATAAGCTCCATCCTGTCCTGTTACACCAGTGATTAAGGCTACTTTTCTTGACATGTTCAATTTTTTGCAAAAGTAAAAAGAATACGCTCTTTCATCTTAGTATCCCGAACCAGATCCTGATATACTTTCAATAGGATGCCAAGTCGTTTTGATTTCTTGTAAGTCCATTATTCTATGCGGCGATAGAACAGCTGAATCCTCCGATTCGTAAAACTTCACTCGTTTCACATTCTCAGAGGCAGATTCACCAATTTCAATAGAGGCTGCAGTTTCTGCATCCCAAATCACAAACCCATTTACATCCATATGAGAGGAAAAATGAGACATTAGCTCTTTCCGGTTTCCCGTAAGAACATTGACCGTACCCCCTGGCACATCAGATGTAGCTAAGACTTCGGCCATACTAATAGCACAAGTTGGCAGATCTTCTGAAGCCAATACAATTGTAGTGTTGCCACCACAAATGGCAGGAACGAAAGACTCCAAAAATCCGAGCAATGCCGTTTTATTTGATGCAAAAGCTGCGACCACTCCCATGGGTTCAGGCACAGAAAAATTAAAGTGTGATGATGCAACAGGATTTACAGAACTAAAGACTTGCACATATTTATCGCACCAACCAGCAAAATGAACGAGATAGTCTACCGAGGCAGAAAATTCTTCTTTTGCGTTGATGTCTGTATATCCCAAATCTTTCATCTCTTTTACGAAGAGCTCTTCCTTTTGCTGAAGCATTTCTGCAATGCGGTAGATTATTTGAGAGCGGTTATAGGCAGACTTGGCCTCCCAGCCAGCTTGAGCTTTTCGGGCGGCGACCACTGCATTTCTAAAGTCCTTTCTGGAAGAAAGGCACACATTGGCGATCAACTCATCAGAGCTGTTTCGTATAGGATAGAAGCGACCACTTTCCGTTCTTGGGAAAGCTCCGCCGATGAAAAGTTTGTACGTTTTCATAACTGCTATACCTTCAGGTGAAGTTGTTTTTTTATTGGCCATTATCCTTGCAAGTTTAAGTAGGCTGACAACCCATGAACGCCTCCCTCTCTTCCAAATCCCGATTCCTTGTACCCTCCAAACGGAGAGGTAGGATCGAACTTATTGAAAGTATTTGCCCAAACAACTCCTGCTTTCAGGCGTGTGGTTAGGTTAAAAATTTTGGAACCCTTATCAGTCCAAACGCCCGCTGAAAGACCGTATGGCGTGTTGTTGGCCTTGTCAATCACTTCATCTATCGTGCGAAAAGTTTGCATCGCCAAAACAGGGCCGAATATTTCCTCTTTTGAAATAATGCTGCTCTGAGAAACATTGGTGAATAGAGTCGGCCTGCACCAATATCCTTTTTTAGGCACCGCCACTTGAGACTGGTACATCTCATATCCGTCTTTTTCTCCTGCCTTTAAATACTTCTCAATGGTTAGGAGTTGATCCTTTGAGTTAATCGCTCCCACATCGGTGTTCTTATCCATGGGATCGCCTACAATGAGGTTATTCATTCGGTGCTTCAGCTTTCTGATCACCTCATCAGCCACACTTTCCTCGACGAATAATCGAGAACCCGCGCAGCAAACGTGGCCTTGGTTGAAGTAAATTCCATTGACAATTCCTTCAACAGCTTGATCAATAGCGGCATCTTCAAAAACGATATTTGCGGCTTTTCCACCCAATTCTAAAGTCAATCTTGTGGATGTTCCAGCGAGCGAGCGACGGATCATCTTGCCAACATCCGTTGAACCCGTGAAGGCAATTTTATTGATATCGGGATGATTTACCAAAGCTTTCCCAGTATCACCCGCACCTGTCACGATGTTGACCACCCCGTCGGGAAGGCCTGCATCTCGGATCAATTCAGCGAGCTTTAATGCAGTGAGTGAAGTCGTTTCTGCTGGCTTCAAGACGACGGTGTTTCCACAAGCTAGTGCAGGAGCTATTTTCCAAGCTGCCATGAGCAGTGGAAAGTTCCAAGGGATGATTTGTCCAACAACGCCTATTGAAGTGGGAGAACTATTCGCGAAAGCATAATCTAACTTATCGGCCCAACCAGCATGATAAAAGAAGTGCGCTGCAGCCAATGGAACATCAACGTCTCTAGACTCGCGAATGGGTTTTCCGCCATCCAAAGATTCAATCACAGCAAACTCACGAGCACGCTCTTGGAGCAGGCGGGCTATCCGATAGATGTACTTTCCTCTTTCGGCGGCCGAGATTTTAGACCAAGTGGTATCGTAAGCTTTTCGCGCAGCTTTCACTGCTTTGTCTACGTCTTTCTCTCCTGCTAGCGCGATTTCGCTTAGAGTCTCCTCAGTGGCAGGGTTGATTGTTTTGAAATACTTTTTAGTCGTAGGGGGCACAAACTTTCCGTCAATGAAAAGGTCGTATCGCTTATCGATGGTAACGTGTCCTGTGCTTTCGGGAGCAGGGGACAAATCCCATGAGGTATTTTTTGTTGTTTTGGCCATATTAGTCGAGCGCAAAATAATTTGCTGATTGATAGATTCCAGTTTCTTGTTTTACCAACTGCTTGAGGAGGTCGTTGGCTAGAGAGCTAGCTCCAAAACGAAACCACTCATTGGTAAGCCAAGCTTCACCCAATGTTTCCTTCACCATAATAAGGTAGTGCAATGCAAGTTTCGCATTTGAAATTCCGCCTGCGGGTTTCATTCCCACCATCTTCCCAGTTTCGTGATAGTGATCACGAATAGCTTCGAGCATGACTAAAGTTACGGGCATCGTAGCAGCGGGATTAATCTTACCTGTTGAGGTTTTAATGAAATCGGCTCCAGCAGAAATAGCCATTTGAGAGGCAAAATAGACGGCGTCTAGATTTCCAATCTCTCCTGTCTCCAAGATCACCTTCAATCTTGCTTTACCGCAAGCTTCCTTTACAGCGCTGATTTCATCGAATACATAGGCGTAATCTCCTTGATGAAATCGACCGCGTGAAATGACCATGTCGATTTCATCTGCCCCTTCGGCTACTGCTTCTTTCGTTTCGTCAATCTTGTATTTCGGAAAGGACTGTCCTGAAGGGAATGCTGTGGCAACTGATGCCACTTTAATTCCTTTATCGGCAACAAGGGACTTAGCCAATTTCACGAAAGTGGGATAGACACAGATTGCGGCTACATTAGGCAGGTCGGGAAATCCATGATGCAAGTGAGCAGCCTTGTGGCAAAGCTGACGAACTTTTCCTTCGGTATCTTTTCCCTCAAGAGTAGTCAGGTCGATCATGTTCAGGGCCATTTTAAGGCCTTGTTTCTTAGCATCGGTCTTGATACTTCGAGTTTGAAATCGTGCGCATCGCTCCTCCACTCCGACTTGATCGATGGCTTTGCGCCTGATATTGGAAAGATTAAATGTTGAATTTGACAATAGATGGTTTTTTTCAAATATAGAAAAAGCACTTGATGCACAAAAAGTGGCTGTTCCGAAAGTCGGGACAGCCACTCCAAATCTTCAAATCGAAATATTCTTATCTCGAGATTACCAGCCTTTCGACTTTCTGGAAACCACTGGAGGTCATGCGCACCAAATAAATCCAGTTGGGCATTCTGTCTGCGTTGAAATCCAGCCTTTGATCACCTGTCATTTCAATCGTCTTATTGACAAGATTCTCTACAACTCTTACGCTCATATCGAGGATATCGATCGAAACTCTTTCGTTCTCTACAGCAAAGAAAACAATGTTAGTGATACCCTGCGAGGGGTTTGGCATAACGGATAGCTTTTTGTCAAAATTTGAGTTCGTAGAAACAAACTCTGTTAGCGCTGCCAGAGCAGGAATACAGCCAGACGCCAAGTCTCCGTTGAAGAATACCTGAGGGCCACCAGTTAAACTTAGCATTTCTGTGCTAAAGTCTAACAAGTCGACTGCGTATAGACCTCCAGCGTTAGAACCGTTGCCATTTGCCAAAAGCAATCGGCCATCGGCCAGCAAGCGAGCACCGTTCACTTCGGCCAGTTCCAGTTCTATAAAACTATTGTCCAAGAGATTGGTCAGTGTGCTCTCACTTCGATTAACCAACCATAGAATCTGATCTTCAGGAGTTCCTGTTGCGATCAAATTACCGCCGCTAACACTAATCCCAGAAAAAGCAACTGAAGCTTCGGCAACTCCCTGCACGAATTCAATGATATAAACTGTGTTGTTTGATGGTTTGCCAAGGAAAAGAACGCCATTCAAATCGAATGTGGCCGCAGGAAAACCATTTAACGATTACCCGGAAGGGGTTTGTATTGGAATATTCTGTTGAACATAGATGCCTGATGCAGGATCAAAAATGTCGACTTTATTTTCCCTTATGGCATAAATCAACCCATCGGGACTCAAATCTATGTGGTTGTCTCCGGAGCTAAACCCTTATATAATAGTTATTTAAATGGAATCGTCTTCTCCTAAACTGATTCCATAAAGTTCATTGTAGGCATTGTTTTGAGGGTAACCAGTATAATCGGTCAAAAAGTTAGGACATTCTCTACTTTGAAAATACCCATCACCTCCCGATGCCATATCTCCATTGCCCTTCATAAAGGGCTCACCATCCAATAATAGCAAGTAACTGCTCAGTAGGTTTCCTGCGAAATCTCCAAGGTATACCCGGTTTCTGTTTTTGGTACTCACCAATCCATACCCCGATTCAAATATGGCAAAACCATTAACCAATGCAGGAAGGTTTTGGACAAAAGATGTTTGGCCTTCGGTATTCAATTCAATAGTTCGGCCACCAAAATCTCTTGTTGCGAGGTAGAGATTTCCGCTATCGGAGAAAGCTAAATCACCGCCGTGCACAGGAGCACTTCGAGCGAATTCTACTTCGCCCGTTACTTTATTAACGGAATAAATAGCATTGTTCGCTTCACTACCGATGTGCAAAACACCATTGGGGTTGAAACCCGCAGCTATAGAGCCAACAAGGGTTTCTGACAGAACAACTTCTTCTGACAACGAGCCCCCGTTAGAACTCACATCCAGCGTTCTAAAATTCCCATTGGAAGATCGAACGATATAGACAAGATTGGCGTTTCCATCGTATGCAATATGGAATGGATATGGCAGCGCCAATAGTTCATTCAGTTCTGCAACTTGACTCTCCTCATTCAGCGTGTACTCATAAAGCTTAGGGTTACCTCCGCCTGTGGGATTGTCTGCTAGAAAATATCTGTAATTAGAGCACGAAACTATCTCCGTCCATGAAACTGCAACCTCTTGAGATAATCCTCCCTGGAAAGCAGTAAGTATATCAGCACCTTCATTCTCGCCTGTATAGCAGATAGTAGCAGCACCATTCGCATCGGTAAAAGACAAACCCGCTTACTTCATTGGCTCCTTGAACCGTAAAATCAATTCGAACCCCTTCGAGCGGTTCCCCAAAAATATTTGAGAGAGTAGCATCAAAACATAGCTCGGTAAATAGGGGTGCTTCTGAAGTTTGAGGTAATAATGTAAGGTCATTGACTTCGATGACGTCAGAGTATAATTGACCACCGGGATAAACATAAGAATCCTCATTGTTTGTTCCGTATACAAAGACTCCAAACGCAGTATTGCAAGTCAAAGAATAGGTGCCCAATTCCACTTCCAGTTGTGCGGAATTGAAGTTGGTTCCTAGGAAAGGAGAAAATGCCCCAGGGGGTATCGGTAATCCATCCAAGGCAATTGTTTCCAAACCATTCCCGTCCACAACTAAGTTGAGGTAATTCGAATTAAACCCTGAGGTGGGGGTTGAAACCGTATAGTCACCAAGAAACTGCTCCCGAGGTGGAATGATCATCATGGCAGGATCACCAGCAAATTGGGGACCTACAGCTGCATTTCCTTGGATAAATTGAGCTAACAATACTGGTGCCGTCGATTCTACAGTTGATGATGCGGTGAGTATTGTTTCGAAGAATTCGCCTCTATTTAAAGTGGCCTCGAATACGCCATTAATTTCGATGTTCGTGGCATCTTCGCTTGCCAATACTCTGAAAGAATCACCATTTTCCCGGACGGCGAATGGAACGGTAACGAATGATTGGCCCCAACTATTTGAAGGAGGAAGCATCCCGGTAAGGTGGTCGCAAATCCTGTGGAGGTTGGAACATTGGCACAATAGTGACTCCCAAAGACACCCACAGGCGAAGAAGATTGTACAGTCGTTCCGGTAAGGTCGATGCCTGATTCGCTTCGACCTTGGTATACTTCGCCCTCATTTGGAGTAACCTCATAAGGCACTCCTGCCAACTCGCTACCTATGGCTGCCGTAGGAGTGATGGTAATTAAATTATTATCTAAACTTGAGACGACGCCAAATTGCGAAGCAACGAATGCTCCTGAATTCGCGTAACTCATCACTAAGTAGTCACTCGTCCAGGCGCTCACAGGAATAGCTAAAAAAGCGTCGCTTGAAAATGCTCTTTGGCTCAATCCATATACTGAGATGGGATTATCTGCCGAGACATGTACACCCACGTCTTGGACGTTACTTGACCCTACGATGAATGCATTGTCGGGAACAGTTACAGCAATCAGATCTCCGGGCAAGATATCGAACTCTTCGCAAAAAGCAATTCCTTCAATTTTTACGAGTCCCGAGGCACCAGATTGGCTTGAGATGAAGATTTGTAGTTCTAACGATTGAGGAGGGTTAGCGTTCAGATCTTCTGGGTAGGTTTCATTAAAAACCAACCAAAAGTCTGTACCGACATTTGTTTGTTGAGAGAATAGGCTTTGAGACGTGAGTGAGATAAGTGCCAACAAGACACACCTCTTCACAAACTAGGTTAACAAGGTTTTCATTGGTTGTGATGGTTTTAGTTGTTCCATCAATGTACAACAAACAATAAAAAAAGCCGACTCAGGCATTTCTGAGTCGGCTTTAAGTTCTTTGAAAAAGAAGTTTACCTCAAGGTAAATCGTATTGGTAGGTTGTACTGCACCTTAACCGATTTACCTCTTTGTTTTCCTGGAGACCACTTCGGCATACTTTCCACTACGCGTATGGCTTCTTCATCGCAACCACCTCCTATAGATCTAAGTACTTTGACATCTTTTACAGCTCCCTGTTCGTTCACTACAAAAGTCACGTAAACTGTTCCTTGTATGCCCGCATCTTTTGCAATAGCTGGGTATTTAATGTTCTTACCCAAGTATTTCATCAATGCAGCTTCTCCTCCTGGGAAACTTGGCATCTCCTCAACAATCGTAAAGATTTGCTCTTCTACGACTTCCTCCGCTACCTCGTCGATAAACTCGATCTCAGTATCTTCATCCACCTCAAGATCTTCAATAACAAGTTCTTCCTCGATTTCCTCTTCATCCTCTACAATTTCGATAACCGTAGTAGGAGCAGGAGGTGGAGGTGGAGGTGGAGGCTGTTGTTGTGAAATGGGAATAATCTCCTCTTCGATCAAATCCAATTCTAGTTCTCCGAGATCTTTGACTTCGGTTTCAAATGCTTTCCATTCAAATGCTACCAAGACCAAGGCTAGGGAAAACAACAAACCAATAATAATGAGCGGTACACGCTTTTTTTCGAGGTTTGCTTCAGGACTTTTCTTTAATTCCATGTGCTCCATTTTTTACAGACTCAGCGAAAATAGTAAAGTTTGCATACTTAAGCGACGAGAGTCTTGATTTTTAACTTAATTGCTTTACCAACTATTGTGCCTCATCTATCACTTTAAAGTAAAAGTAACTGGCATTACAAAGCTGACATTTACCGGTCTCCCGTTGTGAAAGCCAGGTTTCCATTTGGGCATAGACATCACCGCCTTCAGGGCTTCTTCATCAAGACCACCTCCTACACCGCGCTTTAGTTCAATATCCGTTATAGACCCGTCTTTGGTTACGGTAAATCCAATGTAAACACTTCCTGATATTCCTGCGTCTTTTGCCATTCTTGGATAGACCACTTGATTTTGAAGAAATACCACTCTTAACGAATCTCCTCCGAGAAACTCGGGCATTACGTCAGCGAAAAGCAATGGCTCTTCTTCAGACTTGAGTTCTGGTAATCGAGAAATATCCTTGACAATGGGTTCATCTCCAAGATCAGGAAATTTGATCTCAGCTTTGAGAGGCTCCATCTCATCAAACTTAAATTGGTCAATAATGGTTTTGGCAACTTCCTTTTTTACATCCTCCTTTTTCTCAATAGGTTTTTCTTTTTCCCTGAAAGAAGGAGGAATAAGCGTCGCTTCAAAGACGGGTATTTCATCATTGAAATCCTCAGAGGAAGTTCTTTCCTCAGCTGGTGTTCTCCATTCGAATGCTGAGAGAACAATGGCGCATGCCACAGCAAGGCCCAATAAGAATAAGGTCGGTTTTTTGCGTTCGAGTTCTAGTTCGCGCGATTTTTTGATCTGCATAGTACACGGTTTTTAAACAGAAAAACCGCTTTGTGGCCACTCAGCTTTTTTATCTGCGGAGTTTATTGAAAACCCAAATTGCAAACACTGTGCCTAAGGCTGAACCTATCGTATCTGCCACAAAATCAAAGACACTCGCAAACCTTGAAGGGACAGCTAAGCCCTGAAATATTTCGGTTGCACCTCCATAAAAGGTACCAATAAGAAAGACTATCCAGAGAGCTTTTCTGGTCAATAGTTCAGTACGTCGGCTCAGCCCCCAAACCATCAATGTAACCAACAAACCGAACACAGCTACATGAGCTAACTTGTCTTCAATATCTATGGCCCAGATGTCAAAATCGGGAAGATTTTCCCCAGGAAGGGACATCAATAAAAGAATAAAGGCGGCCCATAAGAGAGCCGCCGAGTATGCTTTTAGCCACGAAAGCTGATTAGGCCGTGTGTGCTTTGTAGGCATCGGCATCTAATAGTTGTGATAAGTCTGACTCACCATCAAATTCAACTTTTATCATCCATCCTTTTCCGTAAGGATCCTCGTTTACCAGTTCAGGATTGGCTTCGAGTTCCTTGTTAAATTCAATCACTTTTCCAGCCATGGGCATAAAAAGATCAGAAACTGTTTTAACCGCTTCAATGGTTCCGAATACTTCTGCAGAGTCCAAATCCTCACCCTCTGTCTCGATCTCAACGAATACAATATCACCTAATTCGCCTTGAGCATATTCAGTAATTCCTATAGTGGCAATATTGCCTTCTATCCTAATCCATTCGTGGTCTTCAGTGTATTTTAATTCAGCTGGGAAATTCATTATACCTTTTTTATTGAGTCAATGTGAAACGTAAAGATACACCGGTGTTTATGTTCGATGTAGGGAATGAAATAGAAACTTTTGGTTCGTTGATCTGGTGATCGTAAAATGCCCTAATATTCAATCTATCTGAAATTACGTAGTCGATGGCCGTTTTGATCGAAAGCAGGTTTTGACCTGAAGTAATTTGATTCGTGCCTTCTTCCATTCTTCTTGCGATGACTTCAGTGTCTCGAATACTCAAGTCAAATCTCACATTAAGGTCGCTCTTTCTCGTTTTTCCTGCCAACTTGATTTCAACGTCTGGAAAACGGTAACCAAGACCCAAAACGATCTCATCGCTTCTGTTTTCGGTAAGCTGAAAATTCGTTGTGCTGAAGGCCAAGACTCTGTTTTTGTTAATCTCGAAATTGGTGATCAGCGAGTTTTGCCACGTCATGTCTATTCGAATCAACGGACTTAGTTGCTCGCTAATCGTTATCGCGTTGATTTGAGTATCAGAAATGAAGTTTTCTTCGATAGAATTGTCTCGAACAGGCGTGCCATCTGTGTTTGTTCCCGAGGCTAAGTTGGTAGTGAAATTACTGATGCTAAATGTGCTGCGGTAGGCATGCGAAATATTAATCGTTCTGAAGATTTTCTTAAGCGCTGGGATTTTCGAAAGCCCGTCATAGTTGACCGACCAGTTGGGGTTTTTTATCGCATCCCAAACTGTGTAATCACTGATGGAGAAATTGACACTTTGCGCATCTTGCCCAGTATAAGCTGCAACAAAAGATGGAACAACTACTTGCTGCGAGGTTGGGCCAAATCCATCGGCATAGGCACCTTCGAGACCTGAGTTTGGCTCGGAAAATCCAGTCTCTCGAGCAAGACGATTGGATATATCATCCCTTATTTCAAGGAAAGTTTCGAAAGTTGGGCTGATGTTGTTTACATCCTGAGTCCAGAGCGTACTCCAAGCGTTTAAAGTAGTACTAAAGCTTCCTGTCTGAAATCGACTTTCTTCCAAATACTGCTGAAGATCAGGACTGTACCTGAAGAAAGATCCGTCGTTATCAGATTGGCTTCTTTGAGCGGTCAATTCAATTCTCAAATTTGGTAAAGGCTCAAGATTTAAGCGCAAATTGAAATCCTCGGTATAAGTTTGCAGGTATTGCTGGTTAAGGAACTCATTTTCCACAAGCCACCCCTTGAGAGCTGCCTGCTGGTTAAAATTATCAATTTGATGTCCAAACACGAAGTCTACTCCTGGAGCGCTAAAACCTGGATCCATCCCGAGGATATTTGATGTTCGGTTGTATCCTGGTAGCAATGTTCCTTCATTCTGACTATATACTATGCTCAAGTTCTTGACACTCATTAACAACTTGGCGAAATAGTCAAGAACCGTGATTTCGTTTTCATCTTTTTCTTTTTTCTCTGGCTCTTCCTCTTCTTTTCCATCTTTCTCATCTTTTTCATTCGACTTTCGACCTGACCCTTGCGAAAGTGATCGTCCTCCTCCTCTGCCCTGGCGTTGGAACTTTCGGTTTACATTTTTGAAGTAACCGATCTTGTTATAAAGCGATAAGAAGTTTAACTGACCGTTTATCGAAATATTTCTGGAGTTCTGAATAACGTTACCCAAGGTGTCCTGAGAAAATGGTGCGCGTTGCCAATTATAGCTTCCGCTGTACCTCACGTCCGTGCTTATCCAATCGAGAATAGGAATCTTATTGATTGGCACTCGATAGTTGGCAGAGAAATTCTGATTGAAGGTGACGTTCTCACCAAATCGAGTGAGACTTGCCCAAATCGTATCCCGATATTGATTGTAAGAGTCCCTATCTTCTCTATCAACCCTGCCTTCGGGCTCGTCGATAAATGAAAGATTGTTGGCGCTGTAGGTTAAGCGGATAGATTGAGTCAGGTCATGTTGAACATCGTAAACTCTATTCCAGTTGAATGTTTTGGTATAAAGAATAGGTTGCTCAAAATTAAAAACATCACTATTATTTTTGAACTGTTGCTCGCTATAGGTTCTGTTTATTTCAGATCTAAAGGAGAATGATTTAGGGACCAACGTGAAATTGAAATCTCGAATCAATGCCAAATATTCAGACTTCCGCAGAAACTTACTAGTGGCAAAAGGCTTGATGTTCTTGGGCTTGGCATTGTAGTTATATCCAAGACCTAACCTAAACTGTCTTTGGTTATCAAATGCGGTATTGATGTCGTAAAACGCCCTTTCACTATAGGCAAATGTGGCATTGAAGTTTTCAATGTCATATACCTGAGGTTTTTTATCGGGATTGGTTCGTTCCTTCCTAACGTTGGTAAAGTTGATACTTCGTCTCCGCGTATAGGTTTGAGATCGCTTCTTAAGATCTTTTTTTTCGTCTTGTGAGAGTCCTTCGGCTACTTCATCGAGTTCAAGATCAGGTGCAAGAGGATCAAATCGAGGTCTTACAATTTGCTCGGATTGACCAATGAACATGGGGACTTTAATTCCTGATTCTTCTGGAAGAAACTTACCCAATTCCAGATTCGAGTTGGCATCATAGCCCATTGACTGCTCCTGTGGCCGCTCACTCACTCGGCTTTCTAGAGATCCGAAGTTTGGGGTAGAAATATTTCCCGAAAGGGAAACGCTACCAAAGTCTGCAAGCTGCGCATTCACTCTTGCGAGTGCTGCCCAACCGCCTTCATTGTTGAAATCAGTAAGTCGCAGCTCATTCACCCATATCTCAGCACTCTCGGGTAGTGCATCATCTTCAGCCCAAATATTATCTGCTGAGTTGGGGTTTCTTATCCCAATCATAACGGTACGAACAGAACTTAAGACGGGATTTCCTTTGATGCGAATCCTTCGATTACCATCCATCTCTTCATAGATTCGGCTCTGTTCAAATCCAGATTGATTCCTTGAATTCTTCGCGCTTTGAAGCCGATCAAATTCAATCTTCATATTGTTCTCTTCCGGCCAGATATTCTGAGGAGTACTGGAAGCATTTAGATCTGTAGGTTCAACGGGGATTTCGTATTCGTAATAATTCTGATCAAAGTCAGTACCCAGTCTGACAAAGACTGAAACATCTCCAAATCCCAGCGGATTGTTTTCATCCAACGTCTCTCCGTGAATGAACATTTCGAGATTTCCATACATACGCATGTCGAGCTCAGTGCTTCTAAATGCTGATCGAGCATCACCATCTTCCAACTCGCTCACGCGAAGAACTAAAGACTGCTCATTCAAGCTTCGAAGATTTGCGGTACCAGCATCAATCTCTCGCGAAATACCAGGCGGAGTGACATAATTCAAGGGAACCCGCGTGCTGTTTTCTTCAATATTTACTGCGAGGATATCAAACTCTGTATTTCCTGGAGGACCAGGAATAAATTCTCCTTGGCGCAGCTCATCGGTATATCGCCGCCACTCTCCTCGAATTAATTCCAAACGAGCAAAACGCAGCACAACAGGCGTTTCAAATCCAGTGGTGATCATCCGCATAAAACGAATCGATCGCAGGTCTCTAATACCTCCAAATGATTTCCCTTCGCGAACGGGAATTTTGAATTGATACCATCTAACCTGTCTTCCGTCAGGAGCAACACCATTCACCACATCAGTGATGTAGTTGTTTCCTACTTGCCAAGCAGAGGGTTCAACAAGTGGATCGGGAAGATCAACTTCATATTGGTAGTATGACTCAGCTTCACCAAGAGTTAAATCTTGGTTAATATCTTCCGAAGTAGGTAAAGTCGTGGCTTGCGTCGGATAATCCTCAGGGCTATCTTGAGTGGTTACAGAGTTTCCCTCAAAACCGTTAAAATCCTTGTATCGCTCCAAAATATCAGCCTGTTGAGCGTCATACTCAGAACCCCTAAAGAAGCGAAAGTTATCGGAAGAAGGGTCGCCGCTGGCCTCTGCTATTACAGCGGCAGTAACACCAGGCAAGGCAGTAATACGCGCCAAATAGTTTTCGAAATAGATGCGCTCGCCTGCATCACTAAAACCATCGAAACCAACATCCTGAGCAAAATTCGAGTTGGTTGAGTTATCGAAAGCATTTACAATACTTTGGGTTAGCGGCACCTGCGCCCAATTTGTGGTATCTGTAAGAAGGCCATTTGGATTTGCGGGATCGAGCGGCAATCCATTCTCAAAACTCATCTGACCATCTCGGAGAACATCTTCCGAAACGTTACCAATGTTGACCAAAAGCTTTCCACGCGGATTACCCTCGGTACCTACAAAATCACGGCTATCAGCGTTGTATGGATCCATTACCCAAAACTGGATAAATTCAACATTGGTCTGCTCAAAGTCTGTGGTGTTAATGGCCCTTTGAATACCACTCCATCTGGATTCGGGATCGTTCAACTCACCTGTTTGTGGGTCAATACCAGCAGATAGAGGCGTGGACTCCGCATCGTAGTTATATGGCCCTCTATCTCTGGGAAAGTAGGACATGTCGAGAGTAGCAATATTCGCAGGGGTTCCTGCAGGCAATTCCTTGTCAGGGAAAACTTCGTTTTCTGTTACTTCCCTTTGGTAGTGCCGTTCACCGTTGACATTGTCGGGGGTGATATTGTCATTTCTAAAGAACAAGGGATCCAATATGTACCAAGAAAATTTAGCTCGGTTATATCCCAGCAGGCGATCATTACTTAATGAGGCCTCTGGAAATAAATCGGGCTGCAATTGAGGTATGGAGGCCAATCCCCAAGAGGCGAAATTCCGTAAATCGATTAACGAGATGGTTCCTTCAAAATCATCGATGTAGGCACTACCTGTTTTACCTACGGCCTTGTTGTGACCAGGAATTAAGTGTGCAAATTCCATGGCAGCGTCAATGTTTGAAGTCTCTTTTGTGTTGATAAAAGGAAGTGCGTCTACCATATCCGTTAGAAAGCGAGACTCATCTTGATAGCGCGCATCAAACCCCCAAAGGGTATTGTTCATTGGCTCATCACCAATGTTCACCTTTTGCGTTAAGGGCCGCTCATTCAAGTTCATGATGGTTGAACCCAAAGTAAAATTATCATTGAATCGATAATCAAATCGTGCGCCCATCAACCTACGAGTCTGAATACTAAACAGGGTATTGCTCTCTACCGAAATCTTGATTGGGGTCTGAGATTCGAGAAGTCCAGAGTTCAAAATCTTAACTCGACCCAAATTATAATCTACTGTGTAATCTTGATTCTCAATCAAAGGAACCCCACCTGCTGTCACTTGAACCGCCCCTTGTGGTATATTGAGCGCATTCAAAGCAATTTCATCCGAAGAAGCTGAACGGTAATTTCCTTTTAGTTTGAATCGATTCAAATAGAGGAAGTTTTGCTGAGCTACGATTTTCGTAGAGTCGTAAAGCTGCGGATATACAATTCGCTCTCTTTGAAGTGTGTCCACGCCTGCCTCCTTCAAAACAGTATTCAAGTGTGAGCCAAATGGCTCAACAACAGGGAAGAATATCCGTCCATTCTGAGCATTTATGGTACCACCTTCAGTGGCTGCTCCATCAATAAAGTCAAATCGACCATCGGGTTGAGAGTTGCCGTTTTGATCCAGTTTATCCAATTCAAAAATCTGCAGAAGTGGAATATCTTGAACTTGCGGCTCGGGAATCACTGGTACATCTATACCCTCTTCTGGATCATTGTACCATACGTTTAGCATAAATTCTTGGCTATTCACCTGATAAGCGCCAAGTGAATAGACGTTTCTCATCATCAAATCCCACATTGGATTGCGCACATCTACCACGGTAGACTTAAGCATTTTGAGGTATAGCGCATCTGGAGATGTAAACCCATCATTGGATAGATCTCCTACTTGATAAGTTCGCCCGTTTAAGGTGTATTGATAGGACACGGCAAGCACCTCGGCATTATTCAGTGATTGGTTCAAAGAGATGAATCCCAGACGCTGGTTAAACGTGTACTCATTGGGAGTAAGTTGACGCGCATTGCTAAGACGCTCAAAGTCCCGACCATTAATTAATCCAAGAGAAGCGAGAGACTGAGAGGACTGAGAAAATCCTCGAATTTGAGGATTTGAAGCCATCTGGCTGTACAAACTATTCTGGCCATTGTCAGGAAAATTATTCAATGGATTGTCCCCAACTTCAAGGGGTAGTTCAGAATTTATATACTCAGGATCTTCACCCAGATCGGTAAATGCGATCACATTGCGTGTTTCTTCCACGTTAGCTGTTTGGTTTACTACCCAAACTTCAATACGCGTAATCTGAACCCCTGAATTTACAACTGGCAAATTTTGAAGGGCGCGGTCGTAGCTATCGCGGAAATAGCCACTCAAGAAGAAGTGACGATTGGCCTCGTAGTTATCAATCGAAATCTCAAAGTCCTGTGTTTGAGCTCCACCTTGCACATTGATCTCTTTCTTTTGTCCTCGTTCTTGAGAAAAGAGTGTGGTTATATCCAGCCGACCAAACTTGAGTTGGGTTTTAATACCAAAGAGGCTTTGGCTACCAGAGATCAACGAATTATTGAGAGGCATACTAACGTTACCCGCCTCAATCTTCTGAATGATCTCATCATCGTAACCAGTGTACTCAATTTTGGTTTGGTTTTCAAAATCGAAAGTAGCTTCCGTGTTATAGTTGGTACTGAGTTTCAGCTTATCACCAATGTTTCCAACCACATTGAGCTGAATTCGCTGATCAAAATTAAATGTGGTAATCCTCCTCTGGTTTACAGGGATCTGAGGGTTCTCATTGCTATTGATATTGGCCCCAAAGGTAAGCTCAGCCGTACCTTGCGGTCTTATATCTACTGTATTTCCACCAAAAATCCGATCGAATGCTTTACTGTTTACTTGAATGCTAGGTCTAAAGGGATCGGGGCCTCCTTCTTCGTCGCTAGCCATTGCATCTGCCGCTTGTATTTCCCCCCAGTAGTCTCTTACAGAATTACTGTTGACGTAATCCATGTATTCATCGAAAGTCATTACCGTGGGATTTCGGTAATCTATATTGTCCCCAATACGCTTATAGAAGTAATACTGCCCTGTTTCAGGGTCGTATTCGATAACATTATTCATGTTACTCGGATCAGTAAGATTGATCCGACCATTATTGCCGAAGGGGTTTACGCCATCTTCTATCGGGTATATTAAGTCCACCTCCGGGGAGTCGATGGGCATAACTGTAAGCTCGGGAAGGTTTACCACTTTTGCGGTAAACGCAGGGCCTTCAGCACTTACAGACCAAACCAATAAGATTAGCGCACCTAATGCAAACAGGCGCAATATGTTGTTAAACCGCAAACTCAAAATATGGTGAAGAGCTATAAGCTCTTCAAGCTTCTTTTAATCAAATCTTCAATTCCAATCGATTCATCCGCTGACTTCAGCACTTCATCTATAATTTTTTGTGCTTTCCGTCTATCAAAACCTAAGTTTTGCAGAGCCTTTAACGCCTCCGATCGCACGGTATTGCTCGATCCACTAAAATTATCAAAATTCACCTCGAGGGAACCCAATTTATCCTTGAGGTCAACTATGATTCTTTGAGCAGACTTTGCTCCGATGCCTTTTATTTTCTTTAGAGTCTCTACATCTTCCGAAAAGATCGCCTCTTGCAACTCACTCGGTTGCATTGCCGATAATGCAGCAATGGCAGAGGCAGGACCTATACCAGAAACTGATATGAGATGCCTGAACATCAAACGCTCAGAATCCTGAAAAAAGCCAAATAGAACATGTGCATCCTCGCGAACTGCTAAGTGCATGAAAACTTGCACCTCGTTTTGTTTCCCGAGGGACTCAAAGGTGCTGAGGCTATGTTGGAAGACATAGCCTATTCCTCCTGTCTCGATCACGGAGTAAGAGGTGTTTCTAAAGGTGATATGACCTTTTATGTACTCGTACATAGGTGGGAAGTAGTGCGTCTATTCAATCGGAATCGGCTAGATTAGTAAACCGTAATTTTCAAAGGTGCGTAAAAGTATAAATACCTAACAGTAAAAAAAGCCCATGGACAAGAAAAAGCTAGTCGTATTTTCAGGAGCAGGAATGAGCGCCGAAAGCGGCATTGACACTTTCAGGGATAGTGGGGGCCTTTGGGAGAACCACAGAATAGAAGATGTAGCTACTCCTGAGGCTTTTAAGCGCAATCCCGTGAAGGTTCTTGAATTCTACAATATGAGATTCAAACAGTTGAAAACTGTAGAACCAAATGAAGCACATTTGGCAATAGCTCGGCTCGAAAAGGAAGGGAAATACGACATTAGCGTAGTAACTCAGAATGTTGATGACCTTCACGAAAGAGCAGGAAGCACAAAAGTATGCCACTTGCACGGAGAACTGACGAAGTGCAGAAGTTCCGGCAATGAGAGTTATATTGCTGAAATGCCTCTTGAAGGACTGAAACTTGGAAACCTCTGTCCTTCAGGATTTCAGCTAAGGCCAAATATTGTATGGTTTGGAGAGATGGTGCCTGCCATGGATTTGGCAATTGACATCGTTACTCAATCTGACGTTCTAGTAATAATAGGAACGTCTCTAAACGTATACCCTGCAGCGGGCTTAACGCAAATGGCACCAAAAAATGCAGCTGTTTTTCTGATCGACCCTGGAACATTCGATGACCTCGACAGGAATATAAAGCACATAAAAAAGCCCGCTACTGCGGGCTTCAAAGAGCTTATTTCTATTCTATTGAACCGATAAAACGTTCGTTGAAAGTTGAACGTTTGAAACGTTCCACATGCGAACGATGTAGTTTCCTGTACCGAGACTCTCTACATTCACTGATCCTTGTCCAAAAGATTGAACCTGCTTGACAAGCTTACCAGAGATACTGTAAATCTCAATTCGTTGCACGTCACCTGCTCCTTCAATAAAGAATTCAGAAACGACAGGATTAGGGTAGATTTTGAGGGCATTGGTAATGGTTGTGGATACTGAAAGTGCCTGATTGAAGTAATACATAGCATTGTCAGTGTCCTCGGGATCATTATCGTTGCTAACAGTAACACTAATAATGGCACCTCCTTCGAAACCACTTGGATAAACATGCACATCCAATGTACCTTCTTGTCCAGGATTCAAATTAAAAGTCGCATCACCCACAACAGGGCCGTGGCATAAATTCACATCACAGACGGCAGTAAACCACTCTGGAGTGATGTCTATGATTTCACGTGTCCAAGTATAGAATTGCTGTTCAGAAGATTGATTGATCACAACCGCATTAGCGACAACATCTGATTGTTGCACCGTAATGCCTTCAACAGCAACTTCATTGGGCTCTATTACCGTTTGAGCAAAAGTGGATGCCCCGATAAGAACCGCGATGAATATGGCGTATAGTTTTTTCATGTGCTTGATTTTTACCAAAAGTAAAGATTTAGAACCGTAGAGACAATCTAAAGTGTGCGAGCAATTACCGTAGGTTTCACACAAAAACAATCCATTAGCCACCATTTATGAGTATAAAATTCTCCTTATCATCTTGTTTTATTGAGTTATATGTGTAGAAAAAAATAAAGGAGACAGCTTCAGTTGTGTTTGGGACTTCAATAGAGGTTGACATAAAGAAATAATTTGCGATCAAAAGCAGTACATTAGCCTAAAGACATAATTAAACCAACTATGAAGAAAATTTACCTAAGTGCGATTGTATGTTTATTAACAACATTCTCTTTTGCGCAATCAGAAAGATTAGTACTTTCAGAAGAAGGAACCAACGCAAGTTGTGGCCCTTGTGCTGCACAAAATCCATCGTTCAATGCCTTGTTGGACAACAACACGGACAATGTTATTTCTATTAAGTACCAATGGTATTTTCCTGGTTTTGACCCAATGCACGAGCACAATCCTGATGAAGCGAATGCGCGTCTAGCTTATTATGGGATAAATGGAGTTCCTACCGCAACAATTGATGGGGTTATACCTGATGTAAGCCCTTCATATGCTGGTGCACCTGGAGCTTTCAGTCAAGGATTATTTGATGATGCTTCAGCAATGCCTGCTTCTTTTGACATTGACGTTGACTTTACTGTCTCTTACAGCGAGATCAATGTTAACGCAACTGCAACGTGCACGCAAGATGCATCTGGAGATTTGAGAATGAGAATAGTTGTGATTGAAAAAGCAATCATTTTCGACCAAGCTCCAGGTTCAAACGGAGAACTCGACTTCTACAACGTTATGAAGAAGTTTCTTCCGGGCACCAACGGTTTGTCAATGGCAAGCTCGTATGCTTCTGGAGATGAATTTTTAGCTTCTGAGTCTTGGGACCTTTCTAATATATATGACATTGAGCAATTAGCGGTTGTTGTCTTTATTCAAGACGACAACACTAAAGAGGTTTTACAAGCTGGATATGCTCCTGCTGGCGAATTTATTGCCGAAGCAGAATATGATGCTGCTGGATTATCCATCAATAATATTGCTGGAGAAAACTGCAGCCCAACTGTAAGCCCTAGTGTTACCATTAGAAACTGGGGTAGTGAAACATTAACTAGTCTTGACATTGAGTACACAATTGCAGGAGAGTCTAACACGATCAACTGGACTGGTTCTCTTGAATTCTTCGAAACTGAGGAAGTTGAACTCGGGGAAATTGCAACACCAACAGCTCAAGCAGAGGATTTGGTAGTCGTTCTTTCTAACCCCAACGGTCAAGAAGATGGAAATGCTGTAAATGATGAGGTAGAGGCAACGATAGCTAATGTAGCTCAAGCTGGAACTGAAATTGAAGTCTCTATCACTACAGATAATTACGCTGAAGAAACCTATTGGAGAATCGTAGATCAAGATGAAAATGTTATTGCCGAAGGTGGAAACACTTGGGTAGGAACGACAAACATAGGTATTGGTGCAGGTGCTCCAACGGAAGCTGCTGGCACGTACAGTTCGAACCAAACTTATGATACTCCTGTAACTATACCTGCGGGGGTTGAATGTTACAGTTTCGAAATCTATGATTACTGGGGTGATGGAATCTGCTGCCAATACGGAAACGGTTCTTACGAAGTTGTTGATCTTGGTACTAGTGAAACAATTCTAGAAGGAGGTTCTTTCAGCGCTGAAGAAGCGAAGAACTTTGCAGCTGGCGTTCTAAGTGTGGATGATGTAAGTTCTGTTAAAGACTTTACCATGTTCCCGAATCCAACGAACGGACTTCTTAATGTTGAGTTTAATCTTGTATCCTCTCAAAGAGTTTCTCTTGATGTTCTCGATCTTACTGGACGTTTAGTAATCTCTAAAGATTTAGGCGTTCTTCCTTCTGGATATAGTTTACAGCAGATTGATCTTTCAGGTCATAGCCAAGGATTATACCTCATGAACATGAACGTAAACGATGGCCGAGTAGTAGGCAAGTTTACAGTGAACAACTAATATTCGATTAATTATCAATGACGTTCGCAGCTTAGGCTGCGAACGTTTTTTTTTCAAAAAAGTATGAAATACAACCTGCTCTTAGCTCTATCATTTGCTCTGCTCATCTCAAGTGTTTCTGCTCAAGATGTGAAGAAAACAATCCCGTCAGCCACAGTCAAATCACTTGATGGTAAATCATTCAATACATCAGATTTCAATAATGATGGTAAGCCGATGATCATCAATTTCTGGGCTACATGGTGCGCCCCATGCAAGAAGGAATTGAACAATATTGCTGAGGTATACGAGGATTGGGTTGATGAGACAGGTGTAAAGTTGATTGCTATTTCAATTGACGATGCGCGCAGTCAGACTAGAGTGTTGCCATATATAAATGGATCCTCTTGGGACTATGAAGTCTACATTGATGAAAATCAAGACTTCAAAAGATCAATGGGCGTAAACAACGTTCCTCATACCTTTTTGGTCGATGGTTCTGGAAATATTGTCTATCAGCACAACAACTATGCTCCTGGTGATGAAGATGAACTCTTCGAGAAGATTATTGGTCTTCTTAACTGAGAATCTGAAGTATGAAAAAGATACTCCCCCTGATACTTTTCCTAGCTGGACTGAATCAGGCATACAGCCAAAACCCCCTTCAAGTTCGAGGTAACTTTTCAATAGAGGCTCAATATTACCAAGAAGATTCTGCCATTGCGGCGGTGGTTCCCGACGAACAAATCGCACTTCAAGGCTTCGGTAACATCATTCTTACGAAAGGGAAGTTTGAAACAGGCGTTCGATTTGAAACTTACTTACCTGCATTTGTTGGATATCCTGCAGGAGCTCCTTGGGAGGGTACTGGCATTGGATACCGTTATGCGAAATATAACGGGGACAAATTAGAGATCACCGTTGGAAATTTCTACGAACAGTTTGGATCTGGACTTGTCCTAAGAACTTGGGAAGATCGAGGGCTAGGAGTAGATTATGCACTCGATGGTATTCGTGTGGTCGCGAGACCTATCGACGGAGTCACCATTAAAGGACTTTATGGTAAACAACGTTTCAACTTTGATGACGGTTTCCAGAATGGTGATGGAATTGTGCGAGGTGCTGATGTTGAATTTAATCTCAACCAATTGCTTGACTCCGTCATAAACTTCAAAGGTCAATGGACAATTGGTGGAAGTTTTGTAAGTAAGTACGAGCAGAACAGGGATCCCGTGTATGATTTTCCTGAAAACGTTGGGTCAGGATCGGTAAGACTTAAATATCAAAGAGGCGGTTTTCAGATTGGTGGTGAATATGCCTATATCTCGACTAACCCATCTTCGCTTAATAGCAACATAGTTGATATCCCAGACTCACTTGATCCCTCCGTGGGTATTTTCCAATACGGGCAGGGCTTGCAAATGAACACGAACTACTCTAAGAAGGGTTTTGGAATTGGTCTAACGGCCAGTTCAATGTCAAATATGGCACTTCAAAGTCAAAGGAATTCAGGACCATTCGATTCTTGGATCAACTATCTCCCACCTACTTCAGTGCTTCAAACAACCTTATTGGCTCAATTTTACCCCTATGCAACACAACCAAATGGAGAAGTCTCCTTCCGAGGCGATCTATTCTACAACATTCCCAAAAAGAGCCTTTTAGGTGGCCGATACGGGACAAAACTAGAAGTGAGTTATACTCATATTCAAGAACCTGATTTTCCAGTAGTCGATGATTTTGAAGCAAATAGAAAAGGTATTGAACCCACTCTATTCAGTTGGGGGGATGATACGTATTACGAAGATTTTAATGCAAAGATTACCAGAAGAGTTTCCAAAAAATTCAAAGCCAGCTTGATGTATATGTATATACAGTACGACAACGATGTTGTCTTGGGGGCATATGACTACAACAATAACCCTACAAAAGGTGTGGTTTTCGCTGACTTAATTGCGTTTGAAGGGAGCTGGAAGATAAAAAAAGGCCACAATCTGCGGTTTGAGCTACAAGCCCTTTTTACAGAACAACACTTACAAGATTGGTTCGCGGTTGTTGCAGAGTATACCGTTTCACCTCACTGGTTTTTATCAGTAGTAAACCAATACAATTATGGCAATGCCGATGGTGATCAGTTCAATTTTCCAGTCGTCTCATCGGGATATATAAACGGAAGTAATCGTATTTCTGTAACTTACGGGAGACAGCGAGCAGGAGTGTTTTGTGTTGGAGGTGTGTGTAGGGTAGTTCCAGCCTCCAATGGATTGACAATAAGCTTAACTAGCAGTTTTTAATGATGAAAAGACTTCAACTATTTATACTAGTAGGCCTATTCTTCTGGTCTTGTGATAAACCTGATAGTCCATATTTGGACACTGTGGTAGATCTAGGAACCACGGAAGGTGTAATCACATATAGTTCTGCTTTCTTTGATTCATACGAATCAACCGTGCTTCTTGAAGATTTTACTGGTTATAAATGCCAGAATTGTACACCCGCATTGGCCACAGCAGATCTATTGCAAGAACAGTGGGGGGATCGAATAGTAGTAGTTGGGTACCATGTTTTGACCTTTTTTGCGGCGCCTGACATTGTGCCTATGCCACCAGACTTTGTTTTTTCAAAAGACTTTAGAACCGAAGACGGTGAGGCATTAGCCGACGATTATGGCATACTATCACTTCCCCAAGGTTTGGTTAATAGAAAAGATTTTGGTTCAGGAGCACCGCAATTTGCTGGTGACTGGGCAAGTCGTGTTTCAGATGAAATGAGTGAAGATGTAAGAGGGTTTGTAGATGTCATCGCCGATTCTGTTTTGGTAGGGGACGGCGAGGTAACATTCGCTGTAGCGCTCAGACAATTGTCAGAAGTTGGAGAAGATTGGAATCTAGTTGTAGGTATTTTCGAGAATGACATTATCGAAGGCCAAAAAGACGGGAGCGATATTATATATCCATTCTCACATCAACATGTTTTTAGGGGATATATAAATAGCAGCGCAGGTCAAACCGTCATTACTCCTGAGCTTTCTCTGTCTGATGATGAAGCTGTGTATTATAAATTCAACACTACATTAGATCCTGAATGGATAGTAGAAAACTGTTACCTCTTCGCCTTTTTGCAGAATTCGATTACACGAGAGGTATATGCAGTCGCAAAGGCACCGTTATCATGAGACTAATAACATTCGCATTTCTACTCTTGACTATTCCTCTGATGGGACAAACTGAAAATGACGAAAAAGCCTTTTCTTTTTTAATCCAAGCTGGGCTGAATGCCAGCCAAGTCGGTGGCGATGGCTTACAAGGATTTGATAAATTGAATCTTGCAGCAGGATTAGGTGTCCAACGTTTCATCAAGGAAAAATTTCACTGGCGATTAGAGATTAATCTTTTGCAAAAAGGAAGCAGAAAAGCTGCCGATCCTGAGAATGGAGATATCACAGAATACAAAATGTCCCTTCTCTACGCGCAAGTTCCCATTCTTATAGAGTATAAATACAACGAGAAACTTTCTCTATTGGGTGGCCCTGGTTTTGGCTTTCTACTCTCCTCCGAAGAGACAAATTTCGACGGAGTGGAGGAGAACAATAGAGAATTCAATGCTCTTGATTTTTCCATCATCATGGCCGCCAAATACACCATTTCAGATCGGTTGGGAGCAGAGTTGCGATATGATCAATCGATATTGCCTATCCGCACGAGAGGAGATTTAAACGTTCCTTTTGTTCTCGGATCGCAGTTTAACACCGGTTTGGGAATACTTCTTTCATATAGAATCAACTAGCCCTAAGTGTAGGCTTAACACTTTGATTTTCATTGAGCTAAAAAATTTGTTAATACGTCGAATAGGGATATAACAACAGCCAATATGTACCGTTAAGTTCTTATATTGAACAAAACCTAAAGAACAAGGACATGTTGGAACTGAGTAAAAAAATCCTTCAAAAAGTAAGTTTCGATCGTAAACTCTTCAAGAAGGAACTTAGGAAATCTCTCAATTGGCTAAAGCCAAATGAGCACATTCTCCTGAAGACATGGTGCCTAGCAACCTTTGGCGCTGGATACCATGAAGTAATAATGGAAGTATTTGAATCTACAATGGGCGCCTCTCTCTGAGGCGCTTTTTCTTTAGAAAAGCCCTTGTTGCTCCCTGCCGTGATTCATTGGCCTGCCAAGATGCGAGTAAGCACTATCTGTAGCTTGACGCCCTCTTGACGTTCTCATCAGAAATCCCTCTTGAATTAAAAAAGGCTCATAAACCTCTTCTATTGTTCCCGAGTCCTCACCTACTGCTGTAGCGATAGTACCGAGCCCAACTGGCCCACCTTTGAACTTGTCGATAATAGTTAATAGAATCTTGTGATCCATTTCATCTAGGCCGTGAGTATCGACATCCAAAGCTTCGAGTGATGACTGAGCAATCTTCATATCAATCACCCCATCACCTTTTACCTCAGCGAAATCTCTGACTCTACGCAGCAAGGCATTGGCAATTCGAGGAGTTCCTCTCGATCGTCTGGCGATCTCATGTGCTGCCCGATTTTCAATTGGAATATTTAGGATCTCCGAACTTCTCTTAACGATACCAGCGAGAACATCAGCTGTGTAGTAACTCAATCTACTATTGATTCCGAAACGAGCCCTTAGAGGCGCCGTAAGCAAGCCTGAGCGCGTAGTAGCCCCAATAAGAGTAAAAGGATTCAATTCTATCTCTACTGACCTTGCGTTTGGCCCTGTATCAATGACCAAGTCAATCTTGAAATCTTCCATAGCCGAGTAGAGGTATTCCTCTACAATTGCGGAAAGTCTGTGAATTTCATCAATAAAGAGAACGTCGTTCTCTTCAAGATTAGTAAGCAATCCCGCCAAGTCTCCAGGCTTATCCAAAACAGGGCCTGAAGTAACTCTTAGCCCTACTCCTAACTCTTGCGAGATGATCGTTGCCAGTGTCGTTTTCCCTAAACCGGGAGGGCCATGCAGTAGAACGTGATCCAACGATTCGCCACGCCGTTTGGCGGCAGTGACAAAAACCTGAAGATTTTCCAAAACTTTGTCTTGACCTTGAAAGTCTCCAAACGATTTGGGCCTCAGAACTTTTTCAAGGTCTGAATCTGTAAATGAGGACGAATCCCTTAAATCAAACTGATCTGACATATAGAACTCAAAGATACAGTGAAAATGCAAAAAGGGCCCGCAAATGCGAGCCCTTCAATTTTATAAAGTATGAACAGCCTAATGCTCCTCCTCTCCTTCTGTTAAAGGCACATCTTGGGGAACATAATCCAATTCTTTACCAGGCTTACTGTAATCGTAAGGCCATCTATGAACTATTGGAATAGCTCCAGGCCAGTTTCCATGTATATGTTCCACTGGTGTCGTCCATTCCAATGTATTCGACTTCCATGGATTCTGGGACGATTTTTGGCCTTTGAAAATACTCCAGAAAAAATTGAAAAGGAATATTGCTTGAGCAGATGCTGCAAAAATCGCAAAGTATGTAACGAGGATATTCAAGTCATATACCCCCTCAAACATAGGGTAATCGGTATATTGATAGTACCGACGAGGTGCGCCTGCCAAACCAACAAAGTGCATTGGGAAGAATACTCCATATCCACCGACAATCGTCATCCAGAAGTGCATATACCCCAACTTCGAATTCATCATTCGACCGAACATTTTCGGGAACCAATGATAAACTCCAGCGAACATTCCGAATATGGCTGATAACCCCATCACAATGTGAAAGTGAGCTACAACGAAATAGGTATCGTGGACATTTATGTCAAGGGCTGAATCAGCCAAAATAATTCCCGTCAAACCACCTGTCACAAATGTTGATACTAATCCTATAGAGAAAAGCATCGCAGGAGTGAATACCAAGTTTCCTTTCCAAATAGTCGTGATGTAATTAAAGGCTTTAACCGCTGATGGTATGGCAATCAACAAGGTTGTGAAAACGAATACAGACCCTAGGAAAGGATTCATTCCCGACATAAACATGTGGTGTCCCCAAACGATGAAAGAAAGGAACCCAATAGCCATGATGGATCCGATCATGGCTCGGTATCCAAAAATTGGTTTTCTAGAATTTGTAGCTATTACTTCAGAACTAATTCCTAAGGCGGGTAGCAGTACAATATATACTTCAGGGTGTCCTAAGAACCAGAATAAGTGTTCGTAAAGGATAGGACTTCCTCCTACGGGATCGAGCGCTTCACCTGCAACATAGATATCGCTGAGGTAAAAAGCAGTTCCCATCGACCTGTCCATAATTAGGAGTAAAACCGCCGCAAATAGAACAGGGAAAGACAAAACTCCCAAAATAGCAGTAACAAAGAATGCCCATATAGTCAATGGCAATCGTGTCATCTTCATCCCTCTCGTACGAAGATTTAGGATAGTCACGATATAATTCAAACTACCTAGGAGTGATGACGCAATAAATATGGCCATACTTGTTAGCCATAAGGTCATTCCCAGTCCCGATCCAGGCATTGCCTGCGGCAATGCGCTCAATGGAGGGTAAACCGTCCAACCGCCACTAGCAGCACCTGTCTCAATAAAAAGTGACGACAGCATGATGACACTAGAGACCAAGAAAAACCAGTAAGAGAGCATGTTCAAGAAACCCGAAGCCATGTCTCTCGCACCAATTTGCAGTGGAATGAGAAGGTTACTGAACGTACCACTCAATCCTCCTGTCAAAACGAAGAATACCATAATGGTACCGTGAATCGTCACAAGTGAAAGATACATATTTCTATCTAGGACACCATCGGGTGCCCATCGGTCTCCTAGAAAGTAGTTCAAGATCTCAAAGCTCTCTCCTGGCCAAGCCAGCTGCAGGCGGAAAAAAACCGACAACATCATGGCAACAATACCCATGAAGATCGCAGTTATCAAGAACTGCTTGCTGATCATTTTATGATCCTGAGAGAATACGTACTTACTTACAAAACTCTCTTTCTCGTGGTGATGCTCATGCGAATGAGCATGTGTTTCTTGTACTTCTACAGTAGCTGACATAAGCTTCTAATTTCCATTTTTTTCGGCCAATTGGCCATCTTCTTCTACAACTTTCTCTTCTTCACTTTCTTTTGTGGCCTTGATACCTTCAGGCTCTACAAAAGGCTTTTGTTCGACTAGCCATTTTTGAAAATCTTCTTCTGACTCTACGATAATATTCATTTGCATATTGTAGTGCGCCGACCCGCATACTTTGTTGCAAAGCAAAATATAGTTGAACTCTGCATCATCTAAAATAGTTCTCATCGAGTCCGTCGTAATCACGGGCTTGTATGCAAATTTTGTAGTCATTCCAGGCACTGCGTTCATTTGCGCTCGGAAGTGAGGCATGTAAGCCGAATGAAGAACATCACGCGCATTGATGTTGAAAGAAACCTCTCGTCTAATCGGTAGATGAAATTCTCCCTTTACAATAATATCATCGTAAGCCGTTGACAAATCGTTGGTGCTCTCCTTAAAGTTCAAGATTTTTGCAATTTGACGACTGTATGCACCTATTCGATCTTCTAAGTCCTCGGCTTTGTCATCTGGCATAATCTCAGATGCCAATTTATTCTCTGTTTTCGTGATACCTTCTTTTAGCTCTATAACTCTGGCCTCAATGGTCTCATTTGTAATGAGACCCAACGGATTTTGAGAAGTAATTAAAAGATAATTGGACTCTCCCATCTTTCCATCAGGACCTGCATATCGTGCAGTCCAATCAAATTGTTTCCCATAAAGCTGAACCACGAGAGCATCTTCATCAGCTTCGTCAGTTACCTCATTCCATACCCGTAATCCGTAAATAATTAAGAAAGCTAGCGCAATGGTTGGAATAATAGTCCAAACCAACTCAAGTTTATTGTTGTGGGAAAAATAATACGCCTTTCTATTCTTATTGTGAACGTACTTCCAAGAAAAGAAGAAGAGTAAAAAATTGATTATAAAAAAAACAGGTATAAGAATCAACCAGTTAACATAAAACAGCTTGTCTACAGCCACACCGTGTTCGGAAGCGGCTTGAGGCAATAACAAATCGCTGTATTCTACATACTGCCAGATGAAAAACCCAAAGAACGCAACCATAAATACCAACCAGAGGTTTGCATTCATCTTGTTGGCCGTAGGTGAAATATCCTCCTCCCGTCGCTTCTGAAGCTCAGAGGAAACTTGATATACTTTGGCAATTTGGGCTATACCAACTACAGCTAAAATCACCACCAGTACTAAAAGAAGCTTCTCCATAATCTTTTCTTATGCTAATTAAATGCTGTGGTGTAAACTCTCATCTAAGTATGGTGACTTCTGCGGTATCAATGGAGCCTTTGTCAATGCATTAAGAACTCTATTAATAAACAACCCTGTAAAGCCTAGGAACATTCCGATTTCTAACCAACCAAAATGCCAGTCCTCAAATAATACTCCTGGAGTAACCAACATATAAGTATCCAGGTAATGTCCAATGAAAATTATAGTACCAACAACAATCAAAAAACGCGGACTTCTTTTCGCATCTCTCGACATTAATAACAACATTGGTATAATAAAGTTGATGATAAACATACCAAAGAATGGAATTTGGTAGAGTTCGATTCGAGTAATGAAATAAGTAACCTCTTCAGGGATGTTTGAATACCAAATCAGAAGAAACTGAGAGAACCACAAGTAAGACCAAAGGAAGCTAAGGGCAAATACCCATTTACCAGCATCATGGATGTGGCTTGAATTAACGTCCTTCAGGTACCCTTTCGAAATAAGATAAAGCGATAAAACAACAATAACGTTCATGGCAGAAACCCACATTCCCGAGAATACATACCATCCATAAAGGGTAGAAAACCAATGTATGTCAATCGACATTAACCAATCCCAAGACATGGTGCTGGAAATGACAGCAAAGAGGACCAAGAAAATAGCGCCTCTCTTGTATCCCTTCAAATGCAATTCTATTCCACCTACTTCATCTTCTTTGAGAGATCGCTTTCTGAACCATCTAGCAAACATTGTAAGAACAACGGCGTAAAGAAGCGTCCTAATCCAGAAAAATGGCAGGTTCAAGTATGGTGATTTATTGGCAATAAGCGGATCATATTCAACATTGGCTATGAAAACAGCGCCGCTTTCTTCAGCCTCTTCCATTGAAGCAAAGAATTCAGGATGCTCAGATCCACTTGTAGCTTCAGTTACAAACTTTGCATGAACCGCCTCATCCATCCAATGGTAAATATGGTTGAGGTGGAAACTAGAAGCCAAGAGGACTACCATCACAACCGCCAAACCAATTGGCACAAAAGAAAAAACAGCCTCAATCACTCTTCTTAGCGAAACCGCCCAAGCTGTTTCAGTGGCAAAATGAAGTGCATAAAAGAATAATGCGCCCAAAGAAATGGCTAGGAAATAAAAGCCATTGATCAAAACATTGGACCAAAATCTTCCGTGGTGTTCACTGTGATCGAATAGAAAACCTAAAATCAAGGTCAACACGCCAATAGCTATTAGCACGTAGGATATGATTTTGGCTCTGTTTGAGAATACGAAGTTCATCCTCCGGGTTGTATTAGGTTCGTTAAATTTTATTATCCTTTAATATCCGAAGTCTCTTCGGTCTTCTCCTCTTCTTCCTCTTGTCCCAACTTCTGGAGATGCTTCACGTAAGCAACTACCTTCCACCTTTCAGCTTTCGTTAATTGCGATGCGTGTGATCCCATTGCACCCTTACCATAAGTAAGAGTATGGAACATTTTTCCTTCGGGCAATTCACTCAATGGACCGTTGTATGCTTGCGGTGCAGGATGGCCTCCCTTTTCTACTACAGGACCATTGCCTAGGCCTTCAGCACCATGACACTGCACGCAGAAACTCGTGAAAATTTCTTTCCCCATTTGGACATACTCCTCGTTTTGAGGAAATGGTGATTTCAAAACTGCACCTGCTATTTGATACCCCTCTTGAGTATTGGGAATCATGTACGGCATGTCGTTCATCACATTCGACGTCATGGGGACAGTTCCCGCTACGGGCTTCCGAGCTGAAAGTGTCATGTTGTATGGATCGCGAATAGTGTCTCTCACCTCACCATAATCGACGTAGGCTTCCACTGCCGGGCTTCGGTACATATCTGGCATGTACTCGTAACCCGGACTTTGTTCTTGCCTAACACAAGAAGAAAGCGCGAAAAGAGTCATAACAACTACCACTATTTTTTCAAATGCGTTTCTCATGATACCGCAATTTCTTTTTCGTTGATTTCAATCGCTCCAGCATTCTTGAGCATAGAACTCAATCCTTCAGAGGTCATATCAGGATTTTCTTCGCTAGTAATTTCCATTACGAATTTATCATCCGTAGTTCTTGGATCAGGATTAACAGCAGTCATTCCTGGCAAGGTTCCATTTCTAATCATGTAAGTAATTGCCATCCCATGAGCTGCACACAATACCGTGAACTCAAATGCCACTGGAACAAATGAAGGTATGTTTTCCATCAGCGAGAAGCTCGGCTTTCCTCCAATGTTCATTGGCCAATCATCAATCATGAAATACCACATACCCAAGAGGCCTAGTGCCAATCCTGTAGTTCCGAACATGAAAGCTACAATTGCCAACCTCGTCCTTTTGATTCCAATAACGGGATCAAGTCCGTGAATGGGGAAAGGGGAATAAACCTCTTTTATACGAATACCTCGAGCTACGACATCCTTCGCGGCTTCTAAAATACGGTGGTCATCGTCAAACATGGCGTGAATCACCCTCACTGTTTTGTTTGTGCTAGCCATCAGTGATCTTCTTTTTTGTATTTCTCACCTGAAACTTTCAGGATCGTTTTTAATTCATTCAAAGCCAATACTGGGAAGAATCTTGCAAACAATAGGAAAAGTGTGAAGAAAATTCCAATTGTTCCAATGAAGATTCCTATGTCGACCCAAGTAGGGTAGAACATAGACCAACTCGAAGGCACGTAGTCACGGTGCAGCGATGTTACAATAATTACAAATCGCTCAAACCACATCCCGATGTTTACAACGATAGAAAGAATGAAGGTCGCCAAAAAGCTCGTTCTGATTTTCTTGAACCAAAACAACTGCGGACTCACGACGTTGCAAGTCATCATAGCCCAGTACGCCCAGAAATAAGGCCCGCTGAAGCGGTTGATAAAGGCGTAGGATTCATACTCAACTCCTGAATACCACGATATAAATAGCTCGGTTATGTATGCTACGCCAACAATGGAACCCGTAACGATAATTACAATGTTCATATACTCCACATGCTTGACGGTTATGTAGCTTTCTAGCTTCATCACTTTCCGCATGATGAGCAGCAGTGTAAGAACCATTGCAAATCCAGAGAATACTGCCCCCGATACGAAGTAAGGAGGGAAAATGGTGGTGTGCCATCCAGGAACAATACTGGTAGCAAAATCCATTGATACAATAGAGTGAACGGAGAACACAAGTGGAGTTGCCAAACCAGCCAGGACCAGAGAAACTTCTTCAAATCGCGTCCATTGTTTTGCTTTACCCGACCAGCCGAAACTAAGTAGCCCATAAATCTTCTTTGACAAGGGGTTCGTCATCCGGTCTCGAATGGTAGCGAAATCAGGAATCAAACCAATGTACCAGAACACCAATGAAACACTAAAATAAGTCGAGATCGCAAATACATCCCAAAGTAGTGGTGAGTTAAAGTTTACCCAAAGTGATCCGAATGTGTTTGGCAATGGAAGTACCCAGTAGGCCAGCCAAATTCTCCCCATGTGAATACCAGGAAAGAGAGCAGCCATCATTACAGCAAAAATTGTCATTGCCTCAGCAGAACGGTTAATAGCCATTCTCCATTTCTGGCGGAAAAGCAATAAAACAGCAGAAATCAATGTACCTGCGTGACCAATACCTACCCACCAAACAAAGTTGGTGATATCCCACGCCCAGCCTACGGTTTTATTCAAACCCCATACGCCGATACCCGTGCTGATAAGGTAAACGACACATCCCAATCCCCAAATAGCAATAAGTCCTGCAATGGTGATTAAAATATACCATGCCCTCGGAGCCTTATTCTCAATAGGCCCAACCACATCAACAGTGATATCGTGGTAACTTTTATCACCTAATATCAGCGGATCTCTTATGGCAGATTCTTTGTGCATAATCTAGTAGTTTCTTTAAACCTCTGTATTTCTCACTTTAACCTTGTAGCTCACACTAGGGCGAACTCCAATTTCTTCAAGCGCGTAATAATGTCTTTTGTCACTTTCTGCCTTTCTCACTCTGGTCTCTTCGTCATTTCGATCTCCAAAAGTAATAGCATTTGTAGGACAAGCCTCAGCGCAAGCTGTGGTAATCTGCTCATCTTGAACAGGCTTACCTGCCATTTTAGCTTCTAGCTTACCTCCTTGGATCCGCTGAACACACATGGTACATTTCTCCATTACCCCACGCGAGCGAACGGTAACATCAGGATTCAATACCAAGCGGGCAGTCGCATCTTGCGAAGGATTCACCTCGGCAAACTTATCGTATGCCTTGTAGTTAAACCAGTTGAAACGACGGACCTTGAAAGGGCAGTTATTCGCGCAGTATCGTGTCCCGATACAACGGTTGTAAGTCATTTGATTCAACCCTTCATTGCTGTGAGTAGTTGCCGCAACTGGACAAACCGTTTCACACGGCGCGTGGTTACAGTGCTGACACATCATCGGCATGAATGTCGTAGTCGGGTTAGCGTATTCGGGCTCCTCCATCTCGCGATAAGTATCAATAGCACCCAAACCCATTTCCTCACCTTTCTCCATGCTCATGTTAGATGAGTAGTAGCGGTCAATACGCATCCAATGCATATCTCTTCCTCTCCTTACCTCGTCTTTACCTACTACGGGAACATTGTTCTCAGAATGGCAAGCGGTTACACATGCGCTACATCCGATACAAGTAGAAAGATCGATGACCATTCCCCAGTGATGACCCACCCCTTCTACAGGATGATCAGCCCAGAGATCAATCTTATCTACATCTTTCTTCACCATCTCACCACCCTCGTGAACCAAGAGTCTGTGAGGTTTATTGTAAGCGTCTTGCGATTCGTTCTTGAAAACGGCAAGTGAAGTTTCTTTTAAAACAGAATCACGCCCCATAATGGTGTGGTGAACCTGAGTGGTAGCAATCGGATACTCTCCTCCCGCCGCTTCGATTGTGGCTCCGCCAACGAAGTAGTTCATGTGTCCATTGGCCACATTCACAAAGCGATAAGCATTGGTTCCAATTGGAATCTTCTTGCCATCGTCATCCATATCATACCCACCATATTGCTTGGTTCGGTATGCAGCTTTTCCAATATTTTCTTCATTGGCCCCTCTACCGTAACCTAAAGCAATACCTATTGTACCTTGCTTTTGGCCTGGCTGTGGAACTACGGGAAGCGTTTCACTAACCCCATTTACGGTTACAGTCGCAGTAGATGCTGGAAGCTCCTGACCCAAGTGCATATTGAATCCCATTGACTCAGCATCAGCAGGATTCATAGCTATGTAATTGTCCCAAGTAACCTTCGAGATTGGATCTGGCATTTCTTGCAACCAAGGGTTGGTAGAATGCGCTCCATCTCCGATACCAGTATTTGCGTAGATAATTACTTCAAATCCTTCTACGGATTTTACTTTAGCGGCATTTCGGGCAGAAGCAGCAACAGCATTCATGTTCAGTTCAGGAACATCAACCATTTCGGGAAGTTGAACATCTACTGATCCATTTCTTACAGCGTTGTACCAGAAGTCATCAAACAGCAAACCTTCTGCTCCAATTCCTGACATGTATTCTCGCCAAACACCTTTAATGAACTCGCGGTATTCAGTGCTATCACCTGTCCAAGCTAAAATGCTCTCTTGGTATTGGCGGGTGTTGTATAGTTTTCCAATTGTTGGCTGCGCAAGCGCGTAGTGCCCTGTTGCGGGATAAAAATCATTCCAAGACTCGAGGTAATGGTTGTCAGGACTGATCACGTTGCATAGCGTGGCCGTCTCATCTTGCCATAGAGCAAAAGAAACACTTGTTCCTACCTTACCTAACCCTTCGCGAAAATCATCAGAATTCGGCAATGAGTAAGCTGGGTTTATGGTACTTCCAATGAGAAGCACGTCAACCTTACTTTGCTGCATATCGCTAAGGAGAGCGACTACATCAGTATCGTTTCCTTGGTTAATAAAGATTTCTTTGGTCGTACTTATTGTATTACCATAGTTTCCAAGTAGCGTATTAATTGCATTAACTACCGCTTGATTATCTGGGTCATTGCTTCCCGATATGACCAATGATCGCCCCTTATTTTCAATAAGTTCATCAGCGGTCATTTTGATCGCATTCATCGGTAGATCGTCGGTATTTACCGAAACGGAAGACCCTCCCGTTTTTCCTGCAATTTCGTTGTGAAGAGCTACTAAGGCTCTTCCCTCGTCAGAGGCCTTCAGTGGCACGCGCACATCAGCGTTTGAACCAGTCAGTGACAAGCTAGCTTCGTAATGAAAGTGCTTACTCATCCAGTCACCTGTAGGCTTTCTGTTCTTGGCATACTGAGAAACATACTCTGTGTGCAGCAGCCAGTTGTTCATGAAATCAGCATCAAAACTCACAATGGTGCGAGCCTCAGAGAAATCATAAGATGGGATCATAGACTTCCCGAAAGTAATTTCATTGGCCTTTCTGATTCCGAATAATGAGACAGGGTCATAGCTCACTACTTTCACTACTTCCTCGCCATATTTGGCTTTAAAATTATCAATTGCCCTTTGACTCGATGGGCTAATATTAGTCCCCATCAAAAGAGTAATATTCCCGTTTTTATCAGCTGCATTTTGCAAAGCCTTTGACACTTTAGCGTCAACTATGGACCATTCAGCTGCTTCTCCATCAATCATAGGAGCCTGCAATCGCTGACCGTCATAAAGACTGAGAACAGAAGAATTAATCCGAGCATTTAGGACTCCATTGTTCAGTCCGTGCTTCGTGTTTCCTTTGATGTGAATAGGTCGGCCTTCGCGTGTTTTAACCATGATGCTGGCATAATCAACACCATCAAAGTAGGTAGACGCATAATAAGTAGGAATACCAGGTGTGATTTGCTCAGGCTTATTCACGTATGGAATGGAGTGAATAACTGGAGTTTCACAGGCTGCCACAGTTGCTGCTGTAACGCTAAACCCTAAAAACTTAAGAAAATCGCGTCGATTGGTCGATGTCTTTGACAATTCAGTCTCTGACAAAAAGTCATCAACGGATTGCTCAGGGGCAAATTCGTTCTTACTATTCTGAATGAATTCTGGGTTCTCTTGAAGCTCCTCAAGCCCTACCCAGTACTTCTTATCTTTTGCCATAATTACCTTTCTCAGCTAATTAATAGTGACACTTGGCACATTCCCATCCACCTAACTCTTTGGCGGTAATGGTTCCATCTTCCAAGTATTTTTTAAGTTCTTCTTTGCCATTCTCTTTGAGGCGCTCGTGGATTTCGTCGTAATATTCATTACCCTCCATTTTCACCTCAGTTTCCAAGTGACAGTTAATGCACCAGCCCATCGTGAGTGGTGCATATTGTCCAGCAACAGTATAATCTTTTTGAATCTCACCATGACATTCTTGACACTCAATCTCTCCCACAACGTAGTGTTGAGCATGATTGAAGTAAGCGTGATCAGGAAGGTTGTGAACTTTGACCCATTTGATAGGCTTCTCCTCACCAGTGTATTCCTGATTATCCATGTCCCAGCCTACTGCCTCATAAATCTTCATGATTTCAGCGGTACCTTCATCGTTTCTTCCCCGGTTGATTCCCTTGTGGCAATTCATACAAATGTTTGCCGAGGGGATTCCAGCATGCTTGCTCTTTAATGCCCCAGTGTGGCAATACACACAAGCCACTCCGTTCTCACCAGCGTGGAGCGTGTGGTTAAAGGCAATGGGTTGCTCAGGCGTATATCCTTGGTAAACCCCGATTCCCATAAGAGCTTCATAACCGCTTACAGCAAGATAAACAACGAACAGAATACTGAGAATTGAAACGAACACTTTGTTTTTCAAAAACCATATTTTAGCTTTCGTAGCAAAGGACATTTCCGCCTCGATCTCCGTCCCCTCTGAGGCTCGCATGGCGTTTTGGATGTTGTTCAATGAGGTACGAACGCTCCATAGAGAGAAAACTAAGATGAGCAAGATGAACAGTACAATCAATAGCCAAGTGGTGTCGAGACCTCTCTCAACAGGAATGTCGGCTAAAGCATCACCGTCAACAGGAGTTTCTCTAACAGGAGGTACCCAGTTTTTCACATAGGCCAAAATAGCTGTGATCTCCTCATCGTTCACTGCCTGACCTGGCATTAAACCACCTTTCGGAAACCACTCATTGTAAAGATTCTTCACATAAGAATCACCTGTTTCGAGGGCTGCATTTGGGTTCTTAATCCATAGGTAAAGCAATTCTTCATTGCCAGCCCAGCGTTCCTCAACTCCTTGCAGAGCAGGGCCCGTCATGTTCTGGTCCACCTTGTGACAAGATGAACAATTTGCTTTAAATAATTTCTCGCCATCTTGGGCAGAAACCTCTCCAACTCCTACAAAAGCCGCTACTACGAGGGCTGACAAAAATATATTAAAAGACCTTCTCATCTTTTCTGAAAACTGCATCATATCTACAATTGAGCTTAGATAAATAGCCGCAAATTTTTCCGCAAAAATAGGACAAAGGAGTATCGATGTCCTCATTATGTGCTGAAATTGTCAAGGCTGCAAATAATTTAAAATGATTCTAAATAAGCGCGTCTATTGTCAAAAGTGGCCTCAAACAAGAACCCTATCATCTTGACTCAACCCTGAATTGCGTTAGATTGCGTCGAAAGGAAAATAATGGTCTTAAATTTGCCCTATGATTAAAAGCATGTCAAAAACTATTTTACTCCTGTTTCTTAGTTCGCTACTTTGGATTTCAACGACTCACGGCCAAGATGAAGATGCTCAATTAAATGAACGCGTTTATTCCAGAGATTACCACTCAAACAAGGATTCATTCAAGCAAAAGAATAGAACTGGTAAAATAACAATCATTGAAGATGAGCGAATTACAGAGCTCGACAACCTAAAAAGAGATTATCCCAGCCTTCAAGATGGCTACCGCGTTCAGATATTCTTTGGCAAGCGGAAGGAAGCATTAAACAAGAAAGCAAAATTCACCGAGTCTTACCCAAAGCTTCCTGCATATATTTCCTATTTGGCTCCAAATTTCCGTCTAAGGGTGGGCGATTTCCGCACTCGAACAGAAGGAGAAAAACTCAAGCATGAAATTGACTCTGACTATCCAGGATGCTACTTGGTTAAGGATAAAATTGAATTACCTTCCTTAGAAAAGGATGAACCATTGCAAGAGGAAAATTCAAAAATGGACTAGTCGGCGAGCGTTTGCTTCACTTCCACTTCTTCGTAAGCTTCGATGACATCGCCTTCCTGAATGTCGTTGAACTTGTTTACGTTCAAACCACATTCGTAGCCTTTAGTCACCTCTTTGACTTCATCCTTGAATCGCTTCAAGCTTCCCAGTTCTCCGCTGTATACCACAATACCGTCCCGAATTACGCGGATCAAATTGTGTCGACTCAGCTTTCCGTCGGTCACGAAACAACCTGCAACGGTACCAATTTTTGAGATTCTGAATGTTTCTCGAATTTCAGCGTTTCCAACGATCTTCTCTTCGATCTTAGCCGAGAGCATTCCCTCCATGGCATCCTTGATCTCCTCGATCGCGGCGTAGATAACAGAGTAGATTTTGATTTGTATCTCTTCTTTCTCTGCAATTCGTCTTGCTCCACTCGATGGACGTACTTGGAAACCAACGATAATTGCATCAGATGCAGTTGCCAAAAGAACGTCGCTTTCGGTAATCTGACCCACAGCTTTGTGAATCACATTTACCTGAATTTTATCGGTAGAAAGTTTTTGTAGCGAATCGCTCAATGCTTCGACAGAACCATCCACGTCACCTTTGATGATCACATTAAGTTCCTTAAAGTCTCCTATCGCAATTCGACGACCAATTTCATCGAGAGTGATGTGCTTATGAGTACGAACACCTTGCTCACGCAATAATTGCTCGCGTCTTGTAGCAATATTTCGCGCTTCACGTTCGTCTTCCATTACGTGGAATCGGTCACCCGCATTTGGGGCCCCGCTCAATCCAAGCATGGATACTGGAGCTGATGGTCCCGCTTCTTTGATGCTTAGGTATCGCTCGTTCATCATGGCCTTCACGCGTCCTGTGTATTGACCAGCCAAAACAACATCGCCAACTTTCATGGTTCCAGCTTCAATGAGCAAAGTGGTAACATAACCTCTACCCTTATCAAGCGTAGATTCAATTACAGTACCAATGGCTCTCTTATTAGGATTAGCCTTGAGATCCAAGAGTTCTGCTTCGAGGAGAACCTTGTCGAGAAGTTCGTCAATATTGGTTCCCTTCTTGGCTGATATGTCTTGACTTTGGTATTTACCACCCCAGTCTTCGACCAAAATATTCATCTGCGCCAGTTGTTCCTTGAGTTTCTCAGGGTTGGCATCTTGCTTATCAATCTTATTAAAAGCGAAAATCATTGGGATACCCGCAGCTTGTGCGTGATTAATGGCCTCTTTTGTTTGAGGCATCACGTCATCATCAGCAGCTATTACGATAATGGCCAAATCGGTAACCTGCGCTCCACGAGCACGCATGGCAGTAAACGCCTCGTGACCTGGAGTATCGAGGAATGTGATTTTCTTTCCTTCGCCTACTTCAACGCTGTAAGCTCCAATGTGCTGGGTAATTCCTCCCGCCTCACCAGCTATTACGTTTTCTTTACGAATATAATCCAGCAGGGAAGTCTTACCGTGATCTACGTGTCCCATAACGGTAACGATAGGAGCACGCGTTTCGAGATCTTCGGGTTTATCATCCTCCATCTCAATGGCCTCCTGAATATCGGCAGAGGTAAACTCAACATCGTAAGAAAATTCTTCGGCAATGATGGTCAAGGTTTCAGCATCGAGACGCTGATTGATCGAGGCCATGATTCCCAATGACATACAGGCTGAGATAACCTCGTTAGAACTTACATCCATCATCGAAGCCAAATCGGCTACAGTCACGAACTCTGTAAGCTTTAGAAGTTTAGACTCTTCTTGCTCTTGTTGGAGTTTCTCTTCGGCACGCGTTCGATGCTCATCTCTCTTGAGCCTTCTGTTCTTAGCTCCTTTGTTCTTTCCAGATCCACCTTGCAGTTTGGCAAGTGTCTCTTTCAACTCTCTATCAATATCGGCTTGACTCACCTCACGGCGATCACCAGGTCTTTTGGGTTTTGCTTTGTTCGCAACGGGCTTGCTTACATCAACCTTATCGGGGCGCAGGCGCTTTCTCTTTCTTCTACCTTTTTGGGTATCCTTGTCAGGGTCAGTGCTGATAACTGGCTTTTTCTTCGGTCTTCTCTCTGGAAGATCGATCTTACCAATTACCGTTGGTGCGGTAAGCTTCTGGACATTGGTGCGAATGGTATTGTCTTCTTCCCTTTGTGCTTTTGCCTTTTTCTCTATTTCTGCTTTCTCAGCGGCTGTGAGCTCTACAGGCTTAACTTCTTCTAATACTACAGGAGGTGCAGCTTCTGCTTTCTCCTCTTTTGAATCTACGGCAACCTCAGCTACAGGCTCCTCTTTCTTATCTTCGACTTTAGCCTCATTTTCCTCGACTTTGGCCTCAACCTTTTCCTCGACTTTGGCTTCAGCCTTCTCTTCTACTTTGTCTTCTTTGCTAGGAAGCGCAACTTCTTGCTTTTTGTCCTTATTCAGATCTATTTTACCAACCACTGAAACGCCAGGCTTCGCTTTTACCTCGGTCTTGAAAATATCATCAGTAGAGCCTTGCACATTTTTAATGAGCAATTCTTCTTTGTCTTCTTCCCTTTCTTTGCGCTCTTCTTTCTCTCTCTCTAAGGTAACAGTCTCCTTATTGGCCGTGACCTTTCCAGCAGTTTTAGCTTTCTCCTTAAGCTGCTTTGAGTCTTGAAATTCATTCACTAGAATTTCATAGGCAGCAGGCTCAATTTTAGCATTGGGCTTGCTCTCTATTTGAAAACCTTTGTCCGCTAAAGTGTCAACAATGGTTTGAATTCCAACGTTAAATTCCTTGGCGGCTTTACTTAGTCGTACCGATGCTTTGCGTATTGGCATATAAAATTATCGGGGTTTCTGCGAAGTTAAAAAAAAGCGTTACTCCGCTCTAATCTAATTCTTCGCTCAAAATTTTCATTATTTCTTTGACGGTTTCTTCTTCCAGGTCAGATCTCTTAACCAACTCCTCGGGAGCAAGATCCAGCACTGCTCTGGCAGTATCTAAACCAACCTTCTTCAATTCGTCGATGATCCAGCTGTCGATTTCATCTGCAAACTCTTCCAAATCTACATCTTCATCTTCTCCTTCAGAGTCGCGATAAACGTCAATTTCGAAACCTGTTAGCTTTCCAGCCAACTTAATATTATGACCTCCCTTACCAATGGCAAGTGAGACTTGATCAGGCTTTAAGAATACTTCCGCTTTCCGTCCATCTATTTTGATGCTAGTAATCTTGGCGGGGCTCAATGAACGCTGAATGAGTAATTGATCATTCGCCGTGTAGTTGATCACATCGATATTCTCGTTTTTCAATTCACGAACAATACTGTGAATTCTAGAACCTTTCATACCCACACAAGCTCCTACAGGATCAATGCGGTCATCGTAAGATTCAACGGCTACTTTGGCTCTTTCGCCAGGAACACGTACGATCTTCTTGATAGTAATCAATCCATCAAAAACTTCAGGAACCTCCATTTCAAAGAGACGCTCCAAGAATTCAGGGGCAGTTCTCGATAAGATAACCACTGGATTGTTGTTGCGCATCTCAACTTTGGCAACAACAGCTCTAACCGTGTCTCCTTTTTTGAAATAATCACTAGGAATTTGCTCCGACTTGGGTAAAATCAATTCATTTCCCTCATCATCAAGCAAAAGAATTTCTCGTTTCCAAACTTGGTAAACCTCTCCTGCTATGATTTCGCCGACTCTTGCGATGTACTTATTGTATAAGCTATCTTTTTCGAGTTCAATAATCTTTGAAACAAGATTTTGACGCATCGATAATATGGATCTTCTACCGAAGTGATCCAACTTGATTTCTTCCGTAGCTTCTTCACCTACCTCAAAATCAGGTTCAATCTTTACGGCATGAGAAATAGCTATTTGTGCATTCTCATCCTCCACCTCACCGTCTTGAACGATCTCGCGATTACGCCAAATCTCCAAGTCACCCTCATCTGGGTTTATGATGATGTCGAAGTTATCATCCGTACCATGTTTCTTGATGAGCATATTTCGGAAGACATCTTCCAAAATGCGCATCATCGTTTCACGATCGATGTTTTTAAACTCTTTGAACTCGGTGAACGAGTCGAACAAATTTACATTGCTCATGTGCTGTTATTTGAAATTGATTTTGATTTTGGCCTGCTTTATTTCGGTGTAAGACAGATCCAATTCTTCTTCAATAAGTATTTTCTTCTTTTTCCCTGGTACCCGCTCTTTTCTTTTCGTTTGAAGCTTGATACCTTTTTCGTCAGCAGCCATTAACTCCCCTTCCACTTCTATTCCTTCTGTTAGCCTTATCTCCAAGCTTCTTCCCACGTTTTTGATATACTGACGAGGGTCTCTCAAGGGTTTATCAATTCCTGGCGATGCCACCTGCAAAGAGAAATCTTCCTCTTCTCGATCTAGGTTGTGCTCAATTTGACGACTGATATCCACACAATCTAGTATAGAAACGGGACCCATACTCTCAAGCTCTAGCTTGATAATATTGCCTGGCTTAATATCCAATTCTAGGATATAGTATTGCGTTCCCTCGATCTTCTCGGCTACTAAACTTCTTATGGTGTTCTCGGTAATCACTTGTAATCGCTTGTAATCAATAAAAAGAGGGGCTTCGGCCCCTCGATTTAGTTTCTTTTATTTTGTGAATGCAAATGTAATGATTTTTCCTGAAAATCAATGGTGCTATCGATTCATTCGGTTGTCTTCTACCACTCTGACTTTCCGACCGTTCTTGTATTCTATCTTGGTAATCACATTGCCACGTGGCGAAAAGGATGTCGAGATGCCTTCTCGCTTCCCCTCTTCAAAATTCTCCTCCAGTTCAGGCTGCCCTCCCTGACGATGATAGATCACGGATTTGCCGTGTTGTTTCCCATTGCGGTATCCCGATTCTCTCATTTTTCCTCCTTCTGGGAAATAGTAAATCCATTTGCCGTCGGGCTTACCTTCTAGATAGGCGCCCTCTCTAATCGGTATGTTTTGCTCAGAGAATTCGGAATAGGGACCATTAAAGCTTCCATCCTTGTACCAAGCATTTTCCTCAAGCGTTCCATCTTCATGGTAATGTTTCCAATTGCCAACTTTCTCATCGCCTTGCCACGCCCCCTCATACATGGGCGATCCATTTGGAAACCACCCTTTCCACTTCCCAATCAACTTTCCCGACTCAAAACTTCCCTCATCTTTTGGGGAACCCGACTGGTACCAAGATTTCCATAAGCCCTCTTCAAGTCCGCTGACGTATGGGCCTTCTTGCAACATTTTTCCATTTTCAAACCAAGTGGTCCAGTTTCCATTTCGTTTGTTCTTTAGGAAATCACCTTTTCTCCACTCGCTTCCATTCGGATAGTAAAAGATCCATTCACCCGACTTCTCTCCCCTCTGCCATTCGCCTTCGTACTGAACTTGACCGTTGAAGTAATAATATATCCACTGGCCTTCTTGTAGCCCATCGACAAAATAACCCTTCATCTCCATGTAACCGCTATCGCGATAGAATTGCCACTCCCCTTCTTTCAGACCTATCTCGTACTGACCTGTAAGTGCAGCTTCACCATTCTCAAAATTTTCAATAAACAGTCCCTCGAGCGAATCCTCTTCAAAATGAGTCTCTTTCCAAAGATTGCCATTGGAAAAATAGTACAACCATGTACCGTCCTTCTTGCTCTGATCGTAATATCCCTTGGTTCGTTTTTGTGCGTCGGGATACCAAGTAGTTGACTCACCAGTCATCCATCCTTTGGTATATGCCTCTTTACTCTTCCGCTCGCCATCCGAGTAGAATGTTTCCATAAATCCAGATCCATCTACAACGGCCGCCTCTCCATCAGATAGAAAGTAGCTTATAAGCTCGACACTGTCCTCTTTATGGACAAACTCAACCATATTCAAAATACTATCGGGGTACCAATACTTCCACTCTCCCATTTTCATTCCTTCCTTATAGTATCCCTTTTCTTTGGGGTTTCCGGAAGGGAAAAATGACTGCAGCAAACTATCTGGTCTATCCCAATCAAAGTATCCCTCAGTTTCCAATTGACCATTCTTATAGAACCTTTTCACGGGTCCATTGAGTCGACCTAAAAAGAAGTCAGACTGCTCCTTGATGGCGCCGTCGCTGTAGTAATATTTCCAAGTTCCATGTTCCAATCCTCGACGATAAAGTCCTTCGGAACGCTTCACTTTTTGATCCTTGTCCCAAAAATCGATGAAGGACTGATCTTGCGAAAAAACATCTTGCGTGCCCACAAGGAAGAGGACAACAATGGAGAAATAAGATAATTTAAAATTCATTCCGGAATCCAAGTGTTTGAGTTTTTAAAGTTGGCCTTTCCCGCTAGGTAAAAAACCTGAAAGGCCTAAGACTTCTGCACATAACGTCGTTTGCAACGACCAAAGAAGAGATTGAAAGCCTTGACATTGTAACGATTGAGATTCCAGTTTATTAAGCTTTGTTAACAGGAGAAATTAAACAAGCAATATGCCTCTATGTTAAATGAATCTTAAATCCATAAAAAAACAAATCCATGATTAAAGACCTGAGTAAATTCTCATTTTTTCTATTTTTAAGTTTAACATTAGTAATGACGTCTTGCGATGACGATGACGACGAAGATCCGCAGGTAAATCCACCATCAGGGCCAACACAGAACATTGCGGAATTGGCATTAGCCAGCCCACAGTTCAGCATCTTAGTAGAAGCTTTAACAGCCACTGGTTTGGTTGATGCAGTTGCCGCTGATGGCCCTATGACCGTATTTGCACCGAATAACGATGCATTCAACGCGTTTTTTGACCAAGCAGGATTGACCGACGACAATGATGACGGTAGTCGTGTTGACGAGGCTGTAGCAGCATTGGGTGCAGATGCAGTTTCTCAATTGTTATTGTACCATGTTATTGGCGCTGAAATACCTGCGGCGGCAGTAACGGTTCAAACTTACGTTTCAACATCAAGCACGAGTTCGCCAGATAGTGACCCACTTTCGTTGTTAGCTGAGCCAGCAAACAATACTGTATGGGTAAATGGTGGATCTGGAAAAGGCGCTACAGTCGTAGCAGCAGACATTTTCGCTACAAATGGTGTGATACACGAAATCGATGGTGTTCTCGAATTACCTTCTGTTGTTGACCACGCTATTTTCAATTCTAATCTAAGCGCTTTGGTTGGAGCTATTGTAGCTACTGATCTTGTTGAGACTTTAGAAGGGTTTGACGCTATTACAGTGTTTGCTCCTTTAAACAGTGCGTTTGAGGCTATTCAATCAACTGTAGATGGACTTACCGTTGAACAACTTACTTCTGTTCTTACTTACCATGTTGTTGCCGCGCAAGTTCGTGCAGAAGACATCACTCCTGGTGCAGTTGCAACTGTGAATACTCAAGAAATCACAATCGCTATTCTAGCTGATGATGTTACAGTAACTGTAACCGACGTAAATGATGGTGTCTCTACAGTTGTATTGACTAATGTTCAGGGAACAAATGGAGTAGTGCATGTCATTGACGCTGTGCTTATTCCAGTTCTATAGATTCTATTTAATACCTAATTCAAAGGCCCGCCTAATCGCGGGCCTTTTTTGTTTTTACCAAAAGATGCGTAAACCGATCGTTCGATAATACTTTTAAGTATCCTTATAGGTTGATTGATTCGCTAGATTAGCTCCTTATGAAAATCCTTATCTCAGGTGGAACGGGCCTTATTGGTTCTGCATTGACAAAACTGCTCGTCGCGAACGGGCACGACGTCAGCCACCTATCCAGAAGTAAATCATCAGATAATAAAGTTGCGACGTTCGTTTGGAATCCTTCCAAAGGAGAGATGGACGATGTTGCCTTAGAAGGGGTTGAGGCAATTGTCCATCTGGCGGGAGCAGGCATAGCCGATGGTAAATGGACGGAGCAGCAAAAGAAAATCATCATAGATAGTCGAGTTGAATCTGCCAATCTTCTTTACCAAAAGGCGAAAGAGCACAATCCACCACTAAAGGTATTCGTATCGGCCAGCGGAATCAGCTACTACGGATTGGACACAACGGAAAACATCTATTCTGAAAGCGATTCTCCCTCAAATGACTTTATCGGAAAATGCTGCGTGCTTTGGGAGGAAGCGGCCGACCAATTTTCTGAAATGAGCCGAGTGGTAAAACTGAGAACGGGGATCGTTCTTTCTAAAAATGGAGGTGCTCTGGAGAAAATCGCGCAGCCAATAAAATTCGGTTTTGGAGCACCGTTGGGCTCAGGAGATCAGTGGGTGCCGTACATCCACATCGATGATCTATGCGAAATGTATCTGGAAGCGATTGAAAAAGAAAACTACTCGGGAGTTTACAATGCAGTAAACGGAGACCATGTTACCAACGAAGATTTGACAAAGGAGACGGCCAAAGCTTTGAAAAAACCTTTGTGGATACCCAATGTTCCTTCATTCGCGCTTAAAGCCGTTTTCGGTGAAATGGGCCGATTGATTTTGGAAGGAAGTCGCGCTTCTGCCGAAAAGATAAAAACAGCAGGGTTTCATTTTCGGTACAGTACTCTTCGCGATGCCCTTAGCGCAATTTATAAGAGTTAATAGCTGCGGGTGTGGAGCATCTTGAGAAAGCCTTCCATCTGTTCCCGACCTTCTTGATTCAAATTGGTTTTGTCCAGTTGACGTTTCGCTTCCGCGAAATATTCGTCGCCTCTATCCTGAATATCACGATCGACTTTTAAATCCAAAAAGACCTTAAGGACACGTTCAACCTTCTCGACGGGATCAGAAATTTTCCCGTTGAAATAAATGGTTTCCAGTTCTCTTTTTTGTTCATCCGATGCTTTTTGTAAGGCTCGGATTATGAGGTAAGTCTTCTTATTGGCTATAATGTCGCCACCTACTTGTTTCCCGAAATTCTCGGGATTTCCAAAAGCATCCAGATAGTCGTCTTGTAACTGAAAACCAATACCTGCAGCTTTTCCAAAAGCGTAGATAGCTTCGCATTCCTCTTTGGTAGCATTCGCCAAAATGGCACCCATTTGAAGACTGCAGCCCAATAGAACGGCTGTTTTCAAACCAATCATTTCGATGTACCGCTCTTCGGTAACGGCCTCCTCTTCTTCAAAATCCATATCGTACTGCTGGCCCAGGCAGACCTCGGCCGAGGTACGGTTGAACAAATCCAAGAGCTCGGGAAGTCTTTCGGCTCCGCAAAGGGCCAATTGCTTATACGCCTCGATCACCATAGCATCGCCTGAGAGAATCGCGGTATTCGTATCCCACTTTTGGTGCACCGTTTCATTGCCCCTTCGCAGAGGGGCCTCATCCATAATGTCGTCATGAACCAAGGTGAAATTGTGGAATATTTCTACCGTTAATGCTGCTGGCATTGCTTTCTCAACGGAACCGCCAAAGGCATTTGCGGAAAGCAAAACCAAAGATGGTCGAATGCGCTTTCCTCCCAAGGACATAATATACTTTATAGGAGTGTGCAGATTATCTTCCGGTAGTTGGGAAGTGTAGCTGGCTATCTCGGAGTCGAGAAGCGATCGCAGTTGATCGAGTTTGGAATTCATTTAATCAAATTGAGCAGGTACTGTCCGTAGCCGCTTTTAACAAAAGGTTGAGCTATTTGGTTGAGTTGGCTGGCACTAATAAATCCCTTTCGGAAGGCGACTTCTTCGATGCAACCGATTTTTAAGCCCTGACGGTCTTCGATGACTTCAACGAATTGACCAGCAGCCATGAGGGAGGAGAAAGTTCCTGTGTCCAACCAAGCCGTCCCTCGATCCATCACTGACACTTGCAGTCTACCCTTTTCTAAATATGCTTTGTTGACATCGGTTATCTCGTATTCACCACGTGCGCTTGGCTTTAAATTTTTGGCGATTTCTACCACATCATTGTCGTAGAAATAGAGGCCTGGAACCGCGTAATTCGATTTGGGCTTTTCAGGCTTTTCTTCAATACTCAAAGCCTTCATCTCTTCGTCAAATTCCACGACGCCGTATCGTTCAGGATCTGAAACGTGGTATGCGTATACGATTCCACCTTCGGGATTATTGTTTTCTGAAAGCAGCTCTTGCAAACCGTGACCGTAGAAAATATTGTCGCCAAGAATCAAGGCTACTTTGCCATCGCCAATAAACTCCTCGCCAATCACAAATGCTTGTGCAAGGCCATTCGGATCTTCTTGAATAGCATAAGTGAAATTACATCCCAAGCGCTTACCATCCCCTAGCAGTCTCTTGAAATTTTCATTGTCATGCGGTGTAGTGATGATAAGGATATCGCTAATCCCAGCACTCATGAGGGTGGACAAAGGATAATAAATCATCGGTTTGTCGTAGACAGGCATAAGCTGCTTACTCACCGAAATAGTCAGTGGGTAGAGTCGGGTTCCTGAGCCTCCAGCTAAAATAATACCTTTCATTTTTGTAAAGCTTTTGTGATTACTCCGATTTTCGAATCTCCAGTTCCTCCAACTCGATGTCTTCTTCTTCGTTGATGATTTCCAAAAATGGTTCTCGAAAAGACTTGGTAACCAAGCTGCGGTGAAACGAAAGCAACAGACTTGGCAATAAGACCAAATTGGATATCATAGCAACCAGTAGTGTTACCGACACCAGTGTTCCGAGGGCCACGGTTCCACCAAAATTGGAAGCCGTGAAAACCAAGAAACCAAAGAAGAGAATGATGGATGTGTAAATCATGCTCACCCCCGTTTCGGTGACGGCATTCAAAACGCAGGTTCGAATATCCCACGATCTGGTTTTCAATTCCTGACGATACTTTGAGAGAAAGTGAATGGTATCATCGACGGAGATTCCAAAGGCGATACTAAACACTAAAATAGTAGAAGGCTTAATGGCTACGCCAAAATACCCCATCAACCCCGCTGTAAACAGAAGCGGCAATAAATTTGGGAAAAGTGAAATGACCACCATTCGAGCAGAGTTGAATAAGAGCGCCATCAAAATGGAAATAACAAAAATCGCAATGGCCAAACTGATAAATAAATTCCGCACCAAGTAATCGGTCCCGTTCAAAAAAACTATACTCGTTCCCGTAAGGGTAACCTTGTATTCGTCGCGCGGAAAAATCTCATAAACCTTCGGTTTAAGATCTTCCATAAGAGCGTCCAGCTCGGTAGTACCGATATCGGCAATCTGAGCAGAAATACGCGTAACGGTTTGAGTCGAATCAAGGAACATCCCTGAAATCTTACCTGCGTCAGACTCATTACCTCTAAGGTAAGGCCCTACGAAAGATCTTTCGTAATTGGAAATCAGACTGTATCGAGATTCCAACCCGTTGTAGTATGCCTGTTTGGCAAATTTAATGGCATCAGTTATGGCAAGCGACCGTGAAATCTCTGGGTACGCCTCCAGTGTTTTTTGGAGCCTTTCAATTTTTTTGAGGGTTTTGGCCTTGGTGACTTGACTGCTGTCAAGTGAATTGACCAATATCTCCAGTGGCATTACCCCGGCAAAATTATCTTCAAAGAACTTGAGATCTGTAATGATCTTATCGTCTTTTGGCAAATCGTCCACAATGTTTCCCGTTGCTTTAACTAGAGTAGCGCCATAAATGGAAACCCCGAGTATCAAGATGGTGCCGATATAAACCTTTCGGCGGTGGTTGCTTACCAATCCGTGAAGGATCGACACTGCCTTATCCACCCACTTTCGGTCAAGGTGCGCAACATGTCGTTCTCTCGGCGGGGCGATAAAGCTGAAAACGCAAGGAATGATGATCAGCGATAGAATGAAAACACCTAGAATATTGAGTGAAGCAACAATACCAAACTCTTGAAGAATTGAACTTTGGGTAAATATGAAAGTCGCAAATCCCATTGCCGTAGTGGCATTGGTCATGAATGTGGCATTACCTACTTTGTGGATTACCCTGCTAAGCGCCTTAATCTGATTCCCGTGGAGGCGGTATTCCTTATGGTATTTGTTCAGCAGAAAAACACAATTGGGCACACCGATTACGATAATCAATGGAGGAATTAGCCCCATCAATGCACTCAGCTGAAAGCCCAATAAACCTATTGTTCCAACAGACCAAATCACCCCTATGATCACAACCAAGAGGCTTATAAACATGACCCGGAAACTCTTAAAGAAAAGGAGCATGAGCAGCGCAGTCACCGCAGCGGCAAGGCCAACAAACATGCCGAGCTCTTGTTTGATTTTAGCCGTTTGCTTAGTTCGGATATAGGGCAATCCTGAAAAGTGAACTTGAAGTCCCGTATCATCAGAAAATGCTTCAACCACTTCTTCCACTTGCTCCAATACCTCTATTCGTCTGCTGCTATTAAATGCTGCTCGATTAACGAAAAGCATCATCAAGCTCGCGCCTGTAGAATCATTGTAAAGTAAGTTTCTATAAAAGGGGAGGCTATTGATTTGCTTTTTGAGGCTGTCTACTTCTTCAGCGGACTCAGGTCGTCGCTGCACCAGTTTTCGAACATCAAATTTCTTTTCTTCGGCATTCTTCTTCAAGGTGTAGAGATGCGCTTCCGAGAAAACGCTGTCTATCCCATCAATGGCCTTGAGGTCGTATCCAAGGGTATACCACTTCGAAAAAGTCGGATAAGTATGTAGATTCTTTCCTTGTACGCCAAGAACTAAAATATTTCCGTCTTCAGAAAAACGATCAGTGAAACGGTCATACTCTACCTGAGTGCTGTCATCCTTGGGAAGAATTCCACCGAACTTGTAAGTCATCGTCACTGTTCGTGCTTGAAAAGCCATGAAAACAGTAACTACCGCGACAACAGCCAATAACGCAATTCGATTGCGCAGAATAATCCCGGCTGTTTTTTCCCACATATATTGCTTGGCGTAAGTGAGGAGCAAATATAATATAGAATGGTAAACAGCTGAGGTATGACGTCTATCTTTGCCAAATAATGCTAGCGGACTTTCATGAAACGAGCTATTTACTGAAGCACCTGACAAGGCGTCGTTTCCAAAATGCGTGGAAATTGTATCGATCCTTTCGCGGCAGTAGGCGTATTGGCCCTCCTGTTTCGCACCCAATGCCTATCGCGCTCTCTGTAGAGCCGACTACTGCTTGCAACTTGGGATGCCCAGAGTGTCCTAGCGGTTTGAAGCAGTTTACCAGGCCCACGGGAAATTTAAAAGAAGGATTGCTCGACCAGCTTTTAGATGAAATCGGAAAAGACTTGGTCTACCTAACTTTTTACTTTCAAGGCGAGCCATTTATTCACCCCGACATGAATCAGCTGATTTCCAAAGCGAATAGCAGAGGAATCTTCACGGCGACTTCCACCAACGCGCATTTCATCAATGAAAAGAGTGCCGAAGGAATCGTAAAGTCAGGGCTGAATCGATTGATCATTTCCATTGATGGAACGACTCAAGATGTCTACGAATCTTACCGCAAAAAGGGAAAACTTGAAAAGGTAATTGAGGGAACAAAAATGATTTTGGCCAAACGAAAAGAACTCAAAAGCACTTTCCCAAGAGTGTACTTTCAATTTCTTGTGGTCAAGCCAAATGAACACCAAATTGAGGATGTAACTAAGCTTGGGAAAGAACTTGGAGTGGATGGAGTTCACTTTAAAACAGCCCAGGTTTACGATTATGAAAACGGAAACCCACTCATACCCACTATCGATAAATATGCCCGCTATCAAAAGAATCCAGATGGGAAGTGGGGAATAAAAAACCTACTCGATGATCAATGCTGGAAAATGTGGCACTCAGCAGTGGTTACATGGGATGGGCGCGTTGTCCCATGCTGTTTTGACAAAGATGCTACCCATCAAATGGGTCAAATTGGCAATGAAAGCTTTGCGGAGATTTGGCAGGGAGCGACCTATTCAAATTTCAGATCGGCTTTACTTCGGTCGCGAAGTGAGATTGAAATCTGCAAGAATTGCTCGGAAGGCACGAAGGTCTGGGCCTAGCTATACTTCCAAGAAATTCTTGAGGATAGTCTCTCCTAGAGGGCTCAAAACACTCTCAGGGTGAAATTGAATTCCGAATACTGGCAGCACACGGTGGTTCATCCCCATGATTTCTCCCTCCTCATCGCGGCAGGTCACATGCCACTGATCTGGCAAACTTTCACCATCCACTACCCAAGAGTGGTATCGACCCACAAGGAAAGCGCTCGGTAGCTCTTTAAATAGCAAGCTATTTGTATCTACTTTGATAATGTGAGAAACCCCGTGATGAACTTGACTGAGGTTTTTAAGTTTCCCTCCTGTTGCGACTACCAAGGCCTGTTGCCCTAAACAAACACCGAGGATTTTCTTCTCTAATCGGAGCGCTTCTGAAGTTAGGTTTAGCAAGTTTTCAGATTCCGCGGGTAATCCAGGGCCTGGGGAAAATACGATAAACTCATACTCCGCCAATTGAGAAAGAGTCAGTTCATCGTTTCGGAAAACGTCTACATCCTCGTCAGCAATTGCTTCGAGCATGTGAACTAAATTAAAAGTAAAGGAGTCATAATTATCTATGACCAGAATGCGGTTCATGCTTAAACCGTCATGATGTCTTTTTCTTTTCGATCTACCTCGTTATCCACTTTAATCGAGAATTGATTAGTGAGTTTCTGAACTTCATCCACCGCATCTTTAGATAAATCTTCACTCAGACCATCCTTCTCCAACTTCTTGATCTCGTCGTTGGCCTCTTTTCGTGCATTCCGAATACCCACTTTAGCGTCCTCTGCTTCAGACTTCACTTTTTTCACGAGGTCTCTTCGACGCTCTTCAGTAAGCGGTGGAACATTGATCATAATGAGTTCGCCGTTATTCTGAGGGTTCAACCCTAGATTGGCATTGATAATTGAACGTTCAATTGGTTCCAGCATGGCCTTCTCCCAAGGCTGAATCGAAAGGGTTCGAGCATCAGGAGTATTAACATTCGAAACCTGATTTAGGGGAGTTTGTGCTCCGTAATAGTCTACCATTACGCCATCAAGCATGGCAGGGGAAGCCTTTCCTGCTCGGATTTTCGACAAGGCATCTTCAAGATGACTGATCGATTTATCCATTGCTTCTTTTGCAGTATCGAGAATAAATTCTATTTCTTCTTGCATGATTTCCGTTTAAAAGTTGACCAATGTTCCTACATTCTCTCCTTCTACTATACGTCGCAAATTGCCTGGCGAATTCATATTAAAAACTACGATCGGCAGCTTATTTTCATTGCACAATGTAAATGCTGTAAGGTCCATCACGTTGAGGCCTTTTTCATACACCTCGTTGAATGTGATGGAGCTGTATTTCGTTGCGGTGCTATCTTTTTCGGGATCAGCAGTATATATTCCATCAACTCGCGTTCCTTTCAAAATTACATCAGCCTCAATTTCGATGGCTCGAAGGGATGCTGCTGAATCTGTCGTGAAGTATGGATTACCTGTTCCAGCGCCAAATATCACTATTCGACTTTTTTCCAAGTGCCTAACCGCTCTTCGTCGTATAAAAGACTCGGCGATCTGCTCCATTTTAATAGCAGACATTAATCGAGTCTTGATATTGGTAGCTTCCAATGCGGATTGCAATGCCATTCCATTAATAACAGTGGCAAGCATCCCCATGTAATCTCCTTGCGTCCGCTCCATTCCGCCTTCGGCAGCTTGAAGTCCTCGGAAGATATTTCCTCCTCCAATTACGATTGCAATCTCCACTCCCATTTCGTGAATCTCCTTGATTTCACTGGCGTATTGAGCCAAGCGATCGTTATCAATTCCGAATTGTTTCTTGCCCATAAGGGCTTCTCCGCTAAGTTTGAGAAGAATGCGTTTGTATTTTACAGGCATGTTAGGTGGTCCTTTTGGGGGCCGAAAATTATCAAAAAAAAAGGAGAGAACAACGTCTCTCCTTTTTCATTTAAATCCTATCGATTTTTAATCCAACGATAAACGTTTGAATTCAGTGATCGTCAAATCTTTATCAGCATCAACTAGGTGTTGTTTAATTGACTTTTTGTTGTCTTTAATGAATGCTTGATTCATCAGAGTATTCTCTTGGAAGAATTTATTCAACCTTCCTTTAGCGATTTTCTCTGCAAGCTCTGCTGGCTTACCTTCTTGAATTGCTTGGTCTTTTCCAATCTCGATTTCATTGTCGATGATTTTCTGAGAAACTCCCGCTTGGTCCAAGGCGATAGGCGCCATTGCGGCAATCTGCATTGCGATATCACGACCTAGATCGTTGTAATTTCCTTTGTTAAGCCCTACCAAAGAGGCAAGCTTGTTTCCAGGGTGGATGTACGCCACAACGCTGTCCGCTTCAATTTTCTCAAAACCGTTGAGGTCAAGCTTCTCTCCAATTACTCCTGTTTGCTCAATGATCTTTTCTCCAATCGTGAGTTCAGAGCCAGGGAAAGTCATTGAATTCAATGCTTCCAATGAACCTGCTTTCTCTTCGAGAGCCTTGTCCATTATGCTTTCAGCAAAAGAAATGAAGTCTGCATTTTGCGCGACAAAATCCGTTTCGCAATTCAAAACAAGAATTACTCCCATGTCATTCGCGCCATTTGTTTTGGCAAGAACAACACCTTCTGTAGCGTCACGGTCACTACGTTTAGCGGCAACTTTTTGGCCTTTCTTACGAAGAATATCGATTGCTTTATCGAAATCACCTTCGGCTTCAACCAAGGCATTTTTGCAATCCATCATGCCCGATCCCGTTTGCTTGCGGAGCTTATTGACTTCTGCTGCTGTAATTTTCATGATCTTAATTGTCTTTAACTAGCTTTTTCAGTGCTTTCAGATTCCTTTTCGGCATCCTTGCTCTCAGCTGCCTTGTTCTCAGCTAACTTGATCTCAGCTGCCTTTTTATCAGCAATCTTCTTCTCCGCAGCCTTTTTATCGGCAGCTTTCTTATCTGCTTCTTTCTTCTCGGCCTCTTTCTTTTCTTGAGCGGCCGCTTTATCCTTACTGGCTTTGCGCTCATCCATACCTTCCATGATCGCATTGGATACTTTATCCAAAATCACGGCTATAGATTTAGATGCATCGTCATTTGAAGGAATTGGAAACTCCACTTTCGTAGGGTCAGAATTGGTGTCGACCATTGCGAAAGTTGTAATGTTCAACTTCTTCGCTTCCATAAGAGCGATATGCTCCTTGTGAATATCTACAATGAAAATGGCTGCTGGAAGACGAGTCAATTCAGCAATACCACCTAATGTTTTTTCCAATTTGTCGCGCTGACGTGATATCTGCAGACGCTCTCTTTTTGACAACGTGTCGAAAGTTCCATCTACTTGCATTTTATCAATGCTCGACATTTTACGAATAGCCTTACGCACAGTGGCGAAGTTTGTCAACATACCTCCTGACCATCTTTCGGTGATGTAAGGCATTCCTGTTGGCTTAATCTTTTCGTCCAAGATGGCTTTTGCTTGCTTCTTAGTGGCTACGAAAAGAATTTTCTTTCCTGACTTGGCTACTTGGCGAATAGCTTTGCAGGCCTCATCAAGCTTCGCTGAGGTTTTGTTCAAATCGATGATGTGGATTCCTTTCTTCTCATCGAAAATATAAGGAGCCATGTTTGGGTTCCACTTACGGGTCAAGTGACCGAAGTGAACGCCCGCATCGAGCATTTCTTTAAACTGTGATTGGTCTTTGTCAGACATACTTAACTTGGTTTACGTTCTGTTAAAAAAACAATTGACGGGTAGCTCCATAGAAAGAGATCCCGTCAATTTAGATACTAAACAAGCAGCGTAAGTATTAACGCTTGCTAAATTGGAATTTCTTACGGGCCTTAGGCTGCCCAGGCTTCTTACGCTCTACCATTCTTGGATCACGCGTCAGAAGACCTTCTGCTTTCAGGGGTGCCTTCATTTCTTCATCTATCTCAACGAGGGCTCTGGAAATAGCCAATCGAACTGCTTCGATCTGACCTGTCATTCCTCCACCTTTCACAATAGCCTTAACGTCATACTTGCCTTGAGTTTCAGTCAACATGAATGGTTGATGAATTCTGTACTGAAGAGGCATTGTAGGAAAATACTCCTTGAAGTCGCGGCCATTTATAGTCACATTACCTGTTCCGTTGTGCATGTAGATGCGGGCAACAGACTTCTTGCGGCGACCTAACGTATTGGTTACTTCCATTATTTTATTGTGTTGAGATCAATTTTCGTTGGTTTCTGTGCTTCGTGGTCATGCTTCGCACCCTCTACTGCGTAAAGGTTTGTGTAAAGCTGAGCGCCTAATTTATTCTTAGGAAGCATTCCTTTCACAGCCTTTTCTACAAGGGCGATGGGCTTGCGAGCGAGAAGCTCAGTAGCGGTCAAAGAGCGACGTCCACCAGGGTAACCCGTGTGGCGTATATATTCTTTGTCGGCCATTTTATTACCGGTCAGAACAATTTTCTCCGCGTTAATTACGATGACATTGTCACCACAATCTACGTGAGGAGTATAATTTGTCTTGTACTTTCCGCGAATGAGTTTCGCTACTTTGGTGGCCATTCGCCCGAGGGTTTGACCCTCAGCGTCAACTAAAACCCACTCCTTACGAGCAGTTGCTTTGTTGGCCGAAACGGTTTTATAACTAAGTGTATCCACTGTCTTAAAGCTATTTAGCTAGATTACTCCCCTAAAATGGGGCTGCAAAGATAAGATGTTTTTCTTTACTCGCAAAGATGGTGACGTACTTTCTTTCACCAAGGCATTGAACAGAAAGGAGAAGAGCGATCACCGATATATAAATAGAAGACCAAATTAGTTTGCCAGCCGCTGATCATTATCGGCATTTTTCATTTTCATACAGCAGCTTCTAATACGCCCATTTCCTTCCCCACTTTCTCAAAAGCGGCAATCGCTTTATCCAAATGTTCTTTTTCATGGGCTGCAGAAAGCTGAACCCGAATCCGCGCTTTCTCTTTTGGAACTACTGGGTAATAGAAACCAATCACATAAATCCCTTCTTCCAAAAGCTTATCGGCCATGACTTGCGAAAGTTTGGCATCGTAGAGCATCACGGGTACAATCGCAGAATCTCCATCTACAATATCAAACCCGAGTTTGGACATCCCCTCTTTGAAGTAATTGACATTTTCTTCCAACTTATCGCGAAGATGAGTGCTTCCCGAGAGTATATCAAAAACCTTTATGGAAGCTCCTACAATAGAAGGTGCCAATGAATTGCTAAAAAGGTATGGTCGCGACCGCTGACGAAGAAGATCGATAATTTCTTTCTTTCCTGCGGTGTAGCCACCCATGGCGCCACCGAGAGCTTTACCGAGTGTCCCAGTAATAATATCCACTCGGTCCATTACGCCGTGGAGCTCTACCGAGCCTCTTCCTGTCTTTCCAATAAAACCCGCTGAGTGGCATTCATCCACCATCACTAGCGCGTCATATTTATCAGCCAGGTCACAAATTCCTTTCATGTTGGCTACGACACCATCCATACTAAAGACTCCATCAGTAACGATCATTTTGAATCGCGCACCGCTCTCGTTGGCAGCTTTGAGCTGATCTTCCAAATCAGCCATGTCGTTGTTTTGGTAACGGTAACGCGCCGCCTTGCACAAGCGCACTCCATCTATAATGGATGCATGATTGAGGCTGTCGCTAATAATGGCGTCTTCCTTTGTAAGGAGCGGTTCGAAAATTCCAGCATTGGCGTCAAAGCAAGCGGCATACAATATGGTATCCTCCATTTGATGGAAATCAGAAATTTTCTGCTCCAGTTCTTTATGGATGTCTTGCGTACCGCATATAAATCGTACGGAAGACATTCCAAAACCGCGATTGTCTAAAGCTTCTTTAGAGGCCTGCACGACGTCGGGGTGTGACGAAAGTCCGAGGTAATTGTTCGAACAAAAGTTCAAGACCTTCTCTCCAGTGCTCAAAGTAATCTCTGCTCCTTGCTCAGAGGTAATAACGCGCTCCTTTTTGAAAAGGCCTGCTTCCTCAGTTTCTTTGAGTTCTTTCTGAAGGTGTTCTTTTATCTTGCCGTACATCGTATTCAATTTTTGACAAAGGTAATAGAGATCGTGGTATTGGGTATTGGGTATTGGGTATTGGGTATTGGGTATTGGGTATTGGGTATTGGGTA
>JBLIDT010000014.1:0-71454 GCA_047632755.1 Cryomorphaceae bacterium
GCAGCATTTCGGCTTTACCTCGTGGCAATGGTTTTGCAATTGGCCGTTTTCGACCGAATTGGTATGGAAGTGCCATTCGCTGTGACGGTCTTTATTACCGTATTTCTCATTTGGCTTTACACATTCAAAGGTGGCATCAAGACCATTATTTGGACGGATACTTTGCAGACAGCATTTATGCTCCTCGCGGTTGGAATAAGCGTCTATTCTATTTCGAGTTCTTTGGGATTGGATGCGGCAGGTTTGGTAGAGAAAGTAAGAGATAGCGAATACAGCCGCATCTTCTTTTTTGACGACATAAATGACTCACGACATTTCGTGAAGAGATTCCTAGCTGGAATGTTCATCACCATCACCATGACGGGTCTAGATCAAGACATGATGCAGAAGAACTTGAGTTGCCGGAATCTTCGCGACGCCCAAAAGAATATGATCTCTTTTAGCATAGTGCTCGTCGCGGTCAATTTGGTTTTTCTCACGCTCGGAGCCTTGCTGTTCATTTACAGTCAGGAAAACGGACTAAGCATTCCAGAACAAACTGATCAACTTTACCCTTTGCTTGCAGTGGAAGGATACCTCGGCCCAGCCGTTGGGATTCTCTTTGTGCTTGGACTGATAGCCGCAGCATACTCCAGTGCCGATTCAGCTTTGACTGCCCTCACCACTTCTTATTCTCTCGACATTCTGGAAGTTGATAAGCTCGATGAGAAAAGCGCAAAGCGCAAAAGACAACGAGTGCACATCGTAATGTCCTTGGTGCTCATTGCAGTCATACTCATCTTCCGAGTCATTAATAATGATTCGGTGATCGCGCAGCTCTTTACCGCAGCGGGGTATACCTACGGTCCACTCTTGGGTCTTTATGCTTTTGGACTGTTTACCAAGTTGCCTGTCCGAGATCGTGAAGTGCCATACATTGCGGTAGCTTCTCCTATTTTGTCCTTTATCCTTGATTACAATTCTGCCGAACTTTTCAATGGCTACGAAATCGGGTTTGAAATTCTCCTAATCAACGGAGCCATTACTTATTTTGGATTGTGGTTGAGTAGTTTGAGGGCGAGGAAACGCGGTGTCTGAATCAAGGGGGAAGAAGATGACCCTACCATTCTTTCACCATATCCACTAAATCCTGGTGAATCAGTCCATTGTCGCAGACCAGCGTACTACCGAATAGGTAATCGTCCTTTCCGTAAAAATCGGAGACCTTTCCACCTGCTTCTTCAATGATCAAAGCTCCTGCTGCCACATCCCAAGCGCTGAGTCCGTATTCGTAAAAACCATCGAGTCGTCCGCAAGCCACATAGGCCATATCTACCGCAGCTGCTCCGAGTCTGCGGATACCGCGAGAGTTGGAATTCATCTTTGCCAAGATGTTCAAGTACTCCATCTGACGGCCTTTGTTGTCGTAAGGGAATCCAGTAGCAAGCAGAGAAAGCTGCATGTCTTTTTGAGCGGATACATTCATGGGTTCGCCGTTCAAGAAAGCCCCCAATCCTTTTGCTGCGCTGAAGCACTCATCGTGTTCGGGATCGTAGATGACACCTACTAGAATTTCGCCTTCCTTCCATAGTGCCACGCTCGTGCAGTAGCAAGGAATTCCAAAAAGGTAATTGGTCGTTCCGTCCAGCGGATCGATAATCCAATTGTATTTCTCGGCTCGTTCGCCTGTTCCTTCTTCGGCTATGTAGCCAGCCTCTGGCAATACTTTTCGGAGATAATCGACGAACCGTCGCTCGGCTTCTTTGTCGGCGCGGGAGACCAAGTCGTTCTTTCCGCTCTTCATCTCAATCTCAGAAGTCTTGATGCTCTTGCGTTCGTCTTTCAGGAATTTTCCTGTTTCAATACTGATCTCGATTACTTGATCTAAAATTTCCTTAAGCATGAATCGATTCTTTTAGAAGTTCCACTTTCATCAATCCGTCTCGATCAATTTCGCTCAGAGATACAGTTTGAATCGTGTTGATTAGACTTTCGTCGAATGGGATTTTCACCTTGACGTAGTTCTCGGTAAACCCATTCATTGTGCCCGATTCTTCCTCGGCTTCAACCAAAACTTCTCTCGTCGTTCCTATCTGTTCTTGATAAAAGGCTTTTTTCTTTTTGTGGCTCAAAACACGGAGCATTTTAGTTCGCTTGTAGCGCACGTCTTTCGGCACTACCTCTTCCAACCGAACTGCCGTAGTATTCGCTCGTTCTGAATAGGTGAATGCGTGAAGGTAGCTTACGGGCAAGTCTTTCAGGAAGTCGTAGGTCACTTGAAACTCCTCTTCCGTTTCGCCAGGGAATCCTGTGATCACGTCGACGCCAATGCAAGCATCGGGCATCAATGTTTTGATCTTTTCTACTCTCTCGCGATAGAGATCACTGCGGTAGCGGCGGCGCATGGCCTGTAGTATTCTGTCAGATCCCGACTGCAGCGGAATGTGAAAATGAGGAACAAATTTCTCGCTTGCTGCCACGAATTCGATGATTTCGTCATTGAGCAAATTGGGCTCAATGCTCGAAATCCGGTAACGCTCGATTCCCTCTATTTTTTCTAATTCTTTGATGAGGTCTAGAAAACTTTCATCCGTTCCGTTGCCATAATCGCCGATGTTCACTCCCGTGAGCACCACTTCTTTGGCACCAGCCGCAGCTGCATCTTGCGCTACTTTCAAGGTTTCCTCAATGGGCGCACTTCGCGATCTTCCCCGAGCCAAGGGAATGGTACAGAACGCGCAGAAGTAATTGCAGCCGTCCTGAACTTTTAGGAAAGTCCGTGTGCGGTCATTGGATGAAAATCCAGGAACGAACTCTTTGGTGTGCTTAATTGCTCTCGCGGCGGTTTTTCCTTTTTCAGAAATGTCTTCGCGCTCTAAGTATTCAGCTACGTTGAACTTTTCTTCCGCTCCGAGCACCAGATTAACTCCAGGTATCTCGGCAATTTCGGCGGGCTTCAATTGTGCGTAGCAACCGATCACAATTACTACGGCATCAGGGTTTATCCTGAGGGCCTTTCTCACCACCGAGCGGCACTTCTTGTCGGCATTGTCGGTAACGGAACAAGTGTTGATCACAAACACATCGGGATTGTCTTCAAACGCTACTCGTCCATAACCAGCATCTTGCAATTGCCTTGCAATAGTGCTGGTTTCCGAAAAATTGAGCTTACAGCCCAAGGTGTAAAAAGCTACCTTCTTAAATTGAAGCATGGCGCAAAGTTACGATGGTTTTGAGATTTGAGAAAAGCTTAGCTCGAATCTATTTTAATACCTGATTTATGGTCTGTCGTGTGCTCATGTGAACCACGTCATTATTATAGTGTCGTTCCAGCGAATTGGAATTTGTGTCTACTTTTTTGTATTCAGAAACTAAAGATTTCAAGTTGACCTAAGTCATTGTTCGTTTGCTACATTACAACTTCCTTATTCTTAGTGGAAATGAATGTCTTAAACCCAAATCAGTTATGAGTATTTTCTCTTTCCTTGTGGGTTTAGAACCAAAGCCCGAAAAAGTCCAAACCAAATGCCATTCCCAATCATCGTGCATCTCCTAAAAGGTAAGATTGACTTTAGAGTCAAAGGTGAATTGCGTCATCTCCGCCTAGGAGATAACGTAGGCTTAGAAGGAGGAGTGCCTCATGATCTCTTGGCGAAAGAAGCTAGCATTGTTCCTCTTAGCCTAAGCAAACTGGACAGAGCCGAGAGAGTTCAGCAAGTAGCTCAAAATTCTTAATTCTTTCGCATGAAAACGCTTACTACTAAAGAAGATCTTGCTTGCCTAGTGAATGCGTTTTATGCCAAGATCAGAAAGGACGAAATGCTCGGTCCCATATTCAATAAACACATCGCCGAAGATGAGTGGCCCGCTCATTTATCAAAACTCACTGATTTCTGGGAAATGAAGCTCCTTGGCGGTTCGCAGTTTAAAGGAAGTCCATCGCAGAAACACATCGATGTAGATAAGGCTTCGGAGCATACCATAAAGCAGGAGCATTTCGCTCACTGGCTTCAGCTATGGCTCGAGACGATTGATGAATCTTATACAGGGCCCATTGCCGAAAGGGCGAAAGCTCAAGCCCGCAAGATGGCGACGGGGCAGTACATCAGTATTTGGCAGAATAGACCTGACAATCGATGATGATAAATCCGTCGCGGATTCTGAGTTGCTAAATAATCAGCTATTTTTGTGCTTGCATGAAAAAACAGATTTTAGCTTCATTATTTCTTCTTGCCGCTGCGACATCACAGGCCCAGAATATCCAAAAAGACATTGCTCTCGGAAAGCAGTATTCCGAACAAGTCGAAAAGTCGGTAGGGATCTACGAAAATCCCGAACTTACGGCATACATCAAAGCAGTGGGAGACAAGCTCACAGCGCAGATGGAAGAGCCGCTTTTTGAGTACAAGTACACGATACTGGCAACGCCTGAACCCAACGCTTTCTCCATTCCCGGAGGGCACCTGTACATTACTACGGGTATGTTTCCTTTCCTTGAATCGGAAGATGAATTGGCTTGTATTATGGCGCATGAGATCATTCATGCGAACAATCGCCACGTGATCAAGTCCAATAGAAAAGGAATTATCCCAGGAATTCTTCAAATCCCAGGAGCGATCATCGGGGCAGTGATTGACGAGAGTATTGGGAATGCATTGCAGTCACCTTTTCAGCAATTGGGTCTGTTGACCCATGCATCATACAATCGAAGGCAGGAAACAGAAGCCGATCTAAAAGGTGTGGAGATTGCCGCAAAGGCTGGCTATGATCCGAATGCCCTCAAAGCCATCTTGTCGCGGATTGGAGAATACGGCGAGATTGTTTCAGGCGAAGCCGAAGAGAAGAATGTATATGCCAGTCATCCTATGACCGACGATCGAGTAGCAAAGATTGACAAGCTAGTGCCCAACCTAGTAATAGGTGAGAATTTTTATTTGGCGACTAACTTTCTAGAGAAATTTGACGGAGCATTAGCGGGAAGCGATCCTTCTAACGGTGTTTTTGTCGAGCAGACTTTTCTTAATCCCACTGTTGGTTTTAAACTCGTTTTCCCTGAAGATTGGGAAAGTGGCTTTATGGGAAACCTTATTGCCGGAGCCAATCTGGAGAACAAAGAATACATGCGTGTGACATTTGAGGAAAGCGAGGTCAACCCCACTGATGCTGCCCAAACATACCTTGAGGGCCTCAGTCCTTATGCCAAGGAAGCCGTGATTGGATCGGAGCCCGTTTCTGTAGGCGATAAGATTGGTCATATTGTCGCCTTCAAGGAGGGGGCTGGCGAAGAGGTCTATTACGGTTCCCGAACGTGGGTAAAACAAGAAGGACTTCTTTTCAGCTTTATGGCGGTAAGCACGAGCGAAGATCAAACCAAGATGGAAGAGATTCTTTATAGTTTGAGTAATCTCAGCGAAGATGACATCCAAACAATCGAGGTCTCAACACTCAAATTGGTCAGTGCCCAAGAAAATGAAACGGCCGTTTCATTGATCGAGAGAACGAAAGCAGAATTGAGCGAGGCAGTCACTCTTCTCATCAATCAAAAAAAAGTAGGCGAACTGTTTCAAAAAGGAGAGACGGTGAAAGTGGTAGTGCCTGAGAAGCTCTAAGTCCATTTGGTTACTTTTAAGTCGAACATCTTATTTTCTCTTCTGACCAAAATTACGTCGACTACATCCTAGACCACATTGAAGATTTGGGAGAAATCCTGGCCAAAAAGATGCTTTGGCGAATACGGAATCTATTCCGATGGAAAGATATTCGGTAGCATTTGTGACAACCGCCTTTTTATAGAACCCACCGAAGTGCCGCCACACAAAGGAGCGAAACCCAACTTTTGATCGAAGAGAAAGTAGAGGGCAAGGAATGGTTGAGTCAGTTGGTTCGTGCTACGCTTGCGGAACTTCCAGAACCCAAGTCCAAGAAGAAAAAGGAAAAGTCCTGAATCCTAATCCGACTGTTCTTATAATTCTTCCCCTTCTTTCCCGTTCTTTTTCATTTCTTGTAATCAATACATGAAGAAAGTCCTTCCGTTTGTTTTTCTAGTTTGCCTCGGTTGTAGCGAAAAGCATCCCGAAAAGAGCTTAAAGTGTTTCAAAGTTTCTGCAACTGCTTACAACAGTCTCCCATATCAGACACGTCCAGGAACTCCTGGCAACATTGCCGCGTGGGGAGATACCCTCGAACCGGGAATGAAAACCATCGCTATTTCCCGCGATTTATTGGACAGCGGCTTAGTGCGCAATGCCCGTGTGCTTGTCGAAGGTTTTGAAGGAGATACTTTTCTGGTTATGGACAAGATGCACCACCGATTTCGACGGCGAATTGACCTCTACATGGGTGTGGATGTCGAAATGGCCATGGAGTTCGGTTTTCAGAAAAGGTGGATCTGCTTGATTGAAGATAAGTCTGTGGGAAACGAAAATTGAATTTCAAATTCGACAAGGCAAAAGCTGTTTAATTTGCATCCATGAGAAGGATCATCTTCATATGCGTCTTGTTTTTTTGCGGCTGCGCTGCCAAGCACACCCATCCCGACAAGATGATTTTCCGCTACAACGAGTCAGCGGGGATTTCTTCCCTTGATCCGGCTTTTAGCCGAAACCTCGAAAACCTCTGGGCCTGTAATCTTCTTTTCAACGGATTGGTAGAAATCGACGACGCTTTAATGGTTCAGCCGGCTATCGCCCATTCGTGGGAAGTGGACTCGAGCGGAACGGTTTACCGATTCTTCTTGCGAGACGATGTTTTCTTTCATGATAGCGAGGTTTTTCCTGAAGGCAAAGGCAGAAGGGTAGTGGCAAGCGATTTTGTATACAGTTTCAACCGAGTGATGAATCCCGTCAAGTCGACACCTGGCGCCTGGGTTTTTGGGAATGTGAGCGAGGTTGAACCTTTCAAATCCATTGGTGACACCATACTAGAGATTCGCCTCAACCGACCTTTCCCACCATTTTTGGGCTTGCTCGGAATGAAGTATTGTTCGGTCATTCCACACGAAGCCATCGAGAAATACGGCGATGATTTCCGCAGCAATCCCGTTGGAACAGGCCCGTTCAAATTCCATTTTTGGATTGAGAATTCCCGACTGGCGCTGCACAAAAACGAAATCTATTTTCAGGTGGATGAAGCGGGAGAGAAGCTTCCATACTTAGATGCTGTTGCAGTTTCTTTCATTCCCGATAAAAGCGCGGCCTACCTCGATTTTCTCAAAGGGAACTTCGATTTCATGTCGGGGCTGCACGCTAGTTATAAGGACGAACTCTTATCGTCGAATGGTGAACTCAATCCGATTTACACGGACAAGTTTTACCTGCAGAGACATCCATTCTTAAAGACGGATTATTTCGGTTTTCAAATCAGCGACTCGCTAAACGAAGGCAGTCCTTGGCTTAATGCCGATTTACGTCGAGCGGTGAACTACGCCATCGATCGCGACGCTATGGTTCGCTACTTGCGAAACAATGTTTTCACTCCTGCCCACGGGGGATTCATTCCAAAAGGGATGCCTGGTTACAATGAAAATGCTGGTTATACGTATTGTCCCGATTCAGTCAGGGCCATCCTCAATCGCACGGGATACGCAAATGGAGAGGGGCTTTCTGAGTTAACCTTGAGCACGACCAATGACTATGTCGATCTCTGCGAATACGCCCAGCATCAGTTGAGCGAATTTGGTATCAAAATCAAAGTCGACGTGCTACCCGCATCTGTGCACCGCGAGAGCACTTCAAAAGGGAACTTGCCATTCTTCCGCAAGTCGTGGTTGGCTGATTATCCCGACGATGAGAACTTCATGGCTTTATTCAATTCGGAAAATAAATCGCCGAATGGCCCGAACTACACTCATTTTGATAGTCCTGAATTTGATGACTTGTACCGCAAAGCACTCAGCGAAATCGACCCAATAAAACGGGCGTCACTCTACGCTGAGATGGATAGCGTGATGATGTCGCAAGCGCCGATTGTAGCGCTTTATTACGATGTGGTGATGAGGTTTGTCTCGAAGGACGTATCTGGCTTGGATTCCAATCCCATGAACGTGCTCGACCTCCGACGGGTGAGAATTGAATGATAGGGTTTGTCAATAGAGACAAGTGGCTTGGCCAGAAAGTTCAAGGCTTTCGCAGAGCTGAATACTTAGCGCAGCGATCTCACAACCGAAGGGCGTAATAAGGAGTCCGACTCAGGCGGATGACTGTTTTTTAAAACAAGTGGAACGCAGATAATGGACTTTATAAACGGACTCTAATCTTTTCGAGTCCAAACCAGAGAACTAATCGCATTGTGGTCAGAAATGCCCTCTTCATATCGCGTATACTCCGCCGACTCTAAATCCTTTGAATGGAAAATATAATCGATTCGAAAAGAAGGGAATGCCCCGAGATAGGTGCTCCCGATTCCCATTCCTCCACTTTCCCGAAAGGTATCCACTAAGCCATCAGAAATAGTGGCATAGCTGTAAGAGACGGGTGTATCGTTAAAATCGCCACTGATCACCACGGGGAAAGGACTTTCAATCGAGTGTGCCTTCACCTGTTCCACTTGTTTGGCTCTTCTTGTAAAAGCTCCTGCCAATCTTTCTACGATGCCCAAAGCTTCGTCCAGTTCAACATTTGCTTCCTCTTTTTCTTCGTTTAATTCCTTGATGAAGGCATATTGAGAGTCGCTGAAGCGGATTGACGCCGCGTGAACGTTATACACTCTGATCGTATCGCCATAAGCCACCACATCAGTGTAGATACTCATGTTGTTATTCGTTTCTCCCTTAAAGCGAATTTGGCCCTGTCCCACAATTGGAAATTTGCTGAACGTAGCTATTCCATAGTGCTGGTTTTTCCTGACTGTAGAAGTATATTCGTCGTAAAGGTAGGGAGCGTCCAAGGTCAATTTCAAGAGTTCCTTGGTTTCAAATATGCCTGGGCTTGAATTGTGAAAGAACTCTTGGAAACAGAAAATATCTCCCTCCATTTTCTCCAATTTCCTTAACATCTGGTCTCTTTGAGCAATGTTCTCTCCCCAGTTGTACCAGCCAAAAAGCTTGACATTTTGAGAGACTACCTTGACCGCCCTCGATGGTGGGATTTTTGAACGCAGATCGGGAATGGCCTGAAAATAAGAAGAGAGGTAATTAAATCCCAAAAGGATAACCAAGGTTGAGATCAAGGCGAGTCGTTTTCTGACCAAAAGCCAGAACACGATGAAGATGATATTGGCTATTAGGAAGAAGCCGTAGGCAATTCCAAAAAAGGCTAGGTAAGAGAATGTTTCGGGGCTAATCTCAGTTGCGGCATAGGCTAAAGCAATTCCGATGACCACAATTAAATTGAGGGTCAACATGGCGGATTTACTAAAAGACCTGAGGCGCTTGATCACTATTTCTTGCTTGCATTAAACAGAAACTCCTTTTCTGCTTTCGTCAAGCTGTCGTAACCGCTTTGGGAAATCTTGTCTAGGATTTCATCAATCTTCTTCTGCTGCGAGACTTGTTCTTTGCTTTTCTTCCGCTGAGTTGTCGAACTCTTCGTTGAGCCAGTGGACTGTCCCTTTGAAGAAGCCACTTTCATCTTCGGTTTTGATTTTACCAAATCGCCAAAGAAATTGACGAACGAGTAAAACCCGATGGCCCAATCGTTTCCTTGTTTCAGACTTCTGGCGTAAGAAAAACCAAGCAGGGCGCCACCGAGGTGAGCGAGTCTACCACCTGTATTTCCACCATCGAGGAAAAGAATGTCTAAGCCCACGAAGAAAATCGCAACGAACTTGATTTTCACATTTCCGATGAGCACAAGCCGCACTTCCATGTCGGGGTTGTAAGTGGCTATGGCTACCAAAATTGCGATAACCGAAGCGGAGGCTCCGATGATCGTGCTTTCAGAGCCAGAGAAAACTGGGAAGACATTGTAGGAGATGAAATAGAGAAGAAAACCAGCGATTCCACCGTAGAAATAAACTGCCACCAATTTGCGATCACCCAAGAAATCGCCAAAAAGACGACCAGAAAACCAAAGCATGATCATGTTGAAGAAAAGGTGAATCAGCCCCTCGTGCACAAACATGTATGAGACGATTGTCCAGGGACGAAAGAGCATGGTTTCCCAACTGGAGCTTCCTGCGATCCACGGAATTATGGTTCCAAGAAAATCACTCTTGTAAAAGAAGCCAAATACGCGAATCAAACTCAATAGGACAAACACGCCGACATTGAAAAATATCAGTCGGGTAACCATGTTGCCACTGTGGTAGCTGCGTTTTAAGTCGTCGATAATCGAGGCCATGTTAGTGTCCGTATGAGGAGTTTCCTTTGTTCATATTCCAATACTTTATTAAAATGAAGCCAAATAGCATACCGCCCAAATGTGCAAAGTGTGCTACATTATCGCCTGGCCGATTGGCTATACCCGAGAAGAGCTCGATGGCACCATACCCGATCACAAAGTACTTTGCTTTGATTGGAACGGGAAAGAAGAGCAACATGAGCCGAGTATCTGGAAACATCATCCCGAATGCCAAAAGAATACCGAACACGGCACCCGAAGCGCCGACTACAGGAATGTTGTAGAGCAAGTTCAACTTAGCGAAAGTTGGGTTGGTATAATTTTGATTGCGCATGAGAATATCCAGTCCATTGGCTTTGATATCCTGCAGCATCTCAGGACTTACATCTGGCATGAGCTGCTGCACTTGAAAAGCCACGATGGCATAATGCAAAATAAAAGCTCCAAAACCTGTGATTAAGTAATAAATCAAGAATTTTTTAGCTCCCCATATTTTCTCGATAGCCGAACCAAACATCCACAAAGCGAACATATTAAAGAAAATATGCATGAAGCCGCCATGCATGAACATGTGCGTAACAATCTGCCACACTCTAAAATGCTCTGACTCCCAATAAAAGGCTCCTAGCATGCGACTAAGATCAACCGACTGAGCTTCCATTGCGACGGTAGCCAAAAAGAATAAGCCATTGATGATCAAGAGATTTTTGACCACTTCGGGCATATTTCCAAATGCGCTACTACTTTGAAAACCTCTCATCTATGATTTAAATTTTCTTTGAATTTCATCCAATGTAAAGTTGAGAATCACTGATTTTCCCGAAGGGGTCATTTGTGGTTGATCGCAAGCAAACAAGCGATCTACCAAATCGAGCATTTCTGTGTTCTCCAATTTTTTCCCTTCTCTTATTTTCAAACTTCTGGCCATTCCCGCTGCTATCTGGTCGTGGTGATCATTTTCAAATTGACCTACTGAGCTCTTATATTGCTCCAAAAAGTCCTGAATCAAGCCTTCTATGTCGAGGCCTTTTGCTTCCGCTGGAATTCCATTTACTACTGCACTTTCATTGTCGAAAGTCGAAATGTCAAATCCGAGCTTAAACAGATCATCTTTCAAGTCTTCCAGCAATTGCAAGTCCTTTACATCGAGTTCAACACGCTGTGGAAACAATTGTTGCTGGCTGAAACCGCTGCCGCGCTCTAATCCTTGCTTGATTTCCTCAAACAATACGCGCTCATGAGCCCGCTGCTGATCGATGATGATAAAGCCCGATTTAATTTGGGTCAGAATGTACCGCCTGTGCAATTGAAAAATGGGTCGTTCGCGATCCGTTACCGAAACGTCAGGTCTGCTCTGATGCTCTTCTTGTTCGCGCTCAAAAAGTGGGGATTGTTCTTCTCCGTCTCTTCTTTCAGTTATGCTGTATAGTTCTTTCCAATTTTGGCTGAAGCCACCTGATCTGCCAGAATTGAATCCACTACTATTTGCTGGTTGTGGAGCCTTCGTCTCAAAAGGGTTGAAATCGAAGTCTTTTGGTTCTGGAGGGGCTACTCCCACATTTTGCGGAAGCGGCCGAATATTGAGAATAGCCTCTTGGTCAAAGTCGAGACTTGGAGCGATATTGTATTTTCCCAAACTATTCCTTACTGAGCTGTGCACGATAGCGTATATGGAACGCTCCTCGGTAAATTTGATTTCTGTTTTCGTTGGATGAATGTTGACGTCAATGCTCGCTGGGTCAACTTTCAGATAAAGAAAGTAGGATGGGTAGGATTCCCTTCCGATCAAGTCATCAAACGCTCTGCTTACTGCATGATTGAGGTAGCTATTCTTGATGAAGCGATCATTCACAAAGAAGTATTGTTCCCCGCGGGTTTTCTTGGCGTATTCGGGTTTCCCAATGAAACCTTGCAAGCCCACGATTACCGTGTCTTCTTTTACAGGCACCAGACGCTCGTTGAATTTTGAGCCGAATACATTCACGATCCTTTGCCTTAAAGCCGATGACTTCAGGTTGAAAAGCTCATTGTCATTGTGGTGAAGCGAAAAGCCAATGTCGGGATGAGCCAAGGCTACCCGCTCAAATTCCTCTACGATGTGGCGCATTTCCACTGCGTCCGACTTGAGGAAATTTCTCCGTGCTGGCGTGTTGTAGAATAGATTCTTTACTGAAATTGACGTTCCGTGGGCCGCAGCGCAAGGCTCTTGGTTTTCTACTGCGCTTCCAGCAATCGATATTTTAGTGCCGATTTCGCTTTCGCGCAAACGGGATTTCATTTCCATGTGAGAAATCGCGGCAATCGAGGCCAACGCTTCACCGCGAAAGCCTTTGGTGCGAATTTGCCACAGCTCTTCTGCCTTTCTGATTTTGGAAGTGGCGTGGCGCTCCAAGCTCATGCGAGCATCGGTTTCGCTCATGCCGCAGCCATCGTCAATCACTTGGATTAAGGTCTTCCCCGCATCCTTAACGATGAGTTGAATGTTTTCCGCGCCAGCGTCCACCGCATTTTCCAGCAGTTCTTTCACCGCCGAGGCAGGCCGTTGAACTACTTCGCCGGCTGCAATTTGATTGGCAACGGCATCTGGAAGAAGGTGAATAATATCTGGCATTAGCGCAGTGAGACGTTTTAACCTAAGAAGTAATAAACAACAGCTATAAGGGCCGTCAAAATTAGCAAAAGTCTCAAGCCTGAGTTACGTTGTACGCGCCTAGTTTCTTTGCGAGACCAAGATTCGCTGATCCGCTCCCGAAGGTGCTCTTCATAATTCTTCCCAAGCTTCTGTTCCAGTGCCAGTTCCTTCTCGATTGCCTTTTTTTGTTTGGCCAAACGTTCTTTGCGCTCGTCGAAGGTGCGGGGCTCATAAGTAAAGCTCTTGTAACGGTTGTGATCAGTTAATTTAAACACAGATGGTAATCTTGGTGGTCTCATCGATCAAGGGTTTTTACACTATCCAATTTCAAATTTCGTTCTACGTTTACGATTGGCAAACTGATGTGAATAAAATTACTGCCTTTCTTCGGCGATGGTTGACAAGCATACTACTTTAGTCCTGTTTTGTTTGAAGAAAATATTCTGTCAATTTGTATCGAGAATAAGTATTTTCTTGTGCAAGGCTGTTCTCGATACGATCCGCTTTGGGCGAATCACTCGAACCGACACCGCGACTTTTTATATTCAATTGATTTAATAAGTTCATTCAATATTTCTCTAACAAATTTCCATTAATGCAAATTGCCCTAAAGCTCCTCTTTTTCTTCTCTTTAACGGTGTTTGCCTTTTCGGCGAAAGCACAACCCATCTTTGATAAGGCTGAAACTCCTTGGGCCGATAGCGTTTTGACTTCACTTTCCGTCGAAGAAAAAATTGGGCAACTCTTCATGGTTGCTGCTTATAGCAATCGCGATGCCAAGCACGAGGCAGGCCTTCTCGAATTGGTTGAAAGGTACAAAATCGGAGGCTTAATCTTTTTTCAAGGAGGCCCCGTGCGCGAAGTGAAAATGTACAACCGACTTCAAGGTGCGTCTAAAATTCCACTGCTTATTGGGATGGATGCCGAATGGGGACTTGGGATGCGGCTAGATAGCACGCTGAGCTTCCCACGACAAATGACTCTGGGAGCGATTCAAAACGACTCGCTGATTTATGCCATGGGAAAAGAAATAGCCCGACAGAGCAGACGAATTGGCATACACGTCAATTTTGCACCCGTAGTGGATGTGAATAACAACCCAAGTAATCCAGTGATCAATAACCGCTCTTTTGGCGAAGACAAAGAAAACGTCGAGCGCAAGGGGCTGGCCTACATGCATGGAATGCAAGATAACGGCGTTTTGGCCAATGCCAAACACTTTCCCGGGCACGGGGATACCGATACCGACTCGCATTACAACCTTCCCGTCATCAAGCACGACATCAATCGACTGAGAAGCGTGGAGCTTTATCCCTATTCCAAAATGTTTGAAGAGGGACTCGGTTCCATTATGATCGCTCATTTGTCTGTTTCCGCTTTGGATTCAACTCCAAATCGCGCCAGTACGCTTTCGCCAAATGTGGTGACGGGACTGCTCCAAGAAGAAATGGGTTTTGAGGGATTGATCTTTACCGATGCCCTCAATATGGAGGGTGTTTCAAAATTCTACGAACCAGGCGAGGTGGATTTGCTTGCCGCAAAAGCGGGCAACGATGTTCTGCTTTTTGCCGAAGATGTTCCAAAAGCCCTTGAGAAAATCCGTAATGCCATCGCCGATGGTTCATACTCAGTGGCAGATTTGAACCGCAGTGTCACGAAGATTTTGAAGGCAAAAGAATGGGTGGGGCTTCACCGCAATGCATTGGTCAATGACTCAAATGTCTTTGATGACTTGGATACGCCTGAAGCCGATTTTCTCAAACAGAAACTGAGCGAGGCGGCCATCACCTTGGTTCAAAACAAGAATGGGATACTCCCCCTCGGGGATTTGGACACGCGCACCATTTCCGTCTTGACCATTGGTGGCGACGGCCAAGTATTCAAGAACCGACTCGCCAAATACACCGATTTCAAATCGGTAGAAACAGTGACTTCTCCAGAGCCTGTTGAAGCTTTGCGCGTTCGCGATGCTGTATTGAAAAGCAATACCGTCATCATCAACATCGAAGGAACTTCGAATTCACCTTCCAAGAATTTTGGGCTTTCTGCCAATGCGGTAGACCTGATCGAGACCATCGCCGCCGAGCGAGAGGTGATCTTGGTTTTTATGGGCAATCCGTATGCCTTGGCAAAGCTGAAGCATCCCGACCGCTACCGAGCCATACTTATAGGTTATCAAGACGATGCTCACCTCAATCGAGCCGCCGCAGCAGCCATTATGGGAGCGATTCCCGTTACGGGGAAACTCCCTGTGTCGGTGGGAGATTATTTCAAAGTCAACGAAGGTATAGACCTGGCAGAAGCCACTCGACTCCACTATAGCTGCCCGATGGAGTTTGGTTTATCGCCCGAGGCTTTCGCCAAAATTGATTCCATTGCCATGGATGGCATCCAAAAGCGCGCCTATCCCGGAGCGCAAATTCTCATTGCCAAAAAGGGAAAAGTCATATTCAATCAGAATTACGGATTTCATACCTACGATGATCAAACACCCGTCAGAAGCACTGATGTTTACGATTTGGCTTCCATCACCAAGGTTGTCGCGTCCACGCTCAGTTTAATGAAATTGGATGATCTTGGAAAATTCGACTTGGATGCCCCTCTGGCCAATTATTTCCCTGAAATAAGATCGGAGAGTCCATACTTTTCCATGCAGCCGCGAAGGATGCTGGCGCACGTCGCAGGGCTCAAAGCGTGGGTGCCGTTTTACGTAGAAACGATGAATGACGGCCAGCCGAAATGGGATGTGTATTCAAAGACTGAATCGGATCTCTATTCGAGGAAAGTGGCTTACAAGATGTACATCAATCAGGTGGTGAGCGACTCTTTGCTCTATCGAGTTTTGGATACTCCACTTCGACCAAATCGCGATTACAAATACAGCGACCTCGGTTACTACTTCATGCGTGAAATCGTGAAGCGACAAGGGGAGCTGCGCATCGATAGTTTTGCCGCGGCCAATTTTTACAATCCAATGGGCTTGCAAACGATGGGGTATTTGCCCATAGAGCGTTTCCCGAAAGACAGAATCGTACCGACTGAGTACGACACCTATTTCCGTGGCCAACTCGTTCACGGCTACGTGCATGATCCAGGGGCAGCCATGCAAGGAGGAATCGGCGGACACGCAGGAGTTTTTAGCAATGCCGAAGACTTGGCTGCCATTATGCAGATGCTGATCAATAAAGGAACCTACGGCGGCGAGCGCTTCTTGAGCCAAGCGGTCGTGGAGGAATACACGCGTTGCCAGTTTTGCGATTCCGAGCTAGACGAGGAAAGAAGAGGAGCGGGCTTTGACAAGCCCGTGATCCCAGACGGCCCTGGCCCGACGTGTAAGTGCGTAAGCTTTGAGTCCTTCGGTCATTCGGGCTTTACAGGGACGATTGCCTGGGCAGATCCAGTGGAAGAAATCGTTTACGTCTTTCTGTCCAACCGCGTTTATCCCAGCGCTGAGAATAAGAAGTTGGCGAAGATGAATATCAGGACGAATATTCAGGAGGAGATTTATCGGGTGCTTAGTGAAGAATCAGCGAAGGAGACAGAGGCGCCTTAATCACCTCACCACGAACTTCCCGCCTTCAAAATATTTATCATCAAAAGGTTTTAGGAAATAAACTCCCGGAGCGAATGTCTCCGTTGAAAAATAGAAAGGGCTTCGGTCAATTCTGAAATTCTCGAGTTCTTTTCCTAAGAGGTCGTACACGACGAATTCACCGCGCCAATCTGTTTCGATGAAGAGATTTCCATTGCTTGGATTTGGGTAGATATTGATCGCTGAACGAGCGTCTGGTTCATTGCTTGAATTCACTCCTTCCACTGTGAATTCGGTGTAAGCCGTATCGGCGACGGCAATATCTCCAAATACTCCTGAGATCATGATGTATTCGACTTGATACGTTCCGGGTGCATAACTTCCCAATGAGGTGGTGTCTATGGAGTTGCAAATCGCAGTAGCCAAACCAAGCTCGTGTTGAACAATTACAGTTATAGTGTCTTGACTAAAGACGAATTCGGTTTCCACAATCGGGCAACCTTGACTAGGGTGCCAAGCGGTAGCGATCACTGAGACTACATCCTCTGTGTTGATTGGGTCTTCGGGAATAATAACTAGTTCATCGATGCTTTGTCCCACACCTAAAATGGCGCTGAAGGAAAACAAGAATATTAATAGAGTGCGAGTCAGTAGGTTGTCTTGATACATGATAGTCGTTTTAGGTGAGGCTAATTTAATGATTGATTATTAGAGAAGTAAGGCATAGCCTTCAATGGAGAATGAAGCTCCAGTGTCTCGTAGGGTATGACTCATCTTGAGCTGACTTTCGTCGTAAATCAAGTAGGCATCTAAACTCATAAACGGCGGCACACAAGAAACAATTCGGTTGTTTTGATAGCGGATATCCTGGTAGTCAAAAGTCGATAAGAAGCCGATTTCCTCTCCAATAAATGCTTCTCCGTTTTCATACTCGAGGAAACAGGTACCTTGATTGAGATTGAGGTCCTCGGGCTTGGTGAGATGAATGGTATCATTTCCGTAAAAGAAGAACAAATAGGAGAATTGTCGTTCGGGAATGAGGATGTATCCGTCGTGAGAAATAACTCGGGTTTCGGATGGCTCGACTCCAACCATATTGGTAGATCCTTCGGTAAATTCCTCAAAAAACGCCATACCTTCGATGGTCATGATTGTCCTTACCTCAAGCGTGTCTCCGGTGTAAGTGAAGCTTCCTTCAGGGTCGCTGCAATCCGCGGTATATCGAAGGTAACGGTTGATCTGGCCTTCTTGAATGTTATTGAGTTCGATGGTATTCTTTGGCGCTGGATGTGAGGGCGGAGAATTCGAATCCTTGTCGTCAGAATTGCAAGAAAGGGCCAAAAATGGGATGAGGAGTAGTGCAAGATTTCTTTTCATGTCGGTTGGTTTAATTGTTTGGTAATAGAGTGCCGAGAATTGGTGTTTGGTTACAAAACCGTCCATAGTCACGATATTTTTAACTCGCCAAAGCATCCCTGAGAGAATCTTAAAATGACGATATCAGGGATAATCCGGTTCAGTAAACAGCACATCATTCCAATTAGCCTTAACTTGTATCCTGTTACTAACAAATTCGATTAGAACACTTTCCAATTGAACCTAATTAAAGCCTAAATCTATGCGCTATTTATTGGTCGCACTTTACACGATTGTATCCTTACCCATTGTAGCTCAGCATGATGTCAACACCTTTTGCAAGGATTTATCTCACATTGTGGAGATGGAGAAAAAGGGGAAGGGTCAACTGTTGAATTTCAAGACAAATGAAGCTACCCAGAATTACGATTTGAAATACCACCGTATGGAGTGGACTGTGGATCCGGCTGAGAATTATATTTCTGGAGAAATCACTTCCTATTTCGTACCTACTGAAGATGAATTTCAGCAGATCAACTTCGATTTTGCAGACAACATGACTATCGTCGAAGTTCGCTACGGCTCAGAATTACTGAACGCTCAGCAAGCGGATGACAACTTGAAAATCAACCTGCCGGAAATCGTTCCTATCGGTCAGCTCGATAGCATTTCTGTGAAATACCAAGGAGTTCCAAATTCTACAGGATTCGGCTCTTTCATTCAGGGGACGCACAACGATATTCCGATTTTGTGGACCCTGTCGGAACCTTATGGTGCAAAGGTTTGGTGGCCTTGTAAACAGGACCTAACGGATAAAATTGATTCGGTTGATATCATCGTCAAAACACCTGATGCCTATCGTGTTGGCTCAAATGGAAAACTAATCAGTGAAATACCGGAAGGTGACCTGATGGTTTATCATTGGAAACATCGCTATCCCATTACAGCCTATTTGGTAGCTATAGCTGTTACCAACTATGAGGTTTTTTCTGATTTCGTGGAGATTGATAACGGAGCCATTGAAGTGTTGAATTATGTTTTTCCAGAAGATCTATCACAAGCAGAAGATCAACTGGAGTCCACAATAGAAATAATGGAGCTTTTCAATGAGTTGTTTGAGATTTATCCATTTGCCGATGAAAAATACGGACATGCCCAGTTTGGTTGGGGTGGCGGTATGGAGCATCAGACGATGAGTTTTATGGGAAGCTTTTCTTATGGCCTTCAAGCTCACGAATTAGCTCACCAGTGGTTTGGAGATAAAGTGACCTGTGGTTCTTGGGAGGATATTTGGCTCAATGAGGGATTTGCGACCTATCTAACTGGATTGACATCCGAATTTTTAGGGACCTCATCTGAGTGGTACGATTGGAAATTGAGCCAAATCAATAGCATCGTTAGTGTGCCTTACGGCTCGGTGTGGGTAGATGATACTACCAGTGTTGGTAGAATTTTTAGCAGCCGTCTCAGTTATAGCAAAGGAGCATATATGCTCCATATGCTTCGATGGAAATTGGGTGATGAAGATTTTTTTCAAGCCACTAGGAACTATCTCGATGATCCTGATCTCGCTTTTTCCTATGCGCGTACTATTGACTTAAAAGCTCATCTAGAATCGCAAAGTGGTCAGGATTTGACTGAGTATTTCGAAGGTTGGTTTTATGGTCAAGGCTATCCGAGCTATGACGTTGAATGGTATTTTTCGAATAACTCGTTGAATCTACAAATCGAACAATCTACATCTCACAGTTCGGTTGATTTCTTTGAGATGCCTTTGCCCATTTACGTGACTGGACAAGGCCAAGACAGTATCATAAGACTTGACCACAATTTCAGTGGACAATCGTTTGAGATAGACTTACCATTTGTTGTAGAGCAAGTACAGTTTGACCCTTCTTTGTGGATACTATCGGCAAATAATTCAGTTCAGGAAGTGACCGTCAACCATGTTCCCAATAGTCAGTATTCAAATGAGATCAGGCTGAGTCCAAATCCTGCAGAGGATCGATTGAAGATCGTTTTTTCTGATAAAGTACCAGAACCCGATAGAATTGAAGTGTATACTGAGTCGGGAATGCTCCTTGAGAGTCTTTCGAGAATCCCTTCAGATTATACTTTGATTTTGGGCGACTGGCCTGCCGGTGTTTATCATATTGCCTTTTATTGGCAAAACGAAAAAGTATCCAAAACGATAATTAAGAAATAGTCTTACCTGGTCATGGCGACATAGACTGTGTTGGAATTCTCGGACGAGAAATCCTGATTAACCCCTTAGTTAAATGCCGAAAGGATAGAGTTTACTATTTCCCGAGTCGATATACAACACCACCGATTATTGCTACTCCAAATGGCAGCGTTCTGATTTCCTCGTTTTCAAAAATCGGCGTCATCCAGCCTCGGTAACTCGGGTTGAGTCGCAGCGACATGCGTTCTGAAATTCCATATTCTACTCCAAAACCTGCTTGAAAGGCCAAGTACGTTCCTTCCACGGCTTCCACTTCGCCCACTTCAAATCCTGGTGCGTCGGGTTCAACTTCGAAACTAAAGTCCGATCTGATAATGTGATTCACGGAGATTCCACCACCTGCTGTGAACCGAAATGGGTAGGCATTGAACACGTATTCTAAAGTAATTGGAATAGCGAGGTAGGAAATCCTTCTTCTTGTCTCAAGCTGGATAGCCAGAGGTTCAAGATTTGGACTCGCCGTGGCGAAGTCTTCTCCAAGTGGATTTTCGGCAGTACTTGAATTGTAAGAGTTTGATCCAAACGAACTTTCAATGTTCCCGCCGAAATTGAATTCGGCAAGCTCTGTAAGCGTATTTGTTTCAATGCTAACATCTTCAAATTGCACCTCTATTCCGTAGGAGCCTTCATGAATCCATTGATTGTATTCAACGCCAATATTCAAGCGTAATGAGGGGCTCAGTTCTCGGCTCAGCTGCAAACCTGCTCCAGGAGTGATAAGCCCATTTTCGGCCTGATCGAGTTGATTCGGTATGGCTTCGCTTCCTTCGGCTTGAACCACGATGCGACGGTGGGTGTAGTTGGCCATTCCGTAGACGAAGAGGAACCAGTCTTTCCTTGGTTCATTGAAGTAATCCACGTCTCTTTTTGTACCCATGAACTCGGGATTCACCATTGAGTATGGGGTGATGCTCGAGAGCAATATCGGGTTAAAGGCCAATGATGAGTTGTCCAATGGAACCAGTGGATCCGCAGTGAAATTGCCTTGGTAATTTGATCGAGCTTCAGGCTTCTCACTTGGCGATGAAGAGTTGTCTTTCGGGCTAGTTTCAGTCTTTCCAAATGCCGATTTTAGATTTGGCGTTAAAGCCAAACCAACCTTCGCGTCTTTTCCCTTTTTAGAATCCGATTTAATCGCAGTGCTTGGTGACTCACTTGTTGAAGCTAGATTATCTAATCTTGCAGAATTCGAAGTCTCAACGAAATCTTCCCCTTGCAGAGATTCACTTAGAATTGGATCGCTTTCTTGATTTTTGTCCGCCGAGCTGATCACAGCATCTCCTTCGTTCGTTTCCGAAATGCCCAGAGAGTTTTGGTCAGCGATTTCGGTAGATCCCTTCGCAGTTTCGGAAACTGATTCTCTGCTCTCCGTTTTGATTTTCTCCTCGAGCTCTGCCACGCGAGAATCCATCTCATAGAGTCGGTAACCTAAAAAGGCCGCTCCACCAATCGAAATAAACAGCAATAGCAATAGGAGATAACGCTTATTCCAAACGAATCCACCTGCGGGCGTTTGCGAGGCGATGCCTTCCCATACTGCGGGTGGCGGCTCCTCGGTATGACCCGCGAGCTGTTCTTGAAAGTATTTGTCTAAATTATTCTCTTCCATCACCTATCAATTTCAAAGATCAAGGCTATTTTTTCTTTCAGCATGGCTCTAGCCCTGGTGAGCCTCACCTTGCTGTTGCTCTCACTGATCTGTAGCTTCTCAGCCACTTCTCGATGAGAGTATCCTTCCAATGCCACCAAGTTGAACACCAATCGAAAGTCTTCGGGTAGACTCTGAATCACGGCGGTTAAGTCTTTTGCATTCATTTCGGTCGATGGGTTGGTATGAGTCACCGAATCCCATGACATTAATTCCTGTCCATGACTCTGCGGACGACGGGATTTCTTGCGAATATGTTCTAGTGCAGTATTGACCATAACTTTTCGAATCCAAGCACCTAGAGGCGCATCGGGTTTATACTGGTTCAAATCGCGGTACACTTTCAGAAACCCTTCTTGGAGAATATCCTCGGCCTCTTCACGAGAAGAGGAATAACGCAGGCACAAGGCGAACATTACACCCTTGTGGGTATCGTAGATCGCCCGCTGGGCTTTCTTTTTGCCTTTGAGGCAAGCCTTTATGAGCTGCGTTTCATTCAGGATCTAGAGGGTTGCTTCTGATGGCACCTATTATCTGTCTATATAGTCCATTATCTTCGTTTCACTTGTTTTAAAAACAGTCATTGACTAAAGTCAACTCCTTAATTTTCAAACTACGTGTGCCTTGCTAATGAACTCTCTAGCTCAGCCAATCTATTAAACGAATAGACGTTAACCAAAGTAAGAGTGCCAGGAAATCAGAATCGTTACACTAAGGACGTGTTTTTTCCAATTTCGCTGCCAGGCGATTGAGCAACGTTCGAAAACGAACGGAAAGTAGGATGGCCGAAAGGGTCAATCCGCCTGCTAAGGCGTACCAAATACCCATAGCGCCCAAAGAGGTATGAAGGGAAAGTAAGTAGGCCGCAGGCAGCACGAGCAACCAATAGACACCGAAAGTAATCCAAGTGGGCACCTTCACATCTGTAAGGCCGCGCAGTGCGCCGAGTGCCACGGATTGAATGCCGTCAGAGAGCTGAAATACTACAGCCACGATCAGCATTTTCGAAGCGAGGGCGAGCACCGCAGGATCGTCAGAATAGAATCCAGCCAGCTCATTGCGAAAGATGAAAATGAGGATTCCTGCAACAAGCATGAAGTATGCTCCCATTTTGAAAATAGTCGTTCCTGCTCTTCTGAGGTTTAGCGAATCGCCCATTCCCGCCTGGTTGCCAATGCGCACCGTAGCAGCAGCTCCGAGACCCGTTACTGCCATATAGCTTATACTAGCAATGTTGATGGCGACTTGGTGAGCCGCCAAAGCAGTAGCGCTGATCATTCCCGCGAAGATTGCCGCAAGGGCAAAAGCACTGACTTCGAAGATGTATTGCAAGCCCATGGGTACGCCAAGCTGGATTAGCTTTCGGGCTATCTTTTTTCGAAAGGTGAAGCCAGCTAGTCGGATTCCGTTGGCTCTAAATTTTTTGCTTTTCAAAACATACCAACCCATCCAGAAGACCATCAGAACTCTCGCGATCAGCGTGGCCCATCCAGCTCCGTTTAATCCCATTTCAGGGAAACCGAACTTCCCGTAAATGAGGAGGTAATTAAGTACGACGTTGATGAGGTTCGAAACGATGATCACCTTCATTGCTTCCTTCGTGTCAGAGAGCCCTTCGGCAAATTGCTTGAAGGTTTGGAAGAGCATCAGCGGAACGATGGTCGACCCGATAATCATGAGGTAAGGCAGGGCAAGTGGGAGCACGCCTTCGTCTTGTTTCAAGAATTGTAAAAGCGGCAGGACAGAAAGCAATCCCCCGAAGAGAATAAGTCCCACCAAGAAGTTTACCCGCATGGAGTGGCGCAGGAGCGTACCCTGAAGATTGGTTCTTTTCTTACCCGCTGATTGCGCTACGAGTGGCGTAATGCCAAAGGTCATCCCAATCCCAAAAACCATGAATATGATGTAAATGCTATTGCCCAATGCGACCGCAGCCAAAGGCAACGTTCCCAACTGACCCACCATAATGCTGTCCGCCACGGAGACCATGATCTGGCCGAGTTGGCCGATCATCACGGGCAAGGCGATGCGCAAATTGAGGCGGTAGTGTTCTGTGATAGTCATTGGAGGTGCGAAAGTACTGCCTTTGTTTAAGAAGCCACAGTGAAAAATTCGTCTTTAATACAAAAAACCCCTTCCACAAATGTGAAAGGGGTTCCTTCTTCTAATCGGTTGGCTTTAGTTCTTCACCAAAACTTCTGATTTGTCTTTTTCGGGGTAACCGAAGAGTTCTTCTAAAGTGAGTTCCTCAAGTGTTCCGAGTTCTTCTAAAACTTCTTGGTTTACCAATTCTTTGTTACCAATCACGCTGAACGTGTAGGGCTTGCCTTTGATGTTGGTGTCAAAGAAAGCTTGCAAGTCTTCAAAGCTCATTGTTTGAAGTTTGTCATACACTTTCTCGCTCATGTCGTAGTCAAGTCCTCTCTTCTGAGCGGTCATGTAGCTCCAGAAAATCGACTCGCGAGATGTACGGTTCGTTTCGATTTGCTTCATGGCTGCATCGCGGGCAGACTCGAATTGAAGATCGGCGCGAGGCATATCGTTCATCAAAGTCATCATGGCGTTGGTTGCCTCGGGAAGCTTATCCACTTGAGCACCGATGTAAGCGCGCACATAGTGGCTTTCGTCTTTTTCAGAAGGCATCGTGAAGTAGCTGTAAGCCGAGTAGGCCAAAGCTTTCGATTCGCGAATTTCTTGGAAGACGATCGATGACAATCCGCTACCAAAGTACTGGTTAAAGAGATTTACCTCTGGAGCCAATTCAACGTCGAACTTAGGGCCTTTAGCCGTCATCAAGAGTTCGCTCTGAACCATATCGTAGTCTACGAAGTAAACTTTGTTGTCGTCAATTGGAATCTCAGCATAAACCTTAGGAGCAGGAATTTCCTTCATTTCAGTGGGAACAACGTGGTACTCGCCAATAGTAGCCATTGCCTCTTTGTAGTCTTGTGGACCGTAGTAGAACATTTTGTGCTTGTAAGAAGTGATCTCTTTCAAACGGTTCACCAACTCTTCTGGCTTGATGTTTCTCAACTCCTCTTCAGACATGATGTTCTTAAGCGGATTGTCAGAACCATACTGAGCGTAAGAGCTCATTGCGTTAAAGAGAATCTGTCCTTTGTTTTTCATTGCATCCTGACGCTCTTTGAGCATTCCTTCAATCATGTCGTTCATGGCTTGCTCGTCTGGCTCAACATTCGCCAATACTTTTTCGAAAAGCTGAACGCCTTCTTCTAGAGACTCATTGAGTCCGCTAAGTACAACGTAAGATCGATCACGTGAACTAAACACGTCAAAGCTCAAACCGAGTTTGAAAAGCTCTTTGCGAAGCTCCTCAGCCGTCATGTCTGAAGTTCCAAGGTAAGGAAGGTACTCAACTGCCAACGGAAGAAGTTGGTCGTTATCCGTTCCCATATCCAAGATGTAGTAAAGACTGAAAAGGTCGTTGTTCTCGTTTTTGATGTTGTAAAACTCAACACCATTGTTGAAAGCATCCTTTGTGATCGCCTCGTCGTAGTTTACGAATACAGGATCGATTCTTCCAGACTCAACACTATCCCATGTCAGGTAGAAGTCAGACTGCGTCTCGCGGTCGATATCAACAGGAGTGATTTTAGGCTTATCCACTTTCGTGGCATTGTTTTCACCCGCGCGCTTGTTCACTTGCACGTAGTTCTCGCCAAACCATTCATTGGCGAAAGCCATGATATCTTCTTTGGTAAGCTTGGCCATATTGTCGTATTGACCCACTACATCATTCCACTTTTCGTCGTAGACAAATGCGTCAACCATCTTACCAGCGCGGCTCCAGTTGCTCTCAGACTGCTTGAGCTCGCTGAGTTTCATGTCATTTACAACGGCTTCCACCATCCAATCATCAAAATCTCCGTTTTTGATCATTTCTACTTGACCTCGGAGCAAGTCTGCTACCTCATTCAAGTCCTGACCCTCACGTGGATTTCCGTTAAGCATCAGCATACTGTAGTCTTTCAAGACGGTAGGCGAGCTGTATGCACGAAGTACTTTTTGCTTTTGTACCAAATTGAGGTCGATCAAACCAGCTTGGCCGTTGGAAAGAATTCCGTCCATTACCAAAAGCTTCATCGCTTCGGGAGTTCCAGCGCCTGGCAGTCGGTAACCAATGTTTACAAACTCCGCTTGAACACCTGTGATGTCTTTCACGATCGGTTCAGCGATAGGAGCTTCTTGAGCGACGGTAAATTCAGGAACAACCCCTTTTTCGTAGTCTCCGAAGTATTTTTCGATTAGCTCAACCGTTTCGTCAGGATTGATGTCACCTGAAAGAACGATAGCCATGTTGTTTGGCAAGTAGCGTTCTTTGAAGTAGGCGTGAATCTTCTCCATGGAAGGATTCTTCAAGTGGTCGCTTGTTCCGATAGTCGTTTGAGTTCCGTACTGGTGCTCTTTGAACATCTCGCCCATCATCATATAGTATGCCTGACGGTAGTCGCTGTCTTGTGTTCTGTTGTACTCCTCATACACCGCTTCCAGCTCAGTGTGGAAGAGACGAAGAACCAATTCTCTGAAACGCTCAGACTCGAGTTGAGCCCATTTTTCCAATTCATTGGCAGGTACATCGTTGATATAAACTGTTTGCTCGTACCAAGTGTAAGCGTTGGTTCCTTGAGCTCCCAGTGAACCGATCATTTTGTCGTATTCATTGGCGATGGCCAATTTTGCTGCTTCACCTGAAATACTGTCGATCTGGCCGTAGATGGCTGTTCTTTCTGCAGCATCAGTGGTGTTTCTGTGCGCTTCGTAAAGGTCAGAAATCTGAGCGAGAAGTTCTTTTTCACTTTCCCAATCCTTGGTTCCGTACTCAGAAGTACCTTTGAAAAGCATGTGCTCTAAGTAGTGAGCGAGTCCCGTCGCGTCGGCAGGGTCTTGCTTGCTTCCTGTGCGCACGGCAATTTGGGTTACTACGCGTGGCTCATCTTTGTTTACGGACATGTAAACCTTGAGGCCATTGTCCAACGTGTAGATCATAGCACCGAGCGGGTCGCCTTCTACAGTTTCATAAGTGTACTTGCTGTTTTCGGCGTCATTTCCTCCTTCTTGCATACAAGAAACTAGGAAGAGAACGGGCAGAAGCCAAAGCAATTTGTGCAGATTCTTCATGGTTTTACTTTAATTTTCGTAAATGGATTTGACGCGCGAAGCTAACTGTTATCCATGAAATCGTATCGTTCAGGATATTAATATTCGTTAAAGGCCATTCAGGAATGCAGGGATGGCAATTTCTTGGTATTGCCATTTGAAGAGAAAACGACATGTTTAAAGAATAAACTAACTAAAACCAGATCCTTATGAAACTGATAATATTCACTGTTTTCACACTTATTTGCGTTTCTACATTTTCTCAGAACTGGCCAGGAGGTGATATTCTGAACCCCCGCGATACTATCTTTTTTTCGCATTCATCTGAGCAGATACATATTGGTGAGACAGAGGAAAATCTTTGGGAGATTGCTACACCATCAAAAGACTACTTGGATTCAGCCTTTTCTGCTCCTTTTGCGATCATTACCGATTCGATAAATGACTATCCCATTTCAAACAATTCATTTTTTGACTTTATTCCTCTGGAAGATGAAGAATTTGAGTTTGAATTACAGTTGTTTATAGGTTTTTCTCATAAGTTCGATACTGATACACTCAAGGATGGTGGCTTCTTGACCATATCGTTTGATAACGGAGAGACTTTTCAAAACGTTATTGATTTTCCCGAAGGTCAGTTTTATGACGGTTATCCAGGTGATGGTACGGATGAGCTCAACATTTACACAGAGACCGATACGCTTTTTAATGGAGAAAGAGGTTTCTCTGGAAGAAGCGACGGTTGGGTTTCTACAATGCTAGGCTGGACTGTTTGGCCTATACAACCCAATAGGGGTGGAAGTACAGACACCATTCGATTAAGGTTTAATTTTATTTCTGACACCCTAGAAAACAATAGGGAAGGTTGGATGATCGATGACATTTACTTGTTTAATATCGACGTGGGTTCAAGCACGACTAACCAAAATCAAATCCAATTCAAGCTCTTTCCAAATCCAGCGTCTAAACGAATTATGGTAGAGACAGAAAAGGACTACCAAGATTTAAAGCTGGAAGTTCGAAGCATTACTGCTAAAGAAATCACTCATTTCGCTAACGGCGCCGGCAATCGCCTCGAGGCTGACGGAATCGATTTGGAAACAGGAGTCTATCTCGTAACCGTATATGGAGATGGTGAATTTCTGGGCACTGCCCGCTGTGTGATGCATCGGTAGTCTTTAATCCATCTTTATGGTCGAATGGAAACCTCTATCTTTGTCGATCTGACACTCTGATATGAAAATAGGAATAGTACTCTACCCCACATTTGGAGGTAGCGGTGTAGTGGCGACGGAATTAGGGAAAGCGCTTGCGCTAAGAGGACATGAGGTTCATTTTGTCTCTTACAATCAGCCCGTTCGACTGGGTTCATTTACTCAAAACCTCTTTTACCACGAGGTGATTGTTTCGGAATATCCACTGTTTGACTACCCGCCTTATGAAACGGTTTTGGCCAGTAAACTGGTGGATGTGGTAAAGTTTGAAAAACTCGACTTGCTGCATGTACACTATGCGATACCTCACGCTTCGGCAGCCTATATGGCTCAACAAATATTGGCCGACGAAGGCATTCATATTCCGTTCATCACCACTTTGCATGGAACGGATATCACACTCGTGGGACGAGACAATAGCTTCGCACCAGCCATTACATTTGCGATTAACAAGAGCAATGGAGTGACTGCCGTATCGGAGAGTTTGAAAAACGATACCTACGAGCATTTTGATATCAAGAATAAGGTGGAAGTCATACCCAACTTTATTTGCCCTGAGCACTATCTTCCGCGTCCCGAAAAAGATTTTAGAGATGATTACGCTCCTAATGGAGAGCGCATCGTTACTCATATTTCAAATTTTCGACCAGTAAAGCGGGTCGAAGATGTAGTGCGCATTTTCAAGAAAATACTCGAAAAGGTGCCGGCCAAATTGCTATTAGTAGGTGATGGTCCCGACCGACACCGGGTTGAGCAGCTTTGCCGCGAGCTGGGGACCTGCGAGCACACCCACATCATTGGAAAACTAAAGAAGCCTGAAGAGGTGCTTGGCCTCTCTGACCTCTTCATTCTCCCTTCGGAAAAGGAGAGTTTTGGTTTGGCAGCGCTTGAGGCAATGGCCTGTGGTGTTCCTGTCATATCTACCGATACGGGTGGACTTCCCGAACTAAATATTGATGGGTTTAGTGGTTACCTAAGCTCTGTAGGCGATGTGGATGGTATGGCAAAGAATGCCATCAAAATTCTGAAAGAAGATGCTGTTCTAGACGAATTCAAGAAGAATGCAAAAGCTAGGGCAAACGACTTCAGTATTGACAAAATACTACCCCTTTACACCGACCTTTACAATCGCGTACTAGAAAAGCAAAAAGAAATCGTCGCATAAACATGGCAAATCCTTCTGTTAAAATTCTGGACCCGAAAGTGAGCTACACGAAGTCGGGTGAGAATCTTAGAGTAATCGTATTGGGCAAAATCGAACGCTGGAAAGAGGGGCTCCTCATGTCGTGGGTTGCCGCTTGGATTTTTTGTGGCGGTATTGTCTTCATAGAATGGAAGAAGTCTACCGACGAAGAAATGCAGGTAGCCTTCTTTGCGTTTTTGACTTTTTGGGCTTATTTCCTTTGGCGAGCTGGTCGCACGATGCTCTACCGGATGGGAGGTAATGAGCTGATCGAGGTAAATGAAGACGAACTCCTTCTGAAAAAGAGCTTTTTCACCTACGGAAAGACGAAGTCATATTTTCTCGAAAACATTGAGGATTTCAAACCCGTCAAGCTTTCAAAAACATCATTTGTCTATACCTACGAAAATGGTTGGTGGAACCTAGGCGGCGAGAAATTCACTTTTAAGCACCGAGGACGGTACATCAAGTTTGCGATGCAAGTTGAAGACGCATCAATTGACAAAGTCTACTCTTTAATCAATCGACAGATTAAGGACAATCTTAAAAAGAAGTCTTAAAGGCAATTCCAGAAAGTCTCGTGGTGCCTGCTCCTTCTTGATTCTCTTCCAATCTCATTTGCTGCGCCGTTTCTCCACACAACACTGAGTCGAGTGTTTTTATTTCCCCAAAGGGAATTCCCGCATCATTCATTTGTTGTGATAATTCCGCGAAATTTAATGCCCCGATAGATTGCTTTAAACGTTCGTTTAAGGCTTTGCGATTTTTTACTCTGAGTATATTGCTTGCAAACCTTGAATCCGACGCCATCTTCTCGAGATTTAAGACTTCTGTGAGTTGAACGAAGTGTTTTTCGCTTCCGACAGCAAGGACAAATCGGACACCATCTTTTGTTTCGAACCAATCTCCGTAAGGCGCGATATTGGGATGGGCTGTGCCAATGGGCTTTGCTACTTTTCCAGCCATTAAATAATTGGACGCTTGATTGGCTAAAGCAGCTAGAGACGATGCTTCCAGAGAGCAGATTGTGTATGAGCCTTCTCCTGTTTTCTCTCGATGCAGCAGGGCCAGAAGCGCGGCTTCTTTTAGCTGATGACCTGCCAGAACATCGATTAATGCCACAGGAAGTTTTGCCGGATTATTGGCATCTGTCCCAGTCATAGAAATCCAACCAGTCTCGGCTTGAAGAACCACGTCGTATGCTGGCCTTTCTTTATTCTCGTATCCTTTCAGGTCGAGGAATATTACCTCGGAATTTTCGCTTTCGATGGATTCATAGTCGAGCTTAAATTTCTTGGCGACTCTTGGTAGATAGTTGGAAATGATGATGTCTGCTTTTTTGGCCAATTCCAATACTTCGTTTAAGTCCTTGTTATTGGTTAGGTCGGCGAATAGAACTTTCTTCCCGTAGTTTACTGAGGCATAGTAGGCCGAAGTTCCGTTTTCGGTTTCATCAGATAAACGCCACCCGCGAGTCACGTCGCCGCCAGCCTTTTTGTTTTCTACCTTGACTACCTCGGCGCCTAGCTCGGCAAAGAAGGTTCCAGCAGCTGGCCCCGCCAAAACGCTAGCCAATTCCACTACCTTTAATCCTTTGAAAAAATCTCTCATGAATCGATTGGTATTTCTTGTTTTTTCGAGCGCTATAATTTGCCTTTTGGCCTGCGCTCCAACTAACGTTCACAAAGATGTGGAATCTCCACAAACGCTTACTATAGAAAAGACGGTTTCGAGTTCGGACAATGAAGTTGTTATCGCGCTAGGCGACAATGTCTCCGAGATTTTCAAGAATCTTCCTTCTGATGTGAGAAAGATCAGCTTTGAGCCTGGAGAACACTTTGCCGCAGATACCTTGCACCTCCCGCGCACGGGTGGATTGGTGATCATCGATGGAAACGGATCCGATCTCAAACTAGCTAAAATGGGTTTTTACTCCATGCCCAATTCAAAAGATCAGGCCATGCTTTACAATCATACGCGCTACCTGATCAAAGACTTTTCGACCATTTCAGGAGGAGAGAAGGGAGTTTTGCTTGGATCTTCGTTCAATACAGTTATCCAAAACATCGAGTTTGTAGGGCAGAAAAATGCCGCTATCGATTTAATATTTTGTTTGATGTGCACTGTTGAGAATATTCTGGTCACGAATAATTTCCACGATGGGATTGTGCTGCGCACTGGACGTAATATCGATACCAAAAAGATAGAGTGGGATAGGGCAGGCTTGAACAATTCGCAGTGCAATAACACCGAGGTGCGTTCTTGCAGAGTATACAACCGCAAGGGCTGTACAGGAACTTCCTTTAAAGTATTGCAAAGTTCAGGCGTCAGGCTAGTCAATTGTATCTCGGAGGGATGGCCCAATAAGCGAGCGGTATACTTTGACGCTCTTGGAGCGACCACGGCGAAGTACTTTTCGATTGAAAATTTCCATTTGGAACACGTTCCTGAAGAGGGCGGACTTTGCTTTCGGAATTTCGGGAGCTTGATTGAGGTCGATGGTTTCTTTGTTCAGAAGGGAAGTGCCGTATCACCCGTGATCAAAATCGAGAACAACGGCAGTTATGTCTTTCGAAACTTCCCTTATTGGCCTGGAAGAGCTTGGATCTCTTCAAGTAATTCACCGAGTGTAGTGATGGAGAATTGCCCGCCGGGTATGTATAAGATTGACAAGTATTGGAAGAATATGGAGAAAGAAGGGGAGAAGATCTTTCAGGGATACTTTAAGCTGGACAAGATGATGAGGCCATAAAAAAAGCCGACCCTTTTTGAGAGTCGGCTGTTAATTATGTTGTCGCAATTGACTCTATGCTGCCTGTGCAGTCTGCTTCTTTACCGTCTTCTTGCGCTTTTTATATGTCTTCTTAGGCATTGTTCCGTAAATCATGTCCCACAATGTAGTAGATACCCCAAAAGCGATCGTATCATCCTTGTAGTGATGGATGCTGTGGTTTATCCAAAGCGTACCTATCATATTTTTAGGCGGCTTGAAGGCGTGTATAGAAAAGTGCATGAGAAGGTAAAGTGAGTATCCTATAATAAATCCTGGAAGAAAAGTGAAAACGTAGGTGCCAATAGTAACACGGAAAATCAAAAAGAGTGCGGTTAAAATCATTACCGCTGCAGCAGGTGGCATCGCCAATCTTGTTTTGTCTCGAGGAAATTCGTGGTGCACTCCGTGAAAGAGATATTGAAGACGCTTCTTAACCTTAAGGTTAGGAAGCATGTGGAAAACATGTTTGTGCATGATATATTCAACCCACGTCCAGGAAATTGCTCCAAATACAAAGAGACTTATTCCTTCTAGGGTTCCAGTGTAGCCATTGGAAAAATTGATGTAGAGCATTATCGCTGAGCCTACAAAATAAATTGTTAGTGGCACGGAAATGTGGGTTCTAGCTAACTTCTCAAGAATTGGATTTTTAAAAAGTGCGGTAGTTCCTTTTTCCTTTGGTGCGTGTAGCATTTCGGTTAATTTTATACAAATATATTTTGATTCTGGAAACTGCCGAAGTTTTTAGTCTTCAATTTTTCCCATTTAATCGTAAATAACCCAAAAGTGGTATAGAATGTTGAGAGTGTCGATCTATTCGAAATAGTTTGCGCATTGGTATTATTTCCTACTTTTGCGCACCCAAAATGCCCGGGTGGCGAAATTGGTAGACGCGCACGCTTGAGGGGCGTGTGAGCTAACGCTCTTGCTGGTTCGAGTCCAGTTCCGGGCACATTAATCAAAGTCGGTTCTTCCAGAACCGGCTTTTTTTTATCCCAATATTCTTTTTGGAAAAGAAACAGTTTTACTTTTCTCCTCACTTTCAAAAAAATATAGACTTTCGTCTTATGGATTACCTCACAGATTTTATCGAACACCTCAAAGTAGTTTGGTTTGCCAATAGCTATGCGAAAATGGTCGTCGCCATTGGCATTATTGTTCTCACAGTTGTGGTGAATATGTTATTCGTAAAGGTTTTCAATCGCTTTATCCGTAGTAGGACAGAAGACATGCATACCGATCCTACCAACTACAAATTCTTGCGTCACGCGATTGTAGCGCTGATATACGTGGTTGGGGTGAGTGCAGCAATTTACACCATACCTGCTTTGCGAACCTTAGCCAGTTCACTCTTGGCAGGAGCAGGAATATTGGCCGTGGCGATTGGTTTCGCTTCTCAGCAAGCGCTTAGCAATATGATCAGTGGCATATTCATTATCATGTTTAAACCCTTCCGCGTCAATGACAGGATTACCATAAGGGATACGATTTCTGGTGTAGTTGAAGATATTTCACTGCGCCATACGGTGATTAGAAACTTCGAAAACCGAAGAGTCATTGTTCCAAATTCCATCATTGGTGATGAAATTCTAATCAATGCCGACTACGAAGATGCTCTGATTTGCAAATGGTTAGACATGGGAATTGGCTATGGAGCTGACATAAAACAAGCCCGAAAGATCATTCAAGAGGAAGCAATGAAGCATCCTAACTTCATAGACAACAGAACTCCCGAAGAAAAAGAGAAAGGAATAGATGCTGTGCGAGTGCGGGTTTTGAGTTGGGGAGATTTCTCCATCAACCTCCGCGCTTGGGTTTGGACAGCCGACAACGGAGCAGCCTTTCAATTGGGTTGCGACTTATACGAGAGCATCAAGGAACGATTCGACGAAGAAGGAGTTGAGATACCTTATCCTTATAGAAATGTGGTGCATCACAATATGCCCAATGAGGAACCTCCTATTTCTCCAAAAGACTAAACACAAATCTTATGTGCTCTGCGCAATGTACAAGTACAGCGGCATCCCCAAAGTGATATTAAACGGGAAGGTCACCGCCAAAGCCATCGGAAGGTACAAACTAGGGTTCGCCTTAGGCGCCGCCAACCTCATCGCGGCGGGAACAGCGATATAAGACGCACTGGCCGCCAAGATGGCGAAGAGCAATCTATTTCCAACGCTGTCGATAAAGCTACCGCTGATTACGGCAACTAGGCTGCCGTTTACTACGGGAATGATAACCGCAAAGAGTACGGAAAACCATCCTTTCTTAACAAATGCCGAGAGCTCTTTTCCGCTGGTAATACCCATATCGAGCAGAAAAACGGCTAGGAATCCCTTGAAAATATCCGTTGTAAAGGGTTTGATTCCTTCGGCTTGTTCATCGCTCGCCAAGTAGCCGATGACCAAGCTCCCGATGATAAGCAATACACTTCCATTGGTCACCGAATGTTTCAGCACGTTCCCTATTGGTAGCTTATTTGTGGTGTCTTTATTGAACAGGCTCATGAGCAAGACCCCGATGATGATGGACGGTGCTTCCATCAATGCCATGACAGCTACCATGTGTCCGTCAAATTCGATTTTCTCCAGCTCTAAAAACGAAATCGCTGTCACAAAAGTCACGGCACTCACCGATCCATAGGCTGCAGCAATGGCACCTGAATTCCACACGTCGAACTTCCTGCGTAGAATGAAGTATGCATAGATAGGGACTGCCAGCGCCAAGAGAATTCCGAAAAGAAGTGAGTAGGCTATCTCTGCGTCAAATGTGCTGTGCGAAAGTTCTTGTCCGCCCTTAAACCCGATGGATAGGATGAGGTACATCGAGATAAACTTTGATGAATTGGGAGGAATGGCCAAGTCGCTCTTGAGCTGTACCGCTAAAATTCCCAAAAAGAAAAACAGCAATGCCGGATTGGTAAGATTATCGGCTAGTAGATGAAGATCCATAACTATGTTCTATATAAGGGTAAAGATATGTTTTGTGTTAAATACATATGTATTATATAATATTCAGTTATGAACGAGTCTCGTTTAAAATTTAGCACGACATTTTTGATGCTTTAATTAACTGCTTCTATACATTCCTATATTTGTTCATATGTCCGAGAAATCAAATAGAGCGAAGTTTTACATTATTCCATGGGCCCTTTGCGTGGCTTTTCTCATCCGAGCTATGATACTTCGAGATGTACCTGCCACTTACACAACGGATGATTTGAGTATTTGGCAATCGCCTTCTTCTTATTTTGTGCTCTCATCAGTTTGCTTCATTTTAGGGCTCTACTTTCTTACGTTAAAGGGCGGGAATTCCGAATCTGAATAAACTCTATATCAACCAGATCAAATAAACACTCATGAGTATTTTAAGAATTATCCTTGCCGTTATTTTGCCACCTCTAGGTGTTTTCTTCACTGTAGGTATTGGCAAACACTTCTGGATTAATATTCTCTTGACCCTTCTCGGGTTTGTGCCTGGTATTGTTCATGCCATCTGGATCATCGCTAAAAATGATGTGTAGTGGGCATCACTGTGCTGTTTTTGCTGTATTTCACGATGCGAATTGCAAAACAAAATAAAATCGCCCTGAGAACCGATAACCTGATTTATCGGCTTGAGAACCGATATTAGTCATTATCGGCTTTAGAGCCGATAAATTAGATTATCTGCTGATAAGCCGATATATTCGTCTCATGATTGCAATAATCACGGGAGACATTATCAACTCCACAGAGGACAACTCTACTCAATGGCTATCGCTCCTTAAAAAGGTTCTTAATCGCTATGGGGAAAGTCCTGAGAAATGGGAGATTTTCAGGGGAGATAGTTTCCAATTGGAAGTTGAACCCAAAAATGCACTACTCACGGCCTTTCATGTAAAGGCATGCATAAAGCAAATGGCTAACAGAGATGTAAGAATGGCCATTGGCATTGGTGACTATACCCATAAAGAAGAGCGCATATCAGAATCGAATGGCTCGGCTTATGTTCGCTCAGGAGAAAGCTTTGAGGAATTGAAGAAGCAAACTCTGGCCATCAGAACAGGAGATAAAGACATTGATGAATCGATCAATCTAATGCTACAACTTGCCCTTCTTGTAGCGGATAGTTGGAGCTCGGCAGTCGCCACGATATTGAATGCATCCATCGAAAACCCCGACAAGTCACAAAAGGAATTGGCGAAGCTTCTAAAAAAATCTCAAAGCAGCGTAAGCGAAGCTATGTCGCGCGGAGGGTATAGTGAAATGATGAAGGTGAATAATTATTATGTGAAACAAATCGATACGATATGAGTCTCATTTTCATAAAAATGCTCTTGGCCCATATCTTGGGAGATTTTGTTTTTCAGCCCAAAAAGTGGGTAGAGGATAAGCTAGAGCGGCGACACAAATCCAAGTATCTCTATTTTCATATTCTCATTCATTTGGTGGCGCTTCTCGTGATATTTCGTTTTGATTTCGAGTATTGGCTGGTATTTTTAGTCGTGCCGATAAGCCACTTTGCAATTGACCTGATTAAATTAAATCTACATGAAAAAGTGAATGCGCGCTGGCTGTTCATCTTTGATCAACTAGCCCATCTCCTGGTCATTGTAGGATTGGCTGCTTATTACTTTCCCGCCTCCATTTCAGGAGAACTACCTTCTGAGCTACATCTTTTCCTCTTGCTGTGTGTCCTCGTTCTCACTTTTGCAGGGTCAGTTTTCATACAAGTGCTAATGAGCAGATGGATAGTGGCAGAAGATAAGGATGACCAATCGCTTCCCGCAGCGGGAAAATACATCGGGATGCTCGAACGGCTCTTCATATTTACGTTTGTGATTTTAAATCAATGGTCGGCCATTGGTTTTTTAATCACGGCAAAATCAGTTTTTCGATTCGGGGATCTTTCGCGCGCCAAAGACCGAAAACTCACAGAGTACATCCTTATTGGAACATTGCTCAGTTTCGGGTTGGCAATTCTAATAGGTATGATATTCAGTCGGCTGTATAAAGAATGGTTTTGAGATTTAAAGAGCTTGCTACTTCTGCCAAGGGTTGAGAGAGACTCTTCTTAACGAATCTTGCTCCGCGTCGTTCAACTCACGATTGTAATCGTAAATAGCTCCTTCCCATGTGCCGTAAAGCGCGTTGGGAAGCACGATAAAATGAACGCCAAATTCACTGTTCCGCTCATGCACCAAAGTCAAGCGCTCATCGGGACTTGCAGGCTTATCCCATGCCTCAGAATAGTCGCCTAGATTATCGCCAATGTATAGCGCGATTTCAACTCCTTGCTTTTTAACTTTTTCCCGTCTTTCTGATTTGTCAGATGTATCTGTTTTTAGAAAAATGTGGGTGGAATCAGCTTGAGGAATTTTTAGATTAGTCAAGTTTTGAATCGTGGCGTTCAGACCATCCACCCCTCGATTACTCACATAAAACAGCTCCACACTATTGCTGTCGGCCCATTGCAGAAATTCGACAGATCCTGGGATAGCCTCGGCTTCAGCCGCCTCGACCCATGTTGCCCAAGTGTCAGGCGTGTAAGGGTTTCCCGATGCGATTTGCCAGGCCGTATATGGACTATTGTCCAGTACGGTTTCATCCAAATCGAGAACCACGGCAGGACGCTCAACTCCACTCTCCAAGACAAGCTCAATGCGCAATCTTGCCAGACTGTATGCCTGATAGCAAAGTGCTTTATACTCTGCCGCGCTTTGCGCGTAGAGCGTCGAATGGATGAGGTAATCTTGTGAATTTTTTTCCGATTTACTTTCTCCGGTTATTGATTTCTCATTGCAAGCAGAAAGAACAATGATGGTGGAGAGTGCAATTATTGTCAATTTATTCATTTCGACTTAAGCATTGAGGGTTGAAGAAATTCAAAGAGTCCATGATGATCCTCTGATTTGAGAATGATGCCTTGCACGCATGTCTCTTTATTGGGCATATTGATCATTTGCACATCAAAACGGTAAGCCAAAATATATACTGGAATGTGCGGATAGCGCGTTCCAATTTCACGAAATAAGACTCAAATATCGTCATAAGATTCTTCATCTAAATTAACTACTTCAGCAATATCCCGTTCGGGGCTGGAAGCCAGGTATTCATCTCGGTCTTGGTTGAGATCAAACTCCAACTGCAAAGAGATCTCCTCCACCGTGTGTTTTAGAATCAGACTTTGTAAACTGGCTTTACTGATGAGGCTAATATTCTGTATGTGAGCATTTATTACTCCAAATTCATTGTCTATCGCCGCCATCATGCTATTGATTTCGTGGATGCGTTCATCTAGCTTTTGTGCCGTCTTTTTTAATCGTTTAAGATTTTCCGAATTGGATTCCTCTGCCAATAAATCAACTAATCCCATAATAGAGGAGTCGGACCTTCTTAAAAGATGAGAATTCATGAAAGCTTAGTCAATCAACTTTTGCGTTTGCCTCATGATGAGCTGTTCTTTTTCCTTCTGCTCTTTTATATCGCGAATTATTCCGGAGATTCTCAATGGGGCTCCTTTGGAATCGCGTTTCATGACCTTGCCGTCTGAACGAACCCACTTGTACTGGTTTTATTTATTTAAAATCTGTTACTCTATCGTGAAGTAATCTTCATGACTATCCAGAACATGCAGCCAGTTAAGTTTTACTCGCTGACGATCAGTGGGGTGAACCTTCGAAAAGAAATATTCTTGATCGAATTCCATCCTAGCTATTTCATTTTCAAAAATGCCAAGGTGAGCATCGTAGATGGACACTTTTTCTATGTTTGAGTATCATTCCCAAACTCCTTGGTTCGATGATGCGAGAAGATTAGATTTTATAACTCAAGCTGAATAGGGCAATTCTGATCTCGCGTTTTCTTTCGAATTCGTGGATCAACTCATCCATGAAGTTCTCTCCAGCAAAGTTCCTCGTGTCAAAGATTTTTGGATAATTCCACCTGACCCATTCCCAAGAGGGAGAGGAGGGAGTAAAAAAACGAAAAGAAATTTATTCGATAATCGGACATGCCTTTCACGCGGTCAATCCTAGTGCCTGTTTGCAAATCTCTTAATAAGAGGCGGGATTTTCCAATTATCTTCTCGCTGTTTAAAGGTCTGATTTTGAAAAGCCATAGCCTACTCAATTATATTAATCCTCTATAAGTTCACTGTTTTCTTATTCTTTTCTAAATTGCTGCTTTTCACATCCACCACCTGCATGTTAGATTAGAATATTATGATGGATTTCCAAGTCAAGAGCTTTAACGACTATAAAGCCACTTACGCCAAGAGTGTGGAACAGCCCGAACAATTTTGGGACGAAATTGCTGAGCAATACACTTGGATGAACAAATGGGACAAGACCGTCGAGTGGGAATTTGACACCCCGTCTGTAAAGTGGTTTTTGAATGGCAAACTCAACATAACCGAAAACTGCTTGGATCGCCATTTAGAAAAAAGAGGCAACAAATTGGCCCTGATATGGGAGCCCAACGATCCCAAAGAGCGCTTTATCAGATACACCTACCGCGAATTGTATGAGAAGGTCTGTCGCTTTGCGAATGTGCTCAAGGCTAAAGGAATCCAAAAAGGAGATCGAGTCGCATTGTACATGCCGATGATTCCCGAATTGACCATAGCCGTTTTGGCTTGCGCCAGAATAGGAGCAGTTCATTCGGTGGTTTTTGCGGGCTTTTCAGCCAATGCATTGGCCGATAGAATTAATGACTCAGAATGTAAGATGGTGATCACTTCGGATGGTTTGTTCCGTGGAACCAAAGAAATACCAGTCAAAGCAGTGGTAAACGAAGCCCTTAAAACGTGTCCATGTGTAGAGTCGGTGCTTGTGGCGGAACGCACAAAATGGTCGGTGCAAATGGTTGAAGGGAGAGACTTCTGGTTGCACGATGAACTAGAGAAGGTAGATGCCAATTGCCCTGTCGAGCCAATGGACTCGGAAGACATGCTCTTTATTCTTTACACATCGGGTAGTACGGGGAAACCCAAGGGAGTGGTCCATACTTGCGGTGGCTACATGGTTTATGCTGGCTATAGTTTTGCTAATGTTTTTCAACCCGACGAAAGCGATGTGTACTGGTGTACTGCAGATATCGGTTGGATTACTGGTCACTCTTACATCGTATATGGGCCCTTATTAAATGGCACCACTACTGTAATGTTTGAAGGTGTTCCGACTTATCCCAGTCCTGGTCGTTTTTGGCAAGTTTGCGATAAGCACGGAGTAAATCAATTCTACACGGCCCCAACTGCTATTAGAGCGTTAATGGCGCATGGCGAAGACCATGTTTTGAGCTATGGATTATACAGCCTCAAGGTATTGGGAACAGTGGGGGAGCCTATCAATCAGGAAGCTTGGGATTGGTACCACATTCACATTGGGAAAGAGAAATGCCCGATCGTAGATACTTGGTGGCAAACCGAAACGGGTGGAATCATGATTTCGGGATTGGGAAAACACAGCCCAATGAAACCTACATACGCTGGTTATCCCTTACCGGGAATTCAACCCGTTTTACTCGATCAAGAAGGAAAAGAAATTAAGGCCAGCGGAGAGGAAGGTTACCTCGCGGTCAAATTCCCATGGCCAAGCATGTTGCGCACCACTTATGGAGATCACGAGCGCTGCAAGAATACTTACTTCTCTAATTACAAAGGTTACTACTTTACTGGCGATGGTGCCAAAAGAGATGAAAACGGCATGTACCGGATCATCGGTAGGGTAGATGATGTGATCAATGTTTCGGGACACCGATTCGGAACGGCGGAAATCGAGAATGCCATCAATGCCAATGATCACCTGGTAGCTGAAAGTGCCGTGGTGGGATATCCCCACGAAATAAAGGGGCAAGGTATTTATGCCTACGTCATCACCAAAGGAAAACCCGATAACCCAGATAAACTTCGCGCAGAGATCGTGGAAACGGTAGTCGCGCAGATTGGGCGAATCGCCAAGCCAGATAAGATTCAATTCGTCACAGGATTACCCAAAACACGAAGTGGTAAAATTATGCGGCGGATTTTAAGGAAGGTCGCCGAGGGCGATACAGACAATTTGGGAGATACGTCGACACTACTCGACCCCGATGTGGTAGAGGAAATTAAGGCGGGGGCATTGTAGAGAATCACTCATGAGAACCATAGATTCGGCTTAATCCCTAAGACATCTTTACACTAGAAGTATGGCACCAAATGAATGTACATTTGGCAATTAAAATCAAAACGGGATAACATGGAAGCAGAGATGAAAACTGCGCCTCTCAATAAAGAAGCAGAAAAGTACATCAGCAATATGACCAACCCTTTTTACTTTTGGTTTGGGATGCTTCTTAAACTTCCATCTGCCATTTTTTGGAGACTTCGAGTAAAGACTCTAAGTCTATCAAAGTGTCAAATTTCCATCCCGTATTTCTGGCGTTCTCAAAACCCTTTTAATTCGATCTATTTCGCGGCAATGGCTGGTGCAGCAGAGCTTTCGACTGGAGCCCTCTGCCTACTTGGTCAGGCTGGTAAAGGAAAATTCAGCATGCTCGTAGTCGATTTCAGAGCCGAGTATTACAAGAAAGCCAATCAGAAAATAACCTTCACCTGCGACCAAGGTTTGGAGCTAGTCGCACTGATTGATTCACTCGCCATCGGAGATTCCGATAAGCTCATTATGGTTTCAACAGGTACTAACCCAAACGGAGAGGAGGTCGCTAAGTTTTTTGTGACTTGGTCGTTTAAACGGAAGGGTTAATGGAGAGCTTCAATTCGATACAAGGAAGCATCGTTTGTCGTGTCTGATAATACTTGAACTACTCTGTTTCTATAAAATATTTAGGCGCTAATAAATCGCTTTTGTCAGCTTCTATAAATTTGAAATTGCTCAACTCAGCACTTCCCAATTGGCGCGTAAGACCAGAGTCCTTTCGCCATTCCCAAAATTGCCATGAATGGGCAAGTGCTATTCCATCTACATCTTTGTAATCGTGGTAAGAAATGGCGTGTGGATCCTCTTCGGCTTCTTCAACGGTGGAACCACCTGCAGTTACGATGTAGGCGGCTACTTCCATGAGGTTCGATTCTGGACTGGAATAGGTAATGTACCAGTCATCGGGAGCATCACCCACACCATCGCCGAAAGTGAGCTTCTGGGAATTATAAACATTGCCTTTCAAGTTGGCCTCGGTTACTTCAGACCAATTGGTGCCTGGGTCGCTCAGCTTGTATGGAAATAAGAAGAAATACGACCAGGTGTATGCCGCAAAGCGCGCGCTTACAGTATTTTCCGTTTCAGGAGAAACAAAGACTTTGTTCTGATCGAAGTAAAGGTCTTTTCCATTTTTGTAAGAAATATAGCCTCTTGAAGAATTTGTTGCCAATGTCATACTTCCGTTCAATCTTTCTGTTCCGCCAAATTTCAAGATGATGTCGAATTGCACCACATCTTTCGACAGAAAGTCTTGTTTTGAATGGGCTTCCTCGATTTTTTGGATTGGGTTTAATTCTACTTTTTCTTTTGGAGGCGCTGTTTCCAATTCAGCGGGTTGTGTTTGTGTACAGGAAATCAAAACCACAGCAAAGACAAGATAGATGAGTTTTTTCATAGCTGCAAAGATAGGGGATAGAGCCTGCTGGCAGCCGACACTTTGGACGGTTTTAACAGTCGAATTTGAATCGTTCTTGGTTCTAAATTTTGACAGTAGGATTTTGTCACTTAGATTTATGACAATACGAGACCGATGAAAAAATCCGAAATAATTCTTGCAAGCCTAGTTCTTGTAGCACTAATCATGAAGTACTTCATGATTCCTTTTGGTGGCGTTCTTTTCGTTCTTTCGATTTCGGGATTGGCCATCTACTTTTACCCAATTTTCGCACTTACAGTATCTGGAAATTCTCTTAAAACACTTTTTTCGGGAGCTAAATCAAGAGGGCCATTTTTCTATGCTCTTGCAACGGGCATTGGACTTGACGCGATCCTTGTGGGGCTCCTTTTTAAAGTTCAAATGTGGCCCATGTCAAGTAGCTTGATTCTTCTCGGCCTTTTTTCAGCTGTTTTGCTGATGGCGATTAACGCCATTCGCTTCAAGAAAACAAAGGAGGCTGTTTTCAAGGCATTGATGATTCGATGCTCAATTGGTTTTTTCGTGGGGTTTGTGACATTTCTGATTCCAAATAGTTCATTTATAGAGCACTATTACGGCGATCATCCCGAATATATGGAAGCTTATAAGTGCTGGGAAGCAAACCCTAACGACCCAAGGGCGATTGAGGAACTTCAAAAAGAGCAAATGAAGTTTTATGAAGATGATTCCAATTCCAACTAATCTCCCACCTATATGCTTTAGGGTTAATCTCTTTCGAATTCTGAGGCATCTTTCACTCGATAGATATACAATTCGGGAACGTAGGGTCTTACCAACTCTATGTGGTCCAACGCTCCTTCGGGAGAGTAGATGTATGTGCTTACGCTTCTGCTGTTTTCATTTTCAGTGAGCGCATATTTTCGTAAACCTTCAAGATCCACTTCCTTCATTTCGCCCTCGGTTTCTGAGAGACTCATTGATTCGCCAATAGGTTCGTGAAAATAAAGCTTTGCCGAACTCGATCGGATGCCATCCGAATAGATCTTGGTCTCGTGACCGTCTTTTTCTATGGTATACAGTCCATTGCCTTTCTCAATCTTGGTGTCGGAATAAACATTGCCATTGAGGTAAAGTGTAGCAGAGGAATAAATGAGAATCCCATCTTTGAAGACCGCCTGAATCTCGTTGGTCATTTGAATCTTGAAGAGGATGCGAATAGAGACATCTGACGAAATCTCATATTTAACGACATTGCCTTCATCTTTTTTTGTGGCTACGATGTATCCCACATCTTTTTTGTCTGATGTGACCTTGTAGTGCCCCTCATATGCTTGTCCTTCTGCAAAGCTCGCAATCAGTAAGAGGATAATTAGCAGGCCGTTTTGCATGTGTATACTTTTCTTAATTAAGATTAGCTAATAACCATACGAAGCAGCTGGCTAAAGGTTAAAACTTTCGATATCATCCTTTGCAAGAGGTTTCTGCAGATACCCCTTGATCGAATCGTAGGAAAACGCCCTAGTTTTATCCTTTGGGTTGATGCTGGAGCTTAATAAAACCACGCGACTTTTGTGAAATGAAATGTTTTTATCCTCAATAAAATCTAAAACTTCCCACCCGTCTCTTTGAGGCATATTTATATCCAATATAATCAAATCAGGTTCGTCGAAGCTAAGATTCCCTTTCTCTGAAAGTTCTCTAATCAATTTAAAGCCGTCAGTAAACTCTCTTTAGGAGCTAAATAACTCTGTGCGCTCAAGCGTTTTCTTAATTAATAGCCTAGATATTGGATCATCATCTACAATCCAAACAGACTTCAGTATTTTAATGGGCTCTGGCACAAAGAGATCATTGATTTAAATAACTAAAGAAAAAGGTAGGAATATTTCTCCTTTCGATATTTAAAAAAGTGGCAAGCGGATATATTTATTGGGTCATAGGACTTACTAAAAGCCTTTTTGTAGCCTCAGCACTGAGGACTATACGTTTATTTTCAGAATGACCGATTTCCATCGTCTTGTCGAAGTTCTCTACTTTGTAAATCTCGATGAGACTTCCCAATTCGATTTCCTTGCTGTTAAGGAACTCCAAAAACTCTTTCGAACTGTCATTTAATCCTTTTATCACAACTCGTTGGCCTTCTCTCATCGAAGAGAGAGGGCTGTAATTGTGTTCATGGATTTTTCCATTTTTATCTGGAATAGGTGAGCCGTGGGGGTCTGTAATGGGTGAGCCCAAAATCTCATCCATACGATTGAAAAAACCAGGCGAGTGAATGTGTTCAATTTGTTCAGCTATTTCATGAACTTCTTCCCAGCCAAAACCCATTTTCTCAACGAGGTACATTTCAGTGAGCCGGTGCTTTCTGATGATGGAAGCGGCTAGCTCCATCCCTTTTAAGGTAATTCTGATAGGTCGATACTTTTTGTAGTCAACCCATTCTTTTTCACTCAAACGTTTCACCATACTATTGGTGGTAGGATTACTTACGTTCAAAGCTTGACTCAGATCGGAGACGCTCACCTCATTCTTTTCATTTGCCAATGAGAAAAGAGCTTTGAGGTAGTTTTCTTCGGTGGGTGAGGCCTTCTTTTTCATAACTATTTAAGCCATTTAAATTGATGTCTTTCTTGCGGAATTTTCGATCGGCGAGTAACGGCCTCAAGTCTGGCTGGAAGTTTTAAGAGATATTCTCGCATTCTCTCAGCATCTTCGTCTAAACCTCTGCGGTTTTCTATATCCCACCGGTTGAGTAGCTTTTTGAGTATAAATACATAGTCATCGCCTGTATATATCTCCAACCTGGCTGCAGAATTAGAGAAGTGCTCAAAAAGTTCACCTTGCGGGGTATGAGATTCACGCATCATATGACCAGGCATTAGGATTCCGTGTTTCATCATCGCCCCAAATGCACGCATAACATCAGAGGGATTGTATTCGAAAAGTAGACTAATGAAATCCATGTATGCATTTGCGTGACGCATCTCGTCTGCTGCAATGGCTGCGCAAATTTTCGCTAAAGGGGCATTCCCTTGCTTTTTGCATGCCGTCGCCACTCGCCTGTGAGTGATGTTGGTGGCTAGTTCTTGGAAGGAGGTGTAAACAAAACTTTTGTACAGACTATGTTCCATTCCCACAAAGAATCCATCCTGAAGAAGGTACTGAATGGTGATTTGAAATTCCTTCATATCTACTCTTCCAGAAAGGTATAAGTAAGTATTGAGCAAATCTCCGTGTCGATTTTCTTCTGCCGTCCAGCCTCGCAGCCATCTTGCCCATGAATTGGAATTCTTCTGGTCAAACCCTTCGGTTTGCATCAACCATGTTTGATAGGTTGGAAGCGCCTCTTCAGTTACCGTGTCTCCTGCTAAGACCGAGAAGAGATCATACTCTAGAGCTTGAGATAATTCTTGAATTTCTGTAACTTCAAATTGAAAATTTTCACTTTGGCTGTCTGGCAAATAGTCTGCAGGCTGCCACATGTCTTCAGGCTTTTGTAGGAATTGATCGACGACGTGGAGCGCCTTTGGCTCTGCGTCCTTCATTATTTCAATTACCTCGAGGATCTTGAACATGGCCAAAGATGCTCTTATTCCTGAAAACTGACAAAAGAAAAAGCCCACAAAATTGAGGGCTCACGCTAGAGTATTTGGTTTTCCCTGGTGATTGTTTACCTAAACATGTTGGAGATAATCTCCAGTTTACATTGGAAAGGGGGGGTAAATGACCAAAACAAAGTTAAATGCCTTTTGAGTTTCCTATAAATCACACGAGCAGTATTCTGAGAAGGCCAATAAACTAAGGGTAAATTCTAAATGTTTGATGCCATATCTCGATTTTTTGTGAATAGAGCGAGTTGGTCAACTTTTCCACTGCAATTCTCTCTGATTTTGAAATCTTCATACCTTGGCGGAAACAATGATTAAAACCAAGTATATTCTAATGCTTCTAGCGTTTTTTATGATCTCGCTTTCAAAGGGCCAAAACAAATGGGGTTTTGAAACAATGGTCAAAACGATGCTGACGAATCAAGTCGATACCATTTCCTCGCAAGCGCTTTCAGAGATGCTTAAAAATGAGACGGTATTGCTCTTGGATTCTAGGGAACAAGCAGAATATAGCGTGAGCCACCTGCAAGGAGCAAAATGCATAGGGTATAAGGCTCCTAATTACGATTTATTAGAAAGCACAGACAAATCAAAACCAGTAGTTATTTATTGCTCAATTGGTAAGAGGAGTGAAGACATCGGAATGGAGCTTCAAAAACGTGGTTTTACGAACGTATACAATCTATTTGGCGGAATTTTCGATTGGACAAATCGGGGATACCCTGTTTTGGATTCTAAAGGAAATGAAGTGAGAAAAGTACATCCCTTCAGCACTAGCTGGGGAGTTTGGTTAAATAATTACGAAAAAGAGTATGGTACAGAATAACTTGTTGATGGTTTTTGCAAAGAACCCTGAATTGGGCAAGGTGAAAACCAGGCTTGCAAAGACCGTGGGCGACCGAAAGGCCCTTGAAATCTATCTTAAATTATTGGATCATACCTATACGGTCGCAAACAAGACTTTTGCGGATAAGGCTATTTTCTATTCCAACAAAATTGAGGAGTTTGACATTTTGGATTATTACAAATTCCCTAAGTTCCTGCAGAAAGGAGACGACTTAGGGGAGAGAATGGATCGTGCTTTTGGAGAGGCTTTTGCCCAAAACTATGACAAGGTGGTCATCATTGGGTCAGACTGTTACGACTTAACTGCAGAAATTATAGAGGATGCTTTCAATCTACTGAATGATCACAATGTTGTAATAGGTCCAGCACTGGATGGGGGATACTACCTCTTGGGTATGGATAGGCATTATTCGCACCTTTTCAGAGATAAGAAATGGTCTACACCTGATGTGCTCTTGGATACGATTTTGGATACAAAAAAGCTCAAATTGAGCTATACACTTTTGCCAACTCTGACGGATGTGGATGAAGAAAAAGACCTTGGGGCATTAAGGGATTTAATAGCCAATTGAATAGTGATTGAGGCTCATCGATTAATGTTATAAGATAATTATAGTTATTATTACCAGTTGATTAAGGATTTCATATAAAGTTTTCATTCACTTTAGTAGTGGTTTTGCCTAAGAAGGTCATTCATGAATATATCGGATAGTTCTATTCCCAGAATTGTAATTATTGGAGGTGGATTCGGGGGCCTTCAGCTCATTAAAAATTTGCCACAGGGAAAGTTTCAGATCGTATTAATCGACAAGCACAATTACCATACGTTTCAGCCTTTGCTTTACCAAGTTGCTACTGCAGGGCTGGAGCCCGATAGTATTGCTTATCCCCTGAGAAAGATCTTTAAAAACCGAGGCGATTTTTTCTTTCGTTTAGCTGAGGTGATATCAATCGATACCGATCATAAGGAAATCCATACTTCTTCGGGAGACCTGGAATATGATCACTTAGTTTTAGCTACGGGCACTGTGACTAACTTCTTCGGCAATGAAACCATTGCAGCAAAGAGTATGGGGATGAAAACAGTACCCGAAGCATTGAATATTCGTTCATTGCTTTTAGAAAATTTTGAAGCTGCGCTGCTCACCGATGATTTGAAAGAACGGGAAAGCTTGATGAATGTAGTGATTGTCGGTGCTGGACCCACTGGTGTCGAGCTAGCAGGAGCCATTGCCGAACTTCGGAACCACGTTCTTCCAAAAGATTATCCAGATCTTGATTTTCGCCGCATGAGTATTCATCTGGTGGAGGGAACAGGTAAAGTCCTACCCCCGATGTCGGAAGGGTCATCGAAAAAAGCGCAGGAATTTCTAGAAGGTATTGGGGTTCAGATTTGGTTAAACACCAAAGTGGAGGATTACGACGGTAGAATCATCACCACATCGGGGAAGCCTATGTCGACCCAGACGCTGATATGGGCTGCAGGGGTTCAATGCAAGCCGCCTGAGGGTATTTCGGGAGACGACCTCGTTCGTGGAAATCGAATTCGCGTCAATCGATTTAATCAAGTTGAAGGAAAAGCTGGGCTTTACGCTATTGGAGATTTAGCCTACATGGAAACGGAAAACTTCCCGAAAGGGCATCCGCAAGTTGCTCAACCTGCCATCCAGCAGGGTAGGCTTCTGGCTAAGAATCTCAACCGAACATTGAAAGGGCAAGAGTGGAAGCCCTTTGAATACACTGACCTCGGCTCTATGGCCACAATTGGTCGTACTAGAGCAGTAGCTGATCTTCCAAAATTCAAGACGCAAGGCGCTTTTGCTTGGTTTATCTGGATGTTCGTCCATTTAATGTCCTTAGTCGGCTTTAGAAACAGGGTAGTGGTATTCGTAAATTGGACCTACAACTTCTTCAATTACAATCGAGATATTAGATTAATTATCAGGCCCTTCAAGAACCGATCACAATAAATTTATTCCGATAAAGCGCTTCCGGAGACTGTATGTCGATGATGTAAGTCCCATCGGGAAGGTTTAGCTCTATTCTTGGATGACTTAAAATCCCTTGCAACACAATTTTGCCGCTGATATTGAAGATGGTATATTCCGAGCCTGCGGGGGCTTCAGATGTGGTAATGTAATCTTGAGTAGGGTTTGGATAAAGCTTGATTTTTATCACTGCTTCAAAACTGGTAGAAGACACGATGTCTTCCAGAAGTTCTTCAATGTCTATCGAAAAGATGGAGACTCCGAACGTTCCAGCGATGAGCCTATTCGTCTCTTCTTGAATCTCTAGGTCTGCGACAACAACGAAAGGAAAATTAGCACCAGCTCTTTGCCAATTAATCCCATTATTACCAGTTATATAAACGCCATTATCTGAAGCGATAAACCAAGTTGTTTCGTCATAGATTTCAATGTGGTTAATCGGCATCTCCTCGAGATTTCCCGAAACAGATATCCAGTCTTGACCGTAGTCAGAACTCAAGTAGAGGTGTGGCGTTTCATCGTTGTCGCGGTATCCAGAAACTGAAATAAGCACTTCACCCTCATTGAAAGGTGAAGCCTTTATATCAGTGACGTAATAGCCAGGAAGTCCTTCTGAAATATCCACCCATTCGTCTCCACCATTTTGGCTTACCCAAGCTTTACCATCTGAGGTACCTGCGTATAATACCTCTCCATTCACTTCCGATTGGGCAATGGTACTCACGTTTCGTCTATTGAAAAATACGTCGCTATCATCAACAAGGACAGGGGAAATAGGCTCCCAGATTCCATAAGGTGCATCTTCCATGCGGTAAACCCGTTCTCTCGCCATGTACAGAACGGAATTGTCACCGTGATCCATGCGAAATGGTGCATCCCAATTTACACGCTCTTCAGCGGTGTAGCCATCGATGAGGTAAAAGAGCTCGCCAAAATCCGAATCGTAGCAATAGAAGCTTCCGTTTTGGGTGGTCATATAAGTGAGGTTTTCAAGCAAAGGATCGAGAATTGGCTGAAAGCCGTCGCCCCCAAAAAACCTAAGCCAATCGTCTGTGGGCTCATCTCCAACGCTTATGGAGGTTCCATTGTCTTGAGCCCCTCCGTAAATGAGATTCGCGTCGTGTGGGCTAGTTGCAATTCGGTAAAACTGTGTGTTCGGAATTCGATCTACATCCGCCCAAGTGGCTGCACCGTTAGTGGTTCGGTAAAGTCCACCATCCGTTGCTAAGAGGATATCCTCTGGCCCTAAGTAGACCATGTCATGTTTGTCGGCGTGGACGATGTACTCAAACCAAGGTGGAGCGCTCATAAGCCAACTATTTCCTCCATTGGTAGTGGAATAGAGATCAACCCCCAAAACACTTATTTCATCTTCGTCAGTAGGATTGACTCTGATCTTCCCAAAATACCAGCCAAATCCACCTAGAGCGTTTGGAGGGATGTTAAAAGTTGGAATTGTTTCGAAGCTATCACCTGCATCGATGCTTTTGTAAATACCTTCCAATTGAAATGAAGGATTTACATAAAGGGCGAACAGTACCTCGGGATTGCCTTCCCATAAGTGCAATCCTATTCGACTCATGGGCCCTGAGGGTAAGCCACTTGACAGCACTTCCCAAGAGTCTCCTCCATCAATGCTCTTGAAAATGTTTGCATCTTCTCCAGATGCAATGCTCTCCAAGTTTGTTCTGATCCGATTCCAGCCCGCAGCATAGAGCACAGATGGATCTTCTGGGTTCATAACCAAGTCAATGATACCTGCGGTTTCGCTGACGAATAGTATTTGTTCCCAGGATTCTCCGCCATCGTCACTTCTATACAGTCCCCTGTCTGGGCCTGCTTCAAAAGGTATTCCCATGGTTGCCACAAAAATCTGATCGGAATTGTCGGGATTTATAATGATCTTAGAGATAATACGAGTTTCCTGAAGGCCAATGTTTTCCCAGTTCTCGCCGCCATCCGTGCTGCGGTAGAGGCCATTCCCAATGTATACCGTTCCGCTGATATTCACATCTCCTGTTCCTATGTATATGGTTTCGGCGTTGTTGGGGTCAAAAGTTATGTGGCCAATAGGCAGGTGACTTAAGCTTTCGGTAAGGTTTGCCCAAGTGGCTCCTTCGTCATTAGTGATGTAAGCCCCGCCTCCAGCCGTACCCACTAACCAGGTGCTAGGATCTTCGGGGTGAACCGCGATGGTGTTTAATCGGCCACCGATATTGAAAGGTCCTTCTTGAAGCCATTCCGCCTCCGAAGTTTTGGCTTGATTGAATGCAAATAGGTTGCGTGATTTCTCCACGCTTTTGAGCATTACACTGAGGTCGAGCGTACTATCTGGAAAAGATCTTTGAAAGAAAAAATGCTCGTAAGGAGCGTACTTTTCGTCCATCTTGTTTGCGTTATCTTGGCAGCCTGTTACAGAAAAGGCTATCGCGAAAAGGAAGAAGTACTTTCTCATAAGGCAATTTTTTGCTAAAAGTGTAATTCTTCTCGGAGTATATCAAACTGAAATGCTGAGATTCTTACATTTCTAGAAAAAGCGACTAGCACCTCAATGGATAAAATCGGTAATTGAGAAGTGGTTTAGACAACTATTTCAAACCTCATGAGTCAATCAAACAAAAGAGAAAGTAAAGAAGTGGATGACCAACAATTGGCCAGAGCCTGTATGGAAGGGAATACCAAAGCACAGGCTTTGCTTTATGAAAGGCATTCAGGCCAGATGATGGCGCTTTGTTTGAGGTATGGAAAGGACTATGAAGAGGCTCAAGACATGTTCCAAGACGGATTTATCAAAGTTTTTAATAAGCTAGACAAGTACGACGGAAAGGGACCCTTGGGAGCTTGGATTAGACGAACGATTGCTAACAATGCCTTAGATCACCTTAGAAGATCTAAACGAGAGCAGAGGAATATTTCTCTTTTTGAAGTAGATTATAAAATAGATGCAGATACCGAGGTGCATCCCAACGATGAGGATGAACCAATAGTAACGGCAGATAGACTGACTGAATTAATAAGCCAAATGCCCGGAGGGTACAGGACGGTTTTCAACCTTTATGCGGTTGAAGAGTATACTCACAAGGAAATTGCCGAACAACTCGGAATTACTGAGAGCACCTCAAAAACCCAGTACCGGAAGGCGAAGGCTTACATGAGAAAATTGATTTCAAACGAAATAAAACAACCGATCCGTGAATAAGGATTTATTTGAACAGCAAATAGGAGAGACTCTGCGAAAAGCAGAATCAACTCCACCTGCAGGCGCTTGGGAGCTTATTAAGTCCCAAATTGCTGTGCCTTACACACCACCCTTCAAATTCCCCATGTGGACAGTGGTAGCTGTGTCAGCCATTTTATTAGGTGGTATGGCATTGAGCGATCAGTACCAAAATGAAATAGTTACCACTTCAGTAGTGGCCAATGTTGATGCGGAAGAAGGAAATGTTGAAATTTCTGCTGCTCCAATTAAGGCGCAGGTTGAAGAAGCCCCAACTGATGAAGGTTCTCTAGAGATCCAAATCGTTGAAGAAGTAAATGAACTCGTAGCTTCTGAAGAGATCGGAGTCGCTGCTCTAGCGGAAAGTGTTGAGGGACTAACTGGTCACTCAAATTCTGAATCAACTACTTCGAATGAAGTAAGCGAACAAATTGAAATTTCAGATAAGTCTCAATTGCCTTTGCAGATCCACGCTGGCCATCCATTAAATGCATTGGTGGATCAGATGCAAGTCGAAGCAGAAAAAACCGAATCGAACATTCTTATACCAGAAACAACAGCTGAATTGAAACTGGCTATAGAAGGTGTAAAGACCTGCTATACGCCGTGTGAATTAACTCTAAGTGCAAAAGGCAACGCAGCTGAATACAGTTGGGATGCCGCTTCTTTTGGGCTGATGGAGGGCAAGAACTTAAAATTGACAATCAACGAACCGCAGAATTTGACCGTCTATGCTTTGGCCAAGTATGATGATGGCTCAGAGCGTTCATTGCCAAGAACAATAGAGGTAAAAGCTGGGTCTGAACTGTTCATACCAAATTCATTTACACCGAATGGTGACGGAGTGAACGATTCTTACTTGGTAATAGGGTCTGGTATTGAATCGTTTAGCTTGACCATCATTAATTCGAAGGGTAAAGTGATTTTCCAAACGTCTAACATCAATGAAGCTTGGAATTTTGAAGGCTCATCAAACGAATTGGATAATGAATTCTACACCGCGATTGTCCGTGCAGTTGGAATTGATGGTAAAGTAATATCTGCGAGCGAACGCTTGACAATCAATCCATAATCGGATTGGCATACCGCAAATACAATCCTACAAAAGCATCATAATCGTCTGTGCCGCCTTCGACGCCTTGAATTTTTAAGTAGCTGTCGTTTACAGCTTCCGAAAGCTCAGGAAAGTAAGGAGGACTATCGTTCATTCTTCGCCAAATGGCTAAGCGATCAATTTGAAGTGCGATGGGAATGGCTTCCGCTAAAATCGCGCAATCGTCTTCTTCCAGTTTTCGATTGACTTCTCCAGCTACGTATCTCCAAAGAGAATAAGCTGCAGAATATTCCCAGATTGAACTCCCTGAATTGACCAGCGACAAGTAAGCCACCAAATTGGCCTCGCCCTCACTTGTGATTCCGTAGGCATGAGCCATCTCGTGAGCAGCTGTGAAAGCTGTCGTCAGCACTCCAGCATCCGATTCCACATTGGCTTCACCGGTGAATGGGTTGTAGATGCCTCTAATCCCTACTCGTCTGAGCGCCCCTGCGGGCTTAACTCGTCGCAACTTTACATTTGTATCAATGGGATATCCCAATTCGCCTAGAACGCTCTTAACCGCGTCGTTCAGCTCTTGGTAATTGATTTCCACTTCCAAATCTTCCACTGAGCTAGAATCAGTGGGTAGCTTAATCACTTTCCTCTTTTCAGTGGCCTTCTCCATACTGAATAGGTAGAGTTTGGCAACGTCGTATTGATTGTCGTTTTCTGCCAGCGACATCCGATCAGCTAAGCTAGGGCCTACGTAATTATAGCCCCACAACAATAGAAACAGTCCGATCAGCCCACCGCAGAAATTGAGTAAGCGCCTGCCGAAGCTGAACCACTTCTTTTTGACTTTTGATTTTGGCATTCGCCAAATGAGCCAAAATATGACAATACCGATCAAAAAATAATACCCCGAGAAGGGAAGTGCCGCTCCAGCGGGGTATTGAATTTTTCTGATGAGGGGAAAGATTCCCTCGAAATAAACCAGCTCAAACACTTCTGGAAATACCGAGAAGACTAGCCTCAAGGCTATGGCCAATGCAAGAAATATAAGGCCTCCAAAACGTCTGAACGTCTTTGTCATTTTTCGACGGGGGAAGTATTGCCCAATTCTGTTATTCCCATCTCATACAGTGTAAAGGCCCAAACGTCTGCTTGTTCTTCGATCACTTTAGCCATTGGTTTTCCAGCGCCATGTCCTGCATCAGTTTCCACTCTTATAAAGACAGGGTTATCTCCTGTATGAGCTTCTTGAAGCCTTGCTGCAAACTTGAACGAATGCGCTGGCACGACTCGGTCATCGTGATCGCCAGTCGTTACCATAGTCGACGGATAGGCTGTGCCTTCCTTCAAGTTATGAAGTGGTGAATAAGCATATAGAGCATCAAATTCTTCCTTGGAAGCTTCAGATGATCCGTATTCGGGAATCCATCCTTTGCCCACAGTGAACTTTTGGAAACGCAACATATCCATTACACCTACGGCAGGAAGTGCTACCGCAAATAGATTAGGTCGTTGAGTCATTGCGGCTCCCACTAGAAGTCCTCCGTTGGATCCACCTCTAATGGCCAGCTTCTCTGACGACGTATAATTTTTTGAGATCAAATATTCCGCTGCAGCGATAAAATCGTCAAAGACATTCTGTTTGTCTAATTTCATTCCTTGCTTGTGCCATTCTTCACCAAACTCTCCGCCACCGCGAAGGTTTGCCAAGACATAGATGCCGCCATTTTCCAGGAAGAAGATATTGGAAACGCTGAAAGTAGGACTCAGGCTAATGTTAAACCCACCGTAGCCATAGAGCAATGTTGGGTTGTTGCCATTCATCTCAATTCCCTTTTTGTGAACGATGAACATCGGCACCTCTGTTCCATCCTTGCTTTTAAACTTTACTTGCTTCGAGGTGTATTCTTCGGGATCAAACTTCAGATCGGGTTTATTGAATAGTGTTGACTCTCCCGTTTCGAGGTCGAGCTCAAAAATAGTGGGAGGGTAGGTGAACGAATAAAAGGAGTAGAACACCTTCGAGTCTTCCATTTTTCCTGAAAAGCCCGATGCTGAGCCTGGCGCGGGGAATTCGATTTCGCGAATCGTATTTCCTGCATAGTCCATTTGAAAAACTTGGGAAGTTGCACTCTTGAGGTACTCGGGAAAGAGGTAGCTACCCGCGGTGGTTACATTCACTAATGTCTCTTCTCGCTCGGGAGCGAGATCTTTCCAATTCTCCAATTCGAAATTGTTTGGATCAACGGAGACCACTCGGTAGTTTGGCGCATCGATATCAGTTAGGGCAATGAATTTCCCATCCTTGTGATCGATAATCGTGGTTTTATTGGTAAAGCCTTCTCTCACCTTCGTGAGCTCACCATCGGTTTCGAGGTTTTTGAACAGCAGTTCAAAACCATCGGTTCCTGCAGCCGCGTACATCACCAAGTATTTATCGTCCTCCGTTACGTCGCACCAGTGGTACAAGTCGGGGTTCTCGTCATCGCGGTAGAAGAGTTCATCTTCGCTTTGAGGGGTGCCGATTTTGTGGTAATAAATGCTGTGAAGCTTGTTATCAGCGCTCAACTCCGTTCCTGGCGCTGGGGCAGGGTAGCGGCTGTAATAGAATCCATCTTTGAACCAGCCTGCTCCCGAAAACTTGACCCATTCGAGTTCGTCTTCCAAATCGGTATTCGTTTCAATCTCACGAATGTAGATCTTGCTCCAGTCCGATCCGCCTTCAGACTTGGTGTAGGCCATGTACTTATGGTCAGCCGATGCGCCAATAAGGTTTACGCTCACTGTTCCACTTTCTGATAAAGCATTAGGGTCGATAAAGACTTCAGGTTCGCCGTCTTTTCCTTTCTGGAAATAGATGACCGCTTGATTCTGTAGACCGTCGTTTTTGTAGAAAAAGTAATATTCACCTGCTCTAAAAGGCGAAGAAAGTTTAGGGTAGTTGATCAATTCGGTGAGTCGATCTTCTATTTGCTGTCGGTAGGGAATCTTTTCTAGATAGGCTTGAGTGACCATATTTTGAGCCTTGACCCAAGCCTCGGTATCGGCAGCAGTATCGTTTTCGAGCCAGCGGTAGGGATCTGCCACCGTCGTTCCAAAATACACGTTTGAGGTATCTACTTTTTTTGTCTCGGGATATTCCATAGGAGTTTCAGTGCTACAAGCTGCTAGAACGCCTGTCAATACGATTAGGGTTGATCTTTTCATTTTCTGAGAGGATATAAGTGCAAAAGTAAGGGTTGCGATCAGATTTGATTTTCAGGCATAAAAAAAGGGACGATAACCGCATCCCTTATTAATGATTTACTCTATTTTTCTCTGTCTACCAGGCCTCACCATCGTCTTCGTCCAATATCAATAGCGCCTCAGAAAGCTCTCCGAGTGTTTTGATATCGTTCTTCACTTTTGCTAGCTCTCTTCCTCTTTTGTAGAAGACAACCGCTTCGGGAGTCTTGTTCTTCTCTTCTAGTAGTTTTCCCAACTGGTAGTATGTGGGAAGGTAGTCGGGATCGTTATCGATGATTTTGCGGAAAAAGGAAATTGCCTTCGCCGTTTTGTTCTCCTTCTTGTATTCCAAGGCCGCCGCGTAGTTTAGAAAAGTATCGTTGGGATTCTTCTCCAGCATCTCATTTATCAACTCCATTCGATTGTGACCCATGCTTATATTTTGATTTAACAGTGATTCGTAGGATCGGTAAAATTAAAGCCTTTCCCCAGCTTCCCATAGCCGTGGGTTGCCAAAATTTGTGAAGTTTTCAACTGCTTTTTAGAGGCAAGAGGTCTAACGATCAGGTATCTGACTATGCAGGTGTCGTTTTACATCCTCGACTTGGTCAGGATGGAACCACTTTATGCCGTCGATCTTTCTGAACCAAGTCAATTGTCGCTTTGCGTAATGTCGGCTGTTTCTTTTGATCAATCGTATGGCTTCATCAAGGTCATACCCGCCATCAAAAAGACTGAATAGTTCTTTGTAGCCAACCGTTTTAAGTGGAGCTGAATTTCTATGCGAAAGAAGAGATTTGGCTTCAGCCTCTAGGCCGTTCTTTATCATTTGATCTACTCGGAGATCTATTCTTTCGTAGAGCTCAACTCTTTCGGGAGTGATGCCAATCCAGATGGGTTCGAAGTCCTTGGGGCTTTTTTTCTGATCTCTCAATTCGGCCAGACTCTTTCCGCTAAGCTCGACTAGCTCGATCGCTCTCATTACTCGAACTTGATTTTTGTGGTCAATTCTTTTTATGGCATCGAGATCAGCCTTGCCAAGTCTTTCTAAAAGCGATTGAATGCCTTCACTTTCAAATTGCGCGATGAGCTCGCTTCTAAGTCTGTCGCTAGAGGGTAAATCGTCCAATCCTTCCATTAAGGAGCGAACAAAAAGACCTGAGCCTCCCACGACGATTGGTAACTTGTCTTTACCGAGAACTTCTAAGATTTTCCGTTCCCCTTGTCTTTCGAATTCCCCAGCAGTAATTGGGTTTTCGATGCTACAATGATCGACGAAGTGGTGAGGTACTCCGTGCATTTCAGCGCGAGTAGGTTTTGCCGTACCAATGGACATTTCGGTGTAAAACTGTCGGGAGTCGGCCGAAATTACTTCACCATTTAGGGATTGGCTGAGCGCAATTCCAACAGAAGTTTTTCCTGCTGCCGTGGGCCCGCAGATCACGGGTATTTGAGGTTTAGATGATTTCGTCGTAGTCATCTATATTTTCGAATCCTTCTTCTTCTTCAAAATCGTCGTCAAAGTCTCCGTCAAAATCTATCTGAAATGACTCCACCAATTCTTTCGAGCTCTCGTTGGGTGCATCGCCCACCGTCAAAATCACGAGAGGATAGGTTTGATCTGCTTCTGGCTCTGAGATGTTTACGAGTTCGACAAAGAAAATCCACATTCTCATGAAATCGTAGAGGTAGAGGAGTTTTTGGCCTGGCTCAAAAACCATTTCATGGAGTGGTGTATCCTTCATGGTTTTAATGCCCTCAGCTCCCATTCCCTCCATATCCATCTGGGTTATTTCTTCCCCTTTGTCCCAGTCTTCATTGCTCATGTAGAAGGAGGCTATCTCATCGCCCGAAAATTCGAATGCTTTGACAACAGCGAGATGAAGGTCTTCAAAACTATCGGAACTCATTATTTCGATATCACGAAAAGCCTCTTCGGCTTGGTCTACTAGAACTCTGAAATGAAAAATATTATTGGTCATGAGGCAACAAATTTACGCAATACTAAAGAGCTATTGAAGCTCTAAAAGTTCAAGCTTATCCCATTTTCGATGGAATAGATGAATTTGGTGATGGGTACGATCGGACGATCTTCGTATGCAAGTCGAAGCCCTGTTTTAAAAGATATTCTCGTGTTTATTCGAAAGTTGAGGTTCGTGCTGTTGGTAAATCTATTTCTAGTCGCTTCAATGTCGTCGTCGTACCCCACTTGGTAGTATACGATGGTATTTATATCTACGTGATCACCTATGGACCAGCGCACGATCACGTTGGAACTCAGCTTCAAAAAGCTTACTTCTACGTCTTCTTGATCAACAGGAGATACCCAACTCTCGAATTCATACATCGGCCCTGATCCAAACGTTAGCATAAACTTGGGTTTTCGGATGGCATTCCAGCGAAAGGCTCCACCTCCGATGAGGCGATCGCTTAATCCTCTGAAATCATCGTATTGGGCCTGTGCGAATAGTTCAGGACTGAATCTCGTTCTGAAATTGAAGGTGCTTCGGATGTGAACGTTTCCATTGTTGAGAATCTTGCTGGAATTATTCTCAACGTAAGAGACTTCTCCTAGCAGCATGTAAAAATTCTTGCCTGGGGCATAGATGGCACTTATTTCGGAGCCAAGAGCGATAAACTCAGCGCGGTCTTCTTCTGTTGCGCTGCGGTTGTAGAGATCAAAGTTTGCTTCAAGTTTAAGCCGGAAGGGATTCTCCCGGCTTAAACTATCCAGCCTAAACTTTTCGATGTTCATGATTTGCCCTTGCAACTTTGACGATCCAAGGAAAATCAGAACGAATACGGACAGAATTTTTCCGCAGGTGCGGATGGTCATAGATGCCTTAGTTCGAAATGGTGATATTATTTATCATTTCGATAGGAATGGTCATTCCATCGGGCATTTGAGCGTTAGGAGCCAATGTGATGCTACCTACGATATCGTCTTGAAGCATTCCTGAGGTGACCCAACCAGAAGCTACATCAACATTCAATGTTCCATTGCGCTCTCCTTCATAATACTGAGTAGCCTCCATTCCTTGCATCTCGGTGCTGGCATTATTTGGATCTGTTTCCAAATTCGCTTGAACATCTACAACAGCCATTCCATCATCTACTGATTTCAAAGTGTAAGTTGTAATTGCAATAATGGGTAGTCCAGTAGACGTGAACTGTTCTTTAGTCCAAGAATCACCAACTTTCACTCCCTTTTCAGGAAAAATATCAGTGGTTAATTCCAAGTTTTTCGCAAGACCATCGTCGCCAAAACTCCCTGCAATCTGTGCTGCCATTGCGGGGCCTCCAGGCATGTCAGCAGTCGCTTCTTTGACCATTTCTTCGAGACCCATCACTTCTTCTACCATTCCTTTTTCGGTAATCTTAGCGTCAAATTTCTTGTTAGTCAAACTTGCCAAAACTGCAGACATCGGGTCAACGGTTTCAAGAGAAGAAGTGTCCGAAGAAAATGCTTGAGTCTGTCCCATTCCAGTCATAGACATACCTACATCACCGTACCAGATTTTGTAAGTATCTGTTTTGCCATTGTCTTCTGCCAATTCCATGAATGTAGTTGAAGTAGCCGTAGTAATGATTTCCATAACTTGGCCCATCATGGTTTGCTTTGTAATATTTGCCACTTCAGTTTTCTGAGTGTATTCTTTTCCTTTTTCAAGGTTCAGTTTCATGTCCACTTTTTGTGCTAGGACGATCGATGGAGCTATAAGAGCTAATCCAATAAAGGCTGTCGAAAATTTCATTGTCTATTTATTTGAGAGCAAAGAACGCAATAATTCAGCCACGATTGAATTGGCTCATCCAATTATTTGACCGCTTGTGTATTACTGGACAGCTCTTCTGGACTGCTGTTCTCAAACGTATTTCAGTTTGAAAAGCTACCCTTAAAGGAGAAGGTCTTGCGAGACTATCTCGAAAAGCTTAGGCGCACACCTGCATTGACTATGAATGTATTTTGCTTTATTTCATTGAAGTCTTCAAATACGCCTTCTCCCCCGTCATGAGTATTGGTCAAGCCAAATTCATACGCTACGTCAACAAAGAATATAGCTACGTCGAGACCAGCTCCTAGCTGTGCTCCCCATTGACTGGAATTCCAATTTACAGCATCGCTAATTTCTCCGTTATCATATTTAGTCGTGGTTAGAAACATAACGGAGGGCCCTGCGAAAAGTCTCAAATTTAATATCGGCTCAGTAGTTGGATCCACAAATCGATATCCGACTAAAATAGGAATGGTTACTCCTTCAACAGTTTGATCGACGTTTACGTTTCCCGCCGAACTGAACTCAGTTGATCTTGAGAAATAGGCGATACCTGGATTCAAATGAAAACGGTTTCCGATCATTACACTCGCACCTATTTGGCCACCCACTTTTGCTTGAGTGCTCGCTCCATCTGGAGAGTCGCTTACATTGCTAAAGTTCATCCCTAAAAAGGGACGAATCTCAAGTTGGGCTTGTGCACTAAAAACGGATACAAGAAATGCGAAGGTGAAGAGGGCTCTCATAATAATAATTTTATTCAAAGTTATTGGTTTCAACGAGAGTCTCACAATAATTTTAAGCCATAACCTCAAGTGTTTCGGTGATGGCTTGTGCTGCGCTTTCTCCTGCGCGCATGGCACCATCAATGGAGGCATTGGTGAGGTAATCACCTGCAAGGTGAACGTGCTGGGTTACTTGAGTTTGTTCGGCAGGCAAGTTCAAGGCAGGACTGTCTATTACAGGCAGGGCATTATTGATATTATATTGCTTCAGAAATTTGAGCTGCGATTCTTTTACTTTTAAAAGGTTCACCAAATCTTGTTTGACTTCTTGATGAGTTTGATTGCCGCGAACGGTGACGGACCAGAGGGATTTATCGGATGGAGCGCAATTTGGAACCACCTCGTCGTGCCTTGCGAAATTGTTGATAGAACTATTGACTCTGGCATCCAGACCAATTGTGTCGTTCATCGAAGGGAGAGATTTATCTCCGCTAAAATACATTGTGGTTGTTCTGTTCCAAGAAATGTGGTGATCAAGTTGAGCTAATAAATGATCGGGATTGCAAGCTATGATGATCTTCTTTGCTTTGACAGTGGAGCCATCGTCCAATTCAATCGAAGGATCGTTATTGACTTTTGAGACCTTGGTGTTGAGACGAATCTCCGTTGATTGTAGCTTGGATTTGAGTTGCTTTGGAATCTCACCCATTCCTTTTGCTGGAATGCAGGCACTACCTTTCGCGAAATTTCTAAAGACGAATCGAAACATGGCGGCGTCGGTTTCCAGCTCTCTTTCGAGAAAAATCCCTCCAAAAAAAGGTTTGAAAAAGTTCTCAATAATCTTTTCAGAGAAACCAAAATCTCTCAAGTATTTCTGGGTAGACTGTCGCTCTCCTTCAAAGACCTCTGCTACGGTTTTTGATTGGAGTTTTTGGGAAAGGCTGAGCATCTTAAACTTGTCAGATAAAGAACCCACTCTTGAAAGAGCCGTTGATGGAAGTGCCGCAATTTTTCTCAATGGGTCAGCTATAGAAAAGCTTCCCTTTTCGTCAAATATTTTTGCTCCTGGTTCAAAACGTTTTAGGTTTAAGGATTCGAAGTCCAGTAACTCTTTTGCTTTCTCGTAAGTGTCGATAAACACTTGAAAACCTCTTTCCAAAGTGAAGCCATCTACTTGGTCTGTTTGGACTCTGCCGCCTACCTGATTATCAGCATCTAAAAGAAGGGTTGAGTATCCCGATTCCTCACATTTTTTTGCGGCCACTAATCCTGCCACACCTGCACCGACGATGATCACGTCAAATTGATTTTCATTTTTCATGTGTGCCGAAAGTAAAAAAAGCAGCAGGAAGAATGCCGCTCATTGGATGGAATTAAATTTTTTGTATGCCCAATTCAGGTCGATCTACATATCCGAATTCCTGTTCTTCTTTGAGTTCCTCGTTTTTGTGTTCGCCATACTTCAAAACTACCCAAACCATCCAAATAATGATAACCGGAGAAACAGCGAAAGTAGGCGCAACCCAATTAAGTAAAATACAAGTGCTCGCAAACATGGTATAAAGAATCAGAGTCATTGAAACTCCTCCGACGGCTATTGTTTTGTCAAGCATAGGAATAAAAAAAAATCAAACTGAAAGTTCATCTAATTTCCGTCAAAATGGAGATCCTTTTTTAACTGGTCTACACGACTTTCGGCATACTCCTTCTCGGAATTTTTAAGAGTATCTTCTTGAGCTATAAATGTCTCAAACATGTTCAATGCTATTTTTTGGTCTTGGTAGTAGACATCATAACTTTTTGCCAGATAAAAATTCATAATGTTTCTGCCTGAGAATTTTTTTGCCATCAGAAAGGAATCAATTGCCTCCTTATGATTCCTACTTTCTTGTTGTATTAGCCCAAGCCTTTCGTAGTATGTTCCGAGATTGCCAGATAGTGCTTTATTAAGGGCCTGACCATACTGAACGGTAGCCATATCGATTTGCCCCAATTTCTCCATGCATAGCCCCATGTAATAATGCGGATAGTCGAGTTCATTGAGCACATTCGATAAGGTACGAAGCACCTCTATCGCTTCTTCGTATCTCCCCAAGTGATAGAGCGATATTCCCGCATACCTCATTGCCGTGAGAGGAGGGGTGTCAGACATCAAGGGCTCTAGCCATTTCAAGACTTCTTCCCATTTTTCAGCTGCGAAGCCTAGTTTAGCTTTGGTAAGTCTGGCAAAACGATTTGGTGGATCTAGGTGGAGCGCACGATTGAGCAGACTGTCTGCATCGGCATGCTGTTGGAAGTCAAGTAAAAGTTGAGCAAAACCAGTAATGGTGATCAGATCAAGGCTATCAAATTGATAGGCTAAAGAATAGTAGGCAATGGCTTTGTCAAACTTTTGAACTTCAACCGCACTTTCGGCTGCCTCTCTATAGAAGTAGGCATTTGAAGGATTGATCACAATCAGTTTTTCATAAATCACAAGAGCATCGGTATTGCTCGACTTTTTTGATAATTCGGCAATGGCAATTAAGGATGGTATATGAGTACTATCAATTCTTAGGGCTTGCTCGAGATTTTCAAACGCCTCTTTTTTTCTGCCTTTTTTGGCCAGGGCTTTGGCAGAGAAATAAAATGGATTGATGTCAGATTTGTCCTGCTCTTTCCATGCTTGAGCTATGGAAATTGCTGTCTGGATTTGACCACTTTCCATAGCTGCGACATAGCGAGAATAAAAATCGCTTGAAGTATTTTGAGCTGAGGCCTGAAGAAAAAATAATAGGAGAGAAAAAACTGCCAGAAAGGTCTTCATCCATCAAATATAATGGAGCGGAACGTAATCAACTAATTATTTAGTTGAAACAAAAGTTGAATTGTATACAATTCTTAAACTGCAGGGGCTAAAGCAGAAATTCTGAACCAATAAGCTCGTCCTTGCGGCAGGTCTCTAACGGTAAATGATGTTGAGCGAGTCTTGCTGTAAATTCTCCAAGCAGGTTTATTGGTTTCTTCGAAATTTGCATATTCAATTACGAAAAGTGAATTCGGGTTGTGGTAGTTCCATTCAAGCTGAATGGGTATAATATTATTTGCTGTAGCAACTTGTAAACCAATTGGACGCATGGATGCATCTTTATCTAAAAATTGATTTTTCATTTCTTTCAAGACAAAAATCAAATCCATAAAGCAGTCAAACAACAGTCTGGATTTTCCAGTGTCAGCTGAAAACAAAACGTGCTCCAATCGCTCAACAGAATAAACCAGTTCATCTAACTCACCGATATTTTGAGGCTGATACTCACTAGAAGAGAAACGCTCTCTAGCTGATCTCAGCGCAGAAATACATCTGATCTGCAAAGACTGATTGATTTTTTTGGCTGCGTTTTGTTTGCTCATTTCTCGATCATTCCTTGTGCAGTACGCTGATTTTCATTTTATGTTACGTTAGCCTTGGACTTTTGTCAAATCTCATTTTATGCTTGAGTAATACAAAGGGGTAGTTTTATTAGAAATTCACTTCATTGATCGTTGTCTGTTTGCTTGTGATTTACTTCCTCATAGATATTAAGAGTTTTAGTTAACGTTTTTGCTGTTTAAACAATGGCAGCTTCAAATCAAACTGTCCGTTCTGTTCCTTTAGAAATAAACGAGATTTGATTCTATTCAGTCTTGGAGAAAGCATTTTTAATATGTGTCCATGCCTCGGATATTTCGCTCTTAAAGTTCGTCCATCCTTCTTCCGAATCTTCACTAACCTTTCCCAATTTTGCTTCTAGATTATGAATGGATTTGTTTAAATTTTCCTTCTTCTCTTTCCACCCATCAGAAGCATCAGCGGTGCCAAGATTAATTTGTACCCTCAATAGATCGAATTTGGTGTGCCACTCTTCAAATTTGGAATCAGCTTTGATTGCTAAATCGCGAACAATTTTCTTGGAATCGCCTAGTAGTTTTATTGAAGCTTCATTGGCTTCTCCAATCAGTGAGGTCAGCTGCTTTCTTTGCTCCTGCATGGTCTCTTTAGTCTCGGCTTTGCCAAGGGCAGCTTGCACCTCAAGCTCCTCTAGTTTTCTAAGCATTTCTGTCGAAGCGGAAGAAGCATTGCTCTCCAATGTAGTTCTGGCTTCTTTTGACCAGTTTAGGATTTCTTTTTTTTGCTCTTCGAAAGTAAGAGTCAACTCCTTGGAGCCTAAATGCAGTTGCACGCGGAGTTCATCGGTTGTAGCTTTCCAGCGATTGATGAAATTCTCTTTATCCATCTATGTAAGTTTTGGCCACATCAATATATGCAATTCCCTTTGGCTTAAAAGGGAGTGTTAAGAAATTTCGAAATAATATTGCTTCTTCTTTTTTGGTTGCCTTTTGTTACGTAGATGGATAATAAGTTCCCTTCATTTGGCGACCAGTGAAAACCATAGTAACGGATAAGCAATAATTACTGAACGTTTATTTGTGCTGAATTTAAAAAAGGCTTCTAGTAAAGAACGGCAGTTCGCGCATTTATCTTTCCCCATCCAAAACTGCCATCTCGAGCGGGATAAAAGCTAGATGCATTTTTAAGAGCTTCAAGGACGTCTTCTCGCGTTTGAGTGAGGTCATTCGACCAAACCAACGCTGCTATTCCTGCAGCCGTAGCCGTAGCAACGGATGAGCCTCCAGTGTAGTTCGGGTCATTGCCTGAATCTGCAAGGGTCAAGGGTGTTCTGTTCGAATTATTCCGATCTTCCATAGTCACTACGAAATCTACTTGAGAACCGCTGTGGCAAGTTGAACACTTTGCCATTGGTGAACCTGTTTTTGTGCCTGTTACTGCTATTGTATTGCTTAACGTAGCAGGGAAAATTACCCCTACAAAAGTTGTGAATTCCAAGGATGTGCCGGCAGCCGTGAAAATCATTTTCCCTTGGTTATAGGCGAAATTTATCGCATCAGTGATTTGTCCGCTTGAAAATAAATTGCCCATTGACATGGAAATAATGTCCAAGTCGGCTCTGTTTCCCAAAAAGGTGAATGCATCGGACACACCATCTTGTTCAGCACTTGAATCGTGGATTACATCCTCGGCAGCTCTAATGCCAATCAGATTACTCTGAAAGGCAACTCCAGCAAATGATCCATCGCTACTAGCTGGGCCAACTGCTGTTCCAGCCATATTTGTTCCGTGTCCACAGAGGTCGTCTATCCCGTCATTCTCACAGAAAAAGAATAAAAAGCAAGGATCATGAAAACCGTAACGCTCCACAGTTCTGTTCCCAGAAAGGCCTCCTGAAAACTCACCATTCAATTTCGCTTGATCGGATGAAATACCTGTATCGATAATACCAATCGTCACCCCGTTTCCTTGGCTACCCGCTTGCCATGCTTTGTGAATTTTCATATCAAGAAAGTTCCAACTTATACGTGGACCTTGAGGTGCCGTAACATAATCACTTGGGCTAGGATTAGCTATTCCCGAATTTCCTCCACATCCACTGGCAGATCTGAAAGGGCCCTGATCTTCAAAACTAAATCCCATTGGCTCGGCATAGCGCACTACACTATAATTCCGCAAGTTGGCCAGTATTTCATAATCCCAAACTCTTATGTTGAAATAGGGTAACGGTTTGTCGCCAAAAACTAGCAAATCTTCTGCCTCAATAGAGAGTTCAGGATACTTCTTCTTTGTTTCCGAAACCACATAATTGATTAGACTATTTTTGGCGTTTTTCCATTCGGCCGACTCAATATTTACTTGGTGAATACTCTGATCGAGATTTCTGTAACCATCTGGCTGGTATCCTACCGAAATCACACTATCAGAAGCTATAGCGGTGCTCCAAACTGTAAAGTCGTCGTAGGCAGACCATGAGATAACTCCGAATCTTTCCAAGTGACTAGTGAATTCTTGTAGTAATTCTGATCGACTCAGGGGGTCTCTATCATTTAACGGTTCTATAGGATTCGACAGAATTAACTCCGTATTTGGATAAGTTGAGTCTACAGAAGTGTTGTCTTTTTCTTTCTGGCACGAGCCTAGAGTGACAACTAAAATAGAGAGTGCAAAATAGCGTAAGAACATGGTTTGAAAAGATTGATTTTTTGCAAGTTCAGCATTCTAAACTTAAAAAGAAAGAACAGTTTTCAAGTTGTCTCATTGGCAACACGGAAGTTTTATATTTGCGAGCCCTAAAAAATCAAACAATGAAAAGAATTCTTTCACCTTTATTAAGCGCATTTCTTGCTCTCACTTTATTGGCTTCTTGTCAAAGTGAGTCGAATCAAAAGGAGATGGACCAATCTTCCGAAAACGTTTCTGGCCAAGCCGAAGGCGATTTCCAGACAATGACAGAACAATTCGCAGACGTTAAGATTTTGCGCTATCAGATTCCTGCATGGGATGAATTAACCCTTCAGCAGAAAGAGTTGGCTTACTATCTTACACAAGCTGGAACCGCTGGTAGGGATATGATGTACGATCAAAATTACCGCCACAACCTTACCATCAGAAGAGCGCTGGAGGGAATCTACAGAACGTACGATGGCGACAAGTCAGGAGATGATTGGATCGCATTTGAGACTTACCTCAAACGCATCTGGTTTTCCAATGGTATTCACCATCACTACTCTTACGAGAAATTCACCCCTGAATTCGATCGCGCTTACTTGGAAGGTTTGCTCGAAGCGACAGGTTCTGAGCTGAGCAAAGAAGTGATGACTGTGATTTTCGACCCAACGGTAGACTCAAAGAAAGTGAGCAAAGACCCAAACAAAGATTTGATTAAAGCCAGCTCAGTAAATTTCTACGACCCCAGCCTAAATGAAGCAGATGTGAACGCTTATTACGCAGCGAAGAAAAAAGACAAAGACCCTAAACGTCCCATTTCTTATGGACTAAACTCGAAGCTTGTAAAAGAGAATGGAGTGGTAATGGAGAAGATATGGAAAGTTGGCGGAATGTATGGGTCGGCTTTGGAAAAAGTAGTTTACTGGCTGGAGAAAGCCAAGGGAGTTGCTGAAACGGATATTCAAAAAGAGTCTTTGGGCTACCTCATAGAATATTACCAAACGGGCGACTTGAAAAAATGGGATCAGTACAACATTGCTTGGGTTCAAGACACGGTAAGCACAGTAGATTACATCAATGGGTTTGTGGAGGTCTACAATGATCCTCTTGGCTATCGAGGTTCATACGAAACGGTAGTTGAGATCCGTGATTTGGATGCATCCAAAAAGATGAAAGTGATCGCTGAAAACGCCCAGTATTTTGAAAACAATTCTTCGATTCTCGACGAGCATAAAAAAGAGAAAGTTGTGGGTATTTCGTACAATTTTATCAACGTTGTGGGTGAAGCTGGTGACGCTAGTCCATCGACACCAATTGGAGTCAACTTACCCAATGCCGACTGGATTCGTGCCGAGTTTGGCTCAAAATCCGTTAGTTTGGGAAACATCGTTTCTGCTTCTGAAAAAGCAGGAACTTCAGGCTTCTTGGCCGAGTTTAGCCACGATAGCACTGAAATGGCTTTGGCCAAGAAACACGGCAAGCTAGCTGATAAGCTTCATACGGCACTTCACGAAGTGATAGGGCATGCGAGCGGAAAGCTAAATCCTGGTATTGGAACTCCAAAGGAGACTTTGAAAAACTATGCTAGCACTCTCGAAGAAGGCCGCGCTGACTTGGTTGCCCTTTATTTCATGCTCGACCCGAAGTTGATTGAAATAGGAGTGATGGATGACTTAGCCGCAGGACGACATGCGTATGATGACTATATCAAAAATGGCTTATTGACGCAGTTGCGCAGATTGGAGCCGGGCGATGTAATCGAAGAAGACCACATGAGAAACCGTCAACTCGTTGCGGCTTGGGTTTTTGAAAAAGGAGAAGCTGACAACGTAATTTCTAAAGTGAAGCGCGATGGAAAGACTTATTTTGAAATCAACGATTACGAAAAGTTAACAGTCTTGTTTGGTGATCTGTTAAGAGAGATTCAACGAATTAAGTCTGAAGGGGACTATGAGTCTGGCAAGGCATTGGTAGAAACGTATGGTGTACAGGTAGATCAGGAGCTTCATCAAGAGGTTCTCGACAGAACGGCTGACTTCAATAGCGCTCCGTATAGCGGGTATATCAATCCTCAATTGGTGCCGATCATGGAGGATGGAAAGATCGTTGAAGTGCGCGTTGAGTATCCAGACAATTTCGCCGCGCAAATGCTCTACTACGCTGATGAATTCACGACTCTTCCCGATTACAATTAGAGTCTGAGCGAGGGCGCTCTACTCAATAGGTAGTCCTTTTAATTGGTCAAAAGAAAATTGTGTTAAACGCCCCGAACGAAAGTTTGGGGTTTTTTTTGTTCCCCAAAAGAAATGGAATTGCCGAATAGATTACTTCATTGATCTCATGATTTCTGTCTTTTCCGTATTTTCAGCCCAATGAAATCTCTCAGCGGCGAAACCAATCTTCTTAAAGCAGCTTTAGACATTACATCCATACAGGTTTAGAAGTGTACCGAAAGCCAGCCATGGAGTACATGCGGCATTCTGATGAGCCCATTCCCGATCGGGCGGGGCATAAACATGCCGAGGACGCTCCCTTCACTTTCATCGATCTGTTTGCTGGAATCGGAGGTTTTGGTTATGCTCTAGAGCGTTTTGGTGGCCACTGCATTTTGGGATAAGTACTCTCAAAAGACCTATTTCGAAAACTTTGGAGACTTGCCTTTCGGCGATATTACCTCCGAAGAAACCAAATCATTTGTTCCCGACGGATTTGATATTCTCTGTGGAGGATTTCCGTGTCAAGCCTTTTCCATTGCTGGAAAGCGAGCAGGATTCAACGACACGCGCGGCACGCTCTTTCACGACGTTGCTGAGATCATTCGCCGCAAGCGACCAAGAGCTGTTTTCTTGGAAAATGTCAAGTGGCTTTTTAACCACGACCGAGGGAAAACCTACTAACAATTTTAAGCGTCCTCCGAGATGATTTAGGCTACACCGTTCCCGATCCTCAAGTGCTCAATGCACGCCATTTCGGGGTGCCACAAAACCGCGAAAGAGTTTTTATTATTGGCTCTCGTGACGAAGCTGATGCGGCCGAGTTTAAATACCCAGAACGCGATGAAGACACCAGCACTTTTGAAGAAGTTAAGGAAGAAGCTCCCGTTTCGGTGAAGTACTACCTCTCGACCAAATACCTTGAAACGCTGCGCGAACATAGGCGTCGGCACGAGTCCAAGGGAAATGGTTTCGGTTAAGAAATCATTCCAGATGATGGTGTGGCCAATGCCATTGTAGTGGGAGGTATGGGCCGTGAGCGAAACTTGGTCTACGATGACCGGTTGACCGATTTTAACCCAGTTACCAAAATAAAGGGAGAAGTAAACCGAGTAGGCATTCGGCGCATGACGCCGAGGGAGTGGGCCCGCTTGCAGGGTTTCCCCGAAACGTTCAAGATCGTAGTGAGTGACGCCCAGGAGTTCAAGCAATTTGGCAACAGCGTTGCCGTGCCTGCCATCACAGCGACGGCTCGCCGAGTGGTCGAGGCTCTTCAGTTTAATACAAAGGCCTATGTTCAGGAAGGCAATAACTGACATAGAACTCAAGGGCAATCAAATTTCAGTTTCTCGAAATTTGGATGTTTCTGTTGTCGAAGCGGAAAGTCAAATCTCGGAACTCAACTATTCTGGAGTAGGGCTTTCAAAAGACCCAAAAGTGGAGAAGGCCAAACTGCCCGCATTTGCACTGGCTTTTTATTACCACTTGTTTTCTCAAAGGTCTATTCCAACAGAAAAAGAGCTTTTTGATCGATACATCACCTTTTCGGGAAAGCTGGAAGAAGGCCAAGTTATTATAGAAGATGAAAGGTATTCTAAAGAAGGGCTGCGCGCTAGATTACTCCGAACTTATCCTTCATTGATCCGCGATTTTCACTTTTACCTCTTGCTCCAAGATTCGGGGCATTTTCAGTCGGTGGGCTATTCGTTAAGTAAGTACTATTACAAAGGTCTAGATCTTTCGGTGAAACATGCTGGTATAATGTACCACCTCTCCGTTTTTATTCAAACCAAGCGGTCCGTTGAATTCAAAGAGAAAAAATACTCCCGCCACGACTACCATGGAATCAATGAGATCACGATACCTCTTTCCTTTGATTCAATGAAGAAGTTGGGCAGTGTTTTCGTTTGCACAAATGAACATGTTCAAATGGTTCTTGAAAAAATAGGTGAGCGAGATTTGCAGTGAATTGCGATAGGGATATGCTGAGAATCTTGCTTATTTCGGAAACCCATCATCAGTGGTGATTGATTATTTCAGGCACCAAAGTAAAAAAGGAAAGCTATTGGATGTGGTCAAGGGTGAAATGTCATTCCGCTAGCATAACTGTGCTTTCATGTTCATGCTGCCGACAATTCTAAAATAGCGATCAAACAAACGACGGCTATGTAAAAAATAAAAATAACGGTTTAAAAGTTGAGAATATTGATCTTAAAGAGATGGTTCATATGGATTAATTCGACTTTATCCTACTTGAT
>JBLIDT010000015.1:0-64636 GCA_047632755.1 Cryomorphaceae bacterium
ACCTCTATCGACTGTTGGTCTTGACAACCATATTCAGTTGTTGCAATTAGAGTAACCGTGTTCGTCTCAAGTTCTGTCCCCATATTCACATAGGTGTGCGTATGCAATGAATCAGCATTTTGAGAATCATTTCCATCTCCATAATTCCAGAAGTATTCCGTCGCTCCTTCAGTATAATTGGCAAATTCAAAATCTGCCGGAAAACAACCTTCCACTCCGTTTAGAGCAATACTCACATCGGGCAAAGGAAAAACTTTGATGTTTCCACTAGTGGTATCGGTGCAACCAAAACCAGACTGGGCAACTAGGGTTACATTAAAGTCGCGAACAGTATCCATCAAATTCACGAATATATTTGAAGGATTCGCAATAAATGCCTGATTTCCATCTCCAAAGGACCAGTTGTAAGTCGCTCCTCCAAATGATGTATTGACAAAACTCACACCCAACGGAGAGCAACCTTCGGTCTCTGGTGTAAATTGAGCAATCACAGGAGGGTAGACAGTGATCTCAAGCATTGAAGTATCGGCGCAACCAAAGTCGGTTGAAGCAATCAACGAAACTTGAAAATCTTGAGGTGCAGTTGAAGTCGAAACAAAGACATGCTCGTGCACTAAATCCAAGGTGTCAGAAATGTTCCCGTCACCGTAATTCCATTGGTAATTTGTTGCAATGGAACTATTGTTTTGAAAGTTCACTGGATAAGGTGAACAACCTGCTACTCCACTTGGAATGAAAGATGCAGAAGGTTTTGGATGCAAGATGAGTTGACTTCTTGCGGTGTCTTCGCAACCAAACATGGAGGTTGCGACCAATTGAATATCGAAAGTGTCAGGCTCAAAACCAACCGTTTGATAGCCTCCTAGAGGCTCTTCGGCTACACTCACCGTTCCATTGCCTAAGTCCCACTGATAAAAGGAAGCATTCACACTTTCATTCTCAAAAATAAATGAAAGAGGTGAGCAGTCCTCAATAGGATGGAAAAATGCAGCCTCGACCAGCGGATGAACTTCTATATTTCTTGTAAAATAATCGCTACAACCTGCGGCCGTATGGGCTATGAGCTCTATTGTATAAGTGATGGTTTGATTTGTAGTATTCTCAAAAGTATACTCATGTGTGGAAGCCGAAGTATCGGAAAGCACTCCATCACCATAACTCCATACAAGAGAATCCGCGAGAATACTCTGATTCGTAATATTGATAGTCAAAGGACCACAGCCCGAAGTTCGATCGACCGAAAACTGAGCGACTGGATCGGGATTTACCGTTACGGAAGCCGTAGATGTATCATTGCATCCGAATGCTGAAGTAGCCACCAACTCGACTTCATACGATATCGGAGCTAAAGTTGAGTTTCCATAAGTATGGGCTGGGTTTGGAGCGGAACTAATTGTTCCATCTCCAAAGGTCCATTGGTAATTAATGGCTCCTATAACTACAGGGAACTGCACGGTAAAAGGATTACAGCCTGTATCTGCAGGCAAGGTGAAGTCGAAATCAGGCTGGGGAAATACCGAAATTGTGGTCGAAGTAGTATCATCGCAACCGTTTGGTGTATAAGCGATCAATTGAACCTCAAACTGTTGGATTGAAGATGTGTTATTTGCAAACTGATGACTCGGGTTTTCGTCGGCTGTAGTAGTTCCATCACCAAAATCCCAGGCAAAAATATCAGCATTGATAGATGTGTTAAGGAAGTTTGCCGGGTCAGGATCACATCCAGGAATGTAGAATGCTTGAAATTGAGCAACGGCATTGGGATTGACCGTAACGCTACTAGTGGCCGTATCGCGACACCCAAAAGCGTTTTGTGCTATCAAAGTGACTGAATAAACAGAGTCAGCATCGCCAAAATTGTTAAAAATATGTGTGGGGTTTTCGTCGCCACTACCCCCGCCACCGCCAAAGATCCATGAGTATGAATCTCCACCAGTAGTGGTATTGTTAAAGTCAACTTCGAGTTGCGCGCAGCCAGCCGTCTCAGCATGAATAAAAGACGCAATAGGAGCGGGCTCAACATTGACTATTTGTGTCGCTGAACTTGCACAGTTTGCCGAGGCCACGATGAGTTCAACTGTAAAAGTTCCTGACCCAGAATATGCGTACGTGGGATTTTGATCTTGTGAATCATTTCCATCACCAAAATCCCAATCCCAAGAAATGATCGGATCTCCTGCTTGGGAAGTTGACAAATCCACAAAACTTCCTTCGGAACCAATACAGACATTCTGAACCAGAAAATTCGAGATAGGCGCTTCAAATACTTCAATGATATGAGTATCGCTATTGGTGCAGCCATTTGGCGAAGTAACTGTAAGAACCACATTGTAAGAACCCGATGTAGTGTAATCTTGAACAGGAGGAAATTGTCCTGAAAATGTATTTCCATTTCCAAAACTCCATTGCCAATCGCTTACAGTTCCTGTAGATCCATCGCTGAAATTGACTTGTAGATTATCGCATGCCTCGTCATTGTCAAAATCAATCTGGGCTGTAGGCGCTGGCAAAACGGTAATCGGCACATAGGCTGTATCCCTGCAACCACTTCCTGGCCCGCCCACCACAGCAATAAGTTCTACATTGAAAGTACCCGTCGTGTTAAAAACATGATTCACAACTGGAGCGCCAGAAATAACAGGTGGAGTTCCGTCATCGAAATCCCACTGAAAACCTGTGGCATTTCCTGATGAATTGTTTGTAAAAGATACCACATCTCCTTGGCAAATAGTAGTCGCATTTGCTGCGATAGCCGCAGTGGGAGGAGACACGATTTCTACTTGAATCGTTACCGCATCAATTCCACACAGGTTACTATCCAAAAGGAGAACATCGTAAGTACCAATGGCAGGATATTCCATCGTTTGAGGAAAAGTTGGAGGCCACGGAGTCCAGTCGATGATTGAGTCGTATCCAAGTCCCCAGTAGTCACCGAAATTCCAATATTCGTAACGCTGGTATATATTTCCTTGAAAAAGGCAATTGCGTTCTGTGGTGTTATTAAATGTGAACTGGTTATCAGGCCAGCACAACACAATAGCTGATGGCGTGATTCCAGCATCATCTATATCCCAAATTCGAATAGGATTAAAGGACGCCGTACTGGGACCACCTTGAACTGTATTGCAATAGTTTTCTGCAGTAAGTGTCACAACGGTTTCGCAATCCACAGTTCCTGGTTGATAGGTGTGTGAGACCACTTGGCCAAGGTTCGTATAATCGTAGATTTCAATAGGAGAGCCATCTCCAAAATTCCAAGTAAATACAGTTGTTTCAGAAGTATTTGTACTGGAATTGATAAAGTCCATTGTCTGTGGAGCACAGGCTTGAGTCAAACCACCCACGGGAACTTGTATGGAAGCGTTACTGGCCTCTTCAATCACAATTACACCGTTTACAGTGCAACCAGTGGCTGTCTCAATAAAAGTCAATAAAAAAGTATCGACCGTTGCGGCATAGGTGTGTGTGATAAAATCAGGAGGCACGAGACCACCGCCATTTTGGATAGGCGAACCATCACCCCAATTCACTTCCCAAGCACCGATATTATTCGGCGACTGAAGGTTCAGGCTGAAATTGTTTCCATTACAGCTATACCAGTAGGGTGTATCCGTTGGGTTGCCAAAAAAGTCAAACAACTCACACTGTGCTTTAAGATCAGTGTTTGCCAACAGAAGGAAGGGGAGAATGACTAAAACAATTCTTTTTGCAATCCTCATAACCTGCATTTACGCAGAAACCTTAGAAAGGTTTGCTAGCTGGCATATAAGGTGAAGGACTAAAGAAGGCTAGAGAAGAATGGATTTTAGTGAGGATCCTGAAAATCAGGGTTGTTTATGAAATCCTCATCCGTTAGGGTTTCCAAGAAAGCGACTAAATCGTAAACATCCTGCTCGGATAATCCAAGGCCCACTCCTTGAAATTTCATCAATGGATCGATGGTTAAAGAGGGATGGCCTCCAGTGTTGTAATGTTCTATTACTTCCTCGAGGGTTTCAAAGCGTCCATCGTGCATGTAGGGAGCGCTCAAGGCAATGTTCCTCAACGTGGGTGTCTTAAATTGACCTTCCGAAAATGAACTTCCATTGACTTCAGCACGACCTAAATCGGTAAAGACAGTATCTAGGCCATTGTTGTGAAATTGTTGATCGGTAAACAAAACAAGCGCACCTCCATGGCAGTGAAAACAATCTCCACCGTTTTGGCCTCCAGGAAACACATTGGGGTCACCCCCCTCTGCCAAGAAAAGAAACAATCCGTTTTGCTCGCTGATGTCTAACTGCTCTGGCCCATATTGCGCTCGATCGAAATCGCTATTTCCCGACACCATCGTACGAATGAACTGAGCCATGGCATAGGTGACTCTAACAGAATCAACACAGGGAGTGCCAAATGCAGCCGAAAACATCTCTTGGTAAATGGAATCACTACCTATTCTTTCTACAGCTTCCTTCCAAGAGAGATCCATTTCGATCGGATTTTCAATGGGCTCCAAAAGCTGCTCTTCCAGTGTTCGCGCTCTGCCATCCCAAAAGAAATTTGTGTTCCAAGCCATATTGACCAAAGCCATGCTGTTCCTTCGTGTCATGTCTCCGTATAAGCCAACGCTCAAAGGCACATTATCAGAAAAAGAAGCAGAAGGGAAATGGCAGGAACCGCAACTCACTGCATTGTTTCTAGAAAGATCTTTTTCCCAAAAAAGATGGCGACCAAGCTCTATTCCTTCCTCTGTAAAAGGATTATCAGATGGAATAATCGGATCGGGAAAAAAGAAGGGTTTTTCGAATTCATAAGGAGTCCCTACTCCTGATACATTCTCGCATAGGCTGTTATCCTCATCGCAAACAGGCTCATCCTTTTTGCAAGAAGCCCACAGCAAAAGCAGTGAAACGAAGAGAGTGGCAGAAAATAATCTTGAAGAAAACCCGCACGTTCTCAAGACTATCATCATTTTAAGACAAATGCTTTAGACATGTTGTTGGCAAGCTTAATCCCTGTTTCAATTTGGGTTTCAGAACCATGAAAAGAAGTTACCTCAGCCAAGTTTATGGTATCTGCCGCAGTAGCAAAAATGCTATCAACATCAACCGCAAAAGAAAAAAGTATGGTTTCTCCAGGCTTAATATCCACGCTTTTTTGGAAGAAACCTACTTCTCTAAAAAGGGTATCTGTGCCAGTATGAAAGGAGAAAGGCGTTGGAAGAAAATCGTCGGTATTTGGCTCAAGATCGAACCGACCATCGAATGAAAAGAACCGGTAGCCAGAAGCCCATTGCCAGTACATTCCTGCAGATGTCACTTCGCTTAAAGGATGTCCTGAAGGATATTGTGAAATTAAGAAATCAGGGTCATTGGTCCCGTTCATACTCGGAGGAACACCCAAGTCGTAACTCAAGCCTGTGTAATTCCCTGTTGGAACCACAAACTCCAAGCTTCTATGAAGCTCCTGCATTCGGATTAACTCAATGTCTGAAATTTCCAGAAAATCTCCGCCTGGCTTGTGCAGCCTAATATTTGAGATATAAAACTTTACGTCCAAAACGTTAAAGGGATAATCGTGAATATTTGTGTAGGTATTCCCTAACTGTAGATCCTCCCCATTGAATCGAGGATCAAAAGTCATAAACAACTTTGAATCAGGGCTTGACTCATCATCGTCACAAGAAATAGCCATTACAGCAATCAAGGCAATAAAAAATACTCTTTTCATTAAAGAAGGTCTTTTCGTTTTCACACGGTATCTATACAAAAATAACCTATTTTTCCCTGCCCAAATGCAACCCCAATCACCTTGAACAATAACAACACCAGCCGTTTTCACATTTACAAATCCTCAGCCGGATCTGGAAAAACCACAGCACTTATTGGTGTCTTTCTTAGACTAAGTCTCTCATCGTCAATCCCCAATAAGTTTAAAAGCATACTGGCAATAACCTTTACAAATAAAGCCGCCAACGAGCTCAAAGAAAGATTCATCTCGTCTTTGAAAAAATTAAAATCTATAAATCCCCAAACACCCTCGGACTTAGAAGATTTTGAAGTAAAGCAACTTTTAGATGAGACCAAGCTAAGTCCTACTGAGTTAAAAGAACGAGCTGCCAAAGTATTTGAAATTGCCCTCAGAGATTACGATGAGATCGGTATTGGAACCATCGATGGATTCAACCACAAATTGATTCGATCATTTAGCCGTGATCTGAGACTTAAATCGGACTTTGAAGTAGAGCTGGATGAAGCAAAGCTATTCGCCGATGCGGTAAATTTGTTGTTGGAAAAAGTGGGCGTTGACAACCACATTACGCATCACCTTCTCAATTATTTGAGGCAATCAATAGACGACGACAAAAAAGCGAATATCACCACTCGTCTAAATGACCTCAGAAATCTAATCTCTTCCGAAGATTCAGAAAAACCCGTGGCGTCACTTTACGAGATTGATCCCCGAAATTTTGAAGAAACCAAAAAGAAGCTTGAGCCCTTGGTATCTTCTTTCGAAAATTTGTGCCACTCTATTGGAAATGATGTGTTTACTATTTTTGAAGAGGAAGGATTAGAAGGAGCAGACCTGAGCTATGGAACTGGCGGTTTTTACGCCTACTTCGAAAAGTTGAAGGACTACACAGGAGGTTATGTAAAGCTTCGTTCGAATCTACTCACTAAGCTGGACAAGCCCTGGTGCAGTGGTTCTGCATCTGCTGCAGCTAAGGAATCCATTGAAAGACGTCAATCTGATCTACTTGATCACTATTACTCTTCGACGGCGCTTTTTCAAAAACACTACACCGATTATGCCATTGCTAAAGCACTAAAAGCTCAAATCGATCTACTGGCTGTATTGGTTGATCTGTCTCGGGAGCTAAAAGCTTTGGCAGAAGAAAGAAATGTGGTTCCAATTTCGACTTTCAATGGCATTATTTCTAAGTCGATGCGTGACGAGCCTGTGGCATTTATCTACGAGAAATTCGGGAATCGCTACAAGCATATCCTAGTAGATGAATTTCAAGATACCAGTGAACTGCAGTGGAACAACATCACGCCATTTGTAGCAGAATCGTTAGCATCAGGGCAATTCAATATGGTAGTGGGTGATGCCAAACAGAGTATTTACCGGTGGCGAGGTGGAAAAGCAGAGCAACTCATTCGCCTGCCCGAATTGAATCCCGACGATCTCAGCATTGCATCGGACACCAGAGTAAGTTTCTCGCAAAACGCTAAGATTATACCCCTCGGTGTCAATTACCGCAGCCTTCCCATAATCGTGGATTTCAACAATTCCTTTATAAAGGAATTGACCCCAATCCTCACAGAGCCTGATACACTTTTTCGCACCGAATACGAGGGAGAAAGTGCCCATCAGTCTTTTCCCAAGTCCAAAAAAGGCGGCTACGTAGAGTGGCAACAAATCGAGAAAAATCCAGAGCCCGAATTGGTCTCTGCTCAAGTACTGAAGTTTGTGCAAGAGGCTCGAGAAGATGGATATTCTTTTGGAGACATGGCCGTTTTGGTACGGAAAAAAGGGAAGGATGTCAACGACATCATCAGACGGTTCAGCGAAGAAGATATTCCATTTACAACGCGAGACAGTTTCGGGTTGGACATGAATACCACCGTCGGAATGCTGACCGCTTTCTTGCGTTTATCAATGGATGGAAATTTGGCAACAGCACAGATTAAGATCATCCGTGAGGTATGTCGTTTGCATAAAGTCCCATTTGAGCCCCACAAGTTTTGGGAAAGACCCAGCTATCGCGGCTCGATTGATTTCACTGCTTTCGCCAAAGTCTTCTCATCAGACTTTTCACTGGGTTTCCTTTCGGGAATGAGCGCTTGGGAAATAAGCAAAGAGATCATAAACAGATTCGTGCCAAAAGATAAGCGCAGAGATGTTTTTGTGGAATCTTTCCTGAACTGCATCCTCGAAAAAGGTGGTCGCTCGTTGTCAGCTCAAGAATTCTTAGAGTGGTGGGATAGCTTGGGGAATAAACCCGAAGCGAAAGTGGGTGATTCAGGAAATCAAGTGCAGCTCATGACCATCCACAAATCCAAAGGACTTCAGTTTCCCGTGGTGATTCTCCCAAATCTCAATTGGAACTTTTCCAATCGTGTTGAAACCAAATGGCTTCGCACGAATGAAAAACTAGACATCCCTTTTGACTATGTTCCTCTTCAACTATCTCAATCGCTGGAGGATATGGGATACAAGGCGGATCTGGGACAATACAATCAAGAAAATAAGTTTGACAACATTAACCTGATTTACGTTGCAGTTACCAGACCCTCCGAGAGGCTTTACATCAGCCATGCCGAAGGCACCAAGGCCCAGACAGGACCAGCGATAAGCGCTGCTTTCGAAAAGCTAAAAGCCAAGTTTGAAGGCTCTTCGGAAGTACATGTAGAAATTGATTCTAAAAATTCCGAAGGAATAGAATCAAGCTTAATCATTGGAGAGAAACAAAAAGTTACATCCTCAGAGAAAACAGAAAAATCTGGACAAATGATGGAACTTGAGAATCCTGTTGACATTTCTGTAGAGAAGAGATTTACGATAAGCAGTGAAGGCATATCTCCCAATCGGGAAGCGGGAATTCTCTTTCACGAACTTGCCGCAAAGAGTCAGAATCTTGAGGAAGCAAAAGCTCAACTTCAAACTTGGAGCGGAAACGGCAGAGTGCCAGCCGATCAAGAAAGAGAGCTCTCTCTCTGGATTGAAGAGCTCTATTCGGACAAAAAATATCAAGAACTGATTGGGGCTGGTGAGCGCCTAGCAGAAAGAACGCTCGCAAAAGAAGGTCAAGTTTTTCGACCCGATATGGTTTTTAAAGAACCTTCCTCATTTACCGTAATTGACTTCAAAACGGGAGAGGAAAAAGACCAGCACTTATCCCAAGTCCGTGATTACTTGAAAGCGATCAATAGTGCCGAAAATCAGATAGGAAAAGGCTATGTAGTCTATCTTCCTGAAATGAAATGGGTAGAAGTGGAAAGTAAGGGCGCCGAGCAAGGAACGCTCTTCTAACTAGTGTCTGTCTAGAGAGTCCATTTTCTGCGTTCCACTTGTTTTAAAAACAGTCATTGACAAAAGTCAACTCCTTGGTTTTTAAACCTACATGCGCCTTGCTAATAAACTCTCTAGCTCAGACATTCGACTAAATCGATAGATTCTCAACTCTATAGACAGCCACAATTAGCGCTTGCGACTTCGGGCCTTAGAAAAACCCATCCCTTCTAGAACAAGATTCTGCTCTACCACCAGTTTACTTTCAGAAGCCACACTAGGCCCAGCGGGCTCGATTAAATCTCTGTTGTTGTTTCGCGGATTCTTGATCTCTGTGCTAATGGGATAGGCATTCATGTAGCCATGATACGGCTCCAATAATTTTGTAATGTCCATCAAATGCGCATCGGGATTGATCCAATTGGCTTCATCTTTTCTGGAAAGAATAACGGGAGAACGATGGTGCGGCAGCAATTGCAAAAGCGGTGTCGGTGTGGTGGTAATGATGGCATACGACTTGACGATTTCTCCCGTTTTTTGGTCGAGCCATTCATCCCAAATCCCTGCAAAAGCGAAAGGCCTTCTGTCTTTTCCCAAATGAACCAGAAATGGCTTATCCAGCTTTTCTTTGGTCGTTCCCTCGACAAAGCAATCAGCAATTACCAGGCACCTTTTGCTGCGGATCGACTTGCGAAATGCGGGTTTTGAAATGATCCCTTTTGCCCCTCGGTAGTTGGGATTATTTTCTTTGTTCTGGTCTCCTTCGGCTCGTGCATTGAAAAAATACATCTTCTTCTTTGCCCAAAATGGGGTAAAACCAAATTGGAAAAATTGGAGGGATTTGGGCTTATCGTCAGTGATGACAGGCCCTAAACTACCAGGACCAATGTTGTACGATTGCACAAAAGAACCATCAGCCGCTACACCGAATCTTTCTTCGATCTCACTTATCTTTGAAACCACAACGTAACGACCACACATAGTTTGCAACCTTTAGCCGAAAATACGGAGAATGAGCATAGATAAAAAACCCCAAGTCCTTTGGGAAATAAAAGCTTTTGATGAATTGACTCTTCTTGAGCTTCATGACATTTTGAGAATTCGAGTGGATATTTTCGTAGTCGAACAAAACTGCCCCTACTCCGAAATTGATGGGTTGGATCCATTGTGCATTCATACCATTGGAAAAACCGAGGAAGGAGAAATAATTGCCACAACTCGGATAGCACCAGCTGGATCGATCTATCCAGAGCTGAGTATCGGCAGAGTGGTGGTGAAAGAAGCGTTTCGCCAATTCAAACTGGGCAAAGAGTTAATGAATGTTTCCATTGACTATTGTCAAGAAAAAACGGAGGCAAAGACCATCAAAATTGCGGCACAGCTTTACCTAAAGAGATTCTATTCGAGTTTTGGCTTTGAGCAAATCAGCGATGTCTATCCTTGGGATGGAATTGATCACATCGACATGCGACTCACTCTTGCAGAACGGACGTAAAGTAATCATTGGCCAAGCCAAAATCTTCTGGAGAATCACCAACCTCAAGATTCCCAATCGGGATTTCAAATGGCCCCATTTTATGTCGGGTCGAAATCATCGCCCCATCTTTCTCCACCCAATCTTCCCACGTAGCTTCTGCGCCACCAACTGGAATGATTGATACCCACATCTTGTAAGAGGTGGGAATATAATTTTCGTCAAGTTTCCACAGGTAAGCATCTCCGGGAGTTACTCCTCCGGATTCATATTGAATCAAGAGCTGCTCGATTCCATCATCGTCGGTTACTATTTTTCTGGTTGTTCCTGCATCCTTGACTTTGGCTGGGGCATTTAACCAAAAACTGTCGTTGCACCAGTAAGCCCAAGCCGTTTGAACGGCCTCATTCAACTCAGCTTCGTTCAATTCTTCTCCGCCTTTGGTTGCCCTTCCAGTAATGTTGTTCAAATCAATCACAGCCTCGTAGTCTTCCCATTTCACTTGTGAGATGTGGTTTTGCTTATCCCAAACGTAATAGTGCGCATCGCGAAAACTCCACGCTACGAAGGGAATACCCTCCCAGGATTTATGGCCAATGGCGTTGAGCATTTTTTCGGCTAGAGCCTCGGCGTCAGGCCCTGCTTTGCCTCTTGGTAATGAATCATCAATGACTAGATAGCCTATTGTCGCAGCAGCGATAATGATTATGGTAGTGATCAGAAATTTCTTCATTTTCCTAGCGAATGAGACTTACAGAACCGAGATATTCAAAATTTGTTTTCCCGTAATCCGTAATGATCACTTTGTAATTGTAGGCTTGGTTCTGAATATAGTAGTCTTCATTGACTCCTTCACCGTTCCAACCAATTGGATCTTCAGTGAAAAATATTTCGCTTCCCCACCGATCGAAAACCCACATTTTAAAATCAACTACCCCGAGCATCTCAGGACGAAAGAAATCATTGATCCCATCGCCATCAGGTGTAAAGGCATTCGGGATATAAATGAGGTGATCGGTAAGAAAAATCTGAGCCTCTTCTGAATCAGAGCACCCAAATTCATTCTCCACAACAAGCCGAATAGTTTGTGGGATCAAATTTTCAAGCGTATAATCGAAGTTGCAAACGTCAAAAATCTGGTCGTCGAAGTAGTAGGTACAAGAAATATTTCCCTCACTTAAATCAATGACCTGCATCTGAGGATCCAAAACTGAAATGGTGGTTGGTTCAATATCGAAGGATGCCCTTGGTGATGGTGTCACCGTGATAAGGTCAGTTTTAATGATCACATCCGCACCCATGCAACCGTGAAAATTTTCTAATTGCAGAGACACCGAATAGGTCCCAGGTGTGGTGTACTCATGTGAAGCATTGATGGTATTGGTAGAGGAACCATCTCCGAATTCCCAGTCAAAGGCACGTGAAGAGCTTTCGGTGATTGATTCATTTAAAAATGAAACAGTCAAGGGGGCACATCCTCCTGTCGGAAAAGCCTGAAATAAAGCGATTGGGTTAGACTGCAAGTCTACCGTTGACTCGGTCATTCGTTCGCATCCATTCTCAGAAATGGTTAGTGATACCTGCTGCTCTCCAGGCTCGGCAAATATTATTCCCAACGGAGATTCCTGGGATGACACCGAAGGAGTTCCTTCAGGGAAGCTCCATTCAAAAACAGCGCTATTGGAATAGCTTCCTCCCACCGAAAAATTGATACTGTGATTATCGAAGCAAAATACATCTTGCTCAGGTATCTCAGGTGCCAATAAGGTTTGAAGGTCAAAAACCTCCGTCACTGTAATAGGACAGTTCACAGTTGATGAAGCAGTAAGGGAAACTGTAAACAATCCCGAACTTGGAAAGGAATAAGAGCCCGTTGGTCCTTCGGCAAAATCCCCATCGGTTGTGGGATCTCCAAAATCCCAAATAAACTGAGTGGCATTTTCGCTAATTTGGGTAAACCCACTCGTCAACCCTTGACAGAATTCTTCTTGTGGTGCAATCGTTGCGGTAGGCGGCTCTGCCACTACAAAGTTTATTGAATTCTGTGCTTCACAGGTATTATTTGTTGCAAATGCTTCGATGGTCTTTAATCCAGGGCTGTCGAACGATACCCCAGTTACCTCCAAGCCTTCTAAGAATTGAGGTGTTGAACCAGGACCAAAATCCCATTCCACCGTCGAAGCCGATTGATCAAAACTACCACCTGCAGTAAATGAATACACGGGCTCGCCGTTGATGCATTCAAAAGTAAATGACTCGATTTCTACCGTCGTTTCGTTGTAGACGGGCAGTATGATTACCGTAGTATCCGAGCAAAATACTCCTGGATTTGAAACCAACGTTACTATGTAAGTACCCGTGTCAGGAAATGTGTAGAATCCGTTATAACCAATGGTTATGTCATTCTCCGTAGTTGGATCGCCATAGGTCCAAACGTATTCGTTGTTGGGGTTTCCCAAATTAGAAAAATTGAAACTCAAGTCATCACAAAGCTCAGCCTGTGTCACCTCTTGTATGAGCGCTTCGGAAACGGGGTCACATTGAGCAACATTGAATTGAAAATCTCGCTTGTTGGTGCCAATCAAAACACCATCTCGGTATTCCTCCACACAAACTCCTACTACGAATTGACCCTGAACTGTAGGCTCACCTGTCAGCAATCCTGTAGCTGGGTCGATGGAAAGAATCGGATTAGCATCCAAGGGATCTACAGCAGTATATGCAGCGCTCCATTGCACCACGTCGTAAGGTGGATTGCTCGGGGGTATGGGTGCAGGATTCGCTTGGCTTCCGCCAATAAATGGTGAACAAAGCGAATAAACCAACTCATCGCCATCAAGATCAGTCGCACTATGATCGAAAACCAATTGCTCAAAAGTGCAAAGCACTGGCGGAGGAAAGTTATTAAATGAAGGACTTGAATTGCACTCGGCAACATTCGTTTGAGGTACTTCACTTACGATCGTCAGGCCCTGCGCTCCAGGATTCTCTAAGTTCTGAATGGTTTGATTTCTACAACAACGCTGGTAAACAACTTGATAAGAGGATATATCCGTGTCGAGTGAAAGCGTAAATTGGTAGGTTCCTTCTTGCACGCAGATGTTGGGCGGAAAATTTAGACAGGGAGAATCCAAGTCAAAATCGATGTTATCAATTGATTGTACTGTTGATGAAATCTGGTCAACAAATTGATTTGCGTCATTGAAAACGGCAAAACTCGCCGGGTTATCGAAGGGAGCCCCAGAACTATTGCAGTCCCGGTAAAGCTTCATGGTGAATGTATAGGTACCGTTGGTATTGCACTCATAGTACATCTCTCCTCCAATAATGTGCTCTCCCTTGGCTGCCAAAGCCAAAAAAAGCGGGATAATTAATCCCACACGCATCATCACTTTAAAATAAGAGGTCATATAACACAAACGCTTTAACGTCTTTGAGGTTGCACAAGATCGTCAATCTAAGCTGAATTTACTGTCAATATTGCACCTCTCCAAATTTGACTTGATCAACCATTGGGATCTAAGGACCAACGTGCTTTAATATTTCAGCATATTCTGACTCTTCGATTTCTATCCAATTTGCAGATGCCTCAATCATATCGGCAATCAAATTTCGATCAGGAAGGATTTTTGCCTCTACTTTCGTAAAAAAATACTTTAAACCGATTACATGAATCTCTTCGAATGAATCCATTGACAACACTTTGAAGTATGACTTGTTATTAGGGTACTTTCGATAGTGTGGAAACGTTTTATTCATTAAACTCTAATATGTCGACCAAATATAAATTTGAAAAGAAAGCCATCGACGCTTACCGCGACAAAGATTTCGAGAATGCCGTTTACTGGTACTCTCGAGCCATTAGCGTAAGTCCCGACGATGCTGAGTTGTATAGCGAACGAGCAGTCGCATACTTTCACAGAAAAATGCCAACAGAGTCTTTGACCGACATGAACAAGGCTCAAGAGCTACAGCCTCAAAAGCCATATCGATATAGCAGCCGCGCTTATATTAAAGACTCGATGGGCGATACCGAAGGCGCCATTGAAGACTACAAAATTGCCATCAAGCTAGATCCCGAAGATGCGGTAGCCCACAATAATTTGGGTATGCTCGAAGAAAAACTCGGCCACATGGCTCAAGCAAAAGCCATGTTTGATTTGGCAGATGCCCTCGCAAAAAATGAGAGTGGATCAGATGATCCAGCTGACTACATGCCCAAGAATATCCAGAAAGAAATTGAGCAAGAAAAGACTGAGAAGTCAGTAGGCTCTGAAGTCTTGAATGTCTTCCGTTCGAGAGAAGGCTTTAAGGAATTTGTTAGCTTTATTCGAAAAGGATTGAAGTAGTGCCTCTTCCTATAGCCTGTTATAATACCTTTGGAATGACATGCGATCTGTGCTCCACTCGTTATCGAAATTCATGGCGTTGACCATTGACTATTTACAGATTCCAAGTAACATCTGCCTATTTAGCTGATTTTCTGACCTATAGAGTTCATTAGCAAGACGCACGTAGTTTTATAAACTGAGCGAAGCGATCTCTCAACCTAAGGGAGTAAGCAAATGAGTCCGCCTTAGGCGGATGACTGGTTTTAAAACAAGTGGAACGCAGAAAACGGAACCTATAGACAGACACTAATTAGATGCAACCCTTTCTAGAATTACTGGCTGAGAGAATCCTGCAAAACGATTTCAATCTTGAAAATCAGGTCATTATTTTGCCGACCAAGCGCTCGGCAAATTTCCTAACCAAAATCCTGGCAGAAAGCAATGACGGTGCAGTTTGGCTGCCCGAAATGCTCACGTTTAATGAATGGGCTTCTCGACTCTCAGATCTTGAGCCTGCAGAAAACCTACTCACTTCTTTCTCGCTATATGAGGCCTACTCGGAGACGATGGGTGCTGAAGCACAGTCCTTGTCCGAGTTTTTGTCTTGGTCATCCATTCTGCTTTCAGACTTCAATGATATCGATGCTTACCTCATCGAGCCCAGCGTTTTATTCAAAGAGCTAATCGACTACACCGAGATTGATCAATTCAGCTTTCTCAAATCTCCGCTTTCCGAAAAACAGGAATCCTACCGTCGTTTTTGGAAAACGCTTCCAAACATCTTTGAGAAATTCAAAAAGAACCTGCTCGAAAAAAAAATCGGTACCTCGGGAATGATCATGAGGTCAGCAGCAGAAAAGGCTGACACCTATTTCGATGAGAATCGAAATAAATTTTACAGCGTAGCGGGTTTCAATGCGCTGACTAATGCAGAGGTAAAGCTTCTGAGATCAATGGAGCAAGGAGGAGTCGGTAAAGTGTATTTCGATGCCGATGACTACTTGATGGGCGAGGATAAGAATGCGGGGAGATTCATCAAGAAAAACCTCAAATCAGGTTTGGGTGAAATCCTAAAGCCCGAGATTCCTTTTCTCGAAAGAGGCACTAAGATTCAAGTCATTTCTTCTGCTTATAAGCTCGATCAGGCAAATGCCATTGCCGCTATTTTGGAGAAAACTCCTGAGGAGGATTTGAAAAAAACAGGACTGATCCTTGCCGACGAGTCAATGCTGATGCCAGTAATAGAAAGGCTCCCTGAATCTATCAAAGCTGTAAACGTTACGATGGGCTTAAGTTTGGGAACTTCCAGCTTCAGAAATTGGGCGGAAGCTTGGATGGAGCTGCACATCACGTCGAAATCTAAAGAAACAGGATATCGACTGAATGCACGTCGTTTGATCCAATTATTGAATCATCCATTCAGCTCTCTTATTGGATTACCTCATAGAACAGACTTTTCAGATTCTTCGATCAACGCAGCAGAATACGAAGACGGAATCGGCGAGAGTGCCTTGCTTGCGCCACTTCGATCCAATGGTGAATTGTTGAATGATAATTTAAGCCAAGCCTTAAATTGGACATTGTCCAAAATAAAATCTGCCAAGCTCGCCAAACCAGAAGTGAGGATGGGGCTACTCGGTTGCGAAAAGCTTCTGGAGACCCTCGACCGGTTGAGCAATTTCGAACGCTCAGGAGAGCTTGATTTGATCAGTCTTCGCCAAATCTTCATGCGTGTGCTATCCTCCACCAAGCTCTCATTGCTGGGAGAACCCATGAAAGGACTCCAAATCATGGGTGTTTTAGAAACCAGAGCCTTGAGCTTCGAAAATCTCATCATCTGTTCAGTGGATGAAGGGAATTTCCCAAAGAACAATCATACCGAAAGCTTCATTCCTTTTGAAGTTCGTCTTTTTCATAAACTCCCCTCTCGACGTGAAAAAGAAGCTGTATTTGCTTATCAATTTTACCGGTTGCTGAGCCACTCAAAATCTTTTTCCGCCATTTACCATACAGATGCGGGCACATTCAGTGGAGGAGAAAGGAGCCGATACCTCATGCAGGTGCGAGAAGATTTTGAAAACGAAACCCGTTTCTCTCACATCAACTTAAAGCCTTCGGAGCTTTTTCATCAAAGAGAAACGAAGACCATTGAAAAGACAGATAAAGTCATAGAAATTATACAAGATTCACTGGTGAATCGCGGTCTATCAGCCTCTTCTATCAATCGGTTTTATGAATCCTCATTGGAGTGGTATTACTCGAATATCCTTTCATTGCCCGAGCCCGAAACGAACGAAATAGATCCTTCGACTTTTGGAACCATCGTACATGATTGTTTGGAAAAGCTATTCGATCCCTACAAAAAGGAGCTGATTACCACGGCTGTAATTGAGCAGGTTTCTAAAAATGTAGTGAAACAGCTAAATGACTCATTCCGAAAAAAAGTAGGGAACAAGGATTACAGCTCTGGTGTAAATAGACTGCATTTTGAAACAGCCTTAAAGATGATTAATTCTTACTTGGACTACGAGATTGAAGATCTATCCAAGGGCGATGATGTTGCCTATTTGGAAAGCGAACGCCGAGTAGAAAGAGTTCTTGAAGTCGAGTACCAAGGGAAAAAATTACCTATTCGCATCAAAGGATTTATAGACAGGATCGAAAAGCGCAACGGAATTCTTCACCTCATCGATTTCAAAACAGGAAATGTGAGTACCACTGACCTTAATTTGAGTCCGTCAAAGAAGAAACCGACAACTTATGATTTTTTGGAAGACAAGCTGACATCCAAAGGAAAGGCGCTACAATTGTTGCTTTATGACTGGTTACTTTATGAAGAGAATAAAGATGTGGAGGTCAAAAACCAAATCATTTCACTGGCCGCTCCTGGAAAGAGAGATCTGTACCTGCAGGTGGAGGATAGAAAAGAGGTGATGGAGCTTTTTGAAGAGTTCCTGCGCAGCACTGTTGTAAAAATGCTCGACAGCGCCCATCCGATAGAGGCTTCAGAAAAATTCAAGTACGCCGTATTTGAATAAAAAAAGCGCTCCGAAGAACGCTTTTAAACCTGCAAGAAAAATTTTGAAACCATACAATCTTGCGATTGTGATAGAAAGACGGTCAGATTCCAAAAGGTTGTCACTGCCTTTAAAAACTGTTTAATTCTATCGAAAGAATCTTTTTGGGATGGTTAGAGGGACCTAATTAAAAGGAAAAAGCGTCCCGAAGAACGCTTTTAAAACCTGCAAGAATAATTTGAAACCATTTGCAATCACTTGGATTACACTTTAAAGACGAAGGAAGTTATAGTGGTTGCCTTAATTCGAAGAATTGGTAAACTTATACCCCACTCCTCGCACTGAATGAAAGTAAATCGGATTTTTTGAATCGGGCTCAAAGTGCTTTCGAAAGGAAAGAATGTAGTTGTCAATCGTCCTAGTCGTGGGATATACATCATATCCCCAGACTGTGTCTAGAATCTCCTCTCTCGAAACCACCCTTCCCTCATTCTCAATCAAATATTTCAAAAGGTGGGTTTCTTTTTTTGAAAGACTGATTACATCACCCGTGGCATTTCCAATTTCAAAATTATTGAAGTCGACTAAATTCCTGCCAAATTGATAGCTATCCATTTTGGCTTGAGCCTCCTCAGCTGGGGTGGTCAGACGAAGCAGATTCTTAACTCTTAGGAGCAATTCCTCCAAATTGAACGGTTTTGTTAGGTAATCATCCCCTCCAGCTTTGAGCCCTTCTACGCGGTCATTCCCAGTAGATTTCGCGCTTAGGAAAAGAATGGGAATACGTTGATTTCGAATCCGCAGCGTCTTGCACACGGTTATCCCGTCAACCTTCGGTAACATAATGTCTAGGACACAGAGATCAAACCGGGCCTTATCAGCGATATCCAAAGCCACTTTGCCGTCCATGGCGGGGGTCACATCGTAGCCTTCCATCTCCAAATTGAAGCTGATCATCTGTATGAGACTCTCCTCGTCTTCGACTAAAAGTATTCGCTTCTTTTTCGTTTCGTCAGTCATGACTTATCAATGTAAACTTTCGTTGTAACCTGCTTGTTCAAACTACCGATTATATTTGGACAAAAATAAGCCAGTGGACAAGACAGCAATACTTAAAAAGGCCAACGAAATCAACAAAAATACGCTGATGGAAACACTCGGCATCGTTTTTACTGATTTTGGTGAAGATTTCGTGGAAGCAACAATGCCCGTAAACTCCAAAGTTCATCAACCTGCAGGCTTACTTCATGGCGGTGCAACGGCTGCTCTTGCCGAATCTTTGGGAAGCCTTGGAAGCTTTATCATGGTTGGCGAAGAAGCCGCAGGTGTTGTAGGAATCGAGATCAATGCCAATCACATCCGAAGCATCAAAGAAGGACTCGTAACAGCTCGGGGCACATTGCTGCACAAGGGTAGGAAAACGCATGTCTGGGACATTAAAGTCACTGATGAAAAAGGCCGACTGATATCTGTATGTCGCCTTACGAATATGATATTGCCGAAGTGACGACGACAGAAAATATTCATAAGTCATTTGAGAAATCCATCTCGGAGAAAATCCCGCTTATGCTTTTTCGGGTTCCAGGAAAGGAAGTTGAGTTGGCAGACCTATGTGATCAAACCGAGTTTCTCATTAAGCCTTGGAATAGCGAAGCTTTTTCGATTAGAACCATAAGACCTGTCAAAAAGGCTTCATTTCCAGCAGAAACATCTAAGGCAGATTACGAAGAAGCATTTAAAAAATACGTGTCGGCTTTTCAGTTGGGTAGTGTTCAAAAAGCCATTCTATCTACCGTTATTCTGAAAGAAAAACCTCAGGATTTCGATCCAGTTGGTTTCTTTTTTCGCTTGTGCGAATCTCATCCCGATGCGTTTACCTACCTACTTTACCACCCAGAAACAGGAACGTGGTGTGGAGCAACACCCGAAATATTATTGGAAGGAAAAGGCGATCAATTTGCTACTGTAGCCTTGGCAGGAACACAATCCGCAAAGGCTTCAAAAGAATATGAGTGGGAAGAAAAAGAGAAAGAAGAACAAGAATTGGTAAGTCAACACATCCGAAATATCCTCAAAAATTCGGAGGTTCAAGAAATAAATGAGTCAACCCCATCGACTATCCAAGCAGCTGGTGTAGTTCATCTCAAAACAGCATTTCAATTCAAATACAGTCATGAAGTCAAACCACTTCTTGACCAGTTACATCCGACTCCTGCGGTGGCCGGACTTCCAACCGAAGAGTCCATTGAACTGATTCACGCCACTGAAAAGCATGACCGTGGACTATATACAGGCTATATCGGGATCCTCAGCGAATCCGAAACACGTGTTTTCGTCAACCTTCGATGCATGCAAATTGGAGATAAAAATTTAGCTCTCTACGTAGGCGGAGGAATTACAGCAAAGAGCAATATGGAAGCAGAATGGGAAGAAACGAGGTTGAAAGCCAAAACACTCTTAAATTTGCTAAAAAGCTCGACTTGATACTTTCGGATAAAAAAGGCGTTCAGACTCTTGTGATGGCAGCGAGAAACTTTGGTGTAAAACACGTAGTGATTTCTCCTGGCTCGCGAAATGCCCCCATTACTATTTCATTCAATCGCTCTGGCTTTTTTACCTGCCACAGTATTCCCGATGAACGCTCAGCTGGTTTTTACGGTCTCGGATTGGCACTAAAAACAGGAGAGCCTGTTGCTTTGGTTTGCACCAGCGGTTCGGCTGCGGCCAATTATCTACCCGCTATAACCGAAGCCTTTTTTAATCGAGTTCCCTTAATTGCCATAACAGCCGATAGACCTTTGTGCTGGACAGACCAAGGAAATGGCCAAACCATAAGGCAAGAAGGCATCTTTTCCAATCACATTAAAAATTGGTTTTCGCTCATAACCGAGCCAAGAAACGAGGAGGAAGAATGGCAAAACAGACGATTGCTCTCGAAGGCTTTTAACACTGCTCTTACCCTCGATCCAGGCCCCATTCATATCAATGTTCCACTTTTTGAACCGCTTTATCAAACGGTTCAATTAGAAGAATTGAACCGTCCCCGGTTTTACCAAAGTGAACTCATTGATGCGCCAATTCAGATGGAGGCAGCGAAAGAACTGGCCGAGCTAGTCGAATTGAATCAAAGAGTAATGATTTTAGTAGGACAACACCGACACGATGAAGCTTTACTGAATTTGTTGGAGCAGTGGTCTGATTTATCGAATGTGGTGATACTTACTGAAACAACAGGAAACATTGGCATTCCAAAGGCAGTTGACACCATAGATCGAATTGTGATGCCTCTTGAAAAGACTGACGGCTTGGGTGGATTCATGCCTCAAGTTCTGATCACTCTCGGTGGCTTCGTTATTTCCAAGAAGCTAAAAACCCTTTTGCGCCAGCACAAACCAACTACCCACTGGCACATTCACCCACACGAATCGGGACTAGACACTTACATGAGCTTGACTCATGAAATACACGCCGATCCGACACATTTTCTAACGGAAGCTCTCAACTCAGTCAAATCTACTACCTCAAGCGACTATGCTGAAAAGTGGATGGAGTTGAAAAAACTAGCGGCTGAAGGACATCGCCATTACTTAGATGAGGCTCCCTATTCTGATTTTAAAGTTTTTGAGATCATCAATGATGCCCTCACAAAAAAGAAAAAACTGACCCTGCATCTCTCCAACAGCACACCTGTTCGGTACATTCAGCTGCTGGGCCTTAGTGAAAACCTCACCTATCACTGCAACAGAGGGACGAGCGGGATAGACGGCTGCACGAGCACGGCGGCAGGATGGGCTAAGGCGAGCCCCGATGAAGATGTATTGCTCATCACAGGCGACATGGCTTTTGTCTATGACTCGAATGCTCTTTGGAATAACCGACTACCCGAAAACCTGAAAATCATCGTCATAAATAATCAAGGCGGGGGAATCTTTAGAATTATTGAGGGATCAGATTCAGATGAGGAACAGGAGAAATTCTTCGAAGCCCACCATCCGGCAAATATTGAAAGACTTGCGTCAGCCTTTGATTTGTCTCACATAAAGGCTCACGATGAAAGTTCGCTCAAAGAAGTTCTTGGGAGGTTTCTGAATCAAAAAGGTGCGGGAATTTTAGAAGTAGTGACACCTGCGAAAGTGAATGATCAAATTCTGAAAGACTATTTCAAAAAAATCGCAGAGCGCTTTAAGTTGCTAGAAAAGCAAGAGACGCGATAGCTCTACTTCTGCTTTTCCATCCAAGCCAATGCATCAAAAACATCATTAAATACTCTCGTAGCCCTTTGGGGCTTGAAGTGCCGCAAGTAAAATGTCGTCGCAATTTTATGAGCGAAAGTGCTTATTAAGATAGCATCAGCCGTCGAAAATCGGTTTTCATTGTGGGCCATATATTCATATACGCCTTCGGCCATAGAAGATCCATAACCAAGCTCAATAAGCACAGGTCGTCTTTCACTCTCGTTTTTATCTTTAATAAATTGGAGGACTTGAGTTATGTCCTCCAGCGAAACTTGCTCCCCTTCTTTTATCTTCATGTAGTAAAAGCCTCGCGAATCGGGGTGAAAGGTAAATGAAGATGTGTGAAGCTTTTCAATCCTCGCCATGAGATAAAGTTAGGACTTCCTTTTCTCTAGTTTCTAAAAGAATTTGACCAATACTCACACAGGACTCTTCATATCAACATCGAGTGCAGATAGGTGTTTTTAAATCTGATGGGGATTAAGCAGCAAAAGTCTGAACCATTCTTACGAACTTTACAGTCTATGACTAAAATCGCAGCTTGGTTTCTGGCCTTTCGATTGAGAACTTTACCACTGTCTTTTTCCAGCGTTATTCTGGGCAGCTTGATGGCTCTTTACAAGAACTCCTTCGACGGAGCAATTCTAGCTGGAGCGCTACTTACCACGTTGTTTTTACAAGTTCTTAGCAATCTCGCCAATGACTATGGCGACTTTGTAAATGGTGTCGATAATGAAGAGCGAACAGGTCCTGAACGCAGCGTTCAGAGCGGAGTCATTTCTGCCAAAGAAATGAAAGCAGCCATCGTCTTATTCTCCATTTTATCCTTCGCCTCAGGTATTTGGCTGTTGCTAAATGCAGCTGACAATATCGAATTCGGAGCGATTACAGCCTTTTTCGTGGTGGGCCTTTTGGCAATAGGTGCAGCCATCAAATATACCGTAGGGAAAAATCCATACGGTTATCAAGGGTTTGGAGATTTCTCCGTATTCCTATTCTTCGGAATCACGGGTGTAGCAGGCACATTTTACCTGCACACGGCAGAACTATCTTGGCTCGACCTTCTTCCTGCCGTCTCAATCGGCGCCTTATCTACTGGCGTACTCAACCTCAACAATATGCGCGATATTAAAAACGATAAAGCGTCGGGAAAACGATCCTTGGTTGTTATGATGGGGTTTGAATCTGCGCGGATCTATCATGTCGCTCTCTTGACCGCTGCGCTCTCTTCAGCACTCGCCTATACATGGATCAATTATGCCTCGGGCTACCAATTCGTATTCTTAATTACAGTCCCGCTAATTTTCCAAAATGCAAAAGTGGTTTTGACTACCAATCGATCATCCGCCCTTGATCAAGAACTTCGAAAACTTGCATTTACTACTTTGCTTTTCTCCCTCACTTTTGGGCTTGGACTAGTTTACTGATGAGGAAAGCACACTTTCTAAAGCATACCTTGAATTTTAAATCTCCTGGGGGAACTAGCCGAGGAGTATTGCGCACAAAACCAGCTTGGATTGTAAAACTCGAAGAGAATGGAAAGATCGGTTTTGGCGAGGTAAGTCTACTCCCCAAGCTTTCAATAGACGACCGGCCTGACATTGAAGATGTTCTTGCAAAAACCCTCTCAGACTGGGAAGAAGGAAAAAAAAATAGAACTCTCGAAGATTGGCCGTCCATCAGATTCGCCATGGAAGTGGCGGAGCTTTCACTTCATTCCAAAAATCCATTTGTTTTGTATCCGTCAGGTTTTTCTCAAAACGGCGAAGGGATAGAAATAAACGGGCTGGTATGGATGGGATCCAAAGCTGCAATGAAAGCTAGAATCCGAGAAAAGCTAGAGGATGGATATCTGTGCATCAAGCTGAAGATTGGCGCCATCAATTTTGAGGATGAAATAGAGCTTCTCCGCGCCATACGCAAAGAGTACTCATCAGAAGAAATCGAGTTGAGAGTAGACGCAAACGGTGCATTTTCTCCAGAGGATGCACTTGATAAGCTGAAGCGTCTTTCAGAATTTGATCTCCACAGTATCGAACAACCCATCAAGCAAAAACAATGGGAAGAGATGGCTAGGCTTTGCGAAGCCCCCCCTTTAGACATTGTGCTGGACGAAGAACTCATAGGGATCACTTCAGTGGCTGAGATGGAGCGTATGCTGAAAGTTATTCAGCCGCAAGCCATCGTGATTAAGCCAGGTCTTGTAGGTGGCTTGCAAATGACTGATAGATGGATAAAAGCAGCAGAAAAAACTAGAGCATACTGGTGGATCACTTCGGCTTTGGAATCGAACATCGGGCTGAATGCCATTGCACAATTTACCGCCACATATCAGTCCAAATTGCCGCAAGGTCTAGGAACAGGAAAACTTTACACCAACAATATTCCATCACCACTGTCTATTCGAGGGCATCATCTTCATTACCTCGAACAAGAAGAGTGGAAGCTTCCACCAAACCTGTGAATCCTTTTTCAAAATATCGAGGCATTCGGCTCAACGACCAGTTTATTGCCAGTAACGATCTAAGTCAAACAAAGGGCAAAGACCAATTCGAATCAGATGTTATTTCTTTCTGTCGGGAGATCTTTGATAATTCAGAATCTATTTCCATTCAAACTTCAGGTTCGACTGGAGCGCCCAAGAGTTTAACATTCCAAAAATCGGCGTTGATTCAAAGTGCCTCAGCCACGAATGATTGCTTCAGTTTAGACTCTAGGAGCAAGGCTTTGCTTTCATTACCACTCAATTATGTGGCGGCAAAACTAATGGTCGTAAGAGCCATAATCGGAGAGTATAATCTCGCAACGGTGACACCGACTTCTAATCCTTTAAAGGAATTAAAGGAGCCGATTTCGTTTATTCCGATGACTCCACATCAGGTGAAATCAGTTTTAACAGAATCACCTCAAGCCTTTGACAAAGTCGCCATAGTTTTGCTCGGAGGTGGAGAAGTTTCAATTGAACTTCGATCTCAATTACCGAAATTAAATGCTGGGTTTTACGCGGGATTTGGAATGGCAGAGACGCTTACTCATTTTGCCTTGAGCAAAATCGGAGAGAAAACCGAGACGACTTACAAAGCACTTCCCGACGTTACAATCGATGCCGATGAAAGAGGTTGTTTACTGATCAACCGACCAGGGATTACGAAAGGAAGTCTCGTTACCAACGACTTGATCGAATTGACTGAAGATGGGTTCAAGTGGCTTGGTCGCGTTGACAACCTCATCAACTCTGGCGGTGTAAAAATCATTCCCGAAGAAGTGGAAAAACTTTTGAAGTCAAAAATTGATTCGGCTTTCTTCGTGAGTGGAATTCCAGATTCGTCATTGGGTCAACAAGTAGCTCTTTTTATAGAAGGCCACGAAGGAACAGACCTAAATCAAACCACCTTCCCCAACGCCTACCACAGGCCAAAGAAAACAATCAACTTGAAAAGCTTCCTCTACACTGAATCGGGGAAAATTCGAAGAAAAGAAACTGTAACGCGGTGGCTGGATTCTATCGGTGACTGATGTAATTTCTCCAACGCACGAGCACAGAATTTAAGTCTTCAGGAATTTCTGACTCAAAATTCATTCGCACACCAGTATGGGGATGAGTCAGCTCAAGTTTTCGCGCGTGCAAAGCCTGTCGAGGAATCATATCGAAGTTGTTCATCACAAATTGCTTGTATTTGCTGAACTGCGTTCCTTTAATAATCTTGTTGCCCCCATAATCAGGGTCATTGAAAAGTGGATGGTTGATGTGCTGAAAATGTGCCCGAATCTGATGGGTACGACCCGTTTCGAGCTTGCACTCCACCAAGGTCACATAGGTTAGTCGTTCCAAAACCTTGTACCCCGTTCTAGCCTCTTTTCCGTATTCTCCTTCTGGAAATACCGTCATCACCTTTCGGTTTTTTAGAGAACGGCCAATGTGGCCTTCGATCATTCCGTCTTCTTCGATATCGCCCCATGCCAGCGCCACATATCGACGATCGATGGTGCGCTCAAAGAACTGGAGAGATAAGTTGGCCAATGCTCTCTCTGTCTTGGCAATAACCATTACCCCAGTAGTATTCTTATCGAGTCTATGTACCAATCCTGGTCTACCTGGAATAGCTCCTTCTGCCTCAGGCAAATTGTCAAAATGATGAATCAATGCATTCACCATAGTACCCGAATAGTTTCCATAACCAGGGTGAACTACCATGTTGGCGGCCTTATTCAAAATGATCATATAATCATCTTCGTAAAGAATCTCCAATGGAATATCCTCTGGGATGAGCTCAATCTCTCTCTTCGGATAAGGAAGAACGATCGCAATATCATCGCTTGGCTTCACCTTGTAATTGGCTTTAACCTTCTTGTCATTCACTCTGATATTCCCTTCAATGGCCGCATCCTGAAGCTTCGTTCTAGAAGTATTCGGGATTCGATCCATCAAGAATTTATCTATTCGAAGTGGTTCCTGACCGGGGTCGGCCTGAATGCGGTAGTGCTCAAAAAGCTCTTCTTCGTTTTCGCTGTATTCTACTTGGTTATCGTTCAATAGAAAGTTTCTTTATACTATGGTGCCCCTGCGAATCCGATATTTGCAGAAGATAAATTCCCGGTATAAGTCTCGAAACATCAAGACTATTCGTTATCCGATCTTGATCAATCAATCTTCCGCTTAAATCGAAAATTGACACATTCAAACTGTTTTGTATTTCTGCTTCCACGACAAGCATCTGACTGGCTGGGTTTGGATAAATGCGCAAACTAGGAATAGCGATAGAATTGCTCGTTGAAGCCACTATATCTTCATATCCCTCTGTGGTAAACATAGGGTGGATCATCGCAGAGGCCGCAGCTGCCGCATTGGTGAGTTCCCATCCATTTCCGTCATCAAAGAAAAGGTTGCCCTCGTTCCCTATAGTGTTTAGGTCAAGCCCAACGCGAAGCCCTGATGATTGAGAAGACTGCTGATAGCCGACAAAAAAAGTTCCCGAAGGAATAAAAACAGGCTCTTCAAATTGATAAATAATCACCTCTTGATACTCGTTCTGACCGTAAACAAATTCTTGCTGGGCTGAAGCTAATTCTGTTCCTGGAACGCCTGCATTGTCTACCCAAATCTTAATTGTAAAAGGGGTGTTCTCATAATTCACACCAATTGGCATAGTGTAGATCCGAAGAGCCCAAATCGAATCAGACTTAAAGTTTGTGTACTTAATAGCCAATCTTGATCCGTTTCCAGCCACAGCATATCCCGCCTCGGCAGAACCATCATCGTATGAGTAGTGCGTGTAAAATGATTGCTTGAATCGAAATGAATTATTGCTCCCTGTAGGGCCAAAATCGGCGGTGCCCAAATCTATACTCACATCAAAAATCAGTTCTTCATCAGCCAATGATGTGTCATAACTATACTGACTTCCATCCTCATCGAGCGAATGCGTGTACTCAGCAGTGCTCTGTGCAGCAATCGGTGGCTCATTGAAATTTTGCAATATGTCCGTAATGGATCCTTCGTGGGAAACCACGATTTCATTCCCTTCCAAAGTCCTAGGTCCATCGTTGAGGTTCCTGAAAAGGACTTGAATATCCTCCAGCATTCTATCTGCGGGATTCTCCTCATAATGCGAAAGAGGCATGGCCGAATAGTCCTGAAGGAAAGAAATGGGTCCATTCACAAAAGCAACATCGTTTACAATAGGATCATTGTTGATGCTGTTCTGGTCGAGCCATACATAATCCACATTCCAAACGCTGTACAAGCCTTGAAGAAATGCTATGTTTCTAAAACGAAACTGAAAGCCCTCCTTGAGGTAGCGCGTATTGGTAATGGGAATATAGACGAACGTAAATCCATCTGTATTTGATAGATCCAAGGTGGACCAAACCCAATACCATTCATCCAATTCAGGTGCATAGAACTCCAATATCAATGAGTCGTTGGAGGAATTGGGAGGGAAAAACGAAATTCCTTTCGGTTGGTAATAGAAACTGAGTCCGATACCATCATCGATGCCATAATCCAGATCAATGGGGCAAGTAGTTAGTGTATCAGCAGGGCCTGATCCTGAATCAAAAGAATAGGGATATCCAACCTCATCGGTACCATCGAAACTCACCACACCAACAGTTGGAGCGTTGAGAGGTAAGCCGTTGTTCAAAGTCGCATAGCGCTCCTCCCAAAGGATGGGGTTCCCCTCCTCGTTGCCGGGAAAGTAATCGGCACTAAAATCGTCTACAAAAGGAAGCTCGATTAAAGCGTCATCCTTTGCTTCATACTTAGTGGTCCTCTTTTTAGCTACTGCCTTTTCAGTAATGATAGTGGCAGGATAGATCATTTCTTGCGCTACCATTTGGAAAGGCAGGAATATGGCGAGGAGATAAAATAACTTACTAAATTTCATCGGGAATCGTGTCTGTGTCCGTTTTATAGTCATTCACCATAGAGGTGTCAGTAGTCAGATAAAGATCAATAAAAGTCCCAAGGTTGATCATTTCATTTCTTTGCGGTCTTTGATTCACAACAAAAGCTCCAGAGGTATCATCGGCCGCTTCACATCCTGCGCATGACAATACACTACCTACGTTCAAAGATGAAGAGATAATCAATGAGCAAGCCTCAGCATATGTGAGACCAAGTAGATCAGGCGATGTGGTTGGCACATCAGATGTTTGTCCAAGAATCAGGCTCACACCTTCGCCTTTTCGAAGTTTATCTCCTGGTTCAACTTTCTTACCCTTGTACTCCAAGCCTACTACACAATCTGTGCAAGATTCATCAGGCCTATATTTAAGCGAGAATAGTTCCAACCCCGTTATTTCCAAAATAGGCACAGCAATTCTTTTTGATTTACCAATCAAATCGGGAGCTTCGACCATCTCGGGCAAAACACTGTTTATGGTCAAATAAATCGTTCTTCCTTTTTTGACTTGCTTTCCAGACTTAGGATTTTGCGAAACTACGGCTCCTCTCTGATACTCGTCAGTGTAGATGCTATCGGTAATCTCGTAGGTCATATCAGTATTGGCCAAGAGGCTCTCGATGTCTACTATTGGTCTCCCTTTTAGTTCTGGCACGGCCAATGACTGGCCATGCATAGTATACATTCCAAGCCACTGCATAGTCAAAAAGACCACCAAGCCTATAAATACAGTGATTAGAAGGACATTCATCCAAACCCTTCCACTGCTGATGAATCTAATAATTCCTTTCATTCAGAATACAATTGCCAGCAAAGATAGCAAGAACCTACTGGGAATAAACGTTCATAGGACAGTCCTATTACATCTAAGATTGGGTTATGAGAAAAAACATGTTCAAACTTTCAGGAAAATTTAAAGTGCAAAAAGAATAGGGATTATAACTTCACGGTATCGTTATGAAAAAAAGAATTGGAATCGTTTGCGGCGGCCACTCTGGAGAGGCAGCCGTTTCCATGAGATCAGCAGAAATGCTTCTCGACAATATTAATCGAGAGAAGTACGAGCCGTTTCAAATGGTTATCGAAAAATCGAATTGGTACACCCTTCTCGGGAATGAGAAAAAGACAATCGACACCAAAGATTTTTCTTTCGAATTCAATGGCGAGCGTATCCGTCCCGAAATATGCCTGGTAATTATTCACGGCACTCCTGGTGAGGACGGTCTCCTTCAAGGATATTTCGACATGATCGATATGCCCTATACTACAGGAAGTGTGCTCAATCTCGCATTGACATTCAATAAGCGCTACACCAATGATGTGCTCAAAGAGCGCGGGTTTCATACAGCCAAGGGTCTGCTGGTTCATTCTCCTGAAAAATTTGACCAAGACGAGGTTTTGAGTAAACTCAAATTACCCGTTTTCGTTAAGCCAAATCAAGGAGGCTCAAGTTTGGGGATCTCAAAAGTCAACAAGGTCGAGGATCTACAAGCGGCAGTGGAGATGGCATACCGTGAAAACTCTGCGATTTTGATTGAAGAATTTCTAGACGGGCGAGAATTCACATGCGGCGTAGTGTGCGGAAAAGATGAATTCAAAGCCCTAGCCGTAACTGAAATTGCCACGGAAAGAGAGTTTTTTGATTACAAAGCCAAATACGAGCTCGATCAAACCCGAGAAATCACACCCGCCGAACTACCCGAAGAGCTCTATAAAAAGTGTCAGTCAACTTCTGTTGCCATCGCAAAGTCTTTCGAATGCAATGGGGTGGTAAGGATTGATTACAAATTGGTCGATGATGTGTTTCACGTCATAGAGATAAACACCGTGCCAGGCATGTCCATGGCCAGCTTGGTGCCAAAGCAGGCCGCTGCCGTTGGCATTAGTAAAACCGAGCTCATTGATCTGATGATCGAATCAGCAAGGCCTCAATAGGTCTCTTTGAGGTAATCCGTAAATTTTTTGAGCGCCCTTACGCGGTGATTTTTTTGCTTCTTCTCCTCCATGTTCATCTCGGCAAAAGTTCTTGTTTCGCCTTCAGGCACAAATACTGGATCGTAACCAAATCCTTCCTTTCCACTTTTTGCTTCAGCGATATGGCCTTGAATTTCTCCTGAAAATAGCTTTTTATCCATATCGGTAATAAAGGCAATCACTGTTCTAAAAGCGGCAGAGCGGTCTTCGTGAAACCGCGTCTCGCTGAGTAGCTTCTGCATATTCGCATCGGCATCTCTGCTGCCTGAATAATGGGCTGTATCCACACCTGGCAATCCATTGAGGCAGGCTACTTCCAAACCAGTGTCATCTGCAAAAACGGGTACTTTATAACGATCGAAGATGAAAGTAGCCTTCTGCAAGGCGTTTGCTTCAAGGGTTCTGCCCGTTTCGGGAATCTCGCCCTCGAAGCCAATGTCTTTCAAAGAAACCAAGTCAAAATCATCACCAAGGGCGTTTTGAATCTCAGCTAGTTTGTTTGGATTGTTCGTTGCGAAAATGATTTTCATGGGAGTCGATATTTTCGAGAACTTCTTCCTCGATTCGGTTCAGATACTTATACAAATCCTTATTCTTCCAGCGGATTAAATTCATTCGCCAAAAGGTAAGGCAATAGCGGTATGGCAATCGAAGTTCGCGGATAATAAATACGCTCAGTGGAAAAAACAACAAAACCAAAGGTATTACCAGAAGTGGGTTGCCATAAAAAATGCCGAATACAATTGAAAAAATGAAACTAAACAAGGGGAACAAAACCAGCATGCCCACCAGCTTAATTGAACTATAAAATTGCCGGTCTTTCACGTACTTTCCTATCAGAGCTTTTACCATAAAATAAGAAGGCGCATGTAAAACCCAAGAGATTAAAAAGAGAGGAAGAAAGATCAACAAAAAGAGGTTTTGAATGACCCAATACCCCGAATCCCTTTTATTGATATAAAAAAACGGAGCACGCAGTTTACGCTTTTCCATTTCGGCGTCGTAGATGAAAATACGCCGAAAGTAAGTGTTGGCAGAATCCATCTGCTGAAGGGCTTTTTCCCTGGATTTGTAAAAGGGGTTCCCTGATCTGCGGCGGCTGAAGCTACCCGAAGCATCGGCATAAAAGGGAAGGATACGCTCCAGCTCTACATTAAACGCTTTCATCGCATTTTCATCCTCAATGTGGATGATCTCTTCTGCCAATTCTTCAAACACCTTCTCCCGTAGGGAATTCATTGCTCGTGCCTTATTCTCTGCAATCTGAACCCGGTAGTCTTGCACCGAAATCGGCTTGCCATAACTCATCAAAACTCTGGACTGAGAATCGCTATAGTTGCTGTAGTTCAACCCAAGGGGAACGACTTTAATATCCAAGTCCTCGTAACCTTCCAAAGCGCCAAAAAGTATTCGCGTAAAGCCTTTACTCAACGGTCTCAATTTGCGGACACCTTTGTGCGTGGCTTCGGGAAAAAGCAATAAAACTTCACCTCGCCGAAGAATTTCATGACACTGCCGAAAGGTTTCCTCGTTCTTGGCCAAGTTCTGAATACCGTCTCGCTGACGGTAAATAGGCATCATTTGGATGGAGCTAAAAAACCTCCTCGCCAAGTTGGACTTGAACACATCGGCTCTAACCAAAAAATGAATGCGCCGCGGAAAAAGTGTTGCCGGAAGAAGTGCATCGATAAATGCATTTTGGTGGTTGGGCGCCAAAAGCACAGGCCCATTCTTAGGAATGTTTTCAAGACCCTGGATTTCAATTCTCCTGTAAAACAGCTTAATGGCAAGTTTCACAATAAATTGCAAGAGGAAATAATATATCTGGTGAATCATCGCAGCTCTGCTCCCAAGGCCGACTCCAATTCATGTTGAATCTGCGCCATGGTCTGTTCAATTTTCTTGTCGGTTAACGTCTTTTTCTCATCCCTAAGTGTAAATGATACCGCGTAGCTTTTTTTGCCTTCCGGTAAATTCTTACCCTCGTAGACATCAAATAGGCTAACCGCTTTCAACATGTTTCCAGCTTTGGAAAAAGCCAACTTCTCAATCTCGGCGAACCTTACTTTTTTATCCAAAAGAAGAGACAAGTCGCGTCGTACCGTTGGAAATTTTGGTAAATCCACGACGGTTTTAGTGGCGTGTTTCATCTTGCGCAATGCAGCCGTCAAATCAATTTCGGCAAAGAGAACGGGTTTCTTGATGCCGTATGTCTTCAATGCCTTCTGACTGACCACTCCCATTGTGGCAAAAGGCTTTTCGCCTTTTTTCACTGCGGAGACATCCGTCAAAAAGGAGTGTGTTCCAGATTCAGTTTTTAATCCTTCGATTCCCATCATTTCGAATACACCATTCACCTCTCCCGAGAGATCGGAGTATGAAAATGCCTCGCTCTGGTTGTTCCAGCTTTCGCGAAAGCGGTCACCCACCAATGCCAAGGATAGGGTTAACGTTTCTTTATAGCCGTTTTCCGCCTTTTGATAGGCTGTACCGATTTCGTAAAACATCAGCCGCTCTGCTTGGCGATTGAGGTTGTAGGATATCGCTTCCAATGAGCTTACGGCCAAAGTGGGCCGAAGTACATCCAGCTCCATACTCAAAGGATTGAGCATGGCCACTAAGTCCTTGGCCGCCTCTTCGCCTACTACTTTTACGATCTTGGCTGATTCGGTTAAACCGTTTGACATGATTTCCGAAAATCCTCTTGCCGAAAGGGCATCGGCCAAAGAGCGCATTACGTCGTTCTGTTCTGGCTTTTGCGGAATGCTCACCGAAATGGACATTCTATCGGGCAATGCAATGGCGTTGTAGCCGTAAATGCGAAGCACCTCTTCTACCACGTCAGCCTCTCGCGTTACATCTACTCGGTATGACGGGACTTTGAGGTTATAGGTCTCTCCCGATTTCTCTACTTGAAAATCGAGCGATGAGAGAATGTTCTCCAATTCTTCTGCCGAAATATTTGCTCCGCAGAGGTCGTTGATTCGCTTGAGGGTTATGCTTATTTCGCTCTGCTTCGGCAAGTCGGTCACCTCATCGATGATAGGCCCGCGAACCGTTCCACCTGCCAATTCTTGAATAAGCTGCGCCGCTCTTTTGAGTGCGAATAATGTCATCTCGTGATCGACTCCTCGCTCGTATCGGAAAGAGGCATCGGTATTCAGGGCATGGCGCTTGGCCGTTTTCCGAACACGCGATGGATTGAACCACGCGCTTTCCAAAAATACGTTCTTGGTTTCTTCATTAACTCCTGATTCTAATCCTCCAAAAACTCCAGCGATGCAAAGTCCTCCTTTGGCATCGCAGATCATCAGATCTTCAGCAGAGAGTATTCTTTCAGCCTCATCGAGGGTTTTGAATTTCGTTCCATCGGGAAGGGTTTTCACCAAGATGGTTTGCCCTTCAATCTTATCCGCATCGAAAGCATGCAATGGATGTCCCAATTCGTGAAGTACAAAATTGGTGGCATCTACGACTGAGTTTATCGGTTGAAGACCGATAGCTCTCAATTTATTTTGCACCCAAGCTGGCGATGGACTTACAGAAACTCCCTCGATATAAAGTCCTGCATAACGGCCACAACCGTCGGCATCTTCAATTTTTACTGTGATGGGGTTGCCGTCGGTGATATCAACTTTAACCTCGGGCAAGGTCGCTCTCACTTTTGACTTTAAGCTGAGGCGTGCAGCGAGATCTCTGGCTACGCCAAAATGCCCGAAGGCATCGGTGCGGTTTGGCGTTAAGCCAATTTCAAAAACGTGATCGTTCTCGACTTCCAGCACATCGGCTGCAGCTTTGCCAATGGGCGTATCTTCGGGAAGCACCAGTATGCCATCGTGGCTTTCGCCAATACCGAGTTCGTCTTCGGCGCAAATCATTCCAAAACTTTCTTCTCCGCGAATCTTGGCCTTCTTGATTTTGAATGGCTTATCGGGCTCAGGCATCAATGTAGTTCCAACGGTCGCGACCAAGACTTTTTGGCCTTGAGCCACATTCGGTGCGCCACAAACAATGTTGAGTAACTCTCCCGTGCCCACATCTACTTTGGTCACCTTGAGCTTATCGGCGTTGGGGTGCTGAATCGCTTCTGTAATATGGCCAACCACCACACCTTTTAATCCACCAGGAACCGACTCGAAGGATTCGAGTTTCTCAATTTCTAAACCTGTATCGGTTAGAATTTCAGAGACCTCCTCGGGACTTAAGTCAAAGTTGAGGTAGTTCTTCAGCCAATTATAAGAGACTTTCATTCAAGCAAGAGATTAACCGACAAAACTAAAAATTAAAAAGGCTTATTAGAACTCTGTCTGCGTGGCGTTAAGAATATTTGCTAACTCTCGGAGAAAACGAAGGTGTCGAGAAAATGCATTGAACATTCTTCATTGTTAATTCCTAATTCACTTAAGAAATCCTGCTCCAATTGGGCTTATTGAAGATGACTTCTTTCGCGCGCCGAAGGATGTTCGCGTTCTTTTCGAGTTTGAGGTCGGGATCTTCGTCCAGCAGGTCAATGGCCACATTTCTGGCGAAAGCCAAAATCTTTCCATCGGTAGCTAGATTGGCTAACTTCAAATCTAAATCACCGCTCTGGCGAGTGCCCATTAAGTCGCCAGGGCCGCGCAACTCGAGATCTACTTCCGAAATCTTGAAACCATCGTTGGTCTCAACCATGGTCCGCATTCTTTTGCGGGCTTCGTTGCTCACCTTCTTATCAGTAATGAGGATGCAGTATGATTTCTCCGCGCCTCTCCCCACTCTTCCGCGGAGCTGATGCAGCTGGGAAAGACCGAAGCGTTGGGCACTTTCGATCACCATGACGGATGCGTTGGGGACATTTACACCCACTTCAATTACCGTCGTGGCCACCATGATTTGCGTTTTTCCTTCGACAAAGCGGTTCATTTCAAAGTCCTTGTCCTTTGCCTTCATTCTTCCGTGAACAACGCTGATTTGGTATTTGGGTTTGGGGAAACGTCGATCGATGCTTTCGTATCCATCCATCAAATCCTTCAGGTCAAGGGTGGAGGATTCTTCGATAAGTGGATAAACGACATAAATCTGTCGGCCGCGTCTAATCTGATCTTCCATAAAAGCGAAGATCTTGATGCGGGCATTGTCGAAAACATGACTGGTGTCAACGGGTTTTCTCCCTGGTGGTAGCTCGTCAATTACGCTCACCTCCAAGTCGCCGTAGAGCGTCATGGCAAGCGTACGCGGAATGGGCGTTGCCGTCATCACCAAAATGTGAGGCGGTTGGGTATTCTTTCGCCAGAGCTTGGCTCGCTGTGCCACCCCAAAACGGTGCTGTTCGTCAATAACAGCCAAACCAATATTCTTAAACTGCACCTTATCTTCCAGCAGCGCATGTGTTCCCACTAAGAGGTGAACTTCTCCTGACATAAGGCCTTCGTGGATTTCTCGGCGTTTGGCGGTTTTGGTAGAACCCGTCAAAATTTCAACCCGCAAACCAAGTGGAACGAGCATTTCCGAAAAAGTAACGAAATGCTGATTGGCCAGTATCTCGGTTGGTGCCATTACGGACGCTTGGAAACCACAGTCGATGGCCATCAAAGCAGCCAGCGCCGAGACCATGGTTTTCCCACTTCCAACATCTCCTTGGAGGAGACGGTTCATTTGACGGCCTGAGCCAAAGTCTCTTCTAATTTCTTTGAGTACTCGCTTTTGCGCTCCCGTCAATTCGAAAGGAAGATACTCGCTGTAAAAGGTATTGAAGTATTCGCCAACTGATTCGAAAATGAAGCCCCGAACTTGCTTGGCGTGGACGTCCTTTTTCAGCAAAAGCTCAAGCTGGATGAAGAAGAGTTCTTCAAACTTTAGTCGTCTACGTGCATGCTTGGTGTCATCAGGATTTCGCGGCAGGTGAATCAGGTGAACTGCTTGCTTCTTTGTGATAAGCTTCAATTCCGCACGAATTCCATCAGAGAGTGTTTCGGGCCAACCAAAATCGGATCTAGCCAAAACACTTCGAACGGCTTTTTCGAAGCCTTTGGAACTCATTCCGCGTTTGGTCAGCATTTCGGTAGAGTTGTATATGGGCTGAAGGTATCCGTCTGAGATTTTCGTCTCTTCGGCCAATTCTAATTCGGGGTGCGGCATTGACGGTCTACCCTTGTATGCCGTTACCTTGCCAAATGCCACGTATTCCTTTCCTGGCTTCAAGTTATCCTTGATCCACTTCAAACCTTTGAACCAGATGAATTCCACCAATCCCGTTTCATCGCGCAAAGAGGACTTCATCCGCTTGCTTTTTCCAATACCTTCTTCTACCAGAGTTCCCAAAATCCCTTTAACCTGAACGTAGTCGGCGGTTTCTCTCAACTGACCGATGTCGTAAATCTTCGATCGATCCACATACCGAAAAGGGTAATGCTGCAGAAGGTCTTCGACGGTGCGAAGATTCATCTCAGTCGCCAAGAGCTCCGCCTTAACGGTGCCGATCCCTTTAACGTAATCGAGTGGAGTATGGAGGAAGGAGTTCAAGGGTGTAAAAATAGAAAGCCCCGCCATATTGGCGGGGCTTTCTTAATTATATATCTTATGAATCAGCTTAAACAGCCAACATCATAACCGGATTTTCCATGTATTTCTTGAACGTCTGCAAGAAGGCTGAACCTACTGCTCCATCTACCACGCGGTGATCGCAAGAAAGCGTCACTTTCATGGTGTGACCAACTACGATCTGACCTTTTTTCACAACAGGCTTTTCTACAATCGTTCCCACTGCCATAATGCAGGCATCGGGGGGATTGATAATAGCTGTGAATTCTTCGATGCCAAACATTCCCAAGTTTGAGATGGTGAAGGTGTTCCCTTCCATTTCGCTTGGTTGAAGTTTCTTGGTTCTGGCTTTACCAGCCATCTCTTTCACTTCTGCGTTGATCACAGCCATTGGCTTTGAATCTGCAAAACGAATAACGGGTACCAACAAACCTTCATCAACTGCCACAGCTACACCTATGTGCACGTGATCATTGTAGCGAATTTTGTCTCCAAGCCAAGATGCGTTTACCCCAGGGTGTTTCTTCAAAGCTGCCGCAGCCGCTTTAATCACCATATCATTGAAGGAAATCTTTTCAGGTTCAATAGCCGCGTTGATTGCCTTGCGAGATGCCATGGCATTCTCCATATCAATCTCCATGGTTAGGTAAAAATGCGGAGCGCCAAACTTGCTTTCCGCAAGTCGACGAGCAATCACCTTACGCATTTGAGACACCTTCTCTTCGCTAAAGCTTTCTTGTCCTGAGACACCAGCGAAAGTTGCGGCAGGTCTAGACGATGGAGTGTATTCCTCGATATCGCGTTTGACAATTCTACCACCATCACCAGTACCATTGACCGCATTGAGGTCAATTCCCTTTTCAGTAGCCATACTTCGCGCCAATGGCGAAGCTTTCAGTCTACCATCAGAATTGGATGCTACAACTGGTGTAGCAACTTCTGTATGGCTGATTTCAGGTTTACTCTCAGTTTTGGTTTCTTGTTTTGGCTCTTCAGCTGGCGCTGATTCGGACTCAGGAGTAGCAGGTCCATTTTCAGATGCGCTTTTCAATAAATCCTCAATATTCTCTCCTTTTTCTCCCAATACAGCTAGGATAGAATCTACAGGAGCTGTTTCACCAGTTTGCACTCCAATGTGCAAAAGGAAACCATCTTGGAATGATTCAAATTCCATGGTCGCCTTATCCGTTTCAATTTCGGCTAAGACGTCACCTGTTTGCACTTCATCACCAACCTTCTTGTGCCATTCAGCTACAACACCTTCTTCCATGGTATCGCTAAGCTTTGGCATACGTACTATCTCGGCCATAATTCTATCTTATTCTTTTACGTAAGGGTAATCTTCTTGAGTATATACATCTTCGTAAAGCTCTTCTGGCTTAGGATCGGGAGATTCCTCCGCAAACTTCACACATGCCTCTACTTCTGCTTTGGTCTTTTTATCGAGCTCGTCAAGTTGAGAATCAGTCATCCACTTATTCTTCTGGATAACCTCCTTGACAATCATTAAGGGATCGCGGCCCTTGTATTCTTCTACCTCTTCCTTTGTTCTGTATTTCTGAGGGTCGGACATCGAATGGCCTTTGTAGCGATAGGTTTTCATTTCCAATAAGTATGGTCCATCGCCTTTTCTAGCGTGTTCGGCTGATTTAGCGAAAGCTTCGTGCACGGCTTCGCAATTCATGCCATCTACTGATAAAGCAGGCATATCGTATGATTCGCCGATCTCACTGAGGTTGGTCACATTGGAAGTTCTTTCAACTGAAGTACCCATCGCGTAGTTATTGTTCTCTATGACAAAAACTACGGGGATCTTCCAGGTCATGGCCATGTTAAAGGTCTCATGCAAAATTCCTTGACGAACCGCTCCATCACCCATAAAACAGTAAGTGACTTGCTTTTTATCCAGGTACATATCCGCGAAAGCGATACCCGCACCTAGGGCTATTTGGGCACCTACGATTCCGTGGCCTCCGAATAGGTGGCGCTCTTTATCGAACATGTGCATCGATCCACCTTTACCCTTGCTAAGTCCTGTCGTTTTGCCGTAAAGCTCAGCCATGACATATTTCGGGTCAGTTCCCAATGCTATTGGGTGAGCGTGATCGCGGTATGCAGTTATCACCCTATCGTCCTTGTCCATTGCCGACACCATTCCCGCGAGAACAGCTTCTTGACCAATGTAAAGGTGACAGAATCCACCGAATTTTTGTTGCACGTATAAGTGTCCACACTTCTCCTCAAATCGACGCATCATCAGTATACTCTCGTACCACTTTAAATACGTGTCTTTAGAAAACCCTGTCTTCTTCGCGGTACTCGCTCTCTTCGCTGGGGCTTTCTTAGTAATCCCGTTCGTTTTCGTTGCCATATTTATTCAACTTAAAGGCCACAAATATACAATGCAGAAGGCAAGTTTGCCGATAGATGAAATTTTATCCGATATCTTTTCCCAAACCAGCATCAAAAAAGGCCATTGGCAGGAGAGATCGAGCATCATCCAAAACTGAAATTGGGCCATTGGGTGCTCCAGTAATAATACGAATGTCTTGATTTAAGACACGTTCATACTCGAGCATTACTTGTCGGCAAGATCCGCAGGGGGTTACTTCCGTATTCTCGTCTGAAGATATGGGTTGGACGGTAACAGCAAGAGCTTTTATTGGGACGTTAGGGTATGTCGATGCGGCGGCAAACAAGGCTACTCTCTCGGCACACAAGCCACTCGGGTAAGCGATATTCTCTTGATTACTTCCTTTGATCACCTTCCCATTCTCCAATAGAACCGCGGCGCCTACAGAAAAATTACTGTAGGGTGCGTAGGCATTTTTACAGGCTTCAATGGCTTGATTGAAAAGGGTGCGATCATCAGGTGATAATTCATCGACAGATGCGTAGCGCTGATAGCTAAAACGAAATTCTTTGTTCTCCATGGATTCCGAAAGTAGGAAAGAAAGCTTAGACTGACTGAATCAAGCACGTGCAATATGCACTTATGCCCTCTTCCCGACCCACAAAGCCCAATTTTTCTGTAGTGGTAGCTTTTATGGAAATGTCATCAATATCGACTTCAAGCAATTCTGCAATGCCCTCTTTCATTTGAGGAATGAAAGGATTGACTTTGGGCTGCTGAAGTGAAATGGTGCAGTCGATATTTGAAAGCTTATACCCTTTTTTTTTAACGAGTTGATAGCTTTCCTTCAGTAAAATTTTGCTGTCGATTCCTTTGTACTTTTGATCTGTATCGGGAAAATTGAATCCGATATCACGCAAATTGGCAGCTCCAAGAAGGGCATCGCAAATCACGTGAAGAAGAACATCGGCATCAGAATGTCCGAATGCTCCTTTCGGATAGTCAATTTTAACTCCACCAAGGACGAAAGGGTGTCCATCAACCATTCTATGGACGTCGTATCCGAAACCAACTTTGATTTTCATTTACTAGTTAGTCGAGTCGGGCAGAGAAGGTCCCGAACTATCAAAGGCTACACGAAGCGTGAAACGCAAAGTATTGGCCAATGGATTTCTTTGCTCTGTTGGTATCAGGTAAGAAAGGTCGAGCCCGAAAACATTGTAGCGAAAACCTGCTCCAACGGTGAAATACTGACGATTTCCTTTGGTTGCGTGCTCGTGAAAGTAACCTCCCCGAACTGCAAACTGATTGGCATACCAATACTCAAATCCTACAGAGTGATTGATTTCTCTCATCTCTTCTTGAAAGACACTTCCGCCTTCAATTTCTGCCAATCCTTCATCATTCAATCTTACAGTTCCGTCTTCGTCGCGCAAAGGGCGACCTGGGGCATCATTGAATGAGCCAAACAATCCTTCAGCCACACCTACGTCAGGATCTCTACCTGCGATAATTTTGGTAGGATCATTTTGGTCATAGAGCGCTGGAGATGGCACTAGCAGTTTATTTGCATCGTAAGCAAAAGTGATGGAGTTAAATTGATCGAGGTCAATGGTAAATGCGCCACCTAGCCTTAAGTTCATGGGTAGGAAATCCCTTTGGGCAGTATTGGTGTAAGAAATCTTATTACCAATATTTGAAACCACTATACCGAAGGCGAGGGCTGCGTCTTTGTCTCCAAGAGAGATTTCATCATCTGTGTAAAATCCAGAAAGATCTACAGCGAATGCATTGGCAGCTTTAGAATCAGCTCCACCTACATTTACACCACCTGTTAAATTAGAGTTAATCCAGCGTGCAGTAATACCCCCTGAGAATTTACTTGAAAGCTGAAGTGAGTAACTCACATCCAACGCGAACTCAGCTGGTCTGAACGGTCTAATTTCAGTACCATTGTTGTCAGTAAAAATGATGTCTCCTAGCGTGAAGTAGCGAAGACTAGCTCCGACGGCTGAAGTCTTACTGATTTTCTTATAACCAGAGAGATAGGCCAGATTCATGTCATCAACAAGTTGCCTCAACCAAGGACTGTAAGAAAGAGAAAACTCCATTTCTTCCTCGGCAAAAGCCAATTTTGATGCATTCCAATGTTGTGCATTGGCATCTGGAGATAGCGCAACTCCTGCCTCACCCATTGCTCCACTCCTAGAATCTGGGCCAATTAATAAGAAAGGAACGGCAGTAGTGATGGCACGAAGCTCATCGCAATCACTCCCGTTTACAGCTCCAGCGCAATCTACTGGGTTTTGGGCCCTGACAGACAGAACAGTAAGACCTGTAATAACTAAAAGAAGAAACTTATTTTTCATGTGCAAAATCTTGCGGATGCAAATATAGGTAAATGAGTAGCTCTATCGAACTAATTGAGAATTACGAGTTTTTCAAATTTCATGTCTGTATCACCTGTGGGATTCTTAACTGAGACCTTATAAACATAAGTTCCCGTAGCAAGACGGTCGCCAAAATCATCGCGGCCATCCCATGGAATAGGTGCATTACGAAATCCTTCGGTATTGGATACAGTATTTATCGTTTTTACCAATTTGCCCGTTATAGTAAACACTTCAATCAACACATTCAAAAACTCAGAACTCTGGTTGTGCTCGAAATAAAACTCGGTATGAGTGGTGAATGGATTGGGGTAATTCAAGACTCTTTCTATGGCTAAACCTTCTGATTCAGCCACAATGAATTCGATGTTAGATTTACTCGAATTATTGTGTACATCCCAAACGGTTAATTCTATTGAGTGGTTTCCCGATGACAATTCATCAAATGGGAATTTAACGGAACCTCTTTGGAACGTACTCAAATCAGAACTGTAGTAGTCGTTTAGAACCAAAGTATTGGCCACATCACCATCTAAAACTGCGCTGATATCGTGCCCTATTCCCGTACCTACTGTATTGACCCCATTGGAGTCAAAAATCTTAGCCAGCAGTATGGGCTCATTGTCAGTATAACCGCCAAAAACAAAATTTTCATCATTCATATAAAGATCGATAGCAGGACCTTGACCATCGTTTATGGCATTTTCATCTCGATCTCCAATACTTAGTTCATCTTCAAATCCTGCTGCATCTTCCGTTTGGGAGTATGCGTAAAAACTTATTCGCGCTGTTGTATCGACTGCAAAAGAAATATCCTTGGGTAAGACGAAGTCAAATTCAAACTCACCATTGCTGACTTCAGCCAAACCCTTGTATACCACATCTTCTTGGGTAGGGTAAATAAAAACTGACCCACCGTCATTGCTCAAGGTGCTCCGTTGCTTAACCCGATCGTAAACCGTTGCCTCGATTAAACCGTTAAAACCTGAATTAACTTGACCTGCGGCATTAGTCACCATCCCCGCCACTCTTGCTACACCCAAAGCTTTTAAAGTGTCTACTGGATTTCCAAGCGTATCTGTAATACTAGTAGCAAGAACGTCGTATTTAGGTATCGCCATTGGCAGCGCAGGGTCGCCAATCAAACTGAAATTACGGTGATTACTCGAACTAGAAGCGGCGCTATTCTTAGTATCTCGATAAACGTCACCCAACCTAGTTAAGGTTTCATTTTCGGGTCGATTGAAAAGTGCCTCATAAAAAGCAGTGTTCAATTGGAAGTTTGGCCCAGCATAAACTAAGCGAGTGGTAGTCAATAATGCCACGCCACCTCCACCTGCATTTAACAATACGTATTCGCCTGCAGAGGTTCTTACAGGATCATCAAATCTTGTAAACTCGCATGTAGCGGTCATAAAAATTGGCATCTGGAAGGTATTGTCCCACTCGAGAATAGTCGGAATGTCTAATATTCTTTCTTGAGCCCAACCTGTTTCGCCGCCGTGACCAATATAATTAATGATAAAGGCTCCATTCCGAACTCGCCTATCAATCGCTTTATTTACATCGGGATACCTATCCCCACCAGGAGTGGCGACTTGCTGAAAGGCATCAGTAAAGATTCGCTCAATATTAAAAACTTTCGTGTACGACTCGATCTGAGAACTAATCGTTCTTGAATTTTGCATGTGGTTGTTCAGGTCTTCGTCATCAGCGACCAAGGCTATCACGTTTCTCCAAGAACCAAAAGAACCATCTGCATCACCGCAGTTAAGACAATCGGAAGACGAAGTCTCAATGTACCGCCTAATCTTGTTGACAACTGAGGACGCTTCGGCCGAGTTTTTTACCACCAAGCGACCTACGCTTATGTCCATTAAATCCGCATTCCCTTCTCCGTCGTCATCTGAAAGCAATCCAAAGTAATCATCACTAACGAAAGAGTTGGTAGGACTCAATGAATTTAGTGATTGATAAGTGGGAATCAAATTTGAATTGCTGGTCGAGAAATTGACATTATCGTAAGATCCATCTCCAAATAAGAGTAAGTACTTCGGAGCCAGATCTTTGTTGCTACCCGCTCTATCGTAGAACATCTTCATCAACCATTTGATAGCAGTAGCATCGCGCATTCCCGACGAGAACTCATTATAAACCCTGTTCAGAGCCACTACCTCTACACTCAAAGGGTCTTCAGGATGATTTCGATGAATTTCAGCTAGTTGCTCTGCCTGACTCATTAAAAAAGAAGGACTCACTATGATCATATCAATAGACCCCTCGTTTCCTAAGGCATGAAGGTTTTGATTTCCAACAGATCCAAAAAGTGCAGGCTCTTTAAACGATGATCCTGTAAAAGCAACAAACTCTCTAATGGTTTCAATTGGCAAAGTGTAGGAAGCAATACCTGCACTCGTAGTGTATTGAATTCTCCTGGCATCAGATGGATTGGTCACTTCCCATATTTCCTGAATGGAATTTGCATTCCCAACATTGAATCTCCCAATCTGACCTGACCCTGCTGTAGCGGCATCTCTAAATATCATTTGAGATCGAGCCATAGTCAACTCTCTTCTCACATTTACATTGAACCAATCCAACCACCCTGAGGCGGAAGGGATACCTCGTTTATCATACGAGAAGCTGATATTTAATGCTGATGAGGGTGTGTTAGTGATGAGGGTAAGATTCCCCGTTCTAGCAAAACTTGAAACAACTCCTGTACCCACAGAGCTGATGCTTGTAATCTGAGTTGCTCCATTGACTCCCAGTTGGAAGGTTGATGAACTCGCTGTGTTTCTAGAGATAACAGACGCTCGAAGTATAACCGGAGAATCTACAATGAGATTCGGAAAAGTAAAGCGCTCACCACTGTAAGTATAAACTGTTTGTACGTCAAACTTCTCTCCGTACCAAGTTCTACCACTTTTCAAAACATTTTCTCGATCTACTTCTTGAAAGACGTAATCATTAAAGGAATCGATTTCTACCGTTGGGGAACTCCCTGAAGATGATAGATTCTGTATTCTCTTTGGCGCTATGCCCGTATTGATTCCTATAAAATAGTAGGACGTGTCGCTGTACTCGTGTTTTTCATGACCGAAAAGGCCTGATTCGACATCATAATTCCATTTATGCGGGCCTTTGGCATAAAAAAGAATGTAATCATCCTCGTCAAATACCTCATCCGCTTCTCCATCAATATAAATAGCATTTTGCAGCAGGTCATCTGGTCTTTCGATACTGTTATCGTAAGGCATTTGACCGTAACCGTTACCAAAAATATTGAGAGACTGCGGATTCAAAATATCAGTTTCTACACCCAACTCTCCTAGTTCTGCTAACGTCAATCTGTAAACACCATCCTCTACAACACCAATTTTATACCATTCACCTGTGGCCATGACGCTGCTATTTGCAAAGTCATTGGTTTTAGGTCGACCGAAAGCTTGCGCTGCAGCATACTGAATTTGAAATTTCTGAATCGGAGCCCCATCCGCCTCACTAAAAGGAACGTACTCAACCATAAGTTGTGGGACACCTCTTTCATCCTTTACTCTCCATACTAGGTTATCTTCTTGATTGGACTTTGAAATAATACTTCGTTCCACTTTAAGGTTCCGTTTTGTTTCAAGTTGATTAATCGAAACAGACGTGACCCGTTGACCTTTATTTAATGGAATCTTCACAAGAGTCCTTGGTAAATATCCATTTTCCATATCATGAACAGCTCCATCAAAGGTGGGAACACTTATGTTACCCTCTTCGCTCTCAAAACTGACTGGAACAGATTGCCAATTTAGCTCAATAACTTCACTTTTTTGAGCCGTGAGACAAAATGAAGACACCAATAAAAGTGTGACTAAAACATGTTTTTTACTCATCAGTATGGCGAGATTCTTTTTTACATTACAATCTTAGCGTGAAATAACACCACAATAGATGTAACATTAATGTACGAATGAAGTAATTTTATCTTTAAACATGGCCTAAACGCCAGCCACTTCCGAATTATTGCACATACTTATGATTAACGGGAAAACCGCGAATAAAAAAATTCGTATACTTGGAGCTTTGAAAAAAACTGCATTTTTACCCCCATTTATGGTGCGTAGACTGACCTTTGTAACACTTGCGATCTTTATATTCTGTGGCGTCTTCTCGACGCACGAAGCGAAGGCTCAAGATCCCACTTTTACGCAATTTTATGCGAACCCTCTCTATTTGAACCCTGCCTTGGCGGGCACAGCCACCTGTCCTCGGGTGGTTTTCAACCATAGAAATCAATGGCCCGCGCTATCGGGGAGCTTTGTGACGAACAGCGTCTCTTACGATCAATACGTGGATGCTGTAAGCGGAGGTTTAGGGCTTTATGTCATGAGCGACAATGCAGGTAGAGGAACCCTTACCCAGTTTTCGGTAAACGGGATCTATTCTTATCAATTGGCCCTTACCGATAAGATTTCCATGGTAGCAGGATTCCAAGCGAGCTACTTTCAAAGAAATCTTGATTGGGGCAGCTTAACTTTTGGCGACCAAATCGACCCTAGACGTGGGTTCATATATGATACCCAAGACACTCCTCGAGGTGGAAAAGTAGATAATGTTGATTTTAGTACAGGGTTTGTGATCTTTAGTGAAACCTTCTTTGGGGGTGTAGCCGTACACCACCTATTTGAACCAAACGAATCACTGATCGTGCAAGAAGCACCACTAGAACGAAGGTATACTGTTCATGCAGGAGCCAAATTGCCACTTGGTAAAGACATTAAAGGGAATACGGACACGTATATCTCCCCAAACATTCTTTACCAGCAGCAATACGACTTCCAGCAAATCAATTTAGGTCTTTACATTCAAAAAGGTCTCCTTATTGGTGGGGTGTGGTATAGATTCGAAGATTCATTTATTATCCTGTTAGGAGTTGAAACAGATCAATTCAAAACAGGTTATAGCTATGATCTTACCACGAGTCGTTTGACTACAGAGACGGCTGGTTCGCACGAGATTTCTTTTGCTTTCAACTTTAACTGTAGACCCAAGAAAAAGAAGTTCAGGGCAATAAAGTGCCCCGCTTTTTAGTTTTTCAGTCTCAATTTGAATACCTGCACATTAGAAACCATAATTCCCATGAAAGTCTTTTCAGGAAAATTTTTGATAGTAGCCTTAATGGGTGGAGTAATTGTCTCTACCTCTTCATGCAGCTACGAAAGCTCAAGCGCCACAGGTTGGAATTACAATGATCCTGAAAATGGCGGCTTTGAAAAAGTCCTTTACTCTGAGCAAGAAACAGGTCCAGGCCTAATTCTTATCGAAGGAGGAACATTTACCATGGGTGCTACTGAGCAGATGGTAATGAAAGATTGGAACAACATTCAGCGCAGAGTTACCGTGTCTTCTTTTTACATGGATGAAACGGAAGTGACGAATGTTTACTGGTTAGAGTACCTGTATTGGTTGAGAAGAGTATACGGAGCTGATTACCCAGAGATCTACAGAAAAGCTCTCCCTGACACATTGGTTTGGAGATCTCGTTTGGCTTACAACGAGCCCTACGTCGAGTATTATCTTCGTCACCCTTCTTTTAACGACTACCCTGTAGTGGGAATTAATTGGCTTCAAGCCAATGATTTTTGCGCCTGGAGGTCTGACCGAGTAAATGAGGCAATCTTAATCCGCGAAGGTTTATTTGAGCACTTTCCACAACAAATAAATGAGGATCACTTTGATACAGACGCCTACTTGGCGGGTCAATACGAAAGCGGTAAGCGAGTAGATGGGCTTTCTGATCTGGATCCTGACCAAGAATTTAGAAATGTCCGTATGGAAGATGGTATTCTCTTGCCCAGATACCGCCTACCAACAGAAGCTGAGTGGGAATTTGCCGCATATGGCTTAGTTGGTAATTCTTTCCAAGAATTGGTGACTGAAAGAAAAGTATATCCTTGGAATGGCCACTACGTTCGTGAAGGGGACAACAACAGTCGTTTTTATGGCGAGTTGGTAGCAAACTTTGTTAGAGGAAAAGGTGACTATATGGGTGTGGCAGGAAGCCTGAATGATAATGCCGACATAACGGCCCCCGTCTACGCTTATCAGCCAAATGACTACGGTCTGTACAATATGGCGGGAAACGTCAGCGAGTGGGTAATGGACGTGTATCGTCCTCTAAGCCCAGAGGATGTTGCTGAATTTCGTCCTTTTAGAGGTAACGTTTATAAAACAAAAGTTCTTGACAGCGAAGGATCGATTGATGATAAACTTACCATAGTCACTTATGATGTTGAGGGGGTAAATCAATACATCAAAGACTTTGACGAAGAGACTCGAGGAAAACTAAATCCTGAAGAAGCTCAATTGATGGAGAACCTCAATGCCTTTAGTGAACAGGCTATGGAAAGAATGAGTGAGGGAAAACCAGATGAAGCTTATACCCTCGTAAGAGATGGTATTCAGGCGATACGCACTAGCGGCGTTAGAATTGCTCCTGAACTTCTGAGCGGTGTTGGAAATTTCGTTGAGGATACGCCTGGAAATGTTCGAATGAGAAAAGTTCGCTCGGAGGAAAACATCGATCGAGACAATTACCGTATAGCCGACAACATCGACTACAAGGATGGGGATTTTAATTCGAGCATTAATTACACCTCTCCCAATTCCAATGAAGCAGCAATGTACGACTACGGAAACACGACCCTTGTCAGTAACAGATCTCGTGTTTACAAAGGCGGTAGCTGGAGAGATAGAGCATATTACTTAAGTCCTGGAACACGACGTTTCATGGATGAAAGAAAAGCAACTGCAACAATCGGTTTCAGATGCGCTATGGATCGTGTAGGAAGTCCCGTAGGTTTCAATCAGACTAGATAAGAACTCTGTTAAATAAATTTTTCAAACACTCGATCGATTTGGTCGGGTGTTTTTATTTTTGGGCCTATGGAAATCCAAGAGCTCTATAAGATTTATCTCAAAACACCACGGATCACGACCGACACAAGAAAGTCGGTTGACAAGAGTTTCTTCTTTTGTCTGAAAGGTCCAAATTTCGATGCGAACTCGTTTGCACTTACTGCGCTTGACAGAGGTGCAGTCCATGTAGTGGCTGATAACCCAAAACTCAGTAACGAAGAAGACATAACTGTTGTAGACGATGTACTCACCACCTTACAGAGACTCGCTCGCCATCATCGAAACCAGTTTGAATTCCCTGTTATTGGCCTAACGGGGAGCAACGGTAAAACGACCAATAAAGAACTTATAGCAGCGGTTCTTTCGCGCAAGTACAAGACCTATTTCACTGAGGGTAATTTGAACAACCACATTGGCGTTCCGCTCACTTTACTATCCATTCCCCTCGATGCTCAGATGGCCGTGATTGAAATGGGGGCAAACGCCCAAGGTGAAATCAGAGACCTTTGCCATATTTCAGATCCAGACTTCGGAATGATCACCAACATCGGTAAAGCACACCTCGAGGGGTTTGGGGGAATTGAAGGCGTAAGGAAAGGAAAGTCAGAACTGTACAAACATATCAGATCAAAGAACGCCAAGCTCTTTGTAAACGGGGATGATGACCTTTTGATCGAGCTCTCAGAAGGAATTGAACGGACTTTCTTTGGCTCTAATGAAAATTTTTACTGCTCAGGATCCATTGCGAAACGAAAACCGTTTATCTCATTTGAATTTAGTCACGGAGGAAACGGATCAGGTGAAATAGAAACACAATTGGTTGGAGCCTATAATTTCTCAAATTTAATGGCGGCGGGATGCATTGGGTGTTACTTTGGTGTGCCTATTGAAGACGTAAGTTCAGCTCTGCAGGAATACAAGCCCAATAACAACCGATCTGAAATGGTTGATACGGGTAAGAATAAACTAATTCTTGACGCCTACAATGCAAATCCTAGCAGCATGGAATTAGCTATGGCCAATTTTGCTGAAATGGATCACGAACCAAAATTGGCCTTAGTTGGACACATGCTCGAATTAGGAGAAACCTCAAAAGCTGAACACCAAATATTAATTGACCAATTATTCGGTCTTAAACTCAAAACCGTTCTAGTCGGAAATAATTTTGCCGACTGCAATAAAAAAGGGTTCCACTACTGTGAAACCCCTGAAGATTTGAAAACTTGGCTTCAAACCAATACTATAGAAAACCACCTGATCATTGCAAAAGGAAGCAGGTTGCTGGCGATGGAAAAAGCGGCAGCCTTTCTCTAATCTTTCAGTATTGTTCTGGAAATTACAATCTTTTGAATCTCAGAAGTTCCTTCATAAATCTGAGTGATCTTTGCATCACGCATCAATCGCTCTACATGGTACTCCTTCACAAAACCATAACCTCCATGCACCTGAACTGCCTCAACGGTGACATCCATTGCCACTTTTGAAGCAAACAACTTAGCCATTGAGCTTGCGAAATCAAAGTTCTCTCCATTGTCTTTTTGCTGTGCCGCTTTCAGGCATAGCAAACGCGCTGCTTCTATTTCGGTCGCCATATCAGCCAACTTAAAAGCGATGGCTTGGTGCTGGTGAATGGGTTTGCCGAAAGACTCTCTTTCCTTGCTGTATGCTAGAGCTAATTCATAAGCTCCGCTGGCAATCCCGAGGGCTTGCGCAGCAATTCCAATTCGCCCTCCAGAGAGGGTTTTCATGGCGAACTTAAATCCAAAACCTTCCTCACCTATTCGGTTCTCTTTGGGCACTTTTACGTCTTGAAACATGAGAGTATGAGTGTCGCTTCCGCGAATACCTAACTTATCTTCTTTTGCTCCAAGTTGAAAACCCTCCATCTCTCTCTCGATGATCAAGCAGTTAATTCCTCTGTGGCCTTTCTCCACATCCGTTTGGACAATGACTAGATAAATGGAAGCTGTTCCTCCATTGGTAATCCAGTTCTTGGTTCCGTTAACGAGGTAATGATCACCTTTATCAATAGCCGTTGTTCTCTGTGAAGTGGCATCAGATCCAGCTTCGGGTTCACTTAAACAGAAAGCTCCGATTTTCTCACCAGTAGCCAATGGCACCAAGTATTTTTTCTTTTGCTCTTCTGACCCGAATTTCTCCAACCCCCAGCAAACCAAACTATTGTTTACTGACATACATACAGAAGTTGAGGCATCGATCTTGGAGAGCTCCTCCATTGCCAAAACATAAGAAACGGTATCCATACCACTTCCTCCGTATTTTGGGTCGGTCATCATTCCCATAAAACCTAGCTCAGCTAGCTGTTTTACTTCATCTTTGGGAAATCTTTGTTCAGTATCGCGCGCAATCACGCCAGGCTTCAAAACATTCTGAGCAAAATCGCGTGCAGCGTCTCTTACTGCAATTTGCTCTTCAGTCAATTGAAAATTCATAATTTATCGTGGTTTAATTTTCAGCGTCGCAAATTTACGGTTTAATTGAAAACAGAATTTATGCAACCAATATCTCTTTACTCTACTGTCTATCAAATTGGAATCGGTGCAATGACGGGTACCTCACTCGATGGACTGGATCTGGCTTTGTGCAGATTCAGCGAAAACGGCTACGAAATTCTCGGCTTTCAATGCGTCCAATTGCCTACCAGATTGAGAGAATCACTAACTGATGCTCACACAAAAACCAGCCACGAATTTTTTAGAATTGAAAATAACTACTCGCGATTTATCGCTGAATCCATTTCTGAATTTTACGAGAAAACGGGAAAGCGAGCAGAGTTCGTTGGAATACATGGTCAAACGATTTTCCATGAACCTGAATCTCAACTAACCGTTCAAATGCTCAACGGCGGATTGGTCGCAGCGAGAACGGGCCTGACCACGGTATGCGATTTTCGTCGGGCCGATATAGCTCTTAAAGGTCAAGGCGCGCCCTTGGTTCCAATTGGTGATCGAGACTTGTTTAGCCAATACGATGCCTGCCTGAACCTCGGTGGATTTGCAAATCTGAGCTCGGAAGCGGATGGAAGCAGAGTTGCTTTTGATATCTGCCCTCTTAACATTGTTCTCAACCTCTTGGCAAAAAAAGAAGGAAAAGAGTACGATGATGGTGGTCAAATAGCCGCATCTGGAAAATTAGACAATGATCTCTTAAGTCAACTTAACTCCCTTAACTACTACGAGCAGATGCCCCCGAAGTCATTGGGCCGCGAATGGATGGAAGATCAAATACTCCCGATTCTTAATGAAATCGGAAATCGTGCAGCCCTCCGAACTTATACTGAACATGCAGCTCAACAAATCGCTCAAAAACTACCTCAGTCGGGAAAGGTTTTGGTGACAGGCGGAGGAGTGTACAACAGATTTTTAATTTCTCAAATAAAGCGAGTGCTTCCATCTACAGACTTGATCATTCCAGAAAATAAATTGATTGAAGGAAAGGAAGCCTTGATTTTTGCCTACTTGGCCAAATTGAGATTAGAAGGCGAAATAAATATTTTAGCATCTGTTACCGGCGCATCTCGAGATTCTTCCTCTGGAGCAGTGTATGCACCCTGATATATTTAGATAATTTAAGACAAGATTAAAGGAGAACATTCTTAGGGCATGATCGGTTTTAATATATTTGCGCGGCACTAAAACACCTCCATGAGAGACCTCCTGAAAAAATTCGAAGAACGCTCACCAGAAATTGTTTTTGAATGGAGTGATCCTGAAACAGAGGCAGTAGGCTGGATAGTGATCAATAGCCTCAGAGGAGGAGCCGCTGGCGGCGGAACGCGCATGAGAGTCGGATTAGACCGCAGAGAAGTTGAGTCACTAGCGAAGACAATGGAAGTGAAGTTTACCGTTTCGGGACCACCGATTGGAGGAGCTAAAAGCGGAATCAATTTCGATCCGCAAGACCCACGAAAGCAAGGAGTCTTGGAAAGATGGTACAAAGCCGTTACTCCACTTCTCAAAAGCTATTACGGAACTGGCGGCGATCTGAATGTGGATGAAATTCACGAGGTCATCCCAATTACTGAAGACTACGGTCTCTGGCACCCTCAAGAAGGTGTAGTGAATGGACACTTCAATCCTAGAGAAAACGAAAAAATTCAACAAATTGGTCAGCTGCGTTTTGGCGTTTCCAAAGTAGTAGAAGACCCCTATTTTTCTCCTGATCCGTCGCGAAAATTCGTGATTGCAGATATGATTACTGGTTACGGTGTAGCCGTAAGCGTAATGCACCATTATGCTTTGAGAGGTGAGGAATACAAAGGGAAAAGAGCCATAATCCAAGGTTGGGGAAACGTTGGTGCTTCAGCCGCATATTACCTTGCTCAAGCTGGAATCTCGATAGTGGGAATTATCGACAGACAAGGCGGCTTGATCAATCAAGAAGGAATGACATTTGACGAGGTCAGAAATCTTTTTCTAAAAAAGGAGGGAAATGCGCTTACGGGTAATAACCTTCTATCATTCGACGAAGTCAATTCAAAAATATGGAATACGGAATCTGAAATTTTTCTCCCTTGTGCTGCCTCAAGATTGATCACTCGGGATCAAGTAGACCGAATGATTGACTCCGGCCTCGAGGTGATTGCCAGCGGTGCCAACGTACCTTTTGCCGATTCGGAGATATTCTTCGGGCCGATCATGGAGTACACGGACAAAAAAGTGAGCATCATCCCCGATTTTATTTCAAACTGCGGTATGGCAAGGGTTTTCGCTTATTGCATGGGCAAGGACGTTGAAATGAGCGATGACGCGATTTTTTCAGATACCTCAGATATCATCAAGAATGCCATTCAGTCCATTATTGATAAGCATAACCAAAAAACAAATATGGCAGAGACGGCTTTTGAGATAGCTCTCTCGCAACTCGTGTAAGATGGAAATAGCAATTGTTGTAGTTTTTATTCTAGGATATTTAGCCATTGCATTGGAGCACCCTTTGCACATCGATAAGGCTGCTTCGGCTTTAGTTTTAGGTGTTGTATGTTGGGCAATATTCGTACTTGGCGTTGATGCAATTCCTTCCTTTTTACAACATGAATATGCTGTCTTTCAAGACGAGAACACCATGCTCGCCGCCGATGAATTCAAACCAATGTTCTTGGAGCATCGCCTCCTTCATCACCTCAGCGAGATTGCCAGTATTCTCTTTTTTCTCATGGGTGCAATGGCCATCGTTGAGACCGTAGATGCACACGAAGGTTTTCGGGTAATAACCGACAAAATCAAAACGACCAACAAAGTCAAGTTGCTATGGATTTTGACTGCCTTGACCTTCTTTTTTAGCGCCGTTTTAGACAATCTGACCACCACCATAGTAATGGTTTCGCTGTTGCGGAAACTGATTGAAGACAAGAAGACGCGTTGGTTCTTTGTGGGATTCTTGGTAATTGCAGCCAATGCTGGTGGTGCTTGGTCTCCCATCGGAGATGTAACCACGACGATGCTTTGGATCAAAAAGCAATTGCCTTCAACGCCTTACATTATCCAACACCTCATCTTACCAAGCATAACGACAGTCCTTGTCCCTCTTATCTTTCTAAGCTTTAGAATGAAAGGAAACGTGACGCGTCCAGCTGCAAGAGGTGAGCACGAAGAAGGTAACCCAGCATCCAAGAAAGAGAGAATGACAATTTTCATTTTGGGATTAGCAGGGCTTCTCTTCGTTCCTGTTTTTAAAACAGTGACTCATTTGCCTCCTTTTATGGGAATGATGCTGAGTTTGGGAGTGATTTGGGCAGTGACTGAAATCATGCACAAACGCAAGAGTATGGCTGCCAAAAAACAATTGACCGTGCTTTGGGTGCTTCGCAAAATCGACACGGGCTCTGTCCTCTTCTTCTTAGGAATTCTTTTAGGGGTTGCTGCTATGCAAGAAGCAGGACTTCTGCGCCAAGCGGCTGGTTGGCTCGATAGTACAATTGGAAATATCTACGCTATCAATTTAGCAATCGGTCTGCTTTCAGCAATTGTGGACAACGTCCCTCTAGTTGCAGCGGCTCAAGGAATGTATCCTATTGCTGCCGAAGGAGTCTTTGCTGCGAATGGTGACTTCTGGCTTTTCTTGGCCTATTGTGCCGGGACGGGAGGAAGCGCACTGATCATCGGGTCAGCGGCTGGAGTAGCAGCTATGGGTCTCGAGCGTATCGACTTCATATGGTACATGAAAAACCTTTCATTGCTTGCCATACTAGGCTATTTGGCAGGTGCTGGAGTATTCATGCTCCTTAGTGCATAATTTGTTTGCCACCCCGTCGTTTATACATCAATCTAAACTATCCTTGTTTGCATGAATAATCCTTTCATTTTGCAGATCAATCCAGGAGCGGCGGCTGATAGCCTCGGCTCGGGTCAAGTAACTGAAGAAACTCTTTCCATTTTGGAGCTACTCCAAGGCGGTGGATGGTACATTATGATACCATTGGCAGTACTTTCGGTTCTCGCTATTTACATTTTCGCCGAAAGGTGGATGGCCATATCCAAAGCCCAAAAAGAGGACAAGGACTTCATGAATCGGATCAAGGATTACGTGAGCGACGGAAAACTCGAAGCAGCAAGAAGCTTTTGCCAATCGAGCAATACGCCGATCGGTAGAATGCTCGACAAAGGAATAGCCCGCGTAGGAAAACCGATGGACGACGTAAGTGCATCAATTGAGAATATTGGTAAACTCGAAGTCTACAAATTGGAAAAAGGTTTGGCTCTTCTCGCCACCGTTGCGGGTGCAGCGCCGATGATCGGATTCTTAGGAACTGTGATTGGAATGATCTCGACTTTCCACGCTATGAAAATTTCGGATGCAGGAGTAGAAATTGCGGCTCTCTCGGGTGGTATTATGCAAGCAATGATTACTACTGTTGCTGGTCTCATTATCGGTATTATCGCCTATATCGCTTACAACACATTGGTGGTTAAAGTGGATAAGGTCGTTCACCGAATGGAAGCCCGATCAATCGAATTCATTGACTTACTCGAAGAACCTGGTAAATAAGCGGTATGGATTTGAGATCTCGAAATAAAGTCGATCCAAGTTTTTCCATGTCGTCCATGACGGACTTGGTATTCTTGCTATTGATTTTCTTCATCATATTATCGACACTCGTTAGTCCGTATGCCCTTCCGGTAGATTTGCCTGTGAGCAAAAACAGAGCAAAGGACAAGCAAACCATTGCCTTGAGAATAGATCAAGATCTGATTTACTCCGTGGACAATCAAATCATTGATCCGATGGCGCTGGAAACTACTTTGGCAGCACAATTGGTGGGAGTAGAAAAACCGGGAATCATCTTACACGTGGATCAACAAGTACCCACTGGAAAAACTGTTGAAGTTCTAGATATCGCCAAAAGAAATAAGTGGAAAATAGTATTGGCTACAAAGCCTGAATAAATGCAAGTCAAAGAAGAGGAGAAAAAGAGAAAAGTAAAAGCCATTGTGGCAACTATCGTATTTCATGCGGTGGCTTTGATCTTGTTTTTCTTTTTTGGGTTGACCCAGCCTAACCCACTTCCCGAAGATGCAGGAGCTTCCGTAGAATTTGGCTGGGATGAAGATGCTGGAGGCCCTGACATTATAAGCCCTACCCAGCAAGTTCAGCAACCCGAACCTGTAGCCGATAGTCAACCAGAGGTGGTGGAAGATCCGATAGACGAAATCGCTGAGGAAGCGGAAAGTGAAATCGCCGTTCCCAAACCCTCCGAAGTAAAGCCGAAACCCATAGAGGAAAAAAAGCCCGAAAAGCCGGTTATCAAACCGAAGCCAAAACCTACCATTAGCGATCAACTCAACGATGCGCTTCAATCCTTGAACGAGACAAATAATCCAGGAACGGGGCAAGGAGAAACGACTGGAGACGGTGATCAGGGTAATCCCGATGGAACGGATGGCGATGGAATGATCGGCAGCGGAAGCGGAAGCTGGCAATTAGATGGAAGAAGCATGCTTCCCGGTTACGGAACCAAGATCAATACGACTAAAGAAGAAGGGATTGTAGTTATGAATATTTGGGTAGACAAGAACGGAAAGGTCACGAAGGTGCAACCAAACCTCCGAGAGTCAAACACGACTTCTCAATACTTGATCAACCTCGCCAAAAATGACGTATTGAATAATTTCAAGTTCAATGGCAATCCAGATGCGGCTATTTCCCAAAGAGGTAAAGTGCGTTACGTTTTTCAACTCAAGTGATGAATTACAGCGAAACCGTTGATTACCTGTTTAGTCAGCTCCCTATGTTTCAGCGGGTGGGAGCCGCAGCTTACAAAGCAGATTTGTCCAACACCATTGCCATTTGCGAAATCTACGATAACCCACAGCACAAGTTCAAATCCGTGCACGTCGCAGGCACGAATGGCAAAGGATCTGTAGCGCACTCGCTGGCAGCCATATTCCAAGCATGTGGATACAAAACAGGACTATTCACATCACCTCATCTTAAAGATTACCGAGAGCGCATCAGGATCAACGGAGAAATGATCTCTGAGGATTACGTAGTCAACTTTGTGGAGAAATTCAAAAGTGGAGATCACGGTTTGAAACCTTCGTTCTTTGAGTTGACCTGCGCCATGGGCTTCGCTTACTTTGCCGATGAAGAAGTAGATATTGCCATTTTGGAAGTCGGCATGGGTGGACGTTTGGACTCTACCAATGTGGTGAACCCCGAAATATCTGTCATCACTCACATCAGCAAAGATCACGAGCAGTTTTTAGGAAACACGATAGAACTCATTGCCGCTGAGAAAGCTGGAATCATTAAGGATGGTACACCCGTCGTGATAGGAGAGAATACTTTCTCCGTGAGGCAAGTACTAGAAAATACTGCAGCAAAACGAGGAGCTTTTCACTACGATGTTTTTGCCAATTCGCCCATGCTGCAGACCGATTTACAAGGATCATATCAGCGCGAAAATATGCGCACGGTATCCATGGCGGTGAAGGCTTTGCGCGAAAAAGGATGGAACCTTCCTCAGGAAAAAGTAGAGGAAGGCGCAAAATCCGTGGTATTAAAAACAGGATTGAGAGGCCGATGGGAGATAATTGGTGAAATGCCAACAGTGATTACCGACGTAGGCCACAACGAAGCTGGCGTTCAGCAGGTGGTTGACCATTTGCGTCGACAGACTTATGTTCGTTTGCACATCGTTTGGGGCATGGTTAACGATAAGGATTCAACTGCAATTTTGGCTCTCTTGCCAAAATCGGCCACCTATTACTGGTGCAAGGCGGATGTACCTCGAGGAAGAGACGCGAAAGAACTCGCCCAAGAAGGCAGCAAGCATGCACTTTTAGGGAAAATTTACCCCTCTGTATCGGTAGCGCTTGAAACAGCCAAAAAAGACGCTCAGATAAACGATCTCATTTTCGTGGGTGGTAGCGTTTTTGTGGTAGCAGAAGTCATTTAGTGTTAGTCATGAAAACTCGCTATCTGAGTTTCTCTCATTTTGAAAACAGTCTTTGACAAAAGTCAACTCCTTGTTTTTCAAAATTTCGAGGGCCTTGCTATCATATTTCCCTGACTGACACTTTCATTTTTTCGTAAGCGACATAATATTTTTTGTCTACAGAGTTTGCTGAGATAAAAAATCATCTATATTTGCACTCCTGAAATTAAAAAGGGCGATTAGCTCAGTTGGTTCAGAGCACCTGCCTTACAAGCAGGGGGTCGTAGGTTCGAATCCTACATCGCCCACAAGAATAACCACCCCGACGACAGTCGGGGTTTTTTTGTGCCCAAATCTTTTGCTGAGCTCGCTCAGAGCAAAAGATTTGGGCGCAAAAAAGCCAACGTTCGCAGAGCGAAGGTTGTGTTTTTCTTGAGCACCAGGGTCTTCGATGAATAGGATCACCGGAGGTAATCAGAAAGTCCTCTGTTAAAAACAGTATGGCGCAAAAAAGCCAACGTTCGCAGAGCGAAGGTTGTGTTTTTCATGAGCACCAGGGTCTTCGATGAATAGGATCAGCCCGTTTTCAGGGCTAATCCAAAAATCATCATTACAAGCAAAAGTTTCAGGCACAAAAAAATAAACCTCAGCAAAGCAGAGGTTTTGTTATGTCTTGAGCACCAGGGTCTTCGATGAATAGGACCATTGCAAGTAATCCTTCCCCTTCAAGAATGAAATTTCCAAAGGCGTTCTATTAAACATTCATCAACCATTAACCCCCATTTAACCCCGATTATCCCATCACTTTTCCGCATAGCGGAATTCATCACCTCTAAATCTCAAAACAATTTACTTTTGTGCGATGCACATGGCAAAAGCATATCTGAACTACCGTTTGCGCGCGAAGAAACGTCACGGAGTTCATTCGCCATTTGCGTATACTTTAAGTGAGGCCGTTCTACATAAAAGATCGGCGAAGAAGTCAGAAGAAATCGAGCAAGTAAGAAAAGAGCTTCTTCAAGACAATAGGATCATTGACTTGGTTGACTACGGAGCCGGATCGAGAAAAAACCCCAATTCCAAAAGGTCGATTTCCGAGATAGCCAAAACCAGCTCTACACCTGTTTCCATGGCTCAAATGATGCAGCGATTGGTCTCCTTTTTAGAATTGGAAAATGTCATTGAATTGGGCACCAATCTCGGACTCACCACGGCATATTTGGCGGCAGCCCATCCAAATATGAAAGTGATCAGTCTAGAAGGCGATCCAACTCTCGCATCCATTGCCGTTAAAAATTTGCAAAAGATTGGCCTAAAGGCCAAAATAATAGAAGGAAGATTTGAGGAAAACTTAGATTTGACTTTGGCCAAAATGACCACAGTAGATTTCGCCTACATTGATGGAAATCATAGGAAAGAACCTACCTTGAACTACTTTGAAAAACTATTGGATAAAACGACCGAGTATTCCGTTTTGGCTTTCGGCGATATCCACTGGTCGGAGGAAATGGAAGAAACTTGGAGTAACATCAAGCAGCACAACTCCGTGACTTTAACCATTGATTTATTTGATATTGGTTTGGTATTCTTCCGAAAAGACCGAACAGAAGCAGAACATTTTACAATAAGAATATGAGCACACCCATTATACAAGTACAAGACTTAGCGAAGATCTATCAAGTTGGATCGCAAGAAGTGCATGCCCTTCGCACCGTGGATTTAGAAATCGACAAGAACGAGTTCGTAGCCTTAATGGGGCCATCGGGTAGCGGGAAATCAACTTTGATGAATATTCTCGGGTGTCTCGACACACCGAGCAGAGGAAAGTATCTGCTCAACCAAAACGACGTCAGCGACATGGACGATGACGAATTGGCAGAAATTCGAAACCGCGAAATTGGCTTCGTCTTTCAAACGTTTAACCTCTTACCTCGGTATTCGGCTCTAGAAAATGTAGCCTTGCCTTTGATTTATAAAGGGGTGAGCAAAGACAAGCGCACCGAGCGAGCTGAAGAGGTGTTGCACCAAGTCGGATTGCAAGATCGTATGAAACACAAGCCAAATGAACTTTCAGGAGGGCAACGCCAAAGAGTTGCAGTGGCAAGGGCACTGGTAAATAGTCCTTCGATTATTTTAGCCGATGAACCCACAGGAAATCTCGACTCAAAGACTTCTTATGAGATCATGGGATTGCTTCACGACATTCATCAAGCTGGCAATACCATCATATTGGTGACACATGAAGAAGACATTGCAAAGCACGCCAAACGCATTGTGCGTCTCCGAGATGGCGTAATCGAAAGCGACAGCAAAGTAGTATTGGTTTAAAGTTTTTCTTACTCCATTTCCACAGAACAAGCAGGCCGTTTTGCCGTTAAGGATTTAAACATTTTTTTACATGAAGATTTATACCAAAACTGGTGATGAGGGAAAAACGTCCCTTCTAGGGGGTTCAAGAGTTGCAAAATATCACCTAAGAATTGAGTCTTACGGAACCGTAGATGAACTCAATACTGCGGTGGGCATGCTGCGGTCTTTGGAATTGCCTTCTGGAATTGCGGAAGTACTGATCGAGATTCAAAATAAGCTCTTCACCATTGGTTCTCAATTGGCTTCCGAGCCTGGTGAGCCTAAATTCAAAATCCCGAAACTCTTGGCTGAAGACACCGTTTATCTCGAAACCAAGATTGATGAAATGGAAGAAGAACTTCCCGTAATGCGGAACTTTGTTTTGCCTGGTGGTCATCCATCGGTAGCACAGGCTCACGTAGCCCGCTGCATTTGCCGAAGAGCGGAAAGAATCGTACTTCATTTGAAGGATGAAAGTGAGGTTCCTGCTGAGATTCCCGTTTACTTGAATAGGTTATCCGATTTTTTCTTTGTACTAAGTAGAAAACTAGCCAAAGATCTCGGAGCAGAAGAGATTCCATGGAAAAGCAATTGAATATTAAATATTGATTAACAGCTTTTTAGTAAAGTAAAAAAAGGCTTGTTTATGAGAGTAAAAAAATTACTTTTGCAAAAGTTGAAATTACAGTCAAAACGACTTCATTATGTACTGGACATTAGAATTAGCATCTTACTTAGAAGACGCACCGTGGCCTGCCACGAAAGACGAATTAATTGACTTTGCCATGCGCGCAGGTGCCCCTATGGAAGTTGTTGAGAACCTTCAAGAAATTGAAGAAATCGGCGAGAGCTACGAAACCATTGAGGACATTTGGCCAGATTACCCCACTAAAGAAGACTTCTTCTTTAATGAGGATGAATATTAAAGAATTTCATTTTATCATTGAATACAAACCCACGACAAGTCGTGGGTTTTTGTTTTCAGACATTTTGTCACATCACTATTCTTCGGTACGCTTTGTGAGTTGGTTTGCGTAGTCGAAACTAAGACTACATAAAGAGGAATTGGGTACCTTTAGGCTCCCGATGAAAAATCGAAATTAAGATTACACCTATGCTAGGTTCTGTTACTAAAACACTCAAGAAATTATTCGGAGATAAATCCGAAAAAGATGTCAAAGCGGCGCAGCCATTGGTCGACAAAACCAAAGGGTTTTACGAGCAATTTGATTCTCTGACTCACGATGAGTTGAGGGCTAAAACGAGTGAGCTAAAAGCCAAAATCAAAGCAGCTACCAACGACCTCGAAGAAGAGAAAGCCGCACTCCAGAAAAAGGTGGATGACGATCCCGAAATGGAGATTGAAAAGAAGGAAGAATTCTTCAAGCAGATCGATGAGATCGTAGCTAAGACGGACGATAAAATCGAAGAAATACTTTTAGAAATTCTCCCAGAAGCTTTTGCTGTGGTTAAGCAAACAGCCAATAGATTCAAGGAAAACGAAAGAATCGAAGTCACGGCTACTGATTTTGACCGTGATTTAGCAGCGACAAAAGGAAACATCCTTATAGAAGGCGATAAAGCTATTTGGAAAAACTCGTGGCTCGCGGCGGGAACCGAGATCAAGTGGGATATGGTGCACTACGACGTGCAGCTGATTGGTGGTATCGCGCTTCACGAGGGAAAAGTAGCCGAGATGCAAACGGGAGAAGGTAAGACCCTTGTGGCTACCCTGCCCGTTTATCTGAATGCTTTGACAGGAAAAGGAGTTCACTTGGTAACAGTAAACGACTACCTAGCGCGTCGTGACTCGGAGTGGATGGGTCCCATTTATGAATTTCACGGTCTATCGGTAGACTGTATCGATAAGCACCAGCCCAATAGCGACGAGCGCCGCAAGGCTTACAAGTCCGACATCACTTTTGGTACAAACAACGAATTTGGTTTTGACTATTTGCGCGATAACATGGCCAGTTCGCCTGACCGATTGGTACAGCGCAAACACCACTACGGCATTGTCGATGAGGTAGATTCGGTATTGATTGACGATGCGCGAACTCCACTGATCATCTCGGGGCCAACACCAAGAGGGGACGAACACCTTTTTAACGATCTTAGACCAAAAGTCGAAAAGCTCTATAACGCTCAGAAAAAATTAGTTACTGGTCTTTTGGCGGAAGCCAAGAAAAAAATTGGAAATCCCGATGAGAAAAAATCCTCGAAAGAGGAGCTCAACGAAGGAAGTTTATCCCTCTTTAGAGCCTTTCGAGGTTTACCGAAGAATAAGGCTTTAATCAAGTATCTAAGTCTCCCAGGTATAAAGCAGACGCTCCTTAAAACGGAAGGCTACTACCTTCAAGACAATGAGAAGGAGATGCCGAAGGCGGATGAAGAACTATACTTCACTATCGATGAGAAGAGCAATGCCATCGAGCTGACGGAGAAAGGTACTGACCTGATTTCTTCCAATACCGAAGACGCCGACTTCTTCATACTTCCAGACATGGGTACGCTCTTAATGGATCTTGACAATAAAGAAGTAAGCGATGAAGAGAAGGCGAAGGAGAAGGACGAACTTTTGCGAAATTACTCGGTAAAGGCGGAACGAATTCACACAATCAACCAATTGCTGAAATCATACAGTCTCTTCGAGAAAGATGTGGACTATGTGGTGATGGACAATAAGGTGAAAATCGTAGATGAGCAAACGGGCCGTATTATGGAAGGTCGACGTTACAGCGACGGGCTTCACCAAGCGATTGAATCTAAGGAGAACGTAAAGATTGAGGATGCCACGCAAACATACGCGACAGTTACCCTTCAAAACTACTTCAGGATGTACCATAAGCTGTCGGGGATGACAGGTACGGCCGAAACAGAAGCAGGAGAACTTTGGGACATCTACAAATTGGATGTGATGATTATTCCAACGAATCGTCCGATTGTGCGGGACGATAGGGAAGACAAGGTTTACAAAACCAAGCGAGAAAAATACAATGCCTCAATAGATGAGATAGTGGAATTATCGAAGGCGGGAAGACCTGTTTTGGTTGGAACCACTTCGGTTGAGATTTCAGAATTCTTGAGCCGCTCATTAAAAATGCGGGGAATAGAGCACAATGTGCTTAACGCAAAACTTCACGCCCGAGAGGCAGATGTGGTGGCCGAAGCAGGTCGCCCGGGCGCAGTAACCATTGCTACCAACATGGCTGGTCGTGGAACTGACATCAAACTCCGTGAGGGTGTGAAAGAAGCCGGAGGACTCGCGATTGTAGGTACAGAAAAACACGACTCACGTCGAGTTGACCGTCAGCTTCGCGGACGAGCAGGTCGTCAAGGAGATCCGGGTTCATCTCAATTCTACATCTCGTTGGAAGATGATTTGATGCGCCTTTTCGGTTCAGACCGAATTGCGAAGATGATGGACAGACTAGGACTTGAGGAAGGTGAAGTGATCCAACACTCGATGATTACCAAATCCATCGAACGAGCACAGCGTAAGGTTGAAGAAAACAATTTCGGTATTCGTAAGCGATTATTGGAATACGATGATGTGATGAACTCACAGCGTGAGGTAATCTACAAAAGACGAAAGCACGCTCTCTTTGGCGATCGATTGGAGCTAGATATTCAAAACATGTTCCGCGACTTAGCTGAGCAAGTTGTCATAAACAACCAAGACGCCAAAGATTACGATGGCTTTAAAATGGATCTGCTCCAATATTTTGGAATGGATGCCTCCATCTCTGAAAATGATTTTTCTGGCACGAAAGCGCCTGAGCTTATCGAGAACATTTACAAGCAGGCTCGTCAGGGATACAAGCGTCGCATGGATTCTGTCACCACTTCTGCCATGCCTGTGATTCAGCAAGTTCACGCAAAGGAGAATAACTTTGAGAACATCGCCATCCCATTTTCGGATGGAAAGCGTTCCCTACAGATCGTAGCCAACATTGAGAAATGTTTGGAGACGGAGGGGAAAATTCTTCGAAACTCACTTGAGAAAAGCGTAACACTTTCCATTATTGACAATGAGTGGAAAGAGCATCTTCGCGAGATGGATGATTTGCGTCAATCGGTTCAAAATGCCAGATTTGAGCAAAAAGATCCTCTTCTCATCTACAAGTTCGAATCATTCGAGCTTTTCAAAAAGATGATAGGTAGAGTGAGTAAAGAAGTGGTGTCATTCCTTTCTAAAGCAGCATTGCCAGGAAGAGCTGATCAGGTTCAAACCACCAATCGCTCAACCACGGCAAAAGACGATTCGAGCAAATTACAAATGAGCCGACC
>JBLIDT010000016.1:0-62968 GCA_047632755.1 Cryomorphaceae bacterium
AATGCTTTATCGATAACCATGCTACATATGAGCATATCCTTAGCGGGAAATTCAAGCAGTATGAGCTTGACATCGAAGGGGCCTTTGATGGTTTTGGATATGGTCGATAGGGTTACTTCCCGATACAGAACTTGCTAAAGATATTCCCCAACAAATCATCCGTCGTGATTTCTCCCGTGATCTCACCTAGATGATGCAATGCTCGACGGATATCTATAGCGAGAAAATCTCCCGTAATGTCATTTCCCAGTCCGGTTAGGACGGCCGTTAAGGATTCATTCGTTTTTGAAAGGGCGTTGAAATGGCGAATATTGGTCACCACCACGTCATGGCCTTCCACCATAATGGAGCGGGACGATTCGAGTAGTCGTTCGCGCAAGACTTCCAGTCCCACGCCGTCTGTGGCGGAAATGAATTGGGCATTTGAGATCGAACTGAATTTCTCTTTTGCTTCCTCGAGGTCGCGGGCTTTGTCGACTTTGTTGACAACCAGCAGCAGCTCTTGATCTGACCCGATTTTCTCTCTTAGAGCATCCAAAGTGTCGGCAATTTCTTCAACTGCTGTCTCAATTGCATCAACCAGGAAGAGGACGATATTCGCTTTGCTTGCTTTTTCAAAAGCCCTACCGATGCCGATAGTCTCAATTTCATCTTCCGTTTCGCGGATACCCGCTGTATCGATAAATCGAAAACGGATTCCACCAATGGTGGTCTCGTCTTCGATGGTGTCGCGGGTGGTTCCGGCTATGGCCGATACGATGGCGCGGTCATCGTCGAGCAAGGCGTTGAGCAGGGTTGATTTGCCCATGTTTGGTGCGCCGAGAATCGCAACGGGAACTCCGTTTTTGATGGCGTTTCCCGTAGCGAAGCTCTCCATCAAGTCCACAACAATTTCTTGAATGGCATTGACCAATGCCTTCAAATCGTCGCGGTTGGCAAACTCCACATCTTCTTCTCCAAAGTCTAGCTCGAGCTCAATCATCGAGGCGAAGTGGATTAGCTGTTCGCGCAGTTCGTTAATCTTTTTGGAAAAATTTCCGCGCATCTGATTCATGGCAAGCTTGTGGGCTGCTTGGGTCGAGGAGGCGATCAAATCTGCCACCGCTTCGGCCTGGCTCAAGTCCATCTTGCCATTGGCGAAAGCCCGCATACTAAACTCGCCAGGCTCTGCCATTCGGCAACCCGAAGAAGTATAAAGCTTCAACAGCTGACCTTGAATGTACTCGGAGCCATGGCAAGAAATCTCAACGACATCCTCACCGGTATATGATTTTGGGTTGCGGTAAACCGCTGCAACTACATCGTCTATTTGTTCTCCATTTTGAACGATCGTGCCGTAGTGAAGCGAATAGCCTTTGACCGTTGAAATGTTTTTTGAGAAAGACTGATTTACAATCTCAACAGCCTCTTTTCCCGAAAGGCGAATGAGCGCAATTGCCCCCATTCCAGAGGCGGTAGAGAGGGCACAAATGGTATCGCTTTGATTCTTGAAGTACATAGGTCAAAGCTACTTTAGAAATTTGACTTGGGTTTTAATCTTGAGGGGAAGATTCAGCTAAAACAGAGTTGTCTCTTCGAGTGATTTTCTTAAAGAATAAAGGAAAATTGTATCGAGAAGTATTTGGAGGGCCATTGAACTTCCATATGTCCTTGATGAAAAACGTTCGTCCCTCGCAATTCATTCGAACTGACAAACCATCTCGTCTTTAAGAAAGACACTTAAATAGAAAGATGAACCCCTATTGAACTATCAACTTCTGACTTCCTACACCATGACGACCAATAATATGAATGGTGTAAACTCCTGGTCTTAATTGACCAACATTCAATTGGTGAATGGCATTTTGCGTAAGCCGCACTTGATCAGAGCCTACCAGTTTGCCATTCACGTCGAAAGTGCGAATCTGATAATTTCCCGATTCATTGTTGTTAGCCAGGTTTACAAATTGACTTGCAGGATTAGGATACAGGCCAAATGTGAGTTTCTCAAAATTTGGATTGGTGGAGAGAACCTCTGCGCAGTTTTCCAAGATTTCGCCTGGTAGAGCTACGGCATCGATTAGAAGAGCAGATTGATCGCTCACGTTGTGGTGTCTAAAAGCGATGTAAACAGTTTCCCCCGCAAACTCGCTCATATCGATGGATCTACCTTCCCAATTGGCTGAAGTAAGCGTCTCGGAAAAGATCTCAGTAAAGTCTTCGGGTTGATTGCCGTTTATGGCTACTTCAATGGAGTAGAATTCGTTGGGGAAGAGTTCGTCTAAAGCGGACACCACGTAATAAAGAGAATCTCCATCACTGATAAGGACAGGTGCCGAAACCAAATAATGATCGGGGTTAACTGCGCCAAAAATGGGCACAAATGAATTGCTTCGCATAATTTGTCCGCCCTCAAAGGCTACTGAACCAGTATCAATGAACCAGCTGAAAATATCTCCATCCTCATTGTATTGTACCCAACAACCAGGTAAGGTGTCAACTTCGAAACTCTCTGATCCATCAATAAAAATGGGGGGCAGGAGGCAATCTACTCCTCCCGAAAGGGTGATAAGCGAAGGGAGACCGTTGTCAATTGACCCTGTCACTCCGCAGCTGTCCAATTCGTTTATGGCTAAGGTATAGGTACCAGATTCGGTTGCTGTCCAAGAAATCGAGCAACCACTTCCTGCACCGAAAGCGTCTATTGCTCCCGAAGGTGCAAAAACGGTGTACTCGGGAATCCATGCTCCCACTCCATCGCAGTGGTTAAACTCGTAATTGCCACCTGCTTCCAGGTTTTCGATTTCGTATGCGTCAGATTGCCAAATGGAAAATGAATTCACCGCGAGGGTATCTCCATTGCAAGGAACGGATCCGAAAATAGTGTATCCGATTTCAGGCGTAGGATTTGACCATTCCAAACACTGCGAGAAGAGGTTTAGCGATAAAAGGGTGAAGGCGGTAATGAGTAGGGTGCTTTTTGGCATTGATTCCATATTGTACCACAAAGAAATGGAAAATTGCAGAGCTATATTCCTAAGGGAGTTTTTTTTCGGCTTCATATTTTCCGCCACCTTGAAATAAGGTCAGACTTTTGGCTTCTCCTTTATCATCGAAAACGAAAGAGATTTCTATGCCCAAGTTCTTCGTGAAAAAATCTTGTCTGTTTTCGGCAAAAAGTTCGAAAGAAGGCTGGCCCGTTGCTTGGGCAAAAAGTTTTTCCTCTTCTACAAAAACTTGGAGCTCAAAACCTTCTTGAAGTTTATAAGTACCTACCAAAACTTCGATGTCGGCGATATCGAGATTTACTTCTTTTGGGATATTCTCTGTTCGCTGAGCCCTGGTTTTTCCACCTCCTTGAAATAGGGTAAGTGCTTCTGCTTCTTGTTTTCCTTTTTGGTGAAACAGTATTTCTATCTCGGCTACCGTGGCGAAGAAAAGCGAGTCGTTTTCGGCAAAAAGCTCAAGGGCGCCTTGACCTGTCGCTTGCCCCATTAGATTTCCGTTTTCAATGAAAACATTCAAGTCAAAGCCCTTTTCGATTTCGTAAGTGCCAACGAATCTTTCTAGCTTTTCCAGAGGAAGTTCCACGGCCTGTTTGGGTTTGGGAATGACAATTTCTTTTCCCATCTGGGCATGAAGGATGGCGTCCAACACTTCATCGTTTTTGGATTCCATAGAATTCGATAGGACGATGGCATGCAAATCCAACTCTTTAAAATAATTCCATGTTGCGCCATAGCCGTCAATTGCACCGCTGTGGCCTATATAAATCTGCTCGTCTATTTGCTCTGCATAAACCCCGAGGGCGTAACTCCCTTCATCGAAGTTGGTCATTTGCTGATAGGTCGATTTATTTTTAAAAAAATCGGCATTAAAAAAAGCCTTTGAAAAAGTGAATAGATCACCAGTGGAACTGTACAAGGCACCCGCAGAAAAAGGAACAGATGCATCGACTTTATTAGCCTTTTCCCAATGGCCATTCACAAGATCCAATCCCTCTGAAAGATTCTTGGTTTTTTTATAATTCATGCCAGTATGTGAAAGACCCGCGGGCTTTAGAATATTGGCTTGGAGGTATTTCTCATAACCTGTTCCCGTAACTTGTTCGATGATTATTCCCAGAAGGATGTAATTCGTATTGCTGTAAGAATACATCGAGCCAGGCTCAAAGCCCAATGCATAACCCATCACTTTTTCAATCAAGCGAAGCGGGCTTATTTCCTCACCCTTCCATTGCTCCATATCGGGGAGTTCTGTGTAATTCTTGATTCCCGAACGGTGCATGAGTAGATGACGAATGGTAATCTTGTCGGACTTTGGAAAGAGCGAGATGTATTTGCTAAGCGGATCAGAAAGGGAGAGTTCCTCCTTTTCAAAAAGCTGCATGATGGCCACGGCGGTGAAGGTTTTGGTAATGCTGCCAATCAGAAATTGCGACTCGGCAGTGTTCATTTTGCTTCCATCCGCGGCGGCAGGGCCAAACCCCTTGTGGTAAACAATCGAATCTCCCTTGGCTACCAATACGCTGCCGACAAACTTTTTTTGATCGACCAAGGCGTCGAGGTAAGGGTCGAGACTGCTGTAATCTTGACTTGAAACAACACCGCCTAGACTAAAGGCGATCAGGAGAAGAATAGGACTGAGTAACTTGCTCATTTGGGATTGGTTTTTTATTGAGTTGCCAAAGATGCAAAATCCTTTTTTTCGGGTCAAGATGGTTTGTTCTAAGCGGGTCTAATGACTATGTTTGTGCCCTCGAAAATAAGAAACCATGAGTGTATTAATTAATAAGAATTCAAAGGTCATTGTACAAGGATTTACAGGAAGCGAAGGAACTTTCCACGCTAGCCAAATGATCGAGTACGGAACCAATGTAGTAGGAGGAGTGACCCCTGGTAAAGGAGGTCAGACTCACCTCGACAAACCCGTTTTTAATACGGTTCAAGAAGCCGTGGACAAGACAGGTGCTGATGTGACCATCATCTTTGTACCGCCAGCATTTGCAGCTGATGCAATTCTCGAAGCTGCCTACGCAGGAATAAAAGTAATCGTGACCATTACCGAAGGTATTCCGGTAAACGACATGGTGAAGGTGAAAGACTACATTGATGGAACGGACTCTACGCTAATAGGGCCTAACTGCCCTGGAGTAATGACTGCTGGTGAAGCTAAAGTGGGCATCATGCCTGGCTTCATTTTCAGGAAAGGAACTATCGGAATCGTTTCGAAGTCAGGAACATTGACCTACGAAGCAGTTGATCAAATTACCAAAGCAGGAATGGGTCAAACCACCGCCATTGGTATTGGTGGTGATCCAATTATCGGAACGACAACGCTTGATGCGGTAAAGCTGCTCATGGCTGATGACGAGACCGAAGGGATCGTGATGATCGGTGAGATTGGGGGAAACCTAGAAGCTGAAGCTGCAAAATGGATCAAGGAGTTCGGAACGAAACCTGTTGTTGGATTTATCGCTGGTGAGACTGCGCCAAAAGGAAGAACGATGGGACACGCAGGTGCTATTGTAGGCGGAACGGACGATACGGCTCAAGCCAAAAAAGCAATCTTGCGCGAATGCGGAGTGCATGTGGTAGACAGCCCAGCAGAGATCGGAAAGAAGATGGCAGAAGTATTGGGCGTAACTGCGTAATTCAGGATTTCGCCTCACATATTAGTTCTCGATACAATTTTTTCTCTGAAAAAATCACTCGAACTAGCAAAGCAGTTCTTGAGTTTAGAGTGTCGAAAGAATTTTAGAAAAGAGCGACTCAGATTTCTGAGTCGCTCTTTTCTTTTAAGTTTTAGCGGATCACCTCTTCTTGACTTTTTTGAAGCAACCCCGCTAGCAGTTGACAAATTAGCCGCGGGAGCAACCCGAGGTGAAAAGAATATCGAGTCTAGGCTCAACCCCGAAGCGGGTTGAAAATCCTTGGTTATTCCAATTCGGGAGATGTCGCTCTTGATCCCCCGATGTAATCGTCTAACTCTTCTAAAGCCTGTAAATATGGTTTCACCGCGGGCCAATCTTCTTTAAACATGTCAATGTACCCTTCCCTTTGCACAACGGATTGCATTAACGCATCTTTCATTTGCTGCTTCTGTTCGTCGCTCAGGTATTCGTTTGAGTCGAACCCCGCAAACTGGGCTTCTCGTTCGTTATTTTCAATGTCCAGTTCTGCTTGAGCTTCAATTGAGTTCACCACACCCTTAATCCATTCCTCGGTGTCATCAAATTCTTCTGCTGTCCAACCTTGAGAAGGAAGCCAATCGTTCCGCTCTTTGTAGTAGGCTACGATCACATCTTCGTATTGATCAGAGTTCGCCAGATACTCGAGCTGCAAGTCGTGTGTTTTAACTCTAATTTTAATGTAGTTCTTGACCTTTTCTTTCGTCAGCGGAATTCTTTGGCTTTTCCCCTTTTCGCCGAAAGGTGTAAATGCAATGAGCAAAGAGAGAGCAAATGTCTTTAACATGAGTCGAGCTTTTGGCCCGAACTTACGAAAAGATCATATCAAGATTTAATCGATCACTAGTTTTCGCGATGTGCTGACTTTATCCGCGCTTTGAACATTGAGAATGTAGAGTCCGCTAGCAAAATTCTGAACATCGAGTCTCAACTGCGATGTAGGTGAATTAGATTCATAAACCGTTTGCCCGGCTACATTGATTATTCTGACAGTTGAATTTGGAGCTATTCCGTCCAGAACGAAGTGATCGCTTGCGGGGTTGGGGTATAGTTCAAGATCTTGATCCACGACCATATCGTCATTGCTAAGGGTACCTTCAAAGCCCATGGCATCAATCGATATCCAGGCTGTGCCAGGCACCAAGTCGCCCACCTGCGCTTCCACTCGAATAACGGCATGAGTCATTACGGGCTCAATCTGGCTGAGCGGAAGTGAAACCAATGTCCATTCGCTTATCGTAGAGCCGCTATTCCATGCTTCGGAATAAAACATGTTTTCTCCATTGAAAAATGAGATAGTTACACTGACTCCGCCAAATTCAGTTTGACATTTAACGTAGAAATCCAGACTCGCCGGGATAAAAGTATTCGGAAACGTGCATTCGGCCAAGCTATATGCGCCTAAGCCGTTGTTTACTGCATCTACGCGCATAGCGAAATCTCCTTCATAAGAATCGCTGTCTTGGTATACGGCGGGAATTAATTGTCCATTGGTCGTTTCCCATCCTTCAGGATCAAGTTGCCAGTTTCCTGCGGCCCAAGATTCAAAGCCTGGATTCGGGATTTGAGCAAACAAGGAACTGGATAGGAAAATAGAGAGAAGTAGAAGATAGCGCATAGTTGTGATTTTAAGGTTCGATAAGAGAGTGCCAAATAATATAAAAGGTTACAGATACTACCGCTGTATGATGGCTCATGTCCTCAAGTTTCCCTACTTTTCGGGTGTTGAAAACTGGAAATATGAAATTACTGGAAGGTAAAGTTGCACTCGTTACAGGGGCTTCAAGGGGAATAGGCAAAGCTATTGCCAAAAATTTTGTGGAAAATGGAGCAATAGTTTGTTTCAGTTATGCCAGTTCTGATGAAAAAGCACGGGAAGTGGAGGCTGAGCTTTCGGCGGTCGGTGGTATCGTAAAAGGGTTCAAATCGAATGCGGCTGATTTTACCGCTGCCCAAGAGTTGGTTGACTCAGTTGTAGAGGAATTTGGAACCTTGGATATATTGGTAAACAATGCCGGGATCACGAGAGATAATCTACTCATGAGAATGACGGAAGAGCAGTGGGATGAGATTATGCAGGTTAATCTGAAATCGGTTTTTAACCTTACTAAGGCTTCCTTGCGTACCTTTATGAAAGCTAGAAAAGGTTCAATAATAAATATAAGTTCTGTAGTTGGGTTAAAAGGGAATAGTGGTCAAGCCAATTATGCAGCATCCAAAGCAGGAATCCTGGGATTCTCCAAATCCGTAGCCTTGGAATTTGGGTCAAGAAATATTCGTTGCAACGCTATTGCACCGGGTTTTATTGAAACGGATATGACTGGTGAGCTCGACGAGAAAACTGTTCAGGGTTGGAGAGAAATTATTCCATTGAAGAGAGGAGGAACACCTGAAGAAGTGGCCAACCTCGCGCTCTTCCTTGCCAGCGATTTGAGTACTTATATTACGAGACAAACCATAAGTGTAGACGGAGGAATGTTAACATAATTGGGAAATCTAATACTTGAATATCCAACTTGGGCCCTGCTAATGTGCCCTTTAGCAGGCGTGCTCTTTGCAGGTCTTCTCTATTTTCGCAATCCCTCGATAGCTGAGTTATCGAGAGGAGCATTGTGGACGCTAAGCGCACTGAGGTTTCTTTTGGTTACCATAGCCACCTTTCTTTTACTCGGTCCGCTTATTCGGTATTTCGATATTACCGTTGAGCCCCCAGTAATAGCAATTGTAGCTGACAATTCTTCTTCGCTTTCAATGGGAAAAGACTCTGCCAGCACCTCTCAAAGAGTGCGAGATATTTACGCTCAGCTCGGGGATGGTTTCAGTGCTGATTACGAAGTGGTGACCTACACATTTGGTGCAGAGCTGAACGAAGGAGGCGAGATTGATTTTTCAGAGCCTATCACGGATATATCGGCGGTATTTTCTTCGCTCAATGATCGATATGCAAATCGAAATTTGGGTGCTGTAGTATTGCTCTCTGATGGGATATACAACCGTGGAAGAAATCCCAGGTATGTCAATAGCGGTCTGAAGGCGCCTGTTTACACGGTGGCATTTGGCGATACGACTACCAAAAGAGACGCGCGAATCGCTGAGACTGCAGCAAATCGCATTGCGTTTTTAGGCAATAGCTTTCCCATCGAGGCGGTTATTGAGGCCGACAAACTGCAAGGAGCGTCTGCTCGTTTTTCGATATCGCACAAAGATGAGGTGCTATTTTCAGAGACGATCGATTACACCCGAGAGAGCTTTTCTATTGCGGTAAGAGCGGTGCTCGAGGCGACGGAGCCAGGTTTGCAAAGGTACTCTTTGAGCCTTCAATATTTGGACGCGGAGTCAACCGAGATCAACAATACCACCTCGGTATTTATCGACGTTTTGGATGATCGCCAAGAGGTTTTGATATTGGGGAATTCTCCACATCCAGATATCAAAGCCCTCAGAGAGGCCGTGACTTCAAACGACAATTACAAAGTAGAAGTGGCCTTGGCATCTGAATTTGATGGCGATTTCTCGGGTTTCGATTTGGTGGTTCTTCATCAGCTTCCATCCGCCAGTGCTGCGGGCAGAAAAATGGAGAAACTCTTGGAAGATTCCGAGGTTCCCTTATGGGTGATTGTTGGTCAACAGACTACTTTGAGCAGCTTGAAAAATATGGGGATTGGTGTTTCTTTTATAGGTAGAACAACGTCTACGAATGATGTAAAAGGAGTGGTAAATTCCGACTTTTCACTTTTTAAAATTGGCGAAGGCGTGAATAGTTTGGTGCAAGAAGCTCCACCGCTTCAAGTACCTTTTGGACAATGGTCTTGGTCAAACGTTACCGAAATACTTCTGAAGCAAAAGGTGGGGAGAATAAGTACCGATGATGCCCTTCTGGTGATCAACACTTCCAATGACAGAAAGTCCGCGGCTTTACTTGGCGAGGGCATTTGGAGGTGGCGACTGACCGATTATGCCATAAACGAAAACCATGAGACCTTTGATACTTTCGTGGGCAGACTGATGCAATTCCTTGCTGTAAAAGAGGACAAACGCCTATTCAGAGCATACGGGCCAGAATTGACAATGGAAAATGAGGCTCTTGTCTTTAGAGCTGAGTTGTACAATCCTTCTTACGCATCGATCAATGATGTCGATGTCGAATTGGTGATTCGAAGCGAAGACGGAACGGAGTTTCCTTATTTCTTTTCCAGAACTCCACAAGCCTACCGACTCGACGTGGGGAGTTTACCTGCCGGCAATTACACCTATGAGGCTTTTTTGAACAGAAATGGCGAGCGCTTTAGTGACTCTGGTAGTTTTGGTGTAAAACCATTTGCGCTGGAAGGAGCAAGACTAAGAGCAGATCACCAAACACTTAATTTGATTTCGGTAAACTCAGGAGGTGAACTTTTCTATCCCGAAAATGTGAGTGAACTCATTCAGCGACTCAATGAGGGTCAAGGTGAACTCAAACCAGTCAGTTATAGCAACGAAATATTCAGCTCTATTCTGAACTTCCGCTGGATATTCTTCATCCTGCTGATCCTTTTATCTGCCGAATGGTTTATCAGAAAGTATCTCGGACGGTATTAATTGACTTCGGGAAAATCGGAACCTATATTATTCCTCTCTAGCTACGATTACCTTATCCCTGGAAGGGACACCATCATCTCCAACCACCTCAATTATATAAAGTCCAGAAGGAAGGCCATTGGTATTAAAAAAGGTTCTGGTTGAATTCACATCATTCTTTTCAGAAATCAACTTACCGCTGATGTCGTAGATGCTCACTCGATCGATTACATCGGTGCCGGTTTCTATTTTAAGAATGTCCGTTGCTGGGTTTGGGTATAAAATCAATTCACTATTCACAGTATTCTGAGTGTCGAGAACCGCACATATTTCACTGGTTTCTGATGAACCAAAATCTCCCCCTTCAGCCACTACAGTTCCAAATTGATCCACAACTGAATACGATCCTATACCGAATCCACAGCAGAGCCCGTCATCTGCAGAATCAAAAATGGTAAAATCGTAGCAGCCACCTGGCAAGCACACGGTTTCACTAACTGGGTCGTCATCATCAGTGTATGATCCCCCCGATGCAATTACCTCATTAAAGTCATTCGTAATGGTCCACGTGGTTTCACTGGGATAATCGTCTAAATCGATGTTTACTGTAATTTCAACAGATTGCTCGAAAGCCAGAAAATCCTTGTTTGCCGTGTTTCCTAATTCGCTTGTATCATCTTGGCCGTTCACGGAGATGATCTCAATACCTAAATTGTTGCTTCCTGAGGAAGGGGTGAATTCGCCAAGGTTTAAGAAAGTGTCATCTTGCGGGTCAATGTTTCCAGACCATTCCAACAATTCTGTATTTCCATTGAAGTCGACCTCGAGAGTGATGCTTTCTATGGTTTCGATACCTAAGTTCACGACATTGACACTGGCTATAAAAGAAGAAAGCTCACAAAGAAAATCTGGGACACCTGTAATAACACCTAAGCTGGCGTTCACATCAGGCAAATTAATGTTGCATGAATTTGGGACGATTAGGGTTCCTGTATTCGCTGGGTCTAGCCAGAAACGGATAGCGTTTAAAGGAGTACTGCCAAAATCCCATGAGATGCCCAATCTTCCATAATAGTCGAAAGCGCCATTGTTCACCTCACCAGCACAAGCAGCTTGACCACCGGCCAATTGACCTATCAAAAGTCCGTTTTGATTAAATAAGGGAGATCCAGAAGATCCACCCTCAGTAACTCCATCTTCCCATTGATCGATGAACCAGACTTGATTCACGAAAGCTCCTATATTATCATGGTAAGGAGCGTCTTCATCGAAACATATCTTCTTCACGTCGCCCGAAGGATGATGAATTCCGAAGGTCGATGAAACAGTATTCGTGTTGTCAGTAGCGTCCCAACCTGAGTAACAGACACCGAAAAGCTCTGGCGGTGTATCGTTTAATTCTAAAAGAGCAAAGTCGCTTTCAGCGTTGCTGGACAGAAGTACCGCCCCTGAAATGCTTTGATTGGTCGGGCCATTATTTCCCGAACAACCAGAGGTTTCATGATTGAAATAGAAGACCCAGTTGCTTAAATTTCCACCCAAGCAGTGATTTGCGGTTAAGAAAAGCGGTGTGCCGTCTTGTTGCGTATTATTCACCAGAGCCCCTGAGCAAATCGCATTGTTGCCTACGACAATGATAGCAACCGATCTCTTTTGAAAATCAAAAGGTATTCCTTCGGGACAGTTTACATTGATGTTGCAAGCACCAGAATTGCCAAAAACTCCTTTGGCTTCATTCTCTACCTCAACCAGAATATCGCGGTATCCATGAGTTACATTGTTGATGTGAAAGAATCCTTGACCTCTCACATTGGATGGCTCGTGGTATTCGATTATGGCTTTATCCGAGAAGATTAGTCCTACTCCAAGTGAGTTGGATTTGCTCGCGTTTTCATTCGTGAAGCTTCCAATGAGTTGCGACTTGTCTTCTGTGTAAACAAACACTTGAGCTCCTTCGGCAACCATATATGAGTCAAAGACAAAGCTTAAACTTGTTGCTCCTTCAGAACTAAGCGCCAATCTCCAAATGCCATCGCCATTCTCAAGCTCTGTCCAAATTCCGCTATTGTGGATGTCAATATCGACAGCTATGTTTTCTCCAAATCGGTATGGTTCGTTCTTTAGTTTGTCGTTAACCGCGTCCTCTGCTTGCAACTTAGTCAGATCAACCGCAGGAAGCTGGTAGCTGCCGTAGCTAAAAGCAACTTTTGAATCCCAACGGTGAGGTTGGCCTCCGTGGCTTATCTGACTAAATGAGCTGATAGAAAGTAAAATGAAGAGAATGCTTGAGACTGCGTTTTTCATGGGCTTTAATAATTGTAATCTAAAGTGGTGTCTGTATTGGTCAGGACAAGAATGATACGGTTTGTCCCATTGTATTTTAAGGGGGACAAGTCGAACCAAAGTTTTGTGTCCATCATACCTCGGCATCGGTCGCCATTGCTGTTGTGCTTGAGTGTTATATTTACTTCGGGTGGATAAGTGGCGGTATATTCACTTCTGGTTTCAAGTTGAAATTCATGTTCTTCGCAACCACCAGAATAAGATACATCTATGACTACAAAATCCCCTATCTGCTGGGCGTCTTTTAGATTAAAAGGATCAATGCCAGCAAGAGGATTCACGGAGGGGTCGATGAATATTACTTGACTATCGGCAGGAGCGGTAGTCCTCATTGGTGTGGAGCTTACGCCGCATGCCGCGAGTGTTAAGATGCAAATGTATGGTATTGCTTTAAGCATACTGACGCGAAAGGTAGATCCATCTTCTGAGAAATGCATGCGCAAACTTAATCTTGTTTTGGATTCTTAGGGTATAAAAAAACCCCGACTAGAGTCGGGGTTGGTTTTATTGAATGCTTAGTTTTTTCTCCAAGTCTTCCAGGTATTTTCGGAATTGTTTATCCGTTTCCTGCAAATTATTGACTGTTCGGCAAGCGTGAAGTACCGTCGCGTGGTCTTTTCCACCGCAGTGCATTCCGATATTGGCCAAACTGCTTTTCGTCATTTTCTTGGCAAAGTACATGGCGATTTGCCTTGCTTGAACGACTTCTCTTTTTCTGGTTTTTGATTTCAATAATTCGATTGGTAAATCGAAATAGTCGCAAACCACTTTTTGGATGTAGTCGATGCTCACTTCGCGTGCTGTATTCTTCACAAATTTGTCGATCATCTGCTTAGCCAATTCGAGCGTGATCGCCTTTTTGTTAAGTGATGAGTGAGCGATGAGTGAGATAAGCGCACCTTCCAATTCTCTAATGTTTGTAGTAATGCTGTACGCTAGGTATTCTACTACATCCCTTGGAAGGTCAATTCCATCGGCATACATTTTCTTTTCGAGAATAGCGATTCTGGTTTCAAGGCCAGGGATCTGAAGATCTGCCGAAAGTCCCCATTTGAATCGAGACAGGAGTCGTTGCTCCAAACCTTGCATTTCAACAGGTGCTTTATCGCTAGTTAGTACTATTTGTTTGCCTGTCTGGTGAAGGTGATTGAATATGTGAAAGAACATATCCTGTGTCTTCTCTTTTCCAGCAAAGAATTGAACGTCATCAATGATGAGGACATCAATCATTTGATAAAAATGACTGAAGTCGTTTACGTTGTTGTTTTTGACCGCGTCGATAAATTGGTGAATAAACTTCTCTGATTCTACATAGAGAACAGTTTTTTCAGAAAATCTATTTTTGATTTCAATACCAATGGCTTGAGCCAAGTGGGTTTTTCCTAAACCTACTCCACCGTATATGAGTAGAGGGTTAAATGCTGTTCCGCCAGGATTTTTTGCAACTGCATATCCTGCTGAACGAGCCAGTCTGTTGCAATCTCCTTCTACAAGGTTTTCAAAAGAATAATTGGGTTTGAGATTTGAATCTACATTGATCTTTCTAAGGCCTGGAATTACAAACGGGTTCTTGATCTGTTTGCTACCGATATCCATCGGTGCTGTCACAGGGTTGTTCTTAATGGCCCGTCTATTGGTCGTTGGAACTTTTACTGTGTATGGACTTGAACCGTTGTAATTGTTCTCCATGATGATGCTGTACTCTAATCGGCCATCATCACCGAGTTCCTTGCGGATAATCTTCTTCAGAAGATGAATGTAGTGCTCTTCCAACCATTCGTAAAAAAACTGTGAAGGAACTTGGATTGTCAATACCTGTTTATCCAGTTTGACGGGCTTGATCGGTTCAAACCATGTTTTGTATCCTTGGAGGCTAACATTGTCCTTGATTAGGTCAAGACAGTTTCCCCACACTTCCTCGTGTTTGTTACTCATTAGTTAGTACGTATAGAAAATGGTTAATAGTGCGTTTTACAGGTGTGGCAAAGTTTTAAACATTGACTGTCAAAAGTGAGACAAATATTCAGAGAAAAAAGTGAAAAAAAAAACCGCTAGGGGGTTGTGAAATAAAAAAGATTTACAGTTGATGTTTTTTTTCACAAGGCCTTATTTTATCGAGTTTCGAAGCTTTTTTACTTTACATTCCCGCTGCTTGGAAATGATATAAAGGGCTAGGCTACATTGAGCTATATGTAAAGCCTAAGTCGTACATCAAATTCCTATAAGGAGGAAAGGCAGCTTCCCAAGGTAATAGATATTTGCGGCAATGCGGAAAAAACTCTCCTTTATTAACAATGACTTTGAAATCACGAGTTGAGATATGACACATTCAACCACATTTAGAGTACGCTATTCTGAGACCGATAGAATGGGGTATATGTACTATGGAAATTATGCAGCTTGGTTTGAAGTGGGTAGGGTAGAATTATTGCGTTCTCTTGGACTTACGTATAGAAAAATGGAAGACGAGGGTGTAATCCTGCCCGTAAGGGATTTCACTGTCCGTTATTTCAAGCCTGTGAAGTATGACGATGAAGTTTATTTAAAAACAACCCTTACCGACTTGTCTGGTGCTAAAATCACTTTTGATTTTGTCCTAGAAGATGCTGATGGAGACAAACTTTGCACTTCGACGATTGTCCTTGTCTTCTGCGACAAAATCTCTGGGAGACCAACACGAGCGCCAGAAAAATTGGTAAATGCTTTAGACTACTAAAGGCTTGTGAGCAAAGCTCTGTAGAGCTTCTGCATCTCGGCTATATCGTCTTTGTGCACCTTTTCGCCAGGCTGGTGGTAATTGTCCTCAGGTGGGCCTATAAAGCACCAGTCCCAAGCAAATGAGCTGTCTTGAAGTGAATTCCCATCGCTTCCACCAGCCTTCTCAACTTCGAGCTGATACTGTACTTCATTTTCTTTCGCAATTTCTATCACTCGGTTCAAGAAACTTCGGCGTGGTATCCCGCGATCTCTCATAGAAATCGCCACACCTTTCTTGTGCTTGATCGAATCGGAAACCAATGTGACATCAGAGATCAAGGCTTGTTGAACTCCAAAATTATCTTGGAGAAATTTTCCCGCAAACTGCGCTCCGCCGCCACCGTGCTCTTCGTAAGTGGTGAACACGAGCGCTCCATCTGTAATAGTATTGGCCAACTCAAGTGCATTCCAAACTCCCAATCTATTGTCGAGGTAAGCGCTCTTAACGAATTGCTTGGTCTCACTCCAATCGGGAGCATAGGTAAGGTTGGTTCCTGGGTCAATAGTTCTGGAAGCTTCATACTTGAGGACTTCTTCCTTTATTTTCTTGGTCTTCTTTTTTTCAATTTTGAGGGTACACTCAATTTTCCCCCTCGAATCTTCTCCAACCAATAAAGTGCCTTCTTTGGCTTTTGGGCCTCCAATTTTGTATAGCTCGTGTTTGTAGGCTACCGTGAACCCCACGGTGTCGGTGTGCGCTAAAACAGCCGTTCTCGGTTCCCCGAAAATTGCGATAACCATATCCTGAAATCCCGCACCTGAGTATACTTTGGGTATAACTTTGAAATTCTGTGAATTCTTTGAGAAATAGTCGAGAAGAAAATCTCTCATCTTTCCTTCGTCACCCGCGGTAGACGGGATGGCACATAGTGTTTTGAGTAGCTCGGTATTCATGGTCTAGTGGATTCCTAAATTTTCGATGCGAATATCGCTAAAGGCCTGAAAAGAATGGGCCAGTTCTTCTTTCTTTTCGGGGAGCAATGCTACATCAATGGAGCAGCTTGTTTTAAAATCTTGATTTGACTCTTGCCAATCGTGCGTGCGAAGGGCAAGCATGATTTCGCTCATTCTCTCGTAACCGAAGTGCAAGCGGAAGTTTGCCATAAGCTGACGTTCGATGACTGTGCTGTCTTCTATGGCCATTTCGGCGGCGGTGCGGTAGGCATCGATTAGTCCACCGACACCCAGTTTCGTTCCTCCAAAATACCGAACCACGGCAATCAAGACATTGGTTAGTTCATACTTTTCAATTTGTCCCAAAATAGGTTTCCCAGCAGAGTTGGAGGGTTCGCCGTCATCATTGGCACGGTATCGATCCATATCGGCGCCCAAGCGCCAAGCATACGCCACGTGGCGAGCAGAGTGGTGTTCTTGCTTTACCTCGCCTAGAGCAGTCTCGATGTCGGTTTCATTTTTTACGTGATAGGCATAGCCGAAGTGCTTGCTTCCTTTCACCTTGTAGATTCCGGAGCCTCTGGTCGATATGGTGTGGTAGTTGAAATTCAAGGGCTCAAAAGTGTAAGCATCGCAATAGCCACTAGGGCCAATAAGATTCCCCAAAGCTTTCTTGGACTGAGTTTCTCCCTGAATAATGCCACCCCCACTATTGCCGAAAGGGCAACTACACCCATGTTGTTGGCTGGAATAGCAGCTGATCGATCAATCAGTCCGCTTCCCAATATTTTCAGTAGGAAGTAGATGGAGCCATAGTTGACCAGTCCAAGGATCAATCCAGCCACTAAATTTTTAAGCTTGAGTCGACTCTTGTATACCAATCCGCGGTAGATCAGAATGATAGTTCCAATTGTCGCAGCGATTCCAAAAGGGACTGGTACAAAGTCGGTATAGGCAATGTCTGTGGTCAGGTAATTCTTTTCCGTTAAGGCCAAGAACAGATCGAGTAAACCACTCCCGACGAAAAGTATTACTGGAGTTAATGCTGACAAGCTGAGGCTGCTTTTCTTCTTTCCCGAAAGGGTGGTTAGCAGCACGGCGATGATTCCAAGTGCGATACCTGCAAGTTTGGCCCAATGCCAAGTTTCGTCTTCGTCGGCGATGAGAAAGAAAAAAACGGGAATGACCATCGACATCTTCGTGGCGATTCCTGTTACGGTGAGTCCGTGTCTTTGACTGGTGATTGCCATGACGTAGAAAAGCGAGATGAATAGAATCCCAACAATTCCCGCGTTCACTAACCAAGGTTCTGTTAGGCTATAATTTCCTCCTCCGTGGGAATCGGTATACCAAAGACCAAATCCTGAGGCAACAAAGTAATTGACCACAATGGCTTGGAATGTATCAATCTTGTATTTCCCAAAAAGGCTAAAAATAGCGTAGATGGCTGTAGAGCAAATTATGCTGAGTAAGAGGTAGATCATTTATTGCGGTAGAGAAATACTTTATCGTGTCCGTAAGAATAAAATTCTGAATGTTCTTGAGGAATTTGCGGAGCTTCAAGTCCGCCGCCCAATGTGCGGGTCGATTGAATTATCCGCGCTTCATCCCAAATTCGTGTTTCTAGAAAGTGCTGGAGTGTGTAGGCACCTCCTTCGATAATTACACTGTTTATGTTTCGTTCATACAAAGCCGATAAAGCCGCTTCTGCCAGGTCATCTCCCTGTGGCTCGGCAAATTCTACCGCTTCATTTTCGAAGCCTCTTTGTTGCTTCCCGATGATTAAGGTGGGCTTTCCGTCTGTCAATAGCCTTCGGCCTAGCGAGAGCTCTTTGTCACCAACAAGCACGACTCTCAAAGGGTCATTTCCAAAGTAATCCCTCGTATCCAGCGATGGATCATCAACTTCTAGTGTCCTTTTTCCTATGAGAATGGCTCCTTCTTCCGCTCTCCACTTATGGACAAGCTTCTTTGTTTCGGGCGACGAGATCCAGAGGATTCCTTTTTTGTCCTCGGGGCGCACCGAATCCATATAACCATCAGCCGACATGGCCCATTTTAATACCACGTAAGGTCTTTTTTCTTCGTGAAAAGTCCTGAATCTTCTATTGAATTCTTTGGCTTTTTCCTCCAATATTCCCATGGTGACCTCTACCCCAGCTTCCCGCAGTTTCTCCATTCCTTTTCCCGCTACTTTTGGATTGGGGTCTGTTTGTGCGATGACCACTTTTGGGATTCCCGACTCAATAATCAAGTCTGCGCAAGGCGGTGTCTTGCCGTGGTGAGAACAAGGTTCCAGGCTCACATAAAGAGTGGCCTCTTTTAAGTCGACTTGATTTTTGACCGACTTGATGGCATAGACTTCGGCATGAGCTTCTCCATAAGATTGGTGAAATCCCTCGCCGATAATTGCATCATTTTTCACAATGACGCAGCCCACCATTGGGTTGGGTGCGACTCGTCCAAGACCTTTTTTGGCCAGATCTAAGCAGCGCTGCATATAATGTTCGTGATTCTTCACTTGGCAAAGAAAACAAGCTTGCAGGACTATTTCTCTGGATGGTTGAAAAAATACTCAAGAACAACTTTAATTGACATCAGAACTAGTCTAACTTGGCCTGTTTATAATATAGAAGCCATGCCAAGTATCGCGGATCTAAAATCGAGATTTAGAGACAAATTATTTGATCAATATGCGCAGAGAGAAATCGATCAATTTTTTGCGATGACGGCGAATGAATTATTGGGGTATTCACGAGCCGATATTCAGATAAGGCTTGACGAAATCGTTCAGGATTCTAAGGCGTCAATGCTGGAGGCTGTGATCAAGGGACTCCAAGCAAATGAGCCGATTCAATACCTACTAGGACATGCCGAATTTTATGGGCTAAGGTTTAAGGTCAATCCTGACGTGCTTATTCCTAGACCTGAAACAGAGGAGTTAGTTCGTTGGATTACGTATGAATCGGGAGATTCTGCTCAAAGCATTCTCGATCTTGGTACGGGTTCGGGGTGCATAGCTATAAGCCTTAAAAAGTTCATGCCTCATGCTAAGGTTTTCGGTGTCGATAAGAGTATTGAAGCACTTAACTTGGCACAACAGAACGCTAAACTAAACAATACAGGTATTGAGTTTTTTGCTTTCGATATCCTGAAACAAGAGAGTTTGGGGTTTATGAAGTTTGACCTGATGGTCAGCAACCCTCCTTATGTCACCAATGAAGACAAAGAAAAGATGGAGCGTAATGTGGTAGATTTCGAGCCGCATCTGGCGCTTTTTGTGCCAGAGGATGATCCATTGGTTTTCTATCGAAATATCGTAGACTTGGCAGAGGGACATCTCAACAAAGGCGGAAAAATTTTCTTTGAGATCAACGAAAGTTTTGCCGCTGAGATCCGTTCTTTGTTAATGGATCGAGGATTCACTTCTGTAGAAATCCGAAAAGATTTGAATGGCAGATTCAGAATGGCCAAAGGCACTAAAAATTGAAAAGACTCCTATTCGCTGTTTTCCTTTTCTCCTGTTTCGCATCTGCGGCGCAGTTTGATCAATCCAACAAGGTTTGGCTCATTGGAGGAGAACGTAAATTGCTTCCTTATCAAAATATACTCAAGCCAGATTTTAGCTTTGACGCAAGGAGAACCCTCTTTCAAAATCGGTGGGTTTTAGTCGGTGGGTTGAAGATTGGAGTCGAATACAAAAGGATTCACCGCATCGGAGTAGGGTTCTATTTCTTAAACACACGAATCTTTGACGAGGATGTGGAATTCATTCTAGAAGCAAACAAGATTGAGTATGACTTTAGTTACTCCACTTTGTATTATGACCGGGTTCTCTACTTCGACAAAAAATGGGAATTTGGCAGCACGCTTCATTTGGGAGGAGGTAAAATAAATACCTTCTATGAAAATGAGCTCAACCCAAATGAGCGAAACACAGGCCCCGTGCTCAACTTTAGTGTAGCTGAATTTGTGGCCTACGGCGAGTACAACGTTTTGTATTGGCTCGGACTTTCGGCGGGGCTAGGTTATCGCCAAGTATTTGGTTTGGAATATGACTTGGGCAGTGAGTTTAGTAGTGCTATTTTTGTCATCAACTTGCGCCTCAATTTGATTAAACTCGCAAGAAGTTATTTCGACGAGTCCGTTAAAAATGAATTCTGATCAAGCACGCGAACGAATTGAGGAGCTCAGCCAAGAGCTCCATGAGCACAATCACAGCTACTATGTGCTCAATTCCTCTGTTATTTCGGATTATGATTTCGATATGAAGCTCAAAGAGCTTCAGCACCTGGAGGAATCATTTCCTGATTTAGCCGACTCCAATTCTCCTACGAAAAGAATAGGAGGAGATATCACCGATAAGTTTCAAAAGGTGAAGCACAAGTATCCGATGCTCTCCCTGAGCAATACCTACAATATTGATGAAATACGGGAATGGGAGACGCGGATTAAGAAGAACACCGACGATGAGATTGAATACGTCTGCGAGCTAAAGTACGATGGTGTTGCCATCGGCATTAATTACGAGAACGGGGTGTTGACAAGAGCAGTAACCCGTGGCGATGGACAAACGGGAGAAGATGTGACGACAAACGTTCGAACCATTTCTACTATTCCGTTGCGCTTGAGCGGAAATGAATATCCCGATGAGTTCGAAATTAGAGGAGAGATTTTTCTTCCTCTCCAAGTATTTGCCGACATGAATGCCAAGCGGGTTGAGGCTGGAGAAGAGGCATTCATGAACCCTCGAAACTCCGCTTCGGGAACCCTCAAATTACAAGACTCAGGTGTTGTCGCCACGCGTAATTTGGATTGCTTTCTTTATGCGGTTTACGGCGAGAGGCTTCAAGCCAAAGGTCATTTGGAGAATTTACAGTTTGCGGCAAAGCTCGGTTTCAAAGTGCCAGATGAAAGCAAGAATCGAATTGCGCTCTGCAAGAGTATCGAGGAGATTGAGGCATTCATCAATTATTGGGATAAAGAAAGATCCAATCTTCCTTTTGAAATAGACGGAGTTGTCATCAAGGTGAACTCGTATTTGGCTCAAGAAGAATTGGGCTATACTGCCAAATCTCCCAGATGGGCTGTGGCCTATAAATTTAAATCTGAGCGAGTTGCCACAAAACTTGAAAAAATAACTTATCAAGTAGGAAGGACAGGAGCCATAACTCCAGTAGCCAATTTAGAGCCTGTATTAATCGCAGGAACAACGGTGAAGAGAGCCTCACTGCACAATGCCGATCAAATCGAGAAGCTCGACGTGCGCGAGGGAGATACGGTATTCGTGGAAAAAGGAGGAGAGATTATTCCCAAGATTATAGCGGTCGATTTCACAAAAAGACCTGCCCATTTGGTGAAACATCAATACATTACCCATTGCCCTGAATGCAGCACCGCTTTGGTGCGAAACGATGGTGAGGCGCAGCACTACTGTCCGAATTTGATTGGCTGTCCGACCCAAATAAAGGGCAGGATCGAACACTTCATTTCCCGGAAGGCAATGAACATTGATGGAATCGGAACGGAAACGGTGGGCGAACTTTGTGATGCGGGCTTGGTTGAGAATTTTGCAGATCTCTACGAGCTGACATCAGAAGCCGTGATCAAGCTCGATCGAATGGCGGAGAAATCTGCCGAAAACTTGGTGAAAGGTGTCGAGGCTTCGAAAGCTATTCCTTTCGAGCGGGTACTCTTTGGGCTCGGGATTCGATTTGTGGGCGAGACAGTCGCAAAGATATTGGCCCGAGAATTCAAAACAATTGAAGCTTTGGCGGAAGCCGATAGAGAAACGCTCATAGCTGTGAATGAGATAGGAGAACGCATAGCTGACTCCGTGGTAGATTTTTTCGCCGATGAAGCCAATTTGAATTTGGTAAACCGATTGATAGAAAAGGGGCTTCAGTTTAGTATGGAGTTGATTGAAAATGACTCTGAAAGTCTAGCCGATAAATCCTTCGTCGTATCGGGTGTATTTGTCATGGATAGAAAAGAGTTGAAAGAGCTCATCGAAAGAAATGGAGGGAAGGTATTGAGCGGGGTTTCCGCAAAAACGGATTACCTAGTGGCTGGCGAAAGCACGGGCCCATCAAAAAGAATAAAGGCCGAAAAGCTCGAAGTTCCTATAATCTCAGAAGCTGACCTCTTAAATATGATCAACTAAAGTGGAGTGGCTTGAAAACATAAAGAAGGCTTGGGGCCGCAGGAAACTTGCTTCCAAGATTAATGAGAAACGAGAAACGGCGGCAACCAATTTTCACAAAGCGAGCAGCGTGGCTATTCTTTATGAAGAGAAAGGAGAGAGCTACTTCATACTAGTGAAACAATATGTCAAGTTCCTCAAATCTGAATATGGTGTAAAAGAAGTATTGGCCCTTTGCTACATAGATGATAAAAAAGAGGTGCCACATTACCACACCCATCGATTGAAATTTGATTATTTCCTAAAGAGTGAAATCAATTGGTGGTATGAGCCCCAGTGTGATCAAGTGAAAAAATTCGTGGCCAGTGAATACGATATTCTCATCAATCTTGAACGAACTCCAGCTTTGCCTTTGGAATTTATCCAGGCAGAAAGCAGCGCTCGACTCAAGGTGGGGTATTACCGTGCAGATCGAGAAGAGCATTTTGACCTGATGTTGGACTTACCTGAAAAAGCCACATTCGATGAGTATGTTAAACAAGTCAACCACTATTTAACTCGAATCAATTATGAAAGAGCTTAAAGGCGCTGGTGTAGCCCTGGTTACTCCTTTTCAGGAAAATGGCAAAGTAGATTTCGCTGGACTTGAAAAATTGATTCGCCATGTAAGTGCTGGTGTTCATTTCTTAGTGGTAATGGGCACGACTGGTGAATCTGTAACTCTTGCGGAGGAAGAGCAAATGGCGGTGCTTGATTTTATTTTGGAAATTAATGCAGGAAAACTGCCCGTTGTTTTCGGAATAGGAGGGAGTGATACAAGGGTAGTAGGCGAGCGGATGAGGAACTTCAGCAAGAAAGGTGTCGCAGCTTTCTTAACGGCCAGTCCTGCTTACAACAAGCCCACCCAAGAAGGGATTTTCAGACATTACAAATACTTAAGTGAAGTTTCACCACTACCTATCATTTTATACAATGTACCAAGTCGCACAGGGAGCAATGTTCTCCCCACAACAGTTTTTCGAATAGCAGCAGAAACGAAAAGAATTATTGGAATCAAAGAGGCAGCTGGCAGTATCGAGCAAGTAATGGAACTGGCAGCAGGTTTGCCAGAAGATTTTCTACTCCTTTCGGGTGATGACCCCTACTTGGTAAGGCACATGGCTTGTGGAGGTCATGGAATCATTTCTGTGGTTGCCAATGCGTATCCAAAAAGATTTAGAGCCATTTTTGAGGCTTGCGTTGTGAATGATTATGACAAAGCAGGAAAGCTTCATTCTCAAATGATTCCTCTGATCAATGAGCTCTTCGTTGAAGGAAATCCCGGTGGCATAAAGGAAACGCTTCAACATCTAGGCATCTGTGAACACCATATGCGTCTTCCGTTATATCCCGTTTCGAAAGACCATAGCTTGAAACTCTATCGACAAATTGCCGAGCTGGGAGAGCAATAAACAATTGAACTCCTTTTATTCTTAATAGGCCAAAATTATACCTTATGTCTGTATATCGCCTGCAAGATGAGATTCTCATAAACGCCCCCTTGGATGAGGTCTGGGATTTTTTTACCGATCCAAGAAATCTCAAAAAGATTACTCCCGAAAAAATGGCATTCCAAAACGTGTACGAGCCGGATGCCGAAAAAGTGTATCCGGGAATGCTCCTAGTATATAAGGTATCACCCTTGTTGGGAATTCCTTTGACTTGGATAACCGAGATAACGCAAGTCGAGCCAAAAAAAAGATTTGTAGACGAACAACTACAAGGCCCCTTCGGAATGTGGCACCACATCCATGAATTTGAACAAGTGGATGGAGGAACTTTGGCGAGGGACATACTTTACTACAGCATGCCTTTTGGAATTCTAGGAAGACTTGCCCATTCGTTTACAGTGGCTAAACAAACCAAGATGATATTCAAGTTTAGGAAAGCAGCATTGGAGAAAATATTTCCAATTCAATAAGTTGACATTACCACACTTTGTATTTATCTTTCCAGCGAGTAAAATACTCACAACTTTATTTAACCTTTAATTTAACTAAATCTTTTACTATGAAGAAGTTTCTCTTTTTAGGTGCTGCTGCAGTTCTATCTGCTTTTACAGCATTTTCTCAATGTAACACAGGTGGAACCAATTACGGGTCCGCTCCCGCTCCTTGTGTTGAAGTAGGGCCTGTCTCTGCTAATATTGCTGGGTTTGAAGTTTGGCGTGGTGATATTTATGAAATCACGGATGTTCAGGCTGGAGCTAGCTACTCCATTGATATTTGTCAAGGTACAGGAGGTATTGCTTGGACTACTTCTCTTAGTGCAGTGGCCCCATCGGGTGCTATTGATGCTTTTGGAACGGATGCAGGTTCTCCTTGCGAGCTTTCATTTACAGCTACTGAGTCGGGTACTTACCAGATGTTTGTTAACGAAGCTGGTGAATGTCCTGGTGTTTCTCAAGGAATTGACAATGGTGTTCCACGTGTAACCTATTTTAGCGGTGGTTCTTGTCTTCCTCCCGTTACTACTTGTGAAGCGGGAATTAACAACGGAGTTTCTGTCCCTGTAATTTGCCCAGCAGAACAAACTGTTCTAGCTATCTCTGGAGCGATTGTTCCTAATTCTCCTACAGCTGGAGATGCATTTATTCAATTTACGCCAACAGATCCTTTAAATGTTTCTGGTCTTGGTGGTCCGTTTGTTTTGACTGGTTTCTCAGCTGTTGATTTAGCAGGATATGGTTTTGATAATGATCTCAATGGAGTTCTTTCTTCCAATTTATTTCCTGTAATGGAAGGAGAGTGGACTATCAAAGGATTTGTGACAAGCGTTACTGGTTCATATTTTGATCCTCTTACGCGTTGCGATAGTACAGACGCAGTTGCAACTGTTACTTTCTTAACTTCTGCTGATGCAGGTTGTGTTCCTGTTACTACTTGTGAAGCAGGTATTTTGGATCAAGCGGCGATTGATGGCGAGCTTTGTCCTCAGGAAACGACTGATTACATTGTCACTGGTTTCACTTTGCCAAACTCACCTGTCGCAGGGGAATACTTACTAGAGTTTACGCCGGTTCCAGGTTCTGGTGCAGGTGGACCATTCGGTGTGAATCCCGATCCTTCGTTTGTATTAACCCTAGGTGCTCCTGCGGGAACAGAAAATGGAGATTTTACGATTGTTTTGGACAATGAGTTATTGAATTCAACTGGTGTTGTTCAACCAGCCATGACAGGCGAGTGGAGCGTTCGTGGTGCTGTTTTTGCAGGTGGTATTAGTGCTTGCGATAGTGTGCCAGCAGTTGTGATTAACTTCAAAACTGCAGCTGAATTTCCATGTGGTGGCCCAGCTCCTTGCACGGCTCCTTATCCTGCTGTAGACGCAGCGAGCTTATCGCTTGTTGAAAACGGAAGTGGATCGATCACTTTCTCTTGGGATGCAATTCCAGGCCAGCTTGGTTGCCAAGTGAATGTTCTAGTAGGTGGAGGTCCTCAACAAGCCAGCGTTATCGTTGGTGGTTCAACGGCTAGCTCGTTTACTGCTCCTGCAGGTCAACTTACACCATTTACAACTTACGATTTCAGAGTTCGTTGTGGATGTCAACAAACGCCAACTCTAATCGCAGGCCCATTTACTAACTTTGTCAGTATTTTCTATGGTCTTGGTGGCTCTGCTATTGTAAGTCCTGAATTGTCTACTGCTAGAAAGATCCATTTCGGACAAACTGGTGGTTTGCAAATTGCTTCTGCATCTGATGCGTCAAACATCTTCCCTACAGAAGTTGATGCAACAACCAGTGTGAAAGGTGTGATCTCTAAAAGAGCGGCTAAAACAAGCACTTCATTCGACGTATTCCCTAACCCATCAACAGGTGCGGTTAACTTGAAGTACGAAGCAGGTGTTAAAGGATTGGTTAACGTTCGTGTATTTGACATGGTTGGAAAGGCAGTTGCTGATTTCAACATGACTGTAAACGAAGGTGCAAACTTCCTTAACCTAGATCTTTCTTCTTTAGATAAAGGTATCTATGTAATCGAAGTATTAGAAGGTCAAATGTCTTCTACTTCAAAGGTTGTAATGAAGTAATTCATTTCATATTGCAATGAAAAGGGGCGCAGCTATTGCGCCCTTTTTTTGTTTTTAGCCCGTACTAATTTCCAAGAGTACATAGGCATAAAGGCATTTTCCCGAACAGGAGAGTTGTTATTTTACCCTTCAGCTGTCAGCTTTGCTCAACGGCCTATCCTCATTTCTATAACTGATTTTAAAGTGAGTAAACTTCAATCAAACTTGGGCAGTGGTATGTCTACCAACTGATCCAGACAGAACCCGCAGTTTTTTTATCAAGATGTTGGGAATCAGAAGAACTAACTTCAGAGAACTATTCTAGGAACATAGTCAAAGGGATTTAGCTTTCCTGCATGTTGTATTGTTTATTGGAGTTTAGCTTGATTCATACATTCAAAGGCGGTATCTTGCTAGCACAGTCTCACCATCAACAAAACCATATGAAAAGTATATCTACCCTAGGCAGGTTATGCCTGATTTTCACCCTTTTTCTTGCAAATACAGAATCATATTCTCAAAGCTCAGATCATGTGCTCGGGGAGGTGATAGTCATGCTTCAGCCTGGAGTGGACCATCAAAGCTTAGACAAGATTTTTGACAGAGAATTGGGGTTGGATTCCAATTTGCAGCATCTTCAAGAATTATCTCCTATATCGAACATTCATCTATTTTCATTTGATGGAGAGAAAATGAAAGAGGAGTTGTTGCTCCGAAAAATTCAAGGTTCAGCATATGTCCGCGCTGCGCAGTTCAATCATTTTGTAAAAGAAAGAGTACTGTCGAATGATCCTCAACTAGGCTCTCAGTGGCACCATGTTGATGGATCGGACAATGACATTGATAGTGATTTGGCTTGGGATATTACCACAGGCGGAACCACTGCGAACGGTGATGAGATCGTCGTTTGCGTAATTGAACCTGGAGGAGCCAATTACAACCACAACGATTTGATAGCAAACCATTGGGTAAATACGGATGAAATCCCCAACAATGGAGTGGATGATGATCTGAACGGATACATCGATGACTACAATGGATGGGATCCACAGTCCAATTCCGACAATATCTCTAGCGGCGGTCATGGTACTGCAGTTTCAGGTATGATCGGCGCCAAAGGAAACAATGGAACTGGCGGAGCTGGAGTAAACTGGGATGTGAAAATCATGCAAGTTGAAGTAGGAAGTCTTACCGAATCAAATGTGATCGCATCTTATTCATACCCTCAAACCATGCGAAGCCTTTACAATTCTTCGGGTGGGTTACAGGGTGCTTTTGTGGTTGCTACCAATGCGTCGTGGGGAATTGACAATGCCAATCCAGCAAATTATCCTGTATGGTGCGCCTATTACGATGATTTAGGAGCTGTGGGGATTTTGAACTGCGGAGCTACTGCCAACAATAACGTCAACATAGACGCAGTAGGTGACATGCCGACTGCTTGTGGGAGTGATTATATGGTCGCAGTAACAGCTTCAAATAGCAGTGACCAAAGGACTTTTTCTGGATACGGCGCAACAACTATCGACTTGGCCGCTCCAGGTGAATCAGTACTTCTTCCTTCTGGTTCTTCTAATTATAGCAGTACAAGTGGAACTTCTTTTGCCAGTCCCTGCGTAGCAGGAGCAATAGCATTGGTTTATTCGGCACCTTGTGCTACACTAGCTTCAACTGCGATATCAAATCCGCAATTAGCGGCTGATATGGTGCGTAGTTACATCCTAGATGGAGTAGATCCAGTAGCATCTCTTGCTAGCGAAACCGTAACAGGTGGAAGGCTTAACGTAAAAAATGCACTAGACCTCGCACTTTTTTCATGTGGACCTCCTCCAGTCTGTGACCCACTAAACATCAATCTTTCAGAAGCATGTGTGCTCAATGAAACAAACAGTCTAGTGGAGGCCGCAATTACTGTGAGTGCTTCCTTCGATTCGGATTTTTGCAATGCAGAAACGGTGTGCTATCAAGCTCAAGGCGGAACGTTGACATGCGTCAACTTGGTGTCGGGTGCTTTATCCAATTCTTCCAGTTTCGAAATTTCTGGTCTCAGTTCCAATACGAGCTACAGTGTGTATTACACAGCAGCAGACGGCACATCCGCGACTCAGTCCATTACTACAGCAGGTTGCTCTGAGCTCGTTTCTGGTTGCACTGATCCTTCGGCACTAAATTACAACGCCAATGCAGTTGTCGATGATGGATCTTGTCAGTTTCCTTGCTCAAACGTGACTCTTTCAATCCTTACAGATTGTTGGGGAAGTGAGGTGAGTTGGGAAATAGCAGACGATCAAGGAAATATTGTAGCATCCTTGTCAAACGGCACTTACGGCAATGAGACACTTTACACCTGGTCTCAATGCATAGAAGCAGGCTGCTATACGTTTAACATTTTCGATTCTTTCGGTGATGGAATGAGCGGTGCTTCATACTCCTCTTGCGGTGTAGATGGTGATTACGATATGGCAGGCCCCGATGGCGAAGTTCTATTTGAAATGGGACAAGCTGATTATGGCTCTCAGTCTGCACATGCATTCTGCGTGAGTGGAGACGGACCAGCACCATGTGCTCAGCCATATCCTCAGGTTACGGGTCTCAACTCGACAATTCAGGCCAATGGGGTGCTGTTGCAATGGAGTCCCATTGCAGGATCAATAGGCTGTCAAGTGCAGGGAGGGGTAATCGGTGGTGGAAACGCTTCAATCAATGTTAATCAACCAGATGCTGCACAGCTATTCGTTTCGAACAATAGCTTGCAAACTGGCCAAAATTATCAATGGAGGGTTAGATGTGCTTGTTCTGCTAGTCCGTTAATCGCGGGACCTTGGAGTTCATACGACCAATTTTCTCCAGGTGCGGCGAAGGATCGTTCGACAGCGATCAATACCGAAGATGACTTCAAAATCGCACCAAACCCAGCCAACGGTTTTACCCAACTATTCCTGAATTCCAACGAGACTTCTATTGGTGTAATTTCACTTTTCGATATTACAGGTAAACTGGTTCTTCAGCAGAATGTTGCTGTCTCAAAAGGATCCAACACCCTGCAGCTTGATCTGACAGATCATAACGCAGGACTTTACATATTAACTGCCCAATGGGGCAATGAAGTCTTTCAATCCAAACTAATCCTACAATAAATATCAACATGAGATTTAACATTTTAAGCAAAACAGGGATCGCACTGCTGATTTTGGCAGCGGTTCACTTGCCGTTCTCTTCGTTCGCGCAAACCACAGATATGGGAGAGCCATTTGGATGGCAATCTAAGTCACCATTTGAAATAGAAAAAGTCCCTCTGGCAAAAGTGGATATTGATGAACTGAAGTCGGAAGATGCAATCAATATGGCCAATAAAGTCGGCCCATTTCGATTCGGTTACGAGCACATGGTAAATCTTGATGTATTGCAATCTGCTACCGCTACCCCAACTGCTGAAGGAGAGGTATATCAGATAGAGTTCATCTCAAAAGATGCATTAACGATGAATGTATTCTTCCAAGAATTTGATCTTGGTCCTGGTGAGTACGTTCATGTATTTGACAGTGAAGGAAAATTTTATGACGGCGCTTATACTGCTGCTAACAATCAGCCTGATCGATTGCTATCGACCTTGCCGATTCCCGCGACCAAAATTGTGGTTGAGTATTTCAAACCAACAGATTCTAATTACGACTCAAAACTGACCATTGGGCATGTAATTCAGGGATATCGTCTAGTTGCCCAACATTTTGTTGATGCGTTGCACACATCCAAAGGATTGAACGATAGTGGAGCATGCAACTACGATACGGGATGCTCTGAGCTTCCTGGAAATCCATTCGGAACACCAGGAGAGTGGAATGACCCCATTGCTTCGGTTGCAATCATACTTATAAACGGTTCTGGAATATGCAGCGGAGCTTTGGTAAACAATACAGCAAATGACGGTACGCCTTACTTCCTTTCTGCCAATCACTGCGGAACTACAAACGGAGGAGGAAGATCATTCCTATTTGGCTATGAGTCGGCAACGACTAGCTGTGCAACTACTGCAAATAGCAGTAACGGCCCTACTACGTCTCAAATAAATGGAGCAACTTTACGTGCGAGTAATTCAGCATCAGATGTAGCCCTTTGGGAACTGAACAGTGCCATTCCTTCTTCTTACAATGTATTCTACGCTGGTTGGGACAATAGTGGCGTTCCACCGACCCAAATCACAGGTATTCATCATCCAAGTGGAGATGTGAAGAAGATCTGCCGCGAGGAAGATTCTCCTTACTATGATGTGACGGGTGGTGCTCAAGTATGGTGGATCAACGAATGGGAGTGGGGAGTAACCGAGCCTGGTTCTTCAGGATCCCCCATTTTTGATCAGAACAAAAGAATCGTTGGTCAGCTTTACGGAGGTGCAGCTGCATGCTCTGGTACAGTTAACAATGGTACTTATGATTTTTACGGCCGTTTCGATGTTTCTTGGGACAATAGTTCAAGCGCATCTTCTCGCCTAATTGATTGGCTCGACCCGCTGGGTACCAATCCAACGGCTATCGATGGTTACAACCCCAATCAGCCAAGTGCAGCTGTAGATGCAGCTGTTCAGGCAATAGACGGAGTCTCTGGATTCTTCTGTAATCAAACAGTTTTTTCACCTTCAGTGCAAATAAGAAATGCAGGTATCAATACCCTCACTTCCCTTACAATTGCTTACTCACTTGATGGTTCATCACTTGGATCATTCCAATGGACGGGTAGTCTAGCAACTGGTGCGATTGAGTCAGTAAGCCTTCCTGCTTTGAATATAAGCCAGTCAGGCTTGTATAGCTATGAAGTTTCTATTTCTAACCCCAATGGAGGAACAGATGAGAATGCTGCTAACAATTCAGGTGCTTCGAGTCTTGAAGCTGCAATCGCTGCCAGTTCGGCTCAGCTCGATTTAACTTTCGACTGCTGGCCAAATGAGGTGAGCTGGGAATTGGTTAGTGATGCCACGGGCAATACTCTAGCCACTGGTGGTGGTTATCCTGGAGATGCTGATGGGCAAACAGTGACAGATATTTTCTGTCTTGCCCAAGGATGTTACACTTTCACTATTTTCGATTCTTACGGAGATGGTATGAATGGGTCTTCTTTCGGGGGTTGTACCATTGATGGAAACTACCAGATAGTAGGTGATGACGGTACACTCTTAGTAGAAATGACTGCACCGAATGCTGCATACGGCGATTTTGCCACGCACACTTTTTGCATCGATGGCAGCACAACGCCTTGTGCTGATCCCTATCCAGTAGTTCAGAATCTTACAACAACGGCTCAATCAAATGGAGTACTGTTGCAGTGGGATCCAATTCCAGGGTCTATTGGTTGTCAGATTCAAGGGGGGTTAGCCTCAACTTCGGGCTTGGCTTCTTTCACAACTTTGCAGCCCAATGCCAGTTCATTTTTGGCACCAGAAAGCCAACTTCAAAATGGGGAGACTTACCGCTGGAGAGTGCGTTGTGGATGTACCAATTCGATTATTGGTGCGTGGTCGGCATTTGACTTATTCGGTTGGAACATTCCTACAAAGAGCTTAAACGGAAGTGATGCAGCTTTATCTCTGTATCCTAATCCTGCCAATACTGAGCTCAACGTGGCATTGACTCTTGACGAAGGTGGCATGTACACCGTTGCGTTCTTTGATCTTCAAGGCAGAATGGTAAAAGAAAAATTGGTAAACGTAGAATCAAATCAGAATCTGCGATTTGACATAAGCGATTTAGACTCGGGAGTATATCTCTTCCAAGTGTCAAATGGTTCAACAACTTTCACAGAAAAGCTGATTAAGCAATAGCGATTTTAGTTCTCAAAATAAAAAGGGCGGCCATTTGGCCGCCCTTTTTTATGCTTATTATTTTCGGAGTATTACACCAACTCGATCACCATCGCCGAAGCTCCACCACCACCATTGCAGATACCAGCGCAACCGCGTTTTGCGTTGTTTTGCTTCAATACGTTAAGCAGCGTTACGATGATTCTCGCTCCCGAGCATCCTAGAGGATGTCCTAAAGAAACGGCTCCACCATTTACATCTACCTTCTCGGGGTCGAGTCCCAGTTCTTTGATATTGGCCAAAGCCACTACTGAGAATGCTTCGTTCAATTCCCAAAAGTTGATATCAGAATTATCCAATCCTGCTTTTTTCAATGCCTTTGGAATAGCCTTGGAAGGAGCCATAGTAAACCACTGTGGTTCGCGAGCTGCATCCGCATAGCTTACGATTTTAGCAATAGGCTTTATACCCAAAGCTTCGGCTTTTTCTTTGCTCATCAAGATCACTGCAGCGGCTCCGTCGTTCAAGGTGGACGCATTTGCCGCGGTTACCGTTCCATCTTTGGTAAACACTGGACGTAAAGCAGGAATCTTATCCATCCTCACGTTCTTGTATTCTTCATCTTCAGATACTATGATCGGATCGCCTTTTCTTTGTGGGACAGAAACAGGAACCACCTCGTCGGCAAATTTTCCTTCCTTCCAAGCTTTGGCTGAACGTACGTATGATTGAATCGCGAAATTGTCTTGATCTTCACGGCTAATGTCATGCTCCTTGGCGCAAAGATCGGCACAGGTTCCCATGTGCTTTTGATCGTACACGTCAGTGAGTCCGTCGTGCACCATTCCATCCAGCATGGTAATGTTTCCGAGTTTCGTGCCATTTCTTGAACCAGGCAAGTAATGCGGTACGCTGCTCATGTTTTCCATACCACCGGCTACTACCACATCGGCATCGCCTAGCATAATGGCTTGAGCGCCTTGAGAGATCGCTTTCATGCCCGATGCACAAACTTTATTTATGGTTGTGCAAGGCACATCATCACCTATTCCGGCAAACTTCGAGGCTTGACGCGCAGGTGCTTGACCTAAGCCTGCTTGCAGAACAGAACCCATCAATACTTCATCGACTTCAGAAGGGGATAGATTGATTTTTGAGAGGGCTCCTTTGATAGCAGTTGCTCCCAGTTGTGTCGCGCTTACTGACGACAGACTGCCGTTAAAACTTCCTATTGGAGTCCGCACGGCAGACACGATATAAACTTCTTTCATTGGTATTAATTTTCAGTGGTTTTAAGGCCGCAAATGTACGGATTAAAACTGTCGAAAATTGGTCGTGGAGGAAGTGCGTAAGGCTAAGTGCTTAAGGAGTAACGAGGTAAAAATCTTGTGTGCCCCCCATATCGACGGTGTCTGTATTGAAGGTAAACCGCTTGGCGATATTGTCGTAATCACAGTCTCCATCGTATTCCCCTTCCAAGGATATGTTTTCTACCACACCGCCGTAGCTAGTTGTAGGATCTACTATAATGTATCCGTAAATCGTATAGTAGGGTGACTGACTATTGACGAAAGGGAATTCATCATTGATGTAAAATCGGCCACTACCCGATGGGTAAATGCCATCCAAATATACCGTGTCAGCCAAGAGAGGCTCACTAAAAGGAACGAAACGAACGATGAAGATTTCATCCAATGCTTCTGGAGTAAAACCATCCGAACTCTGATCCAATTCAAAGTAGAGGGCGTTGATGGCTTGAATGTCTGGTTCATCGCACTTTTTGCTACAAGCACTAAAAAAGGCAACTGCCAGTAAAAGGACACTAAGAGAAGAGAAATTTTTCATTCGCGGCAAAAATAAACAAAACAAACTTTGAATCCCTGCAATTCTTATTTTTGCACCCATGCAGAGAATTCTTTTGACTAACGTCATTTTCCTCTTAATCGTGCTTGCCGGTTGCAATACCGCCTATCACTATACAGAGTTTATCAAACCTTCCAATCGATACGTTCCGTCAACGATGTATGTTTTGGGTATAGCCCAAAGAAGTACAACTCCGAAATCGATCTGTCCGGTTTATACCAATGGAATTCCTTACGGTGAACTGGAGAAGATTCCGAATAAATCTGCGAAACTGGCCATTGAAAATTTAAAGAAGCTTTGTGCAGATATCGGCAGATTTGAATTTGTGGAAATTGAAATTGCCGATTCGACTGTGAACGAAAAAGAGTTTGCAAATAGACCTTTTACTCAGGAGGAGATTGAGAGTATTTCAAAAGAATACGATCTGGACGGTATCATTTCTCTAGACGGACACAATATGCTCATCCGCACTTCTGGCTCTGTCAGTGTTGTTTCTGTGACCGACGGAAGCGGTATGCCCAGTCAGGTGCCAGAGTTTTCGAAGGAGAGTGAAGTAAGTATGTCCCTTCTTTGGCGTTTCTATGACTCGTCGACAGGTCAAATGATCGATGAATACCAAGAGAATTACGAGCGAGTTTTTGGTCGAGTGTCATACTCCGAGGAAGAAATTCAAGAATTCAAAGATGAGGACATGGGCTTGATGGATGTTTCTGGAATGGCGGCATACGATTACTTTGAGCGCATATCTCCCCATTGGGAACCAGACTACCGTCAATATTTTAATTTGGGTTCACCCGAATTGGTTGAAATAGCCACAAAACTCGATAGGATGGGAGATTGGGAGCAAGCGGCAAAATCCTGGAAAGAACTCACGGATTCAGAAGATTCTAACGTAAGCCATAAGGCATGTTTCAATATGGCACTGGCTTCCGAGATAATAGGGCAGCCTCGTGTAGCAATAGAATGGATCAATCGTGCTAAACTGATTAATCCTACCAAAAGAACATTGAAATACGCGGAGTTATTGGAGCGTCAAATCCTCATTTACGAAGTGGTCAATAGCCAGTTGGGAATAGAGTGAGACCAGTCAAGTGTAGTTCCAGTTCAAAACCCTTGAAGGCTTTCCGCCGACTGCGACTAGAAAACAGACAATAAAAGGCTTTTTTGCATTGTCGCAGAGTCGTGCAAGCCCGCTGATGGGCTAACCTACGATAGCTCAGTTCTTCGTCTCACTCAATTGCGGGTGCAATTGACTACTGCTTCGAAATCTTAAGTTCGAAGCGTCAAGAAATCTCAGTGTCCTCTGCGCTATTTTGAACCTTACCAAGTCAAACATTCTTGAGCCATCATGCACCTCGCCAAGTCAAGACCACCCAGATTCCTTTCGCTCGTTAGAAAAAAACTCACCTTGTTGTAGCAAAACTTAATGTTTGGTCGTCAAACCGACGAAGCCTTTAACCAACAGATGGAAATCAGCCGGATAAAAAAACAGTTAAAAAGTGACCGCAGGGTTCAGACTGATGTATACAATTCGTGTTGCCGAAGGGTCTATGCTTCATGCCTCAGAATTCTGAATGATCCGCACGAAGCCGAGGATTTTATGCAGGAGGCTTTTATACAAGCTTTTGATCGAATTGATTCTTTCCGTGGGGATTCCCAATTGGCCAGTTGGATATGTCGGATTGGTATCAACAAGTGCTTGGATCATTTGAAGAAACGAAAAGTACCCCTTGACATGGATGCTGAAATTGACAATGGACAGGTATTCCATGATTCTAATGGAGAAGGAAACTACGACGTTGAGCGAATAAAAAGAGCCATGAAAGATTTGCCGGAAGGATGCAGGGTAATCTTCTCACTTCATCTTTTTGAGGAAATGGATCACAAGTCCATCTCAAAACAACTGGGAATAAAAGAGGCTTCATCTCGCGCTCAGTATGCAAGAGCTAAGAATAAGATTATTGAATTGGTAAACGAAACGTATGTCTAATCTGGAAAAGTTCATAAAAAACGAACACGATTCCTTTGATGAGGAAACAATGCCTTTGGGTCATGAGGGCCGCTTTTTGATGAAACTCGAAAAGAGAAAGCATGACAATGAGAACCGTGTAAGATTCTGGCGTGTGGCAGCCTCTATCATTGTACTACTCGTAGCAGGAGGGAGCTTACTGCTTCCAAGGTTTAATAGCCCCGCTGATGTGCAATATGGCTCAATAGCACTGAGTGATGTCTCATCTGATATGGCTGACATCGAACTGTACTACACATCTCAATTGGAAGAAAAGTACGCAGGTCTTCAGGAATTATCTGAGACAGATTTGAATGTAAAAAGTCTCTTCAAAGAATTGACATCACTAAGCGACGAATACGAAAACCTTGAGAGAGAACTTTACCGCAGTGGTACCAATGATAAGGTCATCTTAGCCATGATTGAAAACTTCAGGCTGCGATTGAAAATAGTAGAACAATTAGAGAAGATTAAACAAGCTCAACTAAGCTAAATATTATGAAATCAATACTATCCGTCAGCCTACTTTTTTTCCTCGTCCTTGGTGCGAATGCACAAATAAATGAGCAGATTAAGCGATCATTTGAAACGGCCAACTCTCCCGAGTTGAGCATAAAAAATTCCTTTGGAAACATCTCGATCAAAAAGCACAAAAAGAATTTTATCGATGTGCTGGTAGAGATCAACGTCGTGCCACAAAAAAGCAAAGACTATGAAAAAGTGAAAGGAAAAGTTTGGGTTGATATTCAAGAGGTGGGGGATCGTTTAGAGTTGACTACCATCAATGAATTAGATGGGGTTTCCACGGAGAAATTGGAAATAGACTACACGATTTACATACCTGAAAATACCTCGCTAAAAATCCGCAATCAATTTGGTGACGTGTGGATAGAGGGCACTGAGTCAAATGTCTATGCTCGCGTTCAGCACGGCGATTTTTTTTGCGGAGACATAGGAGGCAAAAACAATTCGATCAAAGTGCAATTCGGAGAGCTTCGACTGGAGTCAATAAAAGATGCTGAACTTGAAATTCATCACGGAGATTTCCGCGCTTACAGGCTCATGGATGTAGAACTCGAGGTGCAGTTTTCTGATGCAGAAATTGATCATGTTGAAGGAGACGTTGTCATCGATATGCAGCACTCTGATCTCTCTATTGATATTGTTGGAATAGGACTCTCCAAGCTCGATATTGAAGCGCAGTTTTCGGATGTAGAGATAGAATCAGGTATGTGGAGCATTTTTTATATGGAGCTAGAAGGCAGCTTTACTGATTTTTCTTTGCCCTCCTTGGTAAAGGGTTGGATAGTTTATGAATCCGATGCCATTAACTCAGTGGAATACGTTATCGGCGAGAGTGAAACAACTAGTGGGAAAATTATGATTGATGCCAATCACAGCGACGTCGATCTAGAGTAGAAAAAAAACTGCGCTTATTAGAAATAAGCGCAGTGTACTAATCACCCGATTGTAAAATAAGATGGTAGTTGATAACAGTTTCTGTAAGTCACTGCCATCTTACCATTTTTCTACATATCAAAGATAAGTTATTTAATTGCTCGGATATATTCAATATATTTATGATACCTATTAGAGAAACTTATGAATTTCACTCTTCACCAATTGAAGGTATTTCTGAAAGTAGCCGAACGCGACAGTGTGACTGAAGCGGCAGGAGCCCTCAATCTTACTCAACCCGCGGTATCATCCCAATTAAAACTTCTTCAAAATCAAGTTGGCTTGCCTCTTACTGAGGTGATTGGTCGAAAAATTCACATTACCGATACGGGCAGAGAATTTGCGGAACTGGCCAAGGAAATCATACAGAAGACAGAGGAGCTCGATGAGCGCATGACATCCAAAAAAGGCAAAGTAAGCGGAAAGTTAAAGCTGTCTGTAGTGAGCACTGGCAAGTATTTTGTTCCAGCCATTTTGGCTGATTTCAAGAAGGCTTATCCCGAAGTCAAAATAACGCTAGATGTTTCAAAAAGAGGCGAAAGCGAAGCGGCATTATTAAACTACGAAGCTGACTTTATGATTGCCACTTCAAGCAGTTCGCTTGATTCTTACAGTAAAATCAATTTTCTCACAAATCCACTCGTGCTTGCAGGGCCAGCAGTCCCAGTAGACTTTGAGTTGCCAAAGGGGAAATTGACGGCGGCGCAATTGAAGAAACTCCCTCTTATCTATAGGGAACGAGGATCAGGGACAAGAAGAAGGATGGATGAATTCCTCGATCAACTAGGTGTTGATCCTGATATCAGCATGGAGTTGGTAACCAATGAGGCGGTGAAGCAGCTTATTCTGGCTGGTTTTGGCATTTCCTTTCTGTCCATATACAGCATGAGACTTGAGCTTCAGCACCGGGAACTTCAAATTATTCCTTTTCCTAAACTTCCTCTAAAAGGCGAATGGAGTCTGGTGTGGCTGAAAGGAAAAAAGCATACTCCCGCAACCCAAGCTTTTCTGAGTTTCCTTGAGGAAAACTCTGATCAATGGATCGATCGACTTTTCCCTTGGGTAAAAGAGTACGTTTAAGGACAAGGTCATTACCTTTACGGCCATGTTGAATAATGTCGATCCCGCAGAGTTAAAGAGCCTTTTAGAGCAAAAGCCAAAAGTTTTGATCACCATGCACAAAGGCCCTGATGGCGATGCAGTTGGCTCATCACTTGGTTTTTATCACTTTCTAAAACAGAAAGGAGTTGATGCTGTGGTGGTTGCCCCAGACAACTATCCAAAGTTTTTGAAATGGCTACCCAGTTGCAATAAAATAATTGACAGCGAGCGTCATCCTCATAAAGCTGAAAAGGCGATCAAAGATTGCGACCTGATCTTTTGTCTTGACTTCAACCATCCATCGCGTTTAGGTGCTTTTCAAGATATGGTAATGAAATCAAAAAAACCGAAATATGTCATTGATCACCATCAAGATCCCGATGGTTTTGCTGATTATTATTTTGTGGATAGCAATGCGAGTTCGACTGCGGAAATGATCTACCGATTGGCAGCTCAAATGGAAGAAACAGAAATGATCAATGCGGATGCTGCTATCTGCTTGTATACAGGATTGGTAACGGATACAGGATCATTTCGTTTTTCTTCCGTCACGCCAGCAGTTTTGCAGATTGCTGCTAACCTCATGTCAACGGGAATAGACCACGTGAGGGTTTACAACGAAATCTATGACAGTTCTTCTTTGGATCGATTGAAGCTGAGGGGATACGCTTTGAGTGAAAAAACCATTGTAATTGGAGATACGGGCGCTGCTTATATTTCCCTCAATGAAGAAGAATTGGAGCGCTTTAACTACCACAGCGGCGATACCGAAGGACTCGTAAACTATGCCCTATCAATTGAAGGAGTCCATGTTGCGGGTTTCTTTTACGAAAGAGATGGATACGTTAAACTCTCTTTGAGAAGCAAGGGACAGGTCGAAGTGAACAAAATTGCGGGTGCTCTTTTCCAAGGTGGTGGTCATAAGATGGCTGCCGGCGGACGAAGTGATCTCAGCCTTGTCGATACTGTCGCTAAATTCGAAGCTGTTGCTAAGGCAGGATTTCAACTGGAAACTGCTTAATAATGAGAATAGCGACCATCCTTTTTTTATGGACACTTCTATTTGCAGCTTCTTGTAGTGATTCGAATCAAGGGTCTCTACAAAAGATGCCAACTCAGGATGAATTGATCGAGGCGAATAAGCGTAAAGTGAACAAAGAAGCGGACCTCATCAATCAATTCATTGCCCAATCAGGTTGGGAAATGAAAGAAACAAAGACGGGAATTCGTTACGACATCTACCACCAAGAGGATGGTGTGAATGCCAAAACAGGAGATGTCGTGTCGGTTGTTTATAGCCTGCACCTGCTGGATGGATCTAGGGTAAGTGACACTAAATCAAGTGGGCCTGTCATTTTTAAGGTAGGGCAGGGAGATGTGGTTTCAGGACTTCATGAAGCCCTTACACTTTTGTCCGTTGGTGATAGCGCGAGACTTATTTTACCTTCTTATTTGGCTTATGGCCTTACAGGCGATCAAAACAATATACCCTCCAATGCAGCGCTTTTCTACGATTTGTCATTGGTTAGTTCGGACTAGCCTCCTTCTTCTATTTGTTTCTTGCGAAACGACGCCAGAGTACAACACCACTGCTCAAGGCTTGCAGTGGAAACTACTGTCTTTCAACGACAATAAGCAATCTTTAGATTCAGCAGAACACTACTTTGTGGAGTTTTTGGTTTGTCCACTTAACAGTTCGGACACCTTGGCTTATGCCTACGATCAATTCTTGAAAAGAGGAAACGATCCCTTGCGGACTTTCCTTCAAAGTCGATCAGTAGGTGACAATCTAGAAATGGTCACTTCGCTTCGAGATACTTTAAATGCTGATCTTCCATTTGGTGATACCTTGGTTTATCAACTAAGAATTGATCGGATGCGCACAAAAAGGCAGCTTGAAGACAACCGCCTGCAAGAGTTGTTGATACTCGATTCGCTCATGCGTGTTGATTCTGTTGCCTCCGCTTACCGCGAAATAGAGGGTGCTTATTTCAGAACAATCTTAAAAGGAGATACAGCGAGAGTGTTGCGCGGGAAAGAGATCGTCATTCACTATCAAGGCCGAACGCTCGATGGAAAAGTGTTTGATGATTCAAGAAGAATGGCTGCTTCCTTGCGTTTCGTTTACGGAAATGAAGATCAGGTTTTGAAGGGATTGGAAATCGCCCTTTCCCAAATGCATCTTCACGAAAAAGCCGAAGTCATTTTGCCTTCGTGGCTCGCTTTCGGTAGCTCGGGAAGTGCAGACGGCAGGGTGTCAACTTTTACCACTGTTGTATATCAGGTGGAAGTACTTGAACTCGCAAAGAACTAGTTATCTCAGGTTGCCAATTGAAAAAATGCAGGGCTGCTTATGCAAAGAAGGTTTCTTCTTTATCCAATCCTTAATTTCCATGGTCTTAACCAGCTCCTTTTCGGTGGTGATATTTCGAGCGATAGAAAGGAGTGTTTGTGGATTGCATACTTGAACCAATTCTTCAAAAAGCTTATCATTTCGGAAAGGTGTCTCCATGAAAATCTGGGTATATCCTCTCTCTCTTTGAACAGATTCCATTGATCTAATCGCTTTTTTTCGCTCTGACTGATCTATGGGCAAGTATCCGTGAAAGGTGAATTGCTGCCCGTTAAATCCTGATCCGATCAGCGCCAATATGATGGAGGAAGCACCAGTGTGCGGAATGACTTGGATTCCTTTTTTGTGGCAAAGCTCCACTACAGCAGCGCCTGGATCGGCGATTCCAGCTAAACCAGCTTCTGAGATAAGTCCCATGTCTGTGCCTTCTAGCAAGGGCTTGATGAGTTGAGGAATCTCCGTTGCCTCCGTTCTCTTGTTTAAAGGATAAAAGATTAGATCGTTTAGGTGAATTCTCGTTCCTGCTTTTTTCAGATAGCGTCGGGCTGTCTTTTCGTTTTCAGCAATGAAGTGAATCAAGTCACGACTTACTTCCAAGACCTCTTCGGGAACGACCTTTTCGGGATTCGTTTCACCCAATAGGGTAGGTATAAGGTGGAGTTTACCGAGCTTGCTCATCGACTTCTTTTAGGAATGATTTAGCTGCAGAATCCAGCATCTTGTATACATTATGGAAGCCTTCGCTTCCGCCGAAGTAAGGATCTGGAACTTCGCGATCTTCGCCAGGATGACTCAAGTTTAAAAAGAGTTCAACCTTCTCTTTTTGCTCATTATTGCTTGCTTGAACTACCACATTTTGGTAGTTGCTCTTGTCCATCACAAAGATTCGATCGTAGGCATCGAAATCTTCTTTCTCAAACTGTCGCGCTCGAAGATCAGAAATGTCATCACCCAGATCTTTCATGCACTGCTGTGCTCTTTCGTCTGGAGTTTCGCCTATGTGCCAATCTCCAGTGCCGCAAGAATCAATCTCAAGAGAAACACTTCCCTCCTTCGCTTTTGTGCGCAATACTCCTTCAGCCATTGGGCTGCGGCAAATATTACCCAGACAAACAAATAATACTTTCATTCCGCAAAGGTAGAGGTTATCGGAGGTGCCTTGAAATAGGATTTACTCTTTTTGTCCAGCTACTTGAAGCAGGTGTTTTACTCCCGCCTCCAATTGCTGGTCGACACCTTGAGCCGCTTGTCCAGGCTCATTGTAGATTAGAATATCTGGCTGAAGCTCATTGTTTTCCATCAATTCTCCTGTCCTCACGTCTTTCATCCCAACCTGTGGAATACCGAAGACGGTTCCGTCTTGCATTCTTTCCCACCATACGGCAGTTCCTGTTCCTGCCACTGGAGTTCCAACCAGTTTTCCAATCTGAAAAAACTTGTAGGTGTATGGGAACATGTGTGCGTCTGAGTAATTGCTTTCGCTCATTAGCACACAACTCGGTCTTGTCCACTTTCCCAATGGCTCGCCACCCATATTGTCTTGGCCTCGTGGCAAAAATTGAAGATATGCTTCACCGCTAAGGAATGTAGCCAAATCATCGTGTAGCCAACCACCACCATTGAATCGGGTATCGACGATTAATCCCAATTTCTGATTGTGCTTTCCAAGTGCTTTTTCATAGACTTCGCGAAAGCTGGCTGAGTTCATTCCTCTTACATGCACGTAACCTATTTTTCCGCCGCTTAGGCTGTCGACTTGGGCCTCACGACTTTCGATCCATCGCTCATAGAGCAATTGATTTTCTTTTCCGCGACTGATTGGTTCTACCACTTCATCCCATCTTTCACCCGACTCTGGGTCGAAGTAGGAAATCAATGTTTTATCTCCTGCTATCCGATTGAACAAAGGGTAATAGTTCTCATTGGCTAAAATGGCGACACCGTTTACTTTTTCAATGACCACTCCTGTTTTTACTTTACCTCCTTTATGGAGTACAGGACTCTTATCCAGAACCTCGGCAATTTTCAATCCGTCGCCTTGGTAAGAGTCATCGTAGAGCAAACCGAGGCTAGCTGTTTTGTCTCCTTTACTATCGTTAGACCAATACCTTCCACCTGTGTGAGATGCATTTACTTCCCCAAGCATTTCCGAAAGCATATCGGCAAAATCATACGGGTTATTGATGTAAGGAAGGTACCTGGCATAGTCAGCTTTGTAAAAATCCCAATCTACTCCGTGTAAATCTTCCAAGTAGAACTTCTTCTTGAATTGTCTCCAGGAATGCTCGAATAGATAAGCTCTTTCCGCATCGGCATTTAGATTCATCTCCGATGAAAATGAAACACCTTCTGTTTTTGCGTCTTTGACGGTTATCTTTTTTAAGCTGCCATTCGAGTGTACAAATAGATGCTCGAACTTTTTGTCGAATTGCACGTCTGAGTAGCCTCCATCCAACTTGCCGAATATCTTAGTCTCCTTGTCTTTAAATTGTGTTTTCCAAAGGTCAAATTCATCTCCTGTGCTGGCAAGGAAATAAAGGTTTTCACCTTCTTCGTCCAATACAAAATCAGCGAGAAACGATGAAAAAATGGTCAATCGTACCTTTCGATCATCCAGCCCTTCCCAATCAATTACAATGTCCTTTACCTCTTCTTTTTCTTCTTCCTCATCTTTTTCCTTGTCGTCACCGCCGTCATCTTCTTTCTTCTCTGCTTCCTTCTTTTTGTCTTTTTGTTCTTCCTTCCAAAGCTCGTAGTCAGATTTGTTCAAGGTGAATTTCTTGAAGGCATTCACAGTTAAAAAGAGCGCGTAAACATCATCTTGACTTCCCCAACTTCCATGAGAGCGAAAGCCTGCCTTGTCAGAAGCCCAGTAAACCACCTCACCCTTCATTCCAAATTTCGGGCGGGAGTTTCCATATCCGCTTTTGGTTAAGTTAATGGGTTTGTCCTCTCCAGTAGCTTTGACCAATCCCACTTGATCATTCCAGCGATTGTTGTCAAAAAACTGAACCAACAACCACTTTGAGTCGGGTGACCAAGTGTAGTATTGGTCGCCATCTGAATAGGAGTAAGAGTATTCTCCTGGCACCACGATTCTGGTCATTCCCGATTCAAGGTTGATCACTTTAAGTGTCGTCCTCTCTTCCAGGTATGCTACCTCTTCATCGTTTGGTGAGTAGCTAGCTTGAAATTCCTCGGCTTGCGTATTTACCAGAGGTTTCTCTTCAATGATGGTGGCGTTGTAGAAATACTTGTCTTCCTCTCTGCCAAGACTGGCTTCATAGACATTCCAACTTCCATCGCGCTCGCCGTTGTAGAGCAATTTCGTTCCATCGCTATTAAAGTCGAGTCCGCGCTCTTGCTCTGGAGTATCGGTGATTCGTTTTGTCTTAGAGTAATCAGTAGCGGTCACGAAGACTTCTCCTCTTACGATAAAGGCAATTTCTTTTCCATTCGGGGAAACTTCAAAGTCACTCGCATCTCCATTTATCAATTCAACCACCGCTTCATTGTACCGTCGATCGGTTCTGATGGTGATGTTCAGTTTTTTCGGTTGATTCGGTTCCAGTTGTGTGTAGATTTCGCCATTGTACCTAAAGCACAACATGCCGTTATCTGCTCTAGATAGAGAGCGAACGGGATGCTTATCCAAGTCGGACACTTGCTTTAAATTAGTCAAAGAATCTCCTGACAAGGTGCCTTTCCAAACGTTGAAAGAGCCTGAACGCTCTGAGGTAAAAAATACTTGATTGGCAGTTCCCCAAAGCGGTTCGCGGTCTTCGCCACGCCAAGATGTGAGCTTGGAATAATTTTTATTGTCGAAATTGTATGTCCAAATGTCTCTGGTCACTGAAGACACATGGTGTTTGCGGTATTCGTCTTCATAACCCTTGCGGTCATGGAATACCATCATGTTGCCCGAATCGTTGTATTGGGCACTAAGAGCTGGAGTTGTCAATATCTGTTCTTCTCTTCCTCCTTCTATAGAAACTGAATAAAGTTCGGAAAGAACACCTGACGGAAATAGCACCGACCTAACGTTATCTACTCGTGAAGACCCATAAATCACTTTCTTGCCGTCAGGACTGAAGTCATAAGCTACGTCATCGGACGAGTGATACGTCAAACGAGTCGGCGATCCACCTTCAGTAGCCATCAGAAATACATCCTTATTTCCATACCGCATCGAGGAAAAGGCAATGTATTTTCCATCGGGACTCCATATCGGTTGGCTCTCATATGCCTCGTGTATCGTAAGTCTTTTGGCTTCGCCACCTGCTAGTGAAACGGTGTAGATATCGCCTTGATAAGCAAACGCTATCATGCTGCCATCGGGCGAGATGGCTGGGTATCTTAGCCATAAAGGGTTTTCAGAATCTTGAGCTACTCCTGCCACGCAGAGTGCAGCAAGGATGAAGGAGAGTAAAAACTTTTTCATGTGGATGGTTTAATGCGAGTGTAAAAAACGAAAAATCCTGCGATTGAAGCAGGATTTAAGGCTTTTTGGGAAAACGGTCATGTCACCAACCGAAAGTATTTGGAGCTCCTTTGAATGGGCCAACAATTTCTGAGGTAATCCAGCCGCCGTAAAAGTCACCTCCCTGTGCTTTTACCTTTTCGCCATCGATGAAGCAAGCTTCCACTTTGGAAGGATAAAATGCGAGGTGATCCTTGAGTCCTTGGTAGGCTATTTTTGGGTCGGGATAATACCACGCCGCATTTTCAACTCTCATTTCCTCCGACTGCAAGTGATAGTAGCCACCTTTCCCTTTCCATTCACAGAAGGTTGATTGATTTGATTTGATCAAAACGTTTTGATCGATATCCTGAAGTGGAATGTAGACAGTTGGAGGATGGCTGGTTTCTAATATTCTCCAGGCCTTATTTGAAGATGCGATGCGCCTTCCGGCAAAAAACACCTCAACGGTTGAATTCATTTTTTCCATTTTGGGAGGACGAGGATAATCCCAAACGGATTCTTGATCTTTTTTTGGCTTTTCTGCTTTCGGATGTTTCACAATTCTCTGATAATGTTCAAATTTCATCTAAAGATGAAAATATCACTTTGCTGTTCGAACAATGAAAATTACCGAAAGTTTAGTCTAATCGTCGTCGTCATCTCCGTTTCCGTCTCCCTCTTCGGCATCAGGCATGTAATCGAGTTCTGAGTATTTGTCCTCAAAATCAGACTGGACGTTCTTTTTGAGGTTTCCCTCATCGTCGTAATCTTCATCCTCATCAATCAGCTCTTCGGCGCGAGCTTGAGACATTTTAATAAGATAGATTCTTTCATCCGATTCAAAACGAAGCGCACTTACGCGGTCTCCGTCCTGATTATTGAAATGAATGAGCTCATCGCTAAATCCATATGGAAAAGTGAGTTTGATCTGTTCTTGAATAGCAGGCGCTATTTTTTCAAAAGAAGTAATAACTCTCGGTTTTTTATCGGTGTTTGGCATATTTGAAAGCTAGATGTAGCTGTTAATGGCTTTGCTAAAGGAAATAAATAATTCGATTATTTCAGTCAAAATTGAGCAGATTGAATAAGTTGATGAAATCCTGTTGAAAACAAGCTTAGGTCAATAGTAGAAACAGATATTCAAAAAGTCAGGCATGGTTATCTTTGGCGCCATGCAAGAGACCATTTTAATTTTAGATTTCGGTTCGCAGTACACACAGCTCATTGCACGAAGAGTTAGAGAGCTTAATGTTTACTGCGAGATTCATCCATTTCATGAATCACTCGAACTCACTGATAACATTAAAGGCGTGATTCTTTCAGGGAGCCCGTTTTCCGTTCACGATGACGATGCACCACAGATTGATTTAAGTCAGTATCGCGAGAAAGTTCCCGTGCTGGGAGTTTGTTATGGCGCCCAATACATTGCCCAACTCGACGGAAAAGGGGATGTTAGAAAAAGCGATAAACGCGAATACGGAAGAGCGAATTTGCGATCAATTGATGCCGAATCAGCCTTGTTCAAAGGTATTCATGTCGGTTCTCAAGTGTGGATGTCTCACGGTGATACCATCTTCTCATTGCCCGAACACGCAAAAGTGGTTGCTTCTACCCACGATGTAGAAGTTGCAGGTTATGAAGTAAAAGGAGAAGACACATACGGAATCCAGTTTCACCCAGAGGTATACCATAGCTCTGACGGAAAACAACTACTCCATAACTTCTTGATCGACATCTGCGGTTGCAGCGCATCTTGGACACCTCACAGTTTTGTAGAACAAACGGTAGGTGATCTTAAAGCTCAACTCGGTGACGACAAAGTAATTTTGGGATTAAGTGGAGGTGTTGATAGCTCAGTGGCAGCAGTTCTGCTACAGCATGCTATAGGCAAGAATCTCTATTGCATTTTCGTGGACAATGGGCTTTTGCGCAAGAACGAATTTGAAGAGGTTCTTCATTCGTACCAAGACATGGGCTTGAATGTTCGTGGAGTGGATGCCAAGTCACGTTTCTATGACGCTCTAAAAGGAATTGAAGATCCAGAAGAAAAGCGCAAAGCCATTGGTCGAGTATTTATTGAAGTATTCGATGATGCCGCTCACGAAGTCCAAGACGTTAAATGGCTGGCCCAAGGAACGATATATCCTGATGTGATTGAATCCGTTTCGGTTAAGGGGCCATCGGCTACCATCAAAAGTCACCACAATGTTGGCGGTCTTCCAGACTTTATGAGGCTTAAAGTGGTAGAACCATTGCGTGCACTTTTTAAAGATGAGGTTCGTTTAGTAGGAAAGGACTTGGATATTTCTCAAAAGATCTTGGGAAGACATCCTTTTCCAGGGCCAGGCTTGGCCATTCGGATCTTAGGAGACGTAACAGAAGAAAAGGTTCGTATTTTGCAAGAGATCGATTATATCTTTATTTCGAACTTGAAAGAATCAGGAGAATACGACAATGTATGGCAAGCCGGAGCCATTCTGCTTCCAGTGCAAAGTGTAGGTGTAATGGGCGATGAGCGCACTTACGAGAAGGCCGTAGCGCTCAGGGCTGTTTCATCGACTGATGGTATGACCGCCGACTGGTGTCACTTACCTTATCCACTATTGGCAAAGATTTCGAACGAGATTATAAATAGAGTAAAAGGCATAAACCGAGTGGTTTATGACATTAGTTCCAAACCACCTGCAACGATCGAATGGGAATAAAAAACAGACTTTTGAGATTTCTTTTTGCTGCCTTAGTAGTAATGTTCGCGTCAAGTGCTTCGGCTCAGAACTATGCTCAACGCACCATTGACGGAAGCGATTACTATCTCTATTACGTAGAACCAGGCAATACGCTCTATGCGATTTCCAAGATGTTTTCCGTTCCTGTGGAATCTTTGGTTAGTGCAAACCCTTCAACTGAAGAAGGTCTGGAAATTGGCCGCGAAATTCTTGTTCCCATTGAGGCAGTTAATAAGCGTGAAGCCAAAAAGAAAGATGTCAAAGTTGAGGGAGACGTCATTCTTCATACCGTTCAAAAGAAAGAAACGCTTTTCTCCATTTCGAAAGATTACGGTGTTTCCGTGAATGAACTGATGGAGATGAATCCTGAATCATCGCAAACACTGAGTACGGGCGTGACTCTAAAAATACCTTCAGCGAAGAGTTCAAACGTCCAAGGTAAATTTCTGGAAACCGCGCGCAATGACTCTTTCGTTGTTCATCAAGTCCAATCGGGAGAAACGATTTTTTCACTTGCCAAGCAATATGGCATTTCCCAAGACAGTCTTTTAAGTATGAATCCTGATCTGGCTCTAGGAGTGAAAAAAGATCAGTATTTGATTATTCCGACTTACACCGAGTCTTTTCTGATCATGCGAGCAGAAGCAGAGGAGCAGAAACTCTTGGAGGCATTGAATATTCCTGCTGGCCGACAAGAGGTTTATGACCTTGCCTTAATGCTGCCTTTTGAATTGGAGCTGAACGACAGCTTAGAAATGGCATTGAAGCATGGCGAGGAACTTTACATTCTTACTGAAATTGCATTGGAGTACTACCGCGGAACTCGTTTGGCTCTAGACTCTTTAGCGAAGCTAGGGTTGAGCGCTAATCTTCATGTTTATGAAGTAGGAGATGACATTGTGAAAACACAAGAGACCTTACGAAAACGAGAGATCCGTGACATGGATATCATTTTTGGCCCCATGCATAAAGCCAGCTTGGCCTTGGTGAGTGAAATGGCAATTGATGAGAGAATCTACCTGGTATCGCCGAATTCCTTTGCGAATGAAGTGTTTGAGGATAACCCTTATTTGCTCCGCGTGTCGACTTCGAGAGAAACGATGCTGAGGTATCTGGCAAATTTTATTGCGATCAATCACCAAGATCACAACGTTTTGATGTTGAATAGCGAGTCGCCAAAGGAATGGCTGATGCGAAAAGAGTTCCTCAATAGCTACAATTTAGCGGCTTCGACCTTTAATAATAGATACTCGGATTCACTGCGAAGTGTGACCAAGGAGATGTTCAACAGAGAAGGTGGAACAGGAAAAATTGTCGAGTTTTTAAGAAAAGATACGATGAATGTAATTGTCGTTCCATCCAACGATCTAGCTTTTGTGAGTGATGTGATGACGAGAATATCCCTCCTCGAAAATAACTATCAAGTTCAAGTGTATGGTTTGGACAAGTGGATCAATTACGAAAACATCGAAGCTGAATACAAGAATCGCTTGAAGTTGAGGTTGGTTGTTCCTTCATATGTGGATTACGAGAATGAGAATACGATAGAATTTTTAAGAGCTTACCGCGAGGAATATGGCACGGAGCCGTCTCATTTCGATTATGGGTTTAAGGGGTATGATTTGGCGCTATTCTTCGGGAAGGCTCTTTTGCAAGAGGGCCTTGCATTCCCAGTGGCATTTGACCAATTGAAGTTGGAAGGTACCGCTGGCTCTTACCGTTTTGGGAAATCTACAACGGGAAAAGAATTTGAAAATAAAGAAGCCTACATTTTGCAGTACGAGGATTTCGAAATCAAAAGAGTGAATTGATGTCTGTCCCAGATAGAAAAGAGATTGAGGCGTCCTACCGTAAGATCCAATCGCTGATCTGCGAGAAGATTGAACTGACTGATGGAACGGGGAAATTTATCGAAGATAATTGGCAGCGCGAAGGCGGCGGCGGTGGACTGACCAGAGTTATGTTAGACGGAACTGTCTTGGAGAAAGCGGGAGTTAATTTTTCGTCGGTAGAAGGAGAAGTGACTCCAATGATGGCAAAAAATCTTGGCATGGATGCCAAGTGGTTTTTTGCTACAGGCGTGAGTATTGTCATGCACCCACACAATCCACATGTCCCCATTATTCACATGAACATTCGCTATTTCGAGACAGATAAAGGCGACTATTGGTTTGGCGGCGGGATAGACCTAACTCCTCATTATGTGGTGGAGGATCAAGCCTCCTATTTTCACAAAAGCCTGAAAGAAGTCTGCGATCAATTTGATTCTAGTTGTTACGCTCAGTTTAAAAAACAAGCTGATGACTATTTTTTCATTCCTCATCGAAACGAGACAAGAGGAATCGGTGGCATTTTTTATGACCATTTGTCGGAAGATCCGAAGCACACAAAAGCGGATATTCTTGAATTTTCGCTCTCCCTTGGAAGGCTCTTTCCCGAGGTCTATTCCAGCTTATTAAACGAAAGCAGAGAGAAGGCTTTTAGTCCTGCCGAAAAGGAATGGCAGAAACTCAGAAGAGGTCGCTACGTTGAGTTTAACTTAGTCTACGACCGCGGCACGCGCTTCGGTCTATTGAGCAATGGGCGCACTGAATCCATCTTGATGAGTCTCCCAAAGGAAGCCAATTGGGTTTACGATTTCAAAACGAAGGCCGGCTCTGAAGAGCAAAAAACACTAAATCTACTCAAGAAAGAAATCGATTGGCTTAACGCTTGATCCACTGACCTTTTGCTTTTTCAGAACCATTGTCAATTTCGACCAGGTAGATTCCTGATTTCAGTTTAGATGTCTCTGGATATCTGAAGGTTCCTTCCTTTGATTTTAGCCGAGTTTTAGAGAGTACTTCTTCTCCATTTAGGGTATGTATTTTTACTGAAACCCTGCCTTTCAAATGGTGTTCCACCATTAATACGCCGTTTGTTTCTGCTGTTGTAGCTAGCGTACTTGAACTCTCATTGAGAATGGAGTATGCATCAACAATTGAAGTTCTCACAGATAGGTTTTTATCATCCAGTCTTGTCCATACAGGACGAACCACATTGCCATGAGCTGCAATATTATTGTAATCGCCAAAGAAGATTTCAGGATCAGGATAGAAGGGGCTTTCGCTTATTTTGGATTCTGTAAAAGACAATCCGCCGTCTTTACTTACCGCAACGTACACGTCGGTTCCAGTGTCTTTGTGGTTCCTTCTATCGTGATAGACAAACCACATGTTTCCGCTGGTTTGGTCAATATCCATCCAAGTGAAAAATTGATGATTTCCAGAAGTGTCTTGATTCACCTTTATTGGTTCCGACCAAGACTGACCTTGATCTATACTCTTAGAAAGGAAGATGTCGGTATTGTCGATTCCATTTCTCTGATCGGCCCAATTGACATAAATAGTTCCGTGATTTGGGCCATCTGAAAGGTCACATTTTGTGACAGGCATACCATTAGCACGGTAGATTCCAGGAATGTCGATATTCCAACCACCCGCATGGTCGGCCATAGAGATTTCTTCGTTCTCCCACGTTTCGCCACCGTCGAAAGATCTATTAAAAACTAAGCCATTTGGACCTGACCATGCCACATATATTTGTCCATCGGGCCCTACTGCTGGCACTGCCCCTTCTACTGTGTCATCGTCGTCGATGCAGTTGCCGTCTACACTATTGATTTTGATGGGGCTGCTCCACGTTTCACCTTTATCTGTTGATTTTGAAAATAGAATATTCGATCGATCTTTTGGATCTTTTGAATCGTACTTATCGAATTGTGTCCAAGTCACATAGATTTCGTTGTTGGCAGGATTTACGACCGCCCAAGGTTTGTCCTGAGCTTTATCCCCGTTCAAACCGAAATACGATCCCTGATTAAAACTTTTCCCTCCATCATCTGATCGTTGACAAACGATTCGGTCAATAAAATTTCCGTCGGATACTTTGGAGAGGTGAAAATGATAGAAACTGCCTTTGGTATCTTGAATGATTACTGGGTCACCCCAAACGCCGTGCGGCGATTCCTGTTTATTTCCAGACCATGTCAGACCTCCATCTTCGCTAAGGTAGATGCTGTATATATTCGCTCCTGCCAGGAGTCTTTGAGGATCATTCTTGTCAATGCAAATTGAAATTTCATTGGGATTGTTGACAGTCGATAGCTGAACTACAAGATTTTGAGCAGTGCTGGAGAGTGCAAGGAGACCAAAGAGCGAAAAGAGGATTCTAAACATACGTCAATAATACCAAAAAGGAGACCACCAATACTGGCGATCTCCTTTTTTTGAGTTAGGAATAAGACTACCTGGTATTCATGATCTTTTCGATAGACGTTTCGCTGTTCGCTAAGAACTTCACAACGTAAATTCTGTTTGACAATAAACTACTTTCAAAGGCTATTGTCCTTAGATTATTGTTGTCACGACTCTTTAATATTCGGGTTTTGATTCACATTATTGTAATTTAACCAAATGCGCAAAGGATCACTCTTAGTAATAATAATAGCCGCATATGTTCAATGCTCTGCTCAAAGCCAAGAGTGGTCAGTTGAAGAAATTGCTAAAATGGAGTCCAGGCGATTTGGTCAGTCTGAGGCCAAAGGTGCTACTTCTGATATAGGTCAATCTTATGACTGGAAATACGCTGTTTGTAAGTGGGACATTGACCCCTGGCAGAGAAGAATTGACGGTGAAGTGCTTCATAAAATTGAACTTCTTTATAATACTGACTCCATCGATTTTGACTTTAGCGCTGAGCTCGATGTGATCGAGGTTTGGGTAGACGGATTAGAGGTTTTTGAATACGGTATTTCACAGAATAATTCACTCTTTGTGAAATCATCCTTATTTGAAAATGGTGTCGAACACGATATCCGAATTCTATATGGCGGAGAGCCAAGGCGAAACAATTACCTCTCATTCAACCAGGGGTTTCACGGGAACAGTGTGCCCGAGATATGGACTCTTTCTGAACCTTTCGGCGCAGCTGATTGGTGGCCTTGTAAGATGTCGCTGAATGATAAGCTTGATAGCATAAGGGTGGAGGTTACGGTTCCTGATGGAAATAAAGCGGCTTCTCAAGGAATTTTGGAAGAAGTAAACTTAAACCCTGACATGTCAAGTACATATGTGTGGGTTCACCGTTACCCGATTCCTACTTATTTGGTTTCAATTGCTGTTACAAACTATGAGGAATTTAGCTATTTCGCTGAACTGGAAAATCGCACGGTAGAGATCTTAAACTACGTATATCCCGAGCTATCGGAAAATGAAAAGGAGAGAGGGGCAGACATCATTCCTATGATGCAGTTATTTTCGCAACTTTTTGGCGAGTACCCTTATGCTCAAGAAAAGTACGGACACGCTCAAGCCAGCATTCCTGGAGGGATGGAGCATAGCACAATGAGCACCATGTCGGGTTTATCTTATAATCTTTCGGCACATGAATTGGCTCATCAATGGTTTGGAAATAAGGTGACTTGCGGGAGTTGGTCTGATATATGGCTGAACGAAGGGTTTGCCACGTATTTGACTGGATTGGTTATTGAAAACTTGAAACCAGGTGAGTTTGATGAATGGAAAGCCGCACGAATATCTAGTATAACCCGCCAACTAGGAGGCTCGGTACATGTAAACGATACACTGGATAGAGATAAAATTTTTAATGGACGCTTGACCTATAATAAGGGCGCTTATGTTTTGCATATGTTGAGGTGGGTCATTGGTGACGAATTCTTTTTTGAAGGATGCAGGAACTACTTAAATGATCCAGACCATTCGTTCTCATATGCCCACACAGATGATTTTATTCAAACAATGGAAGATGTTTCGGGAAGAGATCTTACTGAGTTTTTTAAAGATTGGTACTATGGTGAAGGGTTTCCTTCTTACAGGATAGAATACAGTTACTCTTCTGAAGTCGTGACAATAAAGGTTCATCAAGATCAGAGTCATTCTTCCGTACAGTTTTTTGAAATGCCTATTCCCATAAAAATTCAAGGTCAAAATGGCGATACCACTGTTGTACTTGAAAACATTACACAAGACCAAGTTTACTTTATTGAAACCGATATTGCAGTTGAGTTGATAGATTTTGATCCTGACTTAGCCATTTTATCTACTGGTAATAGCATTGTCTTTGATCCATCTCTAAACGATAATTTGGGTTCCATACTACTTGCCTCTCCGAATCCCTGTACAACCGAATTGAGAATATTTTCGAGAGTGCCTCTTTTCTACAACGAGTACATAGAAATTTACGATAACTCGGGTGCATTGGTAGATCAGATCCAGCCAGCTGGTGGAATATCAAATGGGCATGTGGTTAACACCACGTATTTAGCCCCTGGGTCCTATGTCATTCGTTTTTCAAATTATGAGAATTACACATTGAGATTTGTCAAGTTATAGCCTCAGCAAGTCGTGTGGTGTAGACCTAAAAACCCATCTCATTTAGGGTATAGACATTAATTTCATTCCTTATATTTCAGATAGGAACAACATTGTTTGGGAAGACTGGTTGCAGGAATAGTAGGTTATAAAACTAGTAAAGTTCTTTCTTAGAGCGCTCTAGTTGAAATTGCCTTAACCTGCTCTTTCAGAAAGCTGTAGTGATTGCAGAAACATCAGGTTTATGGCTTCTAAAAGTCTAAGACATTTTGAACTTTATTTACTTGTCTTTTTTCGGCTATTTTTCTCAGATTTCTTGTGTCCTACTTTTAAGGGGTCAATTTTTGCCACTACATTTATTATACCTGCTTGCAGCCCTTCAAACCATTGGGCCATAAATGCTTTTCGCACATCTCTTTCGACTGAAAATGTCCCTGTGCGATATTTATCATGTGAGGGATTATCTTTCCAGAATACTAGACTCCCCAAAATATTTGCCAAAGCATTTAGCATTTTTTTTTCTTTTCCTGTCTCCTTATTGACTGCCGCAATAGCGAGATTGCTGTATTCGAAAAGTACTTCGCCTCGGCAGCTATAATTGTTTCCCGTCATATTGAGGGTTAGCCTATTTAATTGACCTTCCTTTATTTCAATACCGATTGCTTTCTGAAGAAAATCACTCATGAAATCCAGTTTACTGTTTTCCATCTCAAGTGAATATTCGAAAGGTGAATTGTCTCCGTAATGGTAGGTTGTAGAAATATAAGCTGATGCCTCTCCCATGAGTATTTGACTTGCGGATAGTTCAAAGGCAGGTTCCGAATCGTTTAGGTTTTGAACGGATAGATTGGCAAAGACGTTCCCTATATTTAGCGAAGCCTCTTTACCGTTTTCTTGTATCAAGTCAATTTTAATTTCAGCGTTGGTTAGGGAGAGAGAGTCGAGCCGAAATTTGATGGGTAGTCCTGAAAGCATTTCTTGGGGCATCAAGGTGGTTCGATTAGGAAGAGGCCAGCGATTATCCTTATTGATACGGATTTTCGACTCTCTTACCGAGCAAAATGGAATTCCAATAAAATCAGGATAACTCGATAAATCTATCTTGATTTTAATTTCTGGAACCTCTGCACCGAGCATTCCCTTGTTCCAGCCATAAAACTTTGTAAATGCAACCAAGGATTGAGTGGGCAAAAGGGAAAGACTGTCAATGAAAACCGTATCACCAAGTGTTTTTTGAATAGACTGAATGCGGGCGACATAAAGGGAGTCTTCCGAAACCATTTTATCCAAGCGGATATTGAACTGTGAATTCAGAAATTGCGTATTCAAATCAATTCTAGCTAAGGAATCATGCTGAAAATTGCCGAGTGAAAAGCTGAAGCTCCCAGAGGCCAAAGACGGTCCTTCAGGATCATAGTGAAAGCTTCCTGAGGAGATGCGAATACCATCTACTTGCAATGGCAATTTAGATTTTGGTCGTTTTTTTGGAGTTTCACTATTTTGATGAGCCTCGCGCTGAGAAATTTGATGAACATCAATATCTAAGCCCGAAATGACAATGGAATCCAGTTTTAGCCCGTCTCCCTTTAGAAGCGTTATCACAGAAAGTTCTTTGATAAACAATTTGTCTATACTAGCGCTCCAGTCGATAAATTCCGAGTCGTATTTGGATACCTCAATTTGATCGATCCTTGCCGATTGGGTCAGGGTATTGATGGAGATAGCTTTGAAATCGATCTCGATGTCCTTTGGGGTATGAAGATTTATTTGCTCTTTAAGGACTTCTTCCAGATGAACATTTAGGTAGAGCATTGCGGACACACAAATAGCCAGAAATACCCCCAGAGAGATAAGAATCACCGACCGTAATTTTCTCGAACTTTTCACCACCACAAAATATGCAAAGAATCAATAAGGGTTAAATAAGAATGGCCCCAATACGGGGCCATTCTTATAAACTCATAAATAATAGGCACTCGTTCTAACGAGCTGCCATTGCTTTTACGGCTCTTTCGGGTTCACCGATGTAATCGCTAAGCGGACGAATAATTCTGTTGTCGGCCTGCTGCTCCATTATGTGAGCGGACCATCCCGTAATGCGGCTCATTACAAAAATAGGGGTGAACATGTCGATCTCAAATCCCATCATATAATAAGCAGGACCTGCAGGAAAATCTAAATTGGGATGGATTCCTTTTTCAGAAACCATCGTTTCTTCCAAGATATTGGCGATTTCCAACCACTTCTTCTCACCCGTAAAATCGGCCATTTTTTCTGTGTACTTCTTCATGGTGGGTACGCGAGAATCTCCCTTTCGGTAAACGCGGTGTCCAAACCCCATCACTTTCTTTTTCTCAACAAGGGCTTCCAACATCCATTCTTTTGCTTTGCTAGGCTCGCCGACTTCCTTTAGCATATGCATGACTTGCTCGTTGGCACCTCCATGAAGTGGGCCTTTCAAGGCACCAATCCCACCTACTACTGCGCTGTACATATCGCTGGTAGTTGATGTGATAACGCGAGTGGCGAATGTCGAGGCATTGAAACTGTGCTCTGCATATAGAATGAGAGAAACATCAAAAGCCTTCACCACTTCTTTTGCCGGTACTTTGCCGAAGCACATGTGAAAGAAGTTCTCACTGATCGAGAGGTCTTTGTTTGAGGCAATGAATTCAAGACCTTTTGAGTGGCGGTAAGCCGCAGCAATTGCAGTAGGGATTTTGGCAAGTAGACTGATGAACTTGTCCATATTCGTCGTCGGCGAATCATCCCAGATGCGTGGATCTTCCATCCCTATATAACTCACGGCCGTGCGCAATGTATCCATTGGGTGGGCTCCCTTCGGAAACTTCTTGATGACTTCGAGAAGGTCATGTGATAAATCACGGTAGCTTTTTTCCTTGCCTGCAAAAGCAGCCAATTGTTCTGTGTTAGGCAAGTCAGGGTGAGTCATCAGATAGGCTACTTCCTCGAAAGAGCATTCTTCTGCTAAATCCTGAACCTTGTAGCCTCGATAAACCAAGGAATTGATCTCGGGCATTACTTTAGATATGCTGGTCTCGTCTGTTACGACTCCTGCCAGTCCTTTCGGTGCAATTATTTTATCACTCATGTGTAGGTGGTATAAGTAGGTGGTTATAATTTGAAGTTGTAAAGGGAACTGTCAAAAGTGTTGTAGTCTTCGTAATGAAGTACTTCGTAAAGTCTTTTTCTGGTCTGCATCTCATCAACTGATCCTTCTTGACTGCCATCTTTGGTAATAATATCCAAGCCCTTCTCGACTGCATACATGGCCAGTCGCTGAGTGGTAACGGGATAGATGACCATATTGTATCCCAAGCTTTCCAATTCAGATTTATTCAAAAGGCGTGATTTCCCAAATTCGGTCATATTCGCCAAAAGCGGAACATCAACTGCCTTTCGGAATGCCTCAAATTCAGATTCATCTTTCATGGCCTCGGGAAATATCATATCAGCTCCAGCATCCACGTAAGCTTTGGCCCTGTCTAGTGCTTTGTCCAGACCTTCTGCGCCGCGAGCATCGGTGCGTGCTATCAAAAGGAAGTTGTCATCCGTTTTTGCGTCAGCTGCTGCCTTTACCTTCTGAACCATTGCATCAACAGATACTAGCTCTTTGTTGTCAAGGTGTCCGCATCTCTTTGGGTTAACCTGATCTTCAATATGGCATCCCGCCATACCTAGGTAGGTTAACTCTTTTATGGTTCTAGCTACACTCATGGTCTCCCCAAAACCTGTATCAATATCCATGATAGTAGGGAGTGATGTGACGCGTGCGATGGCGGATGCAAATTGCGAGACTTCCGTCAAAGTAGTCATACCAATATCAGGTAGGCCTAAAGAATTGGCCATTACAGCCCCTGAAACGTAGACGCCGTCAAAGCCTTTTTGTTCAATGAGCATGGCCACCATCGGGTTATATGCTCCTGGAAATTGCAGAAGCTCACCGCTATCCAGTTGCTTTCTAAATGCCGCTCTCTTTTCTGCTGGAGATTTGTCGCTTATGATCATTAGAAAATTCCTTTTTCGTTTGGTTGATTCTCTTTCACTTTATCAAAAGGCATCTCTACCGTTAGATCATTTACTTCTTGAGAAGACAGCTCTTTTAGCCTTTCTGCAACAAAGATGAATCGATTTCTTTCTTCCTTCGAGATAAGTTTTTCAGTTAGCATGTCAAATTTGCCGATGTAATTTGGACGCTTAAATGGACGAGCTCCGGCAGGGTGTGCATTGGCTCTTTCGATTTCGTCTGCTATGACGTCACCATTCTTCAAATTGATAATGACTTTTCCGCCAAAAGCTTTTTTGTCGGGGTCAGTATCGTGGTAGAGCGTAGTCCATTTTTCTTTTTCAACGGTCGATATTTTCTTCCAAAGTTCGATGGTCTCGGGTCTCTGCGCTCGTGAAGGAGCATACGAAAGTTCGTGATGCCAAGCACCATCTTCAAGCGCTACTGCAAAGATGTACATGATGCTGTGATCAAGTGTCTCTCGAGTAGCGTGAGGATCTAATTTTTGAGGGTCGTTTGACCCCGTTCCAATTACGTAATGGGTGTGGTGTGAAGTTTCGATTAGGATGCTTTCAATATCCGAAAAGTCTTGGATTTTTTCCTTCATTCTAGCAGCCAGATCGATCAATGCCTGCGATTGATACTCAGCTGAATGCTCTTTGGTATAAGTCTCGAGAATCGCTCTTTTCTCCTCACCACTTTCAGGAAGTGGAATGGTGTAATTCGCATCGGGACCATCAAGTACCCATGCGATCACACTGTCTTCTCCTTCGTATATAGGTGAGGGGCTCTTTTCGCCACGCATGGCTCTGTCCACTGCTTCGATAGCGAGTTTTGCGCCATGACCGGGAACGTATGCTTTCCAACTTGAGATTTCTCCTTTACGGCTTTGACGTGTCGATACTGAAACGTGCAGTGCTTGCTGGATGGCTTGATAAGTAGTTTCTGTATCCAATCCTAAAAGGGCGCAAATACCAGCAGCTTGAGCAGGACATAAATGAGCAACATGGTCAATCTTGTGCTCGTGTAGGCAAATTGCTTTCACCAAATTAACGTGCACTTCGTACGCGGCAACAATTCCCCTAAGGACGTCTTTTCCGTTTTTTCCCATTTGCTGCGCAACTGCAATTACCGCTGGAATGCTATCCCCTGGATGAGAATAATCTGCAGCAAGAAAAGTATCGTGGTAATCCAATTCTCTTACGGCGACACAATTGGCCCAAGCAGCCCATTCTGCGTGTACCTTGAAATCTCTAGGCATTCCAAAGATATTGGCGCCTTTATCAGTTCGTTTATGACTTAGAGCTTGAGCCCTTGCATTCACCACTGGTGTTCGATTAACCGAGGCGATAGCTACTGAAGCGTTATCGATGATTCGGTTGATGACCATATCCTCAACTTCAGCGCTAATGGTTACGTCATCTGTAACCATTTTAGCCAGTTTATAGGCCAGTTGCTCTTCTTTTGGAAGGTTCGCTTTAGATGGATAAACTTTAACTGAATGATTTTTCATGTAAGGTGGTTTAAGCTTCGAAATTTGCCGCAAAGTTAATGAATCAGAGAGGAATTATTTGGGCACAAAAAAAGCCGGATTAAAATCCGGCTTTAGTTTTTTAAAGAGAAAAACCTACTGTGTCTTTACCAATCTTTCTTGATGGTTCTGACCGTTAGCGTCTGTCCATGTTATCAAATAGATACCCTGAGACTTGTCAGAGAAATCCATCAAGGCTCTCGGCCCATTGACAACGACCTGATCAATTAGAGCACCTGTGATGCTAAAAATTTGAACAGTCTGGATGTCTAAACCAGTCATAGATGTTAACTCTATATTGCCCCTAGTAGGGTTAGGGAATAAAACAAAATTTCCGTCAGTTGACTCTGCAAATAAACCCTGAGGAGATGATGCGCTTCCACAAGCATCGCCTTCGTACAACCTGATATTTCGGAAATAGGAATTATTACCTGGAGATTGGTTAACGTTGGCAGAAAGGACAACTAGATCCAAGTTGTTTCCAGTGTAGTAGCTTCCAATATTGATCACGTAAGATTGATATGCAGACCCTGAATAGTTGTTGAAGTCAGAAATTACATTGTTGTTGTTCAATCCACCATGTAGTTGGAATAGACGTTGAAGTGTAAGATTCGCATCTGTTTCCATGGCAATGGCATGGATTGATCCCTGGTCTGTGCTTCTAAACTCAAACGACAAGTTAGTAGTTGCCGTTACGTTATAGTTAATCGGAATGTATTTCAAGGAATTGTCTTCCAAGAAAATGGCTGTTCCACCTTCTTGAATTGCCCAGTTTCCATTGTCTCTAGAAGGAATGTAGGAGGTCACAGAATATTCGTTGAAGTTGACAAAGTCGCAAGCTGCGGGATCAGTCAAACAAAATGACGATGTCTCTTCGGTCAAGAATTCTCCACCTGACGCTAAAACTGTTCCTAAATCGTCAGTCAAAGAGTAACTTCCAGCTCCAAATCCACAGCAAATGCCATCACCGAAAGAATCAAAGAAGGTAATCGTGTAGCAGTCTGCTGGTAAACAAATATCTTCAACTACCGTAGTAAAAGCGCCACCGTAAGGTCCACCAGAGGATACAATTGCAGCGCCACTGTTTATTTGCCAAGTTGTTTCAGTTGGATATTGATCTAAGTTGATCGTTAATGTCAAACTTTCATCGGTACATTCTACCGGAGGCGCGGTAACGCAGCTTGTGCCAAGACATGATCTTGAGTTGATGTAATTTGTAATTCTGGTAGTTGGTTGAGGTCCAAAGCCTAAACTAAAGTTCATCCCAGTACCCAATAAATGGCAGTAGCTCATAATAGTACCTCCTCCAGAAGGGACAGCCGCACTGCAGCCTTCAGAATAACCTGCAGCAGGTCCACATCCGTCGATTGCTGTATTGTTTCCATTCCAAGCACAAGCATGAGTATGTGCAGATGAAAGGTTGTGACCAATTTCATGGGTCGTTACATTTACATCCCACGAATAACTTGGCACGTTGTTAAAGAATCCGAAAATACCTGAAACACTCACGCCACTATTAACTGAGCACAATCCTGAGAGGAAAGCAATACCTCCGCCACCTTGTGATGAGATCAACTGAGTTAAGTCAGCATTTGGAGAGTTATTAGACATTTGGAAAAGTCTATTTGCAATGTCTCCTGAATAAGGGCTGCTGCCTTCCCAAGAAAATATTTCAGAAACGATAACATCAATGTCATCATTTGCGAAAAGCACCAATACTTGATTGAAAAGAGCTGTAATGTAGTTGGTAGCTCCTGCTGCTCCTCCAAAATCAGCAACGAAGTCATTGTCCAATTCAAGACGCATTCTTACGCATTGAGTTGTTTTTGCAGTTCCGAAGGTTTCAACTTTTGGAGAATCATCATGCTCTTCTGAAACAAGGGCTTCACAAGAAAATGGTTCATCTAAAAGTAAGTCTTGATCTCTGTACCATATGTGCGCATTGGTCTTAGATTCTTTGATTTTTCCAAGCACATACGTTTGGGAGTCATATGTTACCAACCCGTTAATTTCATCATTGGAAATGGTCAATGCGACAAGCGAATGTTCTTGACCTACTACAATACCTCTGTAAAATTTAACATCTGGCAAGGGAAGGCTTACATCAGGAGCTTCACTGCTTTTTATTGTCGCATCATCTGTGAATATACTCTGCTCGTAAAGCAGCACTTCAATAGGTGCATCATTCGCAGGAAGTTCCATCTTTATAAAACTCGATAAATCGGATTTTAAAGATTTAGCGGTCTCTTCATTGAGGAAAAATGCTGTTCCGTCTAGCAGTGCTGACTCATTTACACCCAAACTTCTAAGTGATTCGGTACCTTTCGCTGTAACCGCTTTAAAAGGTGTCATTTTTTCAAAGACCTTGCCCGACTGCTGGTATTTTTGAATGTTCTTCTTTATGGCTTCCTGAGCCATTAGTGCGCTTGTCGCAAATAAGGCGATGCAAACAAACAGTAATCGTCTAAATGTTTTCATAAATGGTGGGTTTTGCTCTTTAATGAGGCTTTAAATAAATGTTCAAAAGTGAAATCTTAAACACAAACATCTTTTCAACACAATAAACACTTGATTTTAAGAATCGTAATATTAAGTTAATTCAGCCGTAGATGCAAGGTCTAATTATTTCTAATATTGGATTAAGCCTTCTGCCAAAATATTTGGAATATTAAGCGTCAATACAATTGGTAGGATCAAATAGAAGTATTTAGCTTTGTGACGCCAGAAATATTTACAATGATTGAAATTAAGAAAGCCTTTCAAAATCTTACTCCTGAAGAATTTAGTCAACTTTTAGACTCACCAGTATGGATATCTCTAGCTGCTGCTTATGCTGGAGACGGGGTGGTAGGAGAAGATGAAAAAGCAG